>DAOTXX010000177.1:0-121826 GCA_034434835.1 Thermoflexales bacterium | reverse complement strand
ACGTCGTCCGCATGATCGCGCGCGGCGTCTTCCCCGGCGCGCATCAGCTTCCCCGTCTTGGCCCGACGGCTGCATTTCTCATCCCCAGGAAGGACGTCGAAGCGTACCTGAAAAAAAGACAACGCCACCAGTCTGCACACTGATGGCGTTGCAATCGCACTGCCATTCGGCCCACAGAGGCCACCTGCGACTTGATATCTCTTTACGGAGTGAAAGTCAGCAGGCCGCACATTAAAAACCGAATAACAGGCGATTGGTGAGCCGCGCAGGACTCGAACCTGCAACCCAGGGATTAAGAGACCCTCGGATGCACGAGCATGGAAGTCACGCAGGGAATTTTACTCCACCGGGTCACGAATCTCCCGGCCAGGCGATGTCCGGCTATGAATCTCTTGTAGCTCGTCTGGCAGCCACCGCGCATAGTAGTCGCTTGTTACTGTGATTGTCGTGTGTCCCATCATCTGTGATACAGATGACAAGTCTGCGCCGGCCCGCAGTACATCGCGCGCAAAGGCATGACGGAAGCTGTGCGGGTTGAATCTCTGCCCCTCTACCCCGGCCGCTTTCGCCAAGCGTTTGAGCATGGTGTACACCGCGCCGTGAGATAGCGCCCCACCATAGCGACTGACGAAAAGTCTGTCGCAACGCACGGGTAACGACGCGCGCAATTCCAGCCAGCGTTGTACCGCCTTTCCGGTTGCTTCGCCAAAGAACACATAGCGCACTCTCTCCCCCTTCTCTACTACCTGCATCCTGTGCTGTTCTATGTCCACGTCTGAAACGCGCGCCGAAAGCAAGCCCCCCAGCCTGCATCCTGTGTCACGCAAAAGGCACAGAAACGCCACGTCACGCGCGCGCGCCCACATCTCGCCGCTGGCCGCCGCCGCCTCTAGCAGCTTTTCAAACGTCGCCTGGTCAATCGCCTTTGGTTGCGCCTGGGGTAGCTTGGGCAACTTGAGCCGCGCCGCCGGGTTCACTGTCAAGTAGCCTTCGTCGTACAGCCAGGTAAACAGGTACTTGACCATTCGCAGCACCCCGCGCGTGTACCAGGCCGAAAGCGGCGCGACCACGACTTGAGCGCCGCGCCGCTTGACCTGTTGTGTGAGCATGGCTTGCCTGAAACGCTCGATGTCCGCTGGTTGCACCGATTCCACTGCCACGTCACCCAAGAACTCTACGAGCCGCTTCAGTTTCTTTCGGTAGGCGGCCGGCGTGAGATTCGACTTGCCAGCGCACACCGACGTAATGAACAACGTTATAGCAGCCGATAGCAGCATGTCACACCTTGCCCTATATAGGGCACTACTTCGCCTTTCCGATGTACTCGGCGCGTTTCGTGTTGCCCTCGCGCCACCGCCGCACCGTGTACCAGTGATTGCCGACACGCAGCCGTTCGACCCATCCTACCGATTGCGCCTCTTTGCTTTTGGGACATCAACCGCCCCCGCAACCTCAAGCGTTTGGTGTCCATGCCCGTTGTTTGACTGAGGCGAAATGAATCGGGCTACCATCTGCGCCGCTTCGTGTACCGCCGCCTGTTGCGCCACTCCCGCCGCGATGGTGGGCGCGTTCTGGCGCATGTGTTCCGCCTTCTGACGCTCTAGCTCGTAGGCTACTGCGCGTTGCGCATCGCGCAACCCCTGCGATGGGTCAAAGATGTGCGCGATAATCGTCGCCGCTACGTTCGACACGATGACCACCGGGACAACCCAAATCGCCACCATGCTCACCAGTTCCTTGTTTCCATCGGATGCAATGAGCATCGTGTCACCCAAGACCGCCGCCCCGATTCCGGCCAGGTCAACGACTATCATGATCGCGCCGATAGTGCGTTGTACCCCGCCTTGTGCGGATCGCGTTGTCCAGAACAACCAGGCCAGCACCCCGCCGTCAAGACCGGCCAGCGCCGCGTATGCGATCATCTTTGCGTCTTCCGGCATGGTTGACTGTATCAGGTCAACCGACCGTGTAGCCGTGAAGATGATAAGGGCGATGGTGATGAGCCACAACAGAACCGAACCGCCTTTGTTTTCGTTCACGTGTTCACCTCACTTTCGTTTTGCTGGGCCTTCTCTCCGAAGGCAAAGTACATGATGCAACCCGACAAACACACGACTGGCAAGAGCGCACGCACAATGACCGGGGCGCGTACAATCACGACGCTCACCAGCCAGTCTACGATACCACACAGCAAGAACGCTCCCCACGTCCTGTCGGGTTGCAACACGACCAAGAACGTGTGAAGCACCACCACGAACGCCAGCGCCAACACGACCGCCGGAAAGTCCGCGCCGTAGGCGACGAACACGGACTGGTACAGCAAGATCGCACAGAAGCACGCAACCGCGATGCACGTCAGCTTGACCAGGGGCACAGCCAGGATGCACACAGCCCGCAATGCCTGTAGCACCACGAGTAACAGCACTTGGGCTAGAACCAGCGCAGCACGCGCCAGGCCCTCCAGCGCCGCGTTTATCGCCTCACCCGCGTCATTCATCGTCACTCCTCAGCTTTGGCGATTGCAGACCGAATCATGCTCCAACAGTGGTCAGATTCGGTTTCGCACTCGTGCCAACGCAAGGCAGCCTTGCACGCATCAAGCAGCTCAGGGGCAGCCGCCAGAAGCCTGGTCAGCTTCCATGACTCGTCATCACCAGCCAGAAGCGATGCTACCAGCGTGCCTTCGTCATCGTGTATCTCATGCACAAAGCCGCGCCCCTCGAAAGCAATCAATCGAATCGCCACGTCACCGTCCTTTCGTGAGTAAATCGCCCACCAGCCGCTCACCTGGTAGGCAGCCAGACCGCGCGCCCACTTGTCCCCCGGCCACCCTTCGCCGCTTTCGCCCGACTCGCACGGTGGGGGGTGAGCTATTCAGTTGTCAAGGTGCAAGGCAGTCAAAGACCGCCTACGCTCCCCCATCGCCACAAATGAAAAGCCCGGCGTGGGGTACGCCGGGCTTTGTGGCTTTAGGCTACATCTGCCCGAAGGTGGGGGGTGTACTGCCGAATTGCAGTATAATAGATGTCAGCCTGTCCGCCGCGCATTCCGGCGTGATGGGTTAGGGCCGTGTGAGTGGTGACACACTTGCACGGCCCGAAGCGTTCTACTCGATGGGTTTGTCCTTTCGCCGCCGCCGCTTGGGTCTCCACTCCGCTACCGATTGCGGATTGACCAGTATCAAGCGGGGCGCAATCTTGCGACACTCTAGCCCACCACTGACACACAACTCTTGCACGTGACGTTGTGTGATTCCAAGTTGCTCAGCAACTTGGGCAGTGGTGAGCCAGTTCTCCAGTGGAACACTCTTTCGTTTTGCCATAACTCGTTTGAACGAGATTATACACCCGTTACCTGGTGGTGTCAAGTGGGCCGTGCTATTCAATTTTCAAGGTACTGGTGGTTCACACGTAGTGACCGCACGAACCAAGAGCGTAACAACTGCAAAGCCAAGCGACAGACCGACAACGATAGCAGCAACGGACGTGAGAGATTGGAATATGTCGCCAGCATAGCTCATGAACACACTGACATCGAGCGAGAATGACGCAGATGGAACACAGTACAGCATGACACACACCTCCTTCCTGCTCCGCTTGGCCCACCAGGGGTCAGCCGCCGCATGGCTCAGAGGTTAGGGCGCTGTCCATTCGTGTCCCCAACTTGTCGCAATCTAGGCGACATCGCCCCTGGTGGGCTTGAGCCAACACCCGCTACCAATCGTTTAGGTTGATGACCCTCATGGTCACTCCCGGCTTTTGGCCGCTTTCGAGCCGCTTCAGCCAGCGTACAAGGCCCGGTGGTGCTCTCCATGAGTATGCATGGCCTGACTTACTTCCTGTATCTAGCCATGAGGGACGCGCCATGTATGCAGCCAGTGCCCGGGCCAGGCCGGCCGGATCGCGTTGTGAGACCGACCAGGCAGACTCCAACGCCAAGTCCCCGCCGCAATGTGAACACTTTTTGCACTTGCAGCTTTCACGGTCTCCAAACGGATGACGTCCGTCATTCCCTGCCTTCCATCCCTCAAAATAGTCCACCAGCGCCTTACGCCTCTTGCCGTAGAACACCCCGAACGACCAGACGCGCCGCTTGCGATGAAAGGCAATGATGACCTGTGCCAAAGCCTCTGGTGATAGCTTGGCAGTCTTGGTGACGTACTTCAGCAACTCGCAGCAAGCGGATCGGATCGTCGCCCTGGTGTTGTAGTACACGGCCTTTTTCAAAACGTCACCATACAAACCAAGTCGTTCTAACGACTCTTTCACACGGTCTTTATCCACAGAGAGTGGCAAGCCGCCTGGCGCAACTTCATACACACGCGAGACCGGGCAATCCTTCCCGACCAACTCAATCCACTTGCTTTCAATCTTGCGCTTTTCAACTTCACCAGCCTTATCAAAGTCCGCACGGATAATCAGAGAGTGTCCAGACTCTTTGCCAACAATGAACCGATACCGTCCAATCTGTTTAGGTGAATCAAGCGCCATGACTGCGTGTACATGGACTTGCCCGGCTTGCCCGGTTTCTTCCAACTGCTTTGGCCCGATCTCCAATGACGTGACAACGCCGCCCTCACCAGCCCCATATTCTGTAAGAACCCAACGGGAGAGAGAATCAAACGACCGACGCACACGGTCAAGCGCGTCCTCTACGCTTTCGCCGTCGTCCATCCGGTAGGTGAAAGTGAGAAACCAGAAACGGCCCGACCATTCGCCTGCCTCCCGCTTAAGCCACAAAGCCAACAAAGCGTCCTCGTATGCCTCACGGATTGGCGCACTCTGGACGTGCGAACACGTCGGGCAGCCAATGACCCGGCACGAAAACGGCACATAGATCATTTCCTGCCCGCAATTGTGACACACGTAGACAAAGCCTTCATCGCTTTGGTGACAAGTCTCAAAACGACTCGCCTTCGCCGTGAGGCCAGCCTCGCGCAACTTTTCAGCTACAACCCTGCGATCTCCGTTTACCATCTTACCCTAACCGCCGCGCCATCTCCCGGATCGCCTCAGTCACATCCAGGCCGTGAATCCGCGCGTAGAGGTTGATCACATCGCCTCGCACGCCGCAGGCGAAGCACCCAAACACCCCACGTTCCGCGTCCACCCAGAAGCTCGCGTTTCTTTCCTGGTGGAAGGGACACCTCCCGTGCCACCACCGGCCATCGAGGCTGGTCAACTTGGTGAGGGACTGCGCCAGATCGAGGACAGGCCAAGCCGCCTTGACGCGCCCCACCAAGTCACCACGCCCCGTGACCGCAGCGCGCACACGTTCAACGATTCCACCTGGTCGCCTCTCCCTGCTCAGTCCACTAAGCAAGGGAAGGTTTTCAGGGTCAACCCTCAAAATGGGTGCGCCCTCGACCAGGGGGCGATACGTCCAGCCTGTTTGACTGACGCTCGGCGCAGCCATGATGACGCTACCGCTTCCCTTCACTTCGACCTTGCCGACCTTGCCCGACGGCAAATCGCCGACCCAGAAGTAGCAATGCCAACCTCTCGATGTCTTGACCGTGTACGTCTGGGCCACAGCCTGGTTGTGCGATTTGAACGTTTCGTACTCCGTCATCCAATCGAAATCAAGCACGACCAAACCCGGCAGACCACCGCAGACCAGGCCTAGATTTGCCTGGTGCTCCCCCCACCAGTACCATGCTTCGCCTGGTGTTGTGACCTGCTTTTGGTGTGAGCCATAGCCGCGCACAATGCGCTTGGAATGGAATTGCAGAGGGACAAGGGTCACGCCTCGCTCCAGCCAGCCAAGCGCAGCGTCAAGCAGAGGACTCAAACCTGTGGTACAATACGAGCGGCAAGCAACCTGCTCGGTAGTTTGCCCGTTGCCAGCCGACCGGCCCAGCCCCGGTCGGTTTTCTTTTAGTTTTTGCATGGTTGCCCCTCCCGGCCCTGGTCGGGCCGCGCCTGGTCGTCGAGCGCGTGCAGCGCCTGCTTGAGCATCCTTCGCACGATGACGGAAACAGCCTCGCCCTCGGCCTGGGCTATCCGTTCAAGCGCCAGTTTATCAGCCCGCTTCACTTGAACGATCAGCTTTTCGGTCTCTCCCTGCATTGCTCCCTCCGCAAACAAAAAGGCGGTACTCTGAATCAGAGTACCACCTTTGGCAGAGTGGTAACTGGTAGTTACCAGTGGTATTTTGCTGTCATTTACTACCGAATTCGGTCAGCCCGCTCCCAAGTCCAGCCAGCGTCCCGGTAGTCGTTTCGTACATCACTCTCAGTTACTTGGCAGTCCAACTCAAGGGCAGCCTTTGCCGCAACACCAGCGTAGCTCAGGCCGAGGTTTTCATCCTTGATTCGTCTTTCGGTCAGCGCCCGTTCTATCCTGTCCGGCCGGAAACCGCGTTCCTCTAGTTGCATCCGCAGGTCTTTGGTCTCTCCAGCTGGCTGCTCAGATTCGGCAACTCGGCCAATGTCTTTTGTCAGCGCCACTCGGATTATTCCCACGACGAAAGCCACCAGGCCGATAGCGACGCCAAGCGCCACACCAGCCAGAACAAGCGCGATGACTAGATTAATGTCCATGCTCCGCCTATGCAAAGGCCCACCCCGGTTGTCAGGGTGGGCCAAGTGTGCTACACTGTCAGCACCGGGGCGATTGCCCGCCCTGGTCATGCCGCGAGTGTCCAACCCACTGCGCGGCGCTTTTCATTGTACAACTCGTTCAGACCGGACGCCAGAGGCCAGAGGCCAACGCAAGTGACGTGACCCTATGCCAAAGTGCGGCGAAATTCCAGATGTCGGATGCCAGATGTCAACGCAAGTGACGTGACCCTATGCCAAAGTGTAGCGAAATTCCAGAGCCAGGATCCGGGATCCATACGCAAGTGACGTGACCATATACCAGATTCCAGCTACGGTCACTGGTCAATCTTGGCTTTCGTACCGTTTTCGCCCTTCCGCCAATTTCCGCAATTCCGCAATCCGCCTGCGCTTGTCATTCTGCCTACGCGCCCAGGCCATCCGCCACTTTCGCAAGAACACCGCCCGGCGTTGTCTTGCCCGGTCGTACTCCCAGACATCTTTGACCCGGATCGCCCATCGGCCATACCGGTCAAATTCGCTTCGCCGTTCCTTCACGGCAGCCAGTGTCCCAGATTCCACCAGTTGCCGGATTCGTTGCTCAGTCACCTTGAGCATAGCCGCCGCCTGCCGGGTAGTCACCACCGCCCCGCCGTCAGAATCGTCGGAAGTGTTCAACAGTGCTTTGACCTGGTCAAGCATCACCGCTCCTCACTCTATCATTCTAAACAAAAATCGCCCGGATGACCAGTGGGGCGATTCAATGGATCATGTTCTCTTTGAGTGAGCCGCGCAGGACTCGAACCTGCAACCCAGGGATTAAGAGTCCCCTGCTCTGCCGAATTGAGCTAGCGGCCCGACGCGGGCACATTATAACTGGTTTGCCCAGAGTGTCAAGTTTTGATGACATCCTTTCATTTGCTATGTGCGAGCAGAGCCGCCACGCGTTCCATGAGGACTTCTGCCACCGCCGCTTTGCTCATCAACGGTAATGCCTCAGCATGTCCGCCGCGATCCAGAATCGTCACACGATTCGTGTCAACGCTGAATCCGGCGTCGGGTGCGCTCACGTCGTTGGCGACGATCAGGTCCAGCCCTTTGGCGGCGAGCTTGGCCTGCGCGTGGGCGAGCAAGTCCTGCGTCTCGGCCGCAAAGCCGACGACCACCTGCAAGCGCGGCAGGTGGGAGCGAGCCGCGTGGACGGCAGCCAGAATATCCGGCGTGCGTTCCAGCGTCAGCGTGAGCGAGGTTGTGTCGGCCGTCTTTTTGAGCTTGTGTTCCGCAGCTTGCGAGGGACGAAAATCGGCGACCGCAGCGGTCATCACGAGTGCGTCCGCGTCACGACACACTTCTAGCACAGCCTCTTGCATCTGCGCGGCCGTCATCACGTTCACGCACGTTGCGCCGACGGGGATGGGCAGACCTGCCGTCGAGCCTGCGACAAGCGTGACGGACGCGCCGCGATCCAATGCGGCTTGCGCGAGCGCCCAGCCCTGTTTGCCCGACGAACGATTGCCCACGTAGCGCACCGGGTCAAGTGGTTCCTGGGTCCCGCCTGCCGTCACTATGACGTGCCGACCAGCCAGCGCGCCGTTCCGTCCCAGTGCCAAGCGGATATGACCCAAGAGGTCCACCGGTTCGGTCATGCGCCCCAGCCCCACCAGACCCGAGGCCATCCGCCCGCGCTCTGGGCCAACAACGATGACATTGCGCTCGCGCAGGATGCCGACGTTGGCCTGCGTAGCAGGATGTTCCCACATGCCCGCATCCATCGCCGGGACGACGAGCACCGGGCAACGCGCGGCCAATGCCGTGACCGTCAGCAGGTTATCGGCCAATCCCTGTGCGAGCTTGGCCAGCGTGTTGGCTGTGGCCGGAGCGATCACGACGAGATCTGCTTGCGTGCCCAATCCCACATGTGGGACATGTGCCGAGGTGTCCCAGAGATCGGCCTCCGTGTAGGCTTTGCGGCCTGTGAGCGAGGCGAACGTCAGCGGTGTGACAAACCTCGCTGCTGATTCGGTCAGGATGCAATCCACGCGAGCGCCAACCTGCGTGAGCTTGCTGGCGAGGTCAGCCACCTTGTACGCAGCGATCCCGCCGCAGATGCCGAGCACGATACGTTTATCTTGGAGTAGCGGAATGATTTCCATCATGGGTTTGGCCTCTGTCATGGTCACCTCCAGAAATATTATACCGCAGACAAGTCGCGCGTCACAGGTGGCAAAAGGCAACGCCTGATACGCAATGTAGAGTGTGCCGCAGATGTGTTATAATGGCATGGGCGCGCGCACAGCCCAATGTTGCATGCTTGAAGGAGGACTGTATGGTCAGCTTATTTCGCCGCAAGCCTCAGGATTTGCCTCAACACGAAGAGACTTGGCACGCCTTTGCGTTCAAGATGCGTTCTTGGATCGCCGAACGAGGCCAAAAGCCGGTGCGTCCGGACTGCCTGATGATCCTCGATCTCACGACTGGCCTGATGATGGGGGCTGAGATCACCACCTCCTTCACTCTGGGATGGGTCAGCGAGATGCTATTCAAGGTTATCACGCGGCCCGGCCAGGGTATAAAGCCGCATCGCCCACAAACCATCACGTTTCCCGACAACAGTTGGGTGACAGCGCTGGCTCAGCCGCTGGCCGAAATTGGCGTGACGTGCGCGCAGATGGATACCCCCCAAGAACTGTACCAGATCGTGGCCGACCTGGAGAACCACATGCGAGGTGACGAGCCAGAACTCCCCGGGTTGCTCTCCGTCGAAGGGGTCACACCGGATTTGGCAGGCGAACTGTTTGCTGCGGCGACCGAGTTCTATCGTGCAGCCCCGTGGATCAAGCTGACCAACTCGCAAGCGCTGGCGGTGCAACTTTCGACGGGGGACGTCAAGTACGTTTCGGTGATGGGTAACGCCGGCATCGAGTATGGCCTTTCGGTGAACGCGACGTGGGAGGACTTTCGACGGATGGCTTCCGGCGAAACGGGCGACGTCATGGAAGCCATTCCCGAAAGTGGCGGTCATTCGTTGTTGTTTAACGAGGCCATGCATGTTGCGTTTGACGATCTCGACGCGATGGAACGATACCATTGGCCGGTGCCCGACGAGAACGCCATCCCTGTGCCCATGATCTTTACTCGCGCTGGACAAGTGCTGCGGCCTGATCGCCAAGAGTTGATCTGGTATCAGGCTGCCTTGCGCGCCATTCCCCTCTTTGTCCGAGAGTATTTGCGGCCCGATGGACGCGGAGATTATCTGCCGGCCGAAGCCTCTATCCCAGTCTCGACTTCTGAAGGCCAAGTCACGGTGATCATTCGTTATCCGGCCGGCACGCTCGATCGCGCGCTCGAGCCAGCCGTGACTGCTGACTGGCATAGCGAGCAGGATGAAGAAGACGAGGTGCCATTCCTTGATCGCCGTATGATGGAAGGCCAAATGGCGGCGATGACACGCCAGATGGGCGGTGAATCGCTCTGGGCTGATCCCCAATTGCGCAAGGCCCAAGACCTGATGTACCAGGCATGGGAAGCGCAGAATCCCGCCAAACGAATCGCCCTGGCGCACAAGGCTTTGTCCGTCTCGCCCGATTGCGCCGACGCATATGTGTTGCTGGCCGAAGAAGAGGCTGATACCGTCGGCCGCGCCCTCGAGCTTTATCAGCAGGGTGTGGCTGCCGGCGAGCGCGCGCTCGGCCAGCACTTTGGAGAGTTGATGGGCAGCTTTTGGGGAGTGTTGGAGACGCGCCCCTACATGCGCGCTCGTCAGGGCCTGGCCGATACCCTTTGGCGTTTAGACCGCAAGGACGAGGCCCTCGCCCATTACACTGAGATGCTGCGCCTGAATCCCAATGACAATCAAGGTGTGCGCTACCTGGCGCTCGATCTCTTGGTGACGATGGATCGCGATGCCGACGCACTCAAGCTGCTCAACAAGTATCGGGGTGAATGGTCTGCGCAGTGGGGCTATACACGAGCGCTGCTCGAGTTTCGCAAGCGCGGGGTGTCCGATCAGGCCAACCGGGCGCTTCGGAGCGCGCTCCGACAAAACCCGCACGTCCCGCCTTACTTGCTCGGCCAGAAACGGATGCCCAAGGACAAGCCAGAGTATATCGGCATGGGTGACGAGAACGAAGCGATCGCTTACGCTGCTGATCATCTCAATCACTGGCGGCGCACTGAAGGCGCGCTCGATTGGCTCAAAGTGCAACTGGACGCCCAGGCGGCCAAAACCGCCGCGAAGCGGGCAGGCGAACCTACCTGGAGTGATTTGATTGAGGAACTCGTCGCTCAGGCGAGTGGCCCGCTATCTGTGGACGAGTTGGTCAGGCAGTTATCGGCGCGCAAATCGTCTCAGGCCAAGAATCCCGCCAAGGCCATAGAGGCCCAAGTGCGGGACCCCTACGAGCGCAGGCCGTATGTCTTTCTGGATCGTAACACGCTGATCCCAACCCGGCTGGCATTGCAAGGTGTCCGTTTTCGCATCATGCTCGATCGGCAGATGGTTAGCTCCGGCGCTGTGCCACTTTACCCTTACTTTTGGCCTTTCTTGCGTGATGTGCGCGCGTACGGCGGGCCTCAGATCACCCCGACCTTTGAAAATGAGCAGGGCTATCCGATGCTGGCCGAACCAACGACGGAGCGTGTCCAGGCTCAAGGACTGTTGGGCGAAATGACTCACGCAGACGTTCCGGCGGTGGACCTCAAATCCTGGTTGAGTTCAGTGCGCGCACGCCGGGGCGATAGCCTCTTGTTGACGGTGTTGGATTGGGGGCAGGGTCGCTTTCAACTGATGTACGAGCCGGAGCGCCGCCGCCGGAAAACCGAGATTGAATCCCAGAACCGCGCGCTGGCCGACGTGCTCTACGATCTGCTCGAAGCGACGCACGACGAAGAGTTGAGCACAGAACGCGGCCTGTTGACAGCCTATGCGCGCCTGCCTTCTGCCCGAGACTATCCCGGCGATCATTGGACAACCGTGCTGGAACGCGATGGACGCATGAGATGGGACGGTTGGCAAATCGTCCACGCGGAATCCGGGCATCGCTCTCTCCTGGACATCTTTGCCGAGGAACCAGGTGAAGACGCGGTCGAGGAGAAACCGTTCACCGCTCAGCAAGGCAGGCAGGTGTATCGCTTCCGCGCCCGCCGGGGCAAGAAAGAGTTTGTCATCGAAGCGCAGGGGAATCATACACTGGGCGACTTGGACGAGGTGATGAGGAGCGCGTTCCAGTTGGACACGTGGGATCACTTGAGCGAGTTTACGCTCGTCACGCCGCGCGGCAAAGGCAAGCGACCGCGCCTCAAGCATTTCGGCGCGCTCGATCCCATGGGCGAGTATGCCGCGCACGGCGTTCGCATCGCCGGGTTGGGCCTGGAGCCGGGCGCGCAGATCGAATACGTCTATGACTTTGGCGACAACATTGAGCACGCGCTCGTGTTGGAAGCGATTGAGGAACCGGAAAAGGGGATCGAGTATCCGCGCTTTCGGAAAGTGAGTGGCACGCGCAAGTAGGGGCAATCCCTTGCGGTTGCTCCGTATGCCCAATGACAAAGGACGAAAGATGGAAGGCCTCATCTTTCGTCCTTCGTCTTTTGTCTTGACGCTTCAGTATGCGCGCGCAAAGATCGCTCGCGCTTGAGCGGGTTTTCCGCAATGGATGCACGCGCCCTCGCCACCGGCTTGTTCGGTCGGGATATTGCGCGTGGTTGCTTTGGTGTCCTCTTTGATCTGCGCTTCGCACTCGTGATCGCCGCACCACCAGGCCAAGGCCCAGCCATCCTCAACCACTTGCTTGAACTCGTCATAGGTCTTGGGCCACTGTGTGTTCTCCTGGCGGAATTGGAGCGAGCGGCGATAAAGCTCTGCCTGGATTGTGCCCAGCACTTCGGTCACGACATCAGCCAGTCCGTCCTGAGGCACAAACGACTTGCCCGCCTTGCCCGGCACATCACGCCGCGCCAGCACGACCTGGCCCTGGTCCACATCCTTGGGGCCGATCTCGATCCGCAGCGGCACGCCCCGCAATTCCCAATCGTTAAACTTCCAGCCCGGTGAGACCTCATCACGGTCATCCAACTTGACCCGCGCCTGTTCTTGCAGCATGGTCTTGATACGTGCGGCAGCCTCCAGCACTTGGGTCTTTTCGTCCTCGCTCTTGTAGATCGGAACAATGACGACCTGAATCGGCGCAAGTTTCGGCGGAAGGACGAGACCACGGTCGTCGCCGTGCGTCATGATGATCGCGCCGATGAACCGCGTCGAAAGTCCCCACGAAGTCGTCCAGCAGTATTGAAGAGTGTTGGTCTTGTCCAGGTACTTGATGTCGAAAGCTTTGGCAAAATTCTGGCCCAGAAAATGCGAAGTCGCCGCCTGCAGCGCCTTCTTGTCGCCCATCATGCCTTCGAGGCTGTACGAAGCCACGGCTCCGGCAAATTTCTCGCTTTCGCTCTTGCGACCCGGCGCCACCGCCACGGCCGCATCGTCCACCGCAAAGTCATAGTACACGTCGAGCATCCGCCGCGTTTCTTCCATCGCGTCCTCAGACGTGGCGTGCGCCGTGTGGCCTTCCTGCCAATAAAAGTTGAGCGTGCGGATAAAGAGCTTGGTGCGCAGCTCCCATCGCACCACGTCGCACCACTGGTTGAGCAGCAGCGGCAGGTCGCGCCACGAGTGAATCCACTGCGCCATCATGTGGCCGATGATCGTTTCGGAGGTGGGACGCACGACCAGCGGCTCTTCGAGTTTTTCGCCGCCGCCGTGTGTGACAACGGCCAACTCGGGCGCAAAGCCTTCCACGTGCGATCTTTCTTTTTCCAAAAAGCTCATCGGGATGAGGCTGGGAAAGAGCGCGTTCTGATGGCCGGTCGCCTTAAAGCGCCTGTCCAGCGCCTGCTGGATGTTTTCCCACAGCGCGGTGCCGTAGGGGCGGACGACCATGCAGCCGCGCACCGGCGCGTAATCGGCCAGCTCGCTCATCACGACCAGGTCGTTGTACCATTTGTTGAAATCTTGACTGCGAGGTGTGAGTTTGTCGGGCATTGTAAACCTCTCTCGAAATCATAGGTCTATTTTACCGCAAAGACACAAAGGACGCGAAGAGATTCCAACCGCCTGGCACTCGGCGGTAAGAAGAATCATGCCTCTGGAAACGCTACCGGCACGACTCGCCGCGCGATCTCGTCATGCAGACTCTGCAATTCCGCGCGGACGACGGCGAGCAATTCGCTTTCTGGCACGATGCGCTTGTCCGCCTGATCGCGCCGCTTGAGTTCCACGCCGCCTTGTGCCAGCGCACGGTCGCTGACGGTGACGCGCAGCGGCAGGCCGATCAAATCGGCATCGTTGAACTTGACGCCGGGCGAAGCCACTCGATCATCAAACAGCACCTCGACGCCGCCTGCGCGCAAAGTCTGATAGATGCGCTCGGCGGTGGCCTGCGTTTCGGCGCTGCCGCCGAGCCACACGAGCGAAACTTGATACGGCGCAACAGTGACCGGCCAGATCAACCCATTGTCATCGTGATGTTCTTCGGCGATACACGCCAGCAGGCGTCCAAGGCCGATGCCGTATGACCCCATCACAATCGGTTTGGACTGTCCATCCTCGTCAAGAAAAGTTGCGCCTAACGCCTGCGTGTAGCGCGTGCCCAACTTGAAGATATTGCCGACCTCGACCCCGCGCCAGGCGCGCAGAGGTTTGCCACACTGCGGACAGCCATCGCCTTCGCACGCGGCAGCAATGTCGGTCACGATGTCGGCTTTGTAATCGCGCCCCAGGTTGACATTGAGGAAGTGATAGCCCGGCTCGTTGGCGCCGGCGACAAGGTTGGGCGACGACGCCACAGCATCATCGGCCACGATGATGGCATTCCGCACGCCGATCGGCGAACCATAGCCTGGCTCTGCACCAATCGCGCGGATTTCCTCATCCGTAGCCGGGCGAAGTGACACGGCCTGGACCGCGTTGGCGAGTTTGGTCTCGTTCACTTCCATATCGCCGCGAATGACGGCAAAGACAAACTTTTCGACAGAGCCTTGCAAAGGCCAGGCCCCGGCCAGGTGGGCGACCATAAAGACCGCTTTGGCCGTCCGCGATTTGGGAATGTTCAGCCAGGCTGCCAGCGCCTCAATCGTCTTGGTATCGGGTGTTGCGACTTTTTCGACAGGCTTCATATCTTCTGTCGGCGCGGGCGGCTTGATAAAGCGCGCGACCTGGCGATTGGCCGAGTAGCCGCACGCTGGCGCGTCACACAGCATCAGCGTGTCCTCACCGATCGGCGTGAGGTACATGAACTCGTGCGCCATTTGACCGCCCACACCTGCACTTGCGCCGGAGCGCAGCGCAGGTGCAAGTGTCATGCCCACGTCCGCGCCGACAGCCATCGTCGGCGCCGCGCACCGATTAAAGATGTTGAAATAGGCCTGATAGTGCGCTCGATATTGCCGATCCAGCCCGGCCTCGTCACGGTCGAGGCTGTAGCTATCGAGCATATCAAATTCGCGGACACGGATCAGCCCGGCGCGCGGGCGCGGGTCATCGCGGAATTTGGTTTGTATGTGGTAGATCAACTGCGGCAGTTGGCGATACGAACGGATGTCGCGTCGAGCCAGGTCTGCCACGACTTCTTCGTGCGTCACACCTGCACTTGCGCGTGCGCGCAGCGCAGGTGCAAGTGTGGCCAGCGCCATATCGCGCCCCTGGCGATCTCTCAGGCGGGCCATTTCCGGGCCGATCTCGTACCAGCGGCCCGTCTCTTGCCACAGGTCAGCCGGATGCACGACCGGCATCTTTAACTCTTGCCCGCCGATGGCCTCAATCTCTTCGCGCAGAATGTTCTCTATCTTGCGCAGCGACCGCCACCCCAGCGGCAAGTACGTGAACACACCCGCTGCCAGTTGCCGGATGAACCCGGCGCGGAGCAACAGTTGATGTGAGACCACCTCGGCTTCAGCAGGCGCTTCGCGCAAGGTCTGCCCGAAAAGCTGTGACATGCGCTGACCACCGACCGGCTTTTCGCTCATCGCTCCAACCTCGATGTCGGACGAAGGACAAGGGACCAAAGCCGAAAGAACATTCATCCTTCGTCCTCCGTCATTCGTCCTTTCATTTATCCTTCGTCCCACGCAGGAGTGAAATGACCTCGCGCGCATCGGCCGCAAAACGAATCAGCTTTCGATCTGGCTCCCGAACCGTAGATTCACGAAAGTAGGTTTCCATGATCTGCCGCCAGTGCGGGCCGACCAGGACAAACGGCTTGCGCGGCATCTCGCCCACCTGCAGCAAGCTCCAGGTGAGCGCAACCTCGGAAAGCGTCCCCACGCCGCCGCGCAAGGCCACCAAGGCATCGGAGCACGTGACAAGATAGTGCAGGCGTTGAAACAGGGTCGGGAATTTGATTTCCTCGTCCACGTACTGATTCGCGCCGCCCCGGTCATCAAAGCGCGAGGTCGTCACGCCAATGACGTGCGCTCCGGCTTCTTTAGCGCCCCGGCTGACAGCTTCCATCGTGCCATAGTAGCCGCCGGTCACAACGGTGTACCCGGCCTGGCCCAACAAGCGTCCCAACTCATAGGCTTCCCGGTAGCCCGCGTCGTTCACTTCAGCGGCATTGCTGCCAAACACAGTCACGATCGGCATGGTGTTCTCCTGCTATTCATCTGGCTTGAGGCCGGCGGCCAGGCCTGGCAGCGGCGCTTCGGCTTCGCCGATCGCTTCAATCGCCTGGGCGACCGTGCGCAGGAGCTTGTTCAAGGGGCGCTCGCTGTAGGCTTCGGCAAATTCTTGCGCGACCTGCGCCGGGTCTACCTCGCCCTGCGTCTCACGCATGTAATGCAAATGATCCATCAACCACAGGTAGAGATCGGTTTCGGTGCGGCCCGGAAAATCGGCCAGGATGTTTTGCGCACAGATGACCCCGACAATAGGCATGTACACTGTGTCATACCAGTGCGTCACCGCTTCTTCTTCGCCGATCTCGCGCTGCTCGTCAATCCCCATAAAATAGCGGTGGACTGCAATGTGTTCCAGCAGTGTCTCGTAACCGCCCGCGATGGTCAGGCGGATGTTCTGATCGGGTCGCAGCTTGTCGAGTCGTGTCCGTTCCAAAAACTCATCGTACTCGCCCAGGATCTCGAGATCGTCCGCGCTCACATCGGGTGTGAGTGGCACACGTGTGTGAACCTGGATCACCTCAGCATCAATGAACTCGGCGCCATGCTCGCGCGCCACAGACACTCGATGATTTCCGTCCAATACGAAATACGCATCGCCGACCTGGTACAACTTGACCGGCGGCAACGCTTCGTCGCTGTAATAGAATCGGTTGATCGTCTTCCAGCGGTCAGCGGTGTGAGTTTGCGCGGGCAGAAACGCCTGGTCAAAGTCGCGGTAGCGATCCACGCTGCCGATAATGTTTTTGACCGGTACGGTCTGGAGGCCGCGATAGACCGAGCCGCGCAAGCGCAGTTTGTCTTTAACCTCGTCGAATGACAAGAGCCGGTTCGGTCGCCCGATCAACCGCGCCAGGATCGCGTTGAAAAACGCCTTGCTGCGCGCCGCCGAATAGTCTGCGTCGAAAGGTGTCGGCGGCAAGGTCATCGGTTCACCTCGATGTCCAAGACTCGATAGGGATGGACATTGATCACAGTGGTCGAACCAAACACTGTTTCATAAGGCCCCGGCGCATAGTTGCGATGCTGATGCCCATGCAGCAAGTAACGTGGCTTGAACAGACGCATCACATCGAGGAACGCGCGAAAGCCGATATGCGCATGGTCTTGACCGTCATGAATGCCCAGCGGCGGCGAATGGGCGATCAACACATCCAGCCACCGTCCGCGCAAAAGCCGATTGATGCTCAGGCCCGGCACCAGCGCCAGCGACCGGAGCAACATTTCGTTCTGTGTGTATTGATGATAGCCATCTGGCCGGTAACGAATGCACCCCTCCAGGCCGGCCACCAATAGACCGCCAGCCCGCACACACCGCAGGTCAATGTTCTCGCCGCCCTCTGGCGCGGTTTTGGTGCCATGATCGCTGCTGTACTCGACCAACGGATCGTGATTGCCGTGCACGTAGCACAGTGGCGCATCGAGCATCGTTTCCAAATACTCCAGATAATAGTACGGTAGGTCGCCGCAGCCCAGAATCAGATCAATCTTGCCCAGCCGTTCGCGCACCTTGGCGTGGTAAAGCGTATCCACGATCTGGTCGCTCACGGCCAGGACTCTCATGCCTCATCCTCCGGCCAGGTACGACCATAGTTCGCTGCCAATTTGTCGAGGATCGCCTGTTCCAGATCAATGTTGGTGAGATAAGCCAGTTGAAGCAGATAGAGCGCCACGTCCGCCAACTCACCGGTCAGCTCTTCCGGGCGGCGAGGCGCTTCGGTCCACTGGAAATGTTCCAGGACTTCGGCGGCCTCAATGACAAGCGACGCCGCAATGTTGCGCGGCGTCTGGGGGGCGCGCGACCCGGGCCGATACCAACCCTTCGCCTCGACAAACTTGTTCATTTCGTCAGTCAGTTGTCGAATGTCCATAGTTGGGTATTGGATATTGGGTATTGGGTACCAATACCTGAACAAAAAAACTAGCTCCCTCGTCGTGATCTGAGGAGAGCTAGCTATACAGGCCGGACCGTGACGTGCTGCAGCAAGCCTACCCAGACCACCTTCCAGGCGGCAACGGCTTGCGCGGGTTAGATGCGATCACGATCAACATGGCAGTTTTCCATCCTTGAACTGGCAAGGATTATACGTGGAAAACGAAATGATGTCAACAAAAACCTGACAGGTCTCGGGCCTGTCAAGTCGGAGAAATCCATTTTCTTCGAGAAAACAGGCTTCTGACCTCGCTATTTTCTGCAGAAACTATTGGCTCTCCGACAGGCTGCTAGTAAAGCTTGATCTCACCTGTGGCGAGCCTGGCGCGGATGCGAGCGGGATCGTTTTGCAGGTGCTCGTCAATGATCGCCTCCACATCGGCTTTGAGGCCCGGCGTCAGGCTGCCGCTCTTGGGGCGAACCGTCGCCGTCGCCATCAGTGGCTGGTCAAGCGGGTGGCCGATCTGCGACAGGATGTAGACACTCACATCGCGGACGGCCGGGACCCTGGCGACAATGTCCTGCGCAGTGAGCAGCGACATGACGTTATAGATCTTGCCGACATGGCTGATCGGGTTCTTGCCTGCGGCGGCCTCCAGGCTGGCCGTGCGAAACGGCGTGATCAGGCCGTTGACGCGGTTGCCACGCCCGACCGCGCCGTCGTCGCCCATCTCGGCCGACGTGCCCGTGAGCGTGAGGTAATAGTCGCCGCGCTTGGCTTGATCGGCGGTGTTGACGTGCACGACGACCTTGCGGCTATCGAGCTTTTGCGCAAACTCTTGGATGGCCACCTGCGCACCGGCTTTGGCCTCTTCGTATTCCGTTGCGTCCTTAATATGGGTTGCCATGAACGGCAGCGCGACGGTCAGCGTGATCACGTTGCCGTTTCGGCAACCCATCACCTTGACATCTTCGCCAATTGGGAACTGATCGATCAGTTTGTAGTTGATGTACTGCGCCGTCTCGTACACCGAATGTTCCAGCCCACTGCGCGGCCAGTGGCTGCATCCGAACGAGGTGTCGTTTGCCACCACTTGCGTCACCTGGTCAATCAGCTCGCTGACGCCGCGCCCGGCGTACGAATCCACGACGACGTGCCTGTCCGGATCGAGGTAGCGCATTGTCTCGCGGATGTGCATCTTGGCGGCTTCAATGGCGAGGGCGTCCATCGGCACGAGCCGGCCATTGACCTGCGGTGTGCCGCGCCCGGCGATCTGGATACGGATGGGCTTGATCAGCTCGCCGCCGCCAAAGTGGACGTTGACCTCGCCCGCGACGAGCTGCACCTTGTCAAAGTTGTGATGCAGCGCGCCGCCCAGGCTTTTTTCACACCAGTTGACGTACTCGCGGCTGATGCGCTCGGCGATGCCGTCGCACAGGCTATCGGGATGGCCGATGCCCTTCCGTTCGACAATCTCGACTGGAAAATCCTCGATAAACAATCCTGTCGCTTCCGAAACCACAATGCTGCGTCCCATACTGGCTTCCTTTTTCCTTTCTGCCCCGCGGGCCTGGATTAAACGGTTCTGCCTCTTCTGGACAAGAAGAGGCAGGCAATCTCTGACCGACTGCTCTCATCTTCCAGAATTTCGCTTCTGCCGGAATTGGCACCATACCATCGCACGAGCTGGTTGCCGAGGCTTCGTAGGGCCGGTCCCTCCGCCTCTCTGGATAAGAGTGTCAACGGTGTATTCGATTGTTCGAACGCGATATTACCATACCGGCTCTCAAATGTCAAATACCCTCCGCAGGGGTGTATTTCAGTCATTGGGGGAACCTGGTATGTCATTCTGAGGCCCGCGTAGCGGGCCGAAGAATCCCATTGACGCAGGACTGAGACTCTTCGCCGCCTTCGGCGGCTCAGAGTGACATGTGTGAGTTTCTGAGTAGCCGCCCCCTTCGTTCCACTCAGGGCAGGCTCCGGGCGAAGACTCTTTGCTTTGTAGCGGAGATCCTTTGGCGCTTTGCGCCTCAACGTGACGTTTGCCCCCGAAATTGAAGCGCCCCTTCCGGCAGTGGCGAGCCTGCGGGAGGTTGACCGAATTTCAAAACTGAAACGCACTTGACACCTGATTGGTATTTTGGTTGGTGGGAGCGGTGTGGTATAATCTTGTCTAGTCACGACCGCCTGTTCATTGCGGCGGTCAAGGTCTTGTGTGCAGGGAGGATGTATGCCTCAACCGCAACAACCGCAACAACCGTTGCGTCCCCCGGCGACACCTCGCCCGGCAGGAGTAGGTGCTCCCGCCGGCGCCCCGCGCCCGGCCCCAGTCCAGCCTCCCTCGGCCGCCATCACGCCGCCCATGTTTGAACCCCCTCCGCCACGGAACATCGAAGAAACCGGGCTGAACATGGGCTTTTTGTCTGACCTCGTGATGAAGATCATGTACTTTGAAGGCTTTATCTCCGGCGCGACGATTGCCGACCGGCTCAAGCTGCCCTTTACCGGCGTGGTGGATCAGGTGCTCGAGTTTCTCAAGCGCGAACAGTACTGCGAGGTGCGAAGCGCGGGGGGAGGCTTTGGCGAGCAGGCATACCAGTACGCCATCTCGACCAAGGGCCGTGAGAAAGCGCGCGAGGCGCTCGACCGGAGCCAATATGCCGGGGCGGCACCCGTGACGCTGGCCGCCTACAACCAGGCCATGCTCAAGCAGTCGCTCAAGGGCTTTGTGGTCCATCAGCGCACGATCCGCCAGGCGCTGTCCGACCTGGTCATCAATGAGCGCATCCTGGGGCAGGTTGGCCCGGCGATCAATTCGGGCCGCAGCATCTTTTTGTTCGGCCCGCCCGGCAACGGCAAGACAGCTATCGCCGAGCGCATCGGACGCATGGTGTTGACCGGGGATGTGCTCGTCCCGTACGCGGTGGAGGTGGACGGTCAGGTGATCAAGGTGTTTGACAGCGTCAATCACCAGCCGATCCCCGACGACGTTGGATCAGCCGGCGCAGGCAAGTCGCGCCCGCGGGACTCGCGCTGGGTGCGCATCCGCCGGCCGGTCATCACCGTCGGCGGCGAACTGACACTGGAAAGCCTCGATCTCACGTTCGACGACGTGAACAAGTATTACGAAGCGCCGTTCCAGATGAAGGCCAACTGTGGCATGTTCCTGATTGATGACTTTGGCCGCCAGCAAGTCCGCCCGCGCGATCTGCTCAACCGCTGGATCCTGCCGCTGGAAAAGCGCGTGGACTTTCTCACGCTCCGCACCGGGCGCAAGATCGAAATCCCATTCGATGTGCTGATCGTCTTTTCGACCAACCTGGCGCCCAAAGACCTGGTAGATGAAGCATTCCTGCGCCGCATCCGGCACAAGATCGAGATCAGCGATCCCTCGTTCGACGAGTACCGCGAGATTTTCAAGCGCGTGTGCGAAAGCAAGGGCGTGCCTTACGATGAGCGCGCACTGGGCTATTTGATCCAGGAATTCTACATCAAGCGCCGCGCCAAGCTGCGCGCTGTCCATCCGCGCGACTTGATCGATCAGCTCATTGACATCTCCAGGTACGTGAACGTTGAGCCGCGATTGACCAAGGACCTGATTGATCGAGCCTGTCAGGCGTATTTTGTCGAGTTGTGATCGGTTATGGGATGCGCGTAAAGTGTGAAGCGTAAAACGTCAAACGTGAAACGTGAAACGTCAGGCAGGCATGTGCGTTTCACGTTTTGCTTTTCAAAAGGGATAGGATGATGCAATCTGATTGGTTTCTTCCTCGCGCCCGGCCGCTCAACATTGGTCATCGAGGCGCGTCGGCTGTTGCGCCGCAGAACACGTTGGCTGCGTTCCGCAAAGCCATCGAGCTGGGCGCAGACGGCGTCGAGCTGGACGTGCACCTGTCCGCCGATGGACACGTCGTGGTGATCCACGATTTCATGGTAGACAAGACGACGAACGGCACGGGGCGTGTGGCTGACAAGACGCTGGCCGAGCTGCAAGCTCTGGATGCCGGGCTCAAGTTTGCGCCGCAGTTTGCGGGTGAGCGCATCCCGATGCTGGCCCAAGTCTTTGAGGTGCTCGAGGGCAAGCTGCTCGTCAATGTGGAACTCAAGTCGCTGGGCGGTCGGGGCAGCAGCGCATTGACCGCAGCGGTGCTGGAGGTGGTCCGCCAGCACGGCATGGACAGGCGCGTGTTGTTTTCGTCGTTCGATCCGTTTGCGCTGCGGGCGATCAAGCGGCTCGCGCCCGACATTCCCGCCGGGCTGCTTTACGCGCCTGACCTGCCGATCTATTTGCGCCGCGCGTGGCTGGCGCCGTTGTTTCCGCATGAGGCGCGCCACCCGCATTTTTCAATGGTAACGGATGCGACGATGCGATGGTACAAGTCACACGACCTGCGCGTCAACGTGTGGACGGTGGACGATCCCGCCGAGATGAAGCGCCTCATTGCGTTGGGCGTGGATGGCATTATCACAAACAAGCCAGATGTGCTTGGTGCGTTAGTTCGATAGGGCGATAGTCAGCGCGCCGGTCTCTGGTGCTGCTCTGGGTATTGGACTTGTATGGCTGAGGAGGCTCGACGTTCAGCGGATGATGAGCAGAGGCTGGCAGTCCGCGGTCGGCGGTCACTTTGGCGTTGCTTCATCCGCACATTCTTCCGCTTGCTCTACCACGAGCTGGCCTGGACGTATGACCTGGTCGCGTGGCTGGTCTCGTTTGGACAATGGAAGGCCTGGGGACGCGCCGCGATCCCACACTTGTGCGGCAGGCGTGTGCTGGAGTTGGCGCACGGGCCGGGGCATTTGCTTGTGGCGATGCATCGTGCAGGGTTTGCGCCCGTCGGCCTTGACCTTTCGCCGCAGATGGGGGGACTGGCGAAAAAGAGGTGGGAGCGAGCAAGAGTTGCTCGGCCCTCATCCACCCCCACCCCCCTCCCACTACCAAACTTGGGAGAGGGAGGGGGCAGGGGGAGAGAGAGGGCGCCTCTGGTCCGCGCCCGCGCGCAGGCTCTCCCGTTTCGATCGGGCGCGTTCGATTCGGTCGTGTCCACCTTTCCCACCGAGTTCATTGTCGCCTCAGCGACATTGCAGGAAATCGCGCGTGTGATGACACTGGAGGGGTGCGCCGTCGTCGTTCCGGGCATCACGTTCAAGCGCACTATGCCCGCGCGTTGCCTGGAATGGCTGTACACGGTCACGGGTCAGCAGGAGCCAGTGCCGCCCGGGCTGGCCGATGCCCTGGCCGAAGCAGGATTGACGCTCAAGACCCGGCGTGTGCCGATGGGCATGGTGGATGTGATCGTCGGGGTGGCGAGGAAGCGTTGAGGGCTTGGCTTCCTACGCTTGCTCGAGGTGCATCATCCGCACGTGCTTTCGGTTGAGGATCAGCAGCTCGGCTTGCTGCGGGAACGGGCCTGGCAGCGCGATCAGCGGGAACGCCGAGACGGCCGTAATCCCGAAAAAGTCGCCCGGCATCAGGCTTAGCATGTCTTGCCAGCGCGTGTCCACACCCATGTGAAGCTCACAGCGGCACACCAGCGAAGGCAAGTAGACGATCCCACGTTCGACGCGGCGGAGCAGGCTCACCGCCGAGCGCCCACCCGCATCATCCAGATACAAAGCCACAATGTCGGATTTGGAAAAGAGGATTTGCGGACGGACCACCTGGCCCATCGGCCCCGGCGTCAGTGGACTGACGGTCGCATCGTGAAACGGGACGTGCTGACGGCTCGCGTCGTTGAGATAGTCCAACACCGGGCCAATGGGTTCCATGATGCCTTGGATGTGAAACGCGGTCGTCACCACCTGAACCGGGTAGCGTGGCAATTGAGCTTGGGGTAATGGCATGGCGTGACTCCTTGTCTTTCGGCTATTCCTCAGTCCTGCTAGATTCTACGACAGACGAAAGCACAAGTCAATTCGACCTCCCGCAGGTTGCAAGCCTGCGGGAGGTTTCAGGTTTGCCATCCTCCGCCTGCCGTGCTATAATTTCAACTATGAACGCGAACCTGACCTCTCAGATGCATCATCATCATGCGCACGCCAGCGTGCGTTGCTTTCGCCTGGGTCGCGTCTGAGCAAGTCGTGAGATCATTCGGACGGCGTGGCCTGGCCCACGCCGTTTTTATTTCGTGCAGGGCGGCATCTGTGCGCCGCCGGGAGGCGACGATGAAAAAGCAACCTATTCAAGCGGTCAAAGGCACACGCGATTTTTACCCGGAGCAGATGGCGCTGCGGACGTGGCTCTACAACACCATCCGCTCGGTGTCTGAGCGCTTTGGCTATCAAGAATACGAAGGGCCGATCCTCGAATCCATTGCGCTGTATGCCGCCAAGTCGGGCGAGGAGCTGGTCAAGGAGCAATCCTTTGTCCTGACGGACCGGGGCGGCGATGAACTGACCCTGCGCCCGGAACTCACGCCGACGCTGGCGCGCATGGTGGCGCAAAAGCAAAACGTCTTGCCCAGACCGATCCGCTGGTGGTCATTTGGCCCGTTCTGGCGTTACGAGCGCCCGCAGAAAGGTCGGACGCGCGAGTTCTTTCAGTGGAACATTGACCTGATCGGCTCGGATTCGATCGAGGCCGACGCCGAGATCGCGGCGATCAGCGCCGAGTTCTTTCGCAGCGTGGGGCTAGGCCCGGACATGGTCCGCATCCAGGTCAACAACCGACGGCTGATGGATGCCCAACTGCGCGCGATGGGCGTCCGCGGCGAGCAGGTGCAGACGGTGTTCAAGGTGATTGACAAGCGCGAAAAGATGGACGACCGGAAGTGGGGCGAGTATGCCACGTCGGTAGGGCTGGCCGAGCCGCAGATTGCTTCGCTGCGGGCGATGCTCAACAACCGCGAGCTGTGGAAGCAATCCAATGAGCTCGTCACATTCTTTGCGGCTCTGAGTGATCTGGGAGTGCGCGAGTATTTCGAGTTCGAGCCGAGCGTCATCCGGGGATTGGATTACTACACCGGCACAGTCATGGAAGGGCGTGACCGGCGAGGCGGGCGTTCGATCTTTGGCGGCGGACGATACGATAGCCTGGTGGCCGATGTCGGCGGTGATCCGTTGCCTGCGGTCGGCTTTGCGATGGGCGATGTCGTCGTCAGCCTGATGCTGGAAGAGTATGGCAAGCTGCCCAAGTTGGCGACGTGTCCCACGCAGGTGCTCATCGCCGTCTTGGACGCAAGCCTCTTTTGCACAGTGCGCAAGCTCGCCTCCCAATGGCGCGCCGAGGGCCTGCGCGTGGAGGTTTACCCGGACGCGGCCAAGCTCGACCGGCAGTTGAAATACGCCGACAGCAAGAACATTCCGTTCGTCGCCATTCTAGGGCCAGACGAGGCAGCCGCGAACCAGGTCACGCTCAAAGATTTGAGGAATAGGCAGCAACAGCTTGTGGCGCAAAGCCAGGTGGTGCAACTCGTGGTCAAGACCTGATAGGCTCGCGAGTCTGCTCAATGGTGCGCGCCGGGCTTGTGGATGAGGAGCGGATTCTCTTGCAGCGTGCCGTTGAGGAAAGCGTGGACAGCCTCGTCAATGTCGCTCTGACCGGTGGCGATCACATGTAGACCATGTTCCACAGCGGCCTGGTACGCCGGCGTGCCCATCCCGCCGACGATGAGCATGTGGCAATCGGCGATGGCGGTGAACATGTCGGCGTGACTGTGGCCGTGGTGGCCATTATCGTGATAGGCTTTGGTGCGTAGCTCTTGCGAGACCACCTGAGTGCCGGATATGTCCACCACTTTGTAGTACGGCGCCCGGCCAAAATGCGGGCTGATGGTCTTGCCGTCTTCGGTGACGATAGCAATCTTCATCGCGTACACACTCTCACAATCAGTGGGTTAGAGGGCATTTGAACAGTCCTCTCAATCGCCTGCCTTGAAATCCTCCAAATCGAGCACCCGGAACAGTCGCTCCTGTACATCGCCCGGCACCGGGTCGTTGCCGCGGGTGTGATACAACATGACTGTCTTGCGCAGCGTGTCTACGACGACGCGGCAATTCTGGCAGTCCGCCAGATGGCGCTCGATCTCTTTGCACATCGCCTGCCCTAGCGCGCCGTCCACGTAATCGGACAGTTGACCCAGCAAGTGCTGACAGGCTTCGCTTTTCATCATTTCATCTCCGCAACATGTCCGGCTACATAGGCGGAAAGCCGCTCACGCAAAGCCAGCCGCGCACGCAACAAGCGGGACTTGACCGCTTCTTCTGAAAGCCCCAGCACCTCGGCCGTCTGCGCGGTGGAAAGCCCATTCACGTCGCGCAAGACGAACACGCTCCGCAGGGTTTCCGAAAGTGACGTGATGGCGTCATCCATCGCCCGGCGCATCTCGGCGTCAAGCAAGACCTCTTCGGGATTTGCCGACCAATCCGCAAACTCGTGCGGCTCAGAGAGACCTTGCTCGCTTTCGGCTGGCGCGTCGAGCGAGACCGTTTCCACCTGCCGCTTGCGCAGCCGCATGAGTGCGGCGTTGTGGGCGATGCGATACAGCCAGGTCGAAAGCTGCGATTTGCCTTCAAAGCGTGAGATGGCCTTGAACGCGCTCAGGAACGTTTCCTGCAGCACATCCTCGGCGGCCACCGGATCGCCGGTCAGCTTGAGCGCAAGGTTGTAGACGTTGGCCGAGTGCTCGCGGACACAGATCGCGCAGGCTTCCTTATCGCCCCGGCGCAGCCGCTCTACAAAAGCCGGATCATCAGGCAAAGTCTGCTCCTTTAGATGCTGCCCTGGCGCAAACGATGCAAAGGACATTCGTCGCTAGACGACATTGTACTCGCGCGTGGTCGGGCCGCGCCCAAAGCGACTCAGCCGCAAGCTGGCAATGTCGAGTGTCCTGGCCCGGCCTTCGAGGATCTCTTCGGCCAGGAGCAAACCGCAGGCCGGGCCGTGCATAAACCCGTGGCCCGAAAAACCGGTGATGCAGTAAAAGCCAGCCGGCTCATCCACCGCGCCGAGGATGGGGTGTGCATCGGGCGTGTTTTCATAGAGTCCAGCCCAGCGACTCGAAACCCCCGCGCGCTCGAGCAGCGGCATCCGCTTGCACGCGGCCTCGAGGTGAGCCAGCTCCCAGTCCATGTCTACGCTCTGATCAAAGCTCACCGGCTCATCGTGATTCGACATGCCGGTGAGCAGGCCCGGCCCTTCACGATGCCAATACAGGCTGTGTGCAAACTCGATGACGAAGGGGAAATCGGGCGGGATCTCGGGCAGAGGGGTTGTCACGACGATCTGCCGCCGCACCGGCGCAACCGGCACATGCACGCCTGCCATCTTGCCCACTCGACCAGCCCATGGCCCGGCCGCGTTGACGACGTGAGGTGTTTCAATCACGCCCCGTGGGGTCTCCACAGCGCGCACGCGGCCACTTGAGACTCGAATGGCTGTCACCTCAGTATCGGTCAGGCAAGTTGCGCCCAATCGCCGCGCGCCAGAGATGTAGCCTTGCACCACACTGTTCGGATCGGCCAGTCCGTCGGCCGGGTTGAACGTCCCTCCCAGCGCATCTGGATAGCGCATCAACGGCAAGCGACAGCGGACCTCGTCGCCATCGAGCCACTGTGTCCCCACGCCCAGACTGTTCTGCAGCCTGACCTGTCGCTGGAACTCGGCGACGTCCTCGTCGCGCGTGAGCACGAACAGGTAACCGCACTTGCGAATGTCAATTGCCTGTCCCAATTCCTCTTCAAATCGGTCAAGCATGGGCAGACTGAGGAGCGAGAGCCGGATGTTGATCTCGGTGTCGAACTGGTAGCGGATGCCGCCCGCGCACTTGCCGGTGGCTTCCATGCCGAAAAAGCTGTTGCGCTCCAGGAGCACAACATTTTTGCAGCCTTTGAGCGCCAGGTGATAGGCCGTGCTGGCGCCCATCACCCCGCCGCCGATGACGACGACCTCGGCTGTAGTAGGTAACGACATAGGGAGGTCTCCACCTTCGCGATTTCGGGTTTCGGTTCAAGCCTCATCTACTCCAAGTCGCGCGCCGCAATCCGCAATCCGAAATCCGAAATCAGAGCGAGAGCCAAGTTCCAATGCCGCGCTCTTTGGCCCGGCGATAGATTTCCGGCGCGACGGCCATATCATCCAGCGCCAGGCCCAGGTTCATTGCCATTGTCCGTTCGTCGGGACGCTCGCGGCCAGGCTTGAGTCCGGCTACCAACTCGCCCAGGTCGGCATAGGGGTCGGGCGTGGATTGGAAATAGCCGATGCTCCTGTAATACTGGAATTGGGCATGATCGTCGGTGGCGAGTTTATCAAACTGCGCCAGCGCCTCGCCTGTCCAGTACGAGTCAAAGTCCACCGCGCTGGCAAACGCGCCCGGCCGCAGCCAATCCTTCTGGAGCGTCGGCGTGGGATGCTTGAGGATCGGCCCGGAGGTGACGACGAGATCGCTTTCGACGACCGCCTGCTTGGGATCGCCCACGCCGATGACTTTAATGCCGAGGCGGGCCGACATTTCTTCGACGTACTTGCGTTGGGCCTCGGGCAAGATGTCATAGGCGTACACGCGCTTGATCGGAAACAGTGCCGCGAGTGCAAGCAGATTCGTCCGCCCCTGCACGCCGCACGCCAATATACCGACCACCTCGCTTTCCTTGCGCGCCAGGTACTTGGCCGAAAGCGCCGTCGCCGCGCCCGTGCGATACGCCGTGATCCACGTGCAGTCCATCACGGCGTAGGGGAGGCCGGTCTCGACATCGTTCAAGACGAGCAGGCCGGTGATGTACGGCAGGCCGCGCTTCGGATTTTCGGGATACCCGCTCACCCACTTGATCCCCGCCGATTTGAGCGCGGGGATGAAGGCCGGCATCGCGTGAATGAACGCATCCGGCTGTGTATGCACGCCGGGCTTGGGCGGCATCTCGACGTGGCCCTGCCCTTTTTCCTGGAACGCGGCTTCGAGCAACTTGATGATCGTCGGCATATCGAGCGCGACGCTTTCCACGTCAGCGCGGGAGAGATAGAGCAACTGTGGAGAGAGCATAAGGCTCCTTTCAAATGTCAAATCTCAAACCACAAAGCCGCGGGAGCCTGTCCTGACCCTGAACGAAGTGAAGGGGCAGGATGGCGTGGTCGGCGTGCGCGTGTTTCCTGCTGTCTTTGCTATGACGTGGACAACAACGTGGAAACTGCAATATCCTCGTCCACGTCTTCCCAGTGTATTCCAATGCCTTTCGCAATGAGCCGCCAATTCTTGCGTTGCTTGGGTGTAGCGTCTCGTAAGCGTGGAAACCATTCTAACGGCACGGATATTTCGCGTCCGTCAGATAGAGCAACGATGAGCGCATCATCAGAAAAGCGGACGTCGAGCGCGAGAACAGCGGTAGGACTAACTACGCTTAAGGTGTTCATACCATTTCTCCAAAAAGAAGTCGACGTGTTCCTCGACGATTCTTCTGACTTGGCCAAGTTCCTTTGAATTGTATCCGACTGCCCAAACGAGTGTTACAGGGCGTAGCCAGAACTTGGCGGCGTTGTCAGCAGATTCGACGTGGATGTGGGGCGGTTCGTTGTATTCACGGCTGAAAAAGAAGAAACGATGTCGCCCAATTCTCAAGATAGTCGGCATAGGTTTGCCCTCGTATTATATCTCATCTATTGCTAACAGTCAGCACCCGAGTTGTGCGCGGGTGTGCAGATGGGAAGGGGATGGCAGGGAACGCCGTAGCACGCCGACCACGCCCGACGCGCTGCGCGAAGAGAAGCCTCTTTCTAACTGCGCCAACCACCTGTGCCACGCGAAGCGAGCCGCGGGAGCCTGTCCTGACCCTGAACGCAGTGAAGGGGAAGGATGGCGTGGTCGGCGTGCATGTGTTCCCCGCTCGTGCGTAGGTTGTGTCACGTTCCTGCTCTAACCCTCTCGCGGACAATCAAGTCGGCAACAGGCAAAGCCCTCAACTCCAACCGCGACAGGTCAATGAACTTGCTGGCGTCTTCAATCTCAATCCCAAGAACCCGATTGCTTGCGTCAAAGTCGAGCACGACCCCTGGCGCGATCTCTTCGGATTCTGTGCTTGTTCCATCAGCAAGTTTGATATAAAGCATGTCACTATCTGGATGATATTCAAATACCATAGTCCTGTCTCCTTCAAGGTTTGAAACGGCGGTCGAAAAACGCATTATGCACCGTCTCGCCGTCAGATTCGGTCACCACCCGCAAGTATTTTTCAGCTTCTAAGACGAACGCCCAACGACGAATGCGCCCATTGGCTTGAACTTCTGTGCGAATAGGATTGGTCAGCACGTGCTCGATCCATTCTGGTTTGATATCAGGGCGGCGAGTCGTAACGCTGGTTCTGAAGTAGTTTGTCGTTTTCATTCATCGTCCTTGCCGATCGCGCTGGGATAAGAATGGCATGTCGGTGTCGGCAAACCGCGATAATGCAATTGTATGCCCCGTGTGTTGAAATGTCAAAACAAAAAGCGTGCGGCGCCACTTGCGCCCCACGCTCCACACTCTCCGTCCCACGGCTCAGCCGTAGGAGCAGCAGTAATCGGCCACGACCGCGATCTTGAGCTTGAACGACGAATTGGCTGGCACCTCGAAACTTTCGCCGGGCTTGAAGGTCTGCCACTGGGTCTGGCCGGGCAAGAGCACCGTTATCTCGCCGCCCAGCACCTCCATCACCTCCCGCGCGCCGGTCTTGAACTCGTAATCGCCGGGGAGCATGATGCCCAACGTCTTGCGCGTGCCATCCGGGAACAGAAGGGTGCGGCTGGTCACCTTGCCATCAAAGTACACGTTGGCTTTCTTGATGGCCGTCACATTCTCAAAGCGATCGTCTGTCATGTCATCCCCCTTGTCAATTGAACCACGCTTTTGTCATTCCCTGCCTGCGGCGGGCAGGCGAGGCCGAAGGCCGAGGAATCTCAGTCATGGAGGGTTGAGATTCCTCGCCTGCCTTTGGCAGGCTCGGAATGACATGTTGGAACACAGAAGGAAACGGGAAACTTTTGATTTGAAGCTATTCACCCTCCCACATACATGGGAAGCACCGAGATCCGGTCACCGTCGGTCAGGACCCGGTCGTAGAGTTCATCGTGGCCCATGACCAGCGAGTTCAGAGCCAGGTTGATCTCCGGGTGAAAGTGATGGTCACTAAAGACCTCTTGCTTGATAGGCGGGTGACGTTGCAGGTCCTCAAAGAGCGCGCGAACGGTCGTCCCATCGGCCACGCGGAGGTTCAGGGTAGCGTGCTTGTCGGTGGAGGATTCAGAGTCCGCCCCCAATTCCTTGCCGGACCACATCCAAAATTCGACCTTGACCCGGATCATCATCAGAGGTCCTTGACCAGTTCTCCCAAGCCCAACCTGTTCAGTGTTTCGGGCAAAGGCTTGCCCGTTTTCTCGTCCCAGCCCATCAGCCGGTAGTAGCCTTGAACCATCTCGGGCCATTTTGCCAGGATGTCCCGCCCGTGGGCGGGGCCATCTACCGGGACTGACCCGTACCGCTTGGAGGGTCGCTCGTCCTCCGCTCGCATTCCGTGCCTGAAATTAAAGACCCGCAGAAGGTTAACGATGCGCCGTCCAACGGTAAAGGCATCTTCAAGAGACCAGTTCCACCCCGTGACGGCGTTAAAGCACTCTAATACCATTTTGGGATGAGGTGTAGCAATACGGCAGATCCCCAGGCAATCGTCAAACTGCCGGATGCCGTTGAACCTGGCCGTCAGCGTGAACACTTCTTCATGGGAGAAGGGATTGTTGTGCGGGGGCAAATCCACCAATTGGGGATGGATACCCGCCCAGGTGGATTCGATGGTGCTGGTGTTGGTCAAGCAGGTATCAAAAAGCTCCACCCATCTACCCCGATGGTCGTGGCCTCTGGGCGAAGCCCCTTTGTGCGTGTAGACGGCCCAGTCGGCCGCTTCGCCGCCGATCGTTCGAGACGCGCGCATGACGCCATCGGCCAACAGATTCCCCAGGTAACCTTCTCGATGGGCGATGCGGTTCAGCAGCTCTTTGACAGCTTGCACATTCCCCCAGCTTAGGTCGAGGCCCTCGGTCTCTTGCGTCGTCAAGACTCTCTTGCTAAAACATTCCATCGCCCAGCCAATGGTCCAAGATGACTCGTTGCAATCCATTCCGAGACGGTCCACTTCCCGGGTCAGCATGACCACGGCCCCCAGATCGGTGTTGCCGATCATTGGCCCCCAGGCGGCGATTTGCTCGTACTCTGGCTCCTCGCCCGCAAAGCCCGCGCACGGCCCTTCCGTCACAGTCACCTCTTTGACGTGCGCCATGCCACACTTCCAGCAAGGCTTGGACTTGACCCGAAAGTGCGTCCTCAAGTACTGGCCGTTCATCCGCTCGAATTCGGGGTACTGGTTGGTCGTGAGGTTCTTGACTGGCAGGGCGCCCACTCCATAGAGTGTTGAAAGGGAGCCTCCAGTCCCCCACTGGTAAAACGGCCCAAAGCCTTTGGTGAACTCGAACGCTTCTACATTCTTGGCCTTGAGTCCTTCGGGATCGAATATCGGGAAACCCGGTTTGCGATCGCCAGCATGAACCACTACAGCCTTCAAGTTCTTGGCGCCCATGACCGCGCCGCAGCCGTTGTGAGCCGCGACGTGACCCCGGTCGCCGACGATGGCCGAAAAGTAAACCCGGTTCTCCCCGGCCGGGCCGATGCCAAAGATGCTGATGTCATGCTCTCTTGCCCCCAGCTCGGCGCGGATGAGGTCCTCTGTTTCCCAAACGTCCTTGCCGGCCAGATGCCGGGCATCGCGGATCTCAGCCTTCCCATTTTGGATCCACAGGTAAACCAGATAAGGCGAGGCCCCCTGAAAGATGATCCCGTCAAAGCCAGAGAACTTGCAGTAGGCTCCCCAGAACCCATTGGCCTGTGAAGAACCTGCCAGGTTCGTCATCGGCCCCTTGGTCACGATGTTAAACGTCCCGGCTCCCCAAACTCCGCTCCCCGCCAGCGGGCCGGTAGTCCAAATGAGCCGGTTGTCCGGGTCTGCCCAGCCCACGCCTGGAGGCACCTCATCGTACAAGTACTTGGCGCCCAGTCCCACGCCCCCGACCCACTTGTTCAGGGTCGCCTCATCCAAATCCTCAATCCAGGTATTGCCCTCGGAAAGGTCAACCCTCAGAATTTTGCCCGTGTATCCTGCAATAGCCATAGCTCTGTCACCCCTAGAACTTGCGCGCCCACTCCCTGGGCCAGCGCTCGATGACGACCTTTTTTTGCGTAAAGAACTCGACGGCATCCATACCCTGTCCATGCAGGTCACCGAAAAAGCTCTCTTTCCAGCCGGTGAACGGAAAGAAAGCCATCGGCGCCGCAACGCCAATGTTGATCCCAATGTTGCCCGCATGAGCCTCATAGCGAAACTTGCGGGCGGCCGCTCCACTGTCGGTGAACAGACAGGCCATGTTGCCATACTTGCCGCTATTTAACAGAGCAATTGCGTCGTCTATCGTGTCCACGTGGATCAACCCCACCACCGGACCGAAAATTTCGGTCTGGGCGACCTCACTTTGTGGCGGCAAATCCTGCAGCACGGTCGGGCGGACAAAGTTGCCCTTTTCGTAGCCGGGGATACGCGGGTTGCGCCCATCCACAAGGATCCTGGCGCCGTCATTGGCGCCCTTTTGGATGAACCCCTCGATGCGGGCTTTGCTCTGGGGCGTGATCACCGGCCCCATTTGGATGCCCTCGTCCAAACCATACCCCACCTTGCGAGTGCTCGCGGCCTCGGCGAGACGCTCGGTATAGGTGCGGCGAGCTTCGCCGACCGTGACGGCCAGCGATGCGGCCAGGCAGCGCTGCCCCGCGCATCCAAAGTAGCTATCCGCAGAAATACGGACGGCCATCTCCATGTCGGCATCGGGCATCACAATGATCGGATTTTTGGCCCCGGCCTGGCATTGGGCGCGCTTGCCGTTGGCAGTCGCTCGGGCATAGATGTACCTGGCGACCGGCGTCGAGCCGACCATGCTGATCGCCCCGATCGCCGGGTGATCCAGGATCGCGTCCACGGTTTCTTTGGCGCCATTGACCAGGTTCACCACGCCCTTGGGGAATCCCACCTGTTCCATCAGATGGAAGATCTTTTGCATGGTGAGGGGCACCTTTTCCGAAGGCTTGACGAGGTAGGTGTTGCCGCAGGCCAGCGCATAGGGCATGAACCAAAAGGGGATCATGCCAGGAAAGTTGAAGGGCGCGATCACCGCCGCCACGCCGACCGGCTGCCGGATCATCATCTCGTCCACGCCGCGGGCAATGTCTTCCGAATTGTAGCCTTGCATCAGGATCGGGATGCCACAGGCGACCTCGACGTTCTCAATCGCCCGGCGCATTTCGCCGCGTGATTCTTCCAGCGTCTTGCCACATTCCATCGTGATGGTGCGGGCCAGGTCTTCCAAGTGCTCTTCAAACAGGTTCTTGAGCCTGAAGAGGTATTGCACACGCTCCGTGGGAGGCGTGCGGCGCCATTCTGGAGAGGCCGCTGCGGCCGCCCGAGCCGCTTGATCCACTTCGGAAGCCGGAGAAAGCGGAACCTTGCCCATGACCTCGGTGGTCGCCGGGTTGACCACGTCGAGATATTCTGTGGCGCTGGACTCGCGCCATTCACCGCCAATATAGTTGAGTACCTTTGTGCTCATATCGTTTTGTCCCCTTGGGATGGATTGATCACGCCCTGGCTTTGGCATCGGCAATGGCTAGCGATTTTTCGATGATGCCCAGGCCGGTCAGCAGTTCGTCGCGTGTGATGCACAACGGCGGGCAAGCAAAGATCCAGTTCTGATTGACAAAGGTCGTCAGCCCGTCCGCGACCAATTGATTCCGAATCGCGCCCATCGTCGCCGCATCCATCGGCTCTTTGGTCGTTCGATCCTTGACCAATTCGAGCACTGAAAAGAGGCCGATATAGCGCACATCACCGACACAAGCGTGCGCTTGCTTGATGCGCTCCAGCTCCTCGCCCAAGACCTTACCCAGCGTCTTGGAGTTCTCGATCAGGCGATCTTCTTTATAAACATTGATCGCCGCGACGCCGGCCGCGCACGACATGGGATGCCCAAAGTACGTCAGCCCCATGTACAGATACTTGTCGTCAAAGTACTGCGCGATTGGCTCAGAGACCGCCACCGCCCCCAACGGCAGATAGCTTGACGTGAGACCTTTAGCCATCGTGATCATGTCGGGCACGACGTTCCAGTGGTTCACGGCGAACCACTCGCCCGTGCGGCCAAAACCGCTCATCACCTCGTCCGAGACCAGCAGGATGCCATACTTTTGGGTGATCTCGCGCAGGCGCGGCCAATAGTCATCCGGCGGCACGATGATGCCGTTCGATCCGGTGACGCCTTCCATGAACACTGCGGCCACCGTATCGGGATTCTCAAACCTGATCGCCTCTTCGATGTGCGTGATGCACTCGCGGTGACACGTTTCACGCGTGTACCCGAAAACGCAGCGGTAGCAATACGGATCGAACACGTGGATCACGCCCGGGATGCCCGGCTCAACCGGGGGCCGGCGATAGTCGCCCGACAGCGTAATCGCGCCATACGTCGCGCCGTGATACGACCGGTAGCGGGCAATGATCTTGTGTTTGCCCGTGTAGAGGCGTGCGAACTTGACAGCGTTCTCGTTCGCCTCGGCCCCGCCCAAGGTGAAAAATACCTTATTGAGATCGCCCGGGGTCACCTCGGCGATCAGCCGTCCCAACATCCCACGGGGTTCGGTCGCCGTGTTCGGGTGGGCTGCGCAAAGCCTGGTCGCCTGCTCCTGGATGGCCGCGACAATCTTGGGATGCTGATACCCCACGTTGAGGCTCATGAGCTGTGAAGAGAAATCCAGGTATCGCCTGCCATCGGCGTCCCAGTAATATATGCCCTTTCCACTCGCCACCGGGATGGGCTTGACGTCCTTTTGGACGGACCAGGAGAAGAAGGTGTGCTTGCGGTTGAGTTCCACGATCTCTGCACTGGTCAACGGATGATCGGTTTGACTAGACATGTGTTTTATCCTTTCCATCAGATTAGCAAAAGCGCGCCCTCGGGGCTTGAGGATCAGAACCAGCCCCTGTCAAGCGTCTGCCGATCTGATCCTATCACTTTCGATCAAACTGTTCTAGTGACAATTGAGAGCGCAAAAAGGCGATAGAAGTCACACGCAGTCGGTCAGACCTCGCAGGTCCAAAGACCTGCGAGGTCTCTGAGGATGAAAGGTCCGACAGGAGCGAGGTTCCGAGCCATACAGACAAGCTCCGCGGCAAGGCCTGGCTTTACGATTCGCCCAGGTAAGCCTTGCGCACCATCTCGTTCTGTCTGAGGTTGTCGGCTGTATCGTGCAGCACTATGCGGCCGGTCTGCAGCACGTACCCCCGGCCGGCGACCTGCAGGGCCATGTGAGCGTTCTGTTCAACCAGCAGGATCGGCGTGCCCTGAGCGTGAATGTCCTGGATGATTTGAAAGATCGTCTCTACCAGCACTGGCGAGAGACCCATGCTAGGCTCGTCCAGAAGCAAGATACGCGGACGAGACATCAAGGCGCGGCCGATGGCGAGCATCTGCTGCTCCCCGCCGGAGAGGGTGCCGCCTTGCTGGTTTTGTCGCTCTTTTAACCGAGGAAAGAGGCTAAAGACCCGTTCCATATCTTCCTGGATGCCGGCTCGGTCCGTGCGGTGAAATGCTCCCATCTCCAGGTTCTCTAGCGTGGTCAGGCGAGGAAAGATGCGCCGTCCTTCTGGTGCCTGACAAATGCCCAGCGCCACGATGTCGTGGGGTGGGACATGATCTATGCGATTTCCCTCCAGGGTGATGGTTCCCTCTTTGGGGTGCAGCACACCGGAGATGGTCTTGAGGGTGGTGCTCTTGCCGGCCCCGTTCGAGCCGATGAGGGTGACGATCTCGCCCTTGTCCACCGTGATCGAGATGCCCTTGAGCGCGTGGATATTGCCGTAGTAGGTATGGACGTCAGAGAGTTCTAGCAAGGCCATATTCTTATCTCCCTGCCTTTGTGACTACCTCTTGGCTCACCGGGGCGCCCACTCTCCGTGCCTCCCCAGTTCTCATGGCGACCCCTTTGCCCAAATAGGCTTCGATGACCTTGGGGTCGGCCCGCACTTGTTCGGGGGTGCCCTCCGAGATCTTGGTGCCATAGTCGAGCACGGTGATGCGCTCCGAGATGCCCATCACTACTTTCATGTCGTGCTCGATCAGCAAGATGGTGATGCCCAGTTCGTCGCGGATGCGCTTGATCAGGGCCATGGCGTCTACGGTCTCTTGGGGGTTCATGCCGGCCGTCGGCTCGTCCAGGAGGAGGAGCTTGGGTTCCGTGGCCAAGGCGCGGGCGATCTCCAGGCGTCGCTGCAGCCCATAGGGCAGATTCTTGGCGAGCGTCTCGCCCTGGCCGCCCAGGCCCACGTAGGCCAAAAGCTCCAGGGCGCGCCGGCGAGCCTTTGCCTCCTCCTGCACCACAGCCGGGGGCCGCAGCAGCGAGCCGACCCAGGTGGCTGTCAGACGACAGTTCATGCCCACCAGCACATTCTCCAAGGCAGTCATGTTGGCAAAGAGCCGAATATTCTGGAAGGTGCGGCCAAGGCCTCGAGCAGTCACCCGGTTGGGACGCAGTCCGCTGATCTCTTTGCCCTCAAAGAGCAGACGGCCCGACGTGGGCTTGTAAAATCCAGAGACCATGTTGAACAAGGTGGTCTTGCCCGCACCATTAGGCCCGATGAGACTGGCGATCATGCCGTTCTCGATGCTCAAATCCAGATCGTTCACGGCGGTCAGACCGCCGAATTGCTTGGTGACTCGATGACATTCCAATAATGCCATGGGTATGTTCCTCCTTCACGATGCGCTGGCAGTGGCGACGCGTTCCTCTTCGGCGCCCTCCTCTTCTGCCGCGTGAAGCTCGGCGCGGCGGGCAGCGCTGGGAAAGAGGCCTTCCGGCTTGATCACCATGACGATCACCATAGTCAGGCCAAAGAAGAACCACCGCCACAGAGAGAGGTCTATCGTGGTCAATGGAGCAATACTCAAGGTCCGACCCAGACTGCGGGCCAGGAGGGTGGTCTGGGTCAGGATCACCCGATCAAAGAGTTGAATGAGCATGCCGCCGATCACCACGCCCTTGATGTTGCCCATGCCGCCCAGAATCACCATGCATAGGATCATAATGGACAGGTTGAACTTGAACAGCTCGGGAAAGATCGCCTGCAGCTTGGCCGCGTAAAAGGCTCCCGAAAACCCGGAGAACGAAGCGCCCAAGGCAAAGGCCAGCAGCTTGGTTTTGATCGGATCCACGCCCATACAATCGGCGGCTGTCTCGTCCTCCCGCATTGCCATCCAGGCCCGGCCCAGACGAGAGTTTTGCAAGCGCACGTTGGTAAAGATCACCAGGGCCGCAATGAGCAGGATCAAATAATACCAGGGCATAGGGTCAAAGCCGAACTCGAAATTACCGATCCACGGCCGCCCCACCGGGTTAAGCCCCTGCACGCCGTTGGTCAAGTTAAAGTTGTTGAGCAGCCGCCACGGCCCGATGCCGATCGTCACACTGCCCAGGTTGCGGAAGACGACCGGCACGATCTCCCCAAAGGCCAGGGTGACAATTGCCAGGTAATCGCCTCGCAGGCGCAGGGTCGGGGTGCCAATGACAATGCCAAAAAGGGCTGCCACGATCACCGCCGCCCAAATGACGATCCAGAAATTCCATTCCAGGTGGTGCGCCGGCCAGGTCAGGATGCCGGTCACGTAGGCGCCGATGGCAAAAAAGGCGGCATAGCCCAGGTCGAGCAGGCCGGCATAGCCCACCACGATGTTCAGACCCAGGGCCAGGATAACCAGAACCATCACATCGGTGACATCGTTGAGGGTCTGCAATTTGAGGGCCTTGTCCACCACCGGAAAGACCAGGAGCAGCAAGCCCCCAATAACCCAAGCGATGATCCGTCGCTGTCCGGCCGGTAATGCCCGCCAGGGGGCGGTCAAGGAACGCCAGATTTCACTCATGGATACCCCCATCAGTACTTTTCTGGCACTCGCTGGCCCAAAAGCCCTGAGGGCTTGAAGACCAGGACCAGGATCAGGGTCGTGAAGACAAGCGCTCGCGTCCATTCGGACGAGAGGTACTGATCGCTGTAGGCGTTGAGGAAGCCAATCACATAGCCACCCAACACAGCCCCGCCGACATTGCCAATGCCCCCCAAGACCGCCGAGGTAAAGGCCAGGAGCCCAGCATCAAAGCCCATCAGGTAGCGTCCGGTGTTCAGATAGATACCCACCACCATGCCGGCCGCTCCGGCCAGGGCGCCGCCAATAAAGAAGGTCGTGCGGATCACGTTCTCCACGTTGATGCCCATGAGGGCCGCCGCCTCGCGGTCTTGGGCCGTCGCGCGCATCGCCTTGCCCATCTTGGTGCGTCGGATAAAGAGATTCAAGACGATCATCAGGGGCACAGTGACGCCCACCAGGAAAATATCCTTGGTCGTAAAGAGCACGGTCGTCTTGATGCCCAACAAGTCGTTGGGGATATCTATCGCAGGAAAGATGTTGGGGTAAAGGATCTGGCTGGGGCCTTTCCAGATCATCCCCAAGTTCTCCAACATAAAGGACATGCCCACGGCTGTGATCAGGGCCGCCAGGCGAGGGGCATGGCGCAGCGGCCGATAGGCAACGCGGTCTATGGTCATGTTGATTGTCCCGGTACAGAGCATGGTCAGGAGCATCACGCCCACGATCACGGCCCACAGTTGCCAGCCTCCCAGGGGGCCCGTCACCCTCAGCAAGCCCAGGAAAGTCAGAGAGATCATAAAGCCCAGCATGTACACATCGCCGTGGGCAAAGTTGATCAACTCGATGATCCCATACACCATAGTGTAGCCCAAGGCAATGAGGGCCAGGTAGGAACCGATGGTGAAGCCGTTGATGAGGAGTTGGACGAACAGTTCGGTCTGGGTCATCTAGCCAGCCTCCTAGAAATTACCCTGGCGAAGGTCGGCCGGGCTTCGCCAGGGTAGACTCAGGTTGAGTTAGGCACTACTGGCACTTCATGTCGCCGCCGATGGCACGCTGGTAGACGTACTTGCCATCCTTGAAGAGAAAGCCCGACATGACGTAGGTGGTCGGATCGCCGTTTTCATCAAAAGTGATGTTCCCGGCGACGCCCGGCAGGTCCTTGGTGGCGCGCATCGCGTCCAGGATCGCTGCGCGCCGCTCGTCCACGGTCTTGGCGGCATCCAGCTTGGAGGCCGCCCGCTTGATAGAATCCAGGATCACTAGCATACTGTTGTAAGAGTAGACCGCCCAGCCGATGGGATCGCCGCCATACTTGGCCTTATAGTTCTTGTAAAAGTTTTTGCCCACGTCGGTTGGGAGCTGATCCACGGCGGGGCTGGGGAAGGTCACCAGCAGGTTATCGTTGAGGATCTCGGGCTTGACGGCGGCCGGGACTGCGTCCGAGTACATAGCATCTTCCGACATGATCTTGACGCCAGCCTTGAACAGGCCCAGGGCGTCCATCTGCTGGATAATTTGAGGCCCGCCGGAATCCACCAGGCCGCCAAAGTAGACCAGGTCAGCGCCGGAGGCCTTGACCTTGGTGAGCAACGCGCGAAAGTCAATGTTGACAGATTCGACGCCATCGTGACCGGCGACCTCCAGGCCCAACTCCTTGGCTCGCTTGTCAAAGACGTCGGCGATACCCTTGCCATAGAGCTGGCGGTCGTCCAGGATATAGACCTTCTTGAAGCCCAGGCACTTGGCCCAGGCCGCGCCGGCCGCGCCTTGCAGGTCATCAGCCCCGTGGGTGCGGAAATAGTTCACCTTGCCCGTAGGACGATAAATGCCCGGTTCACCGGGGGCATTGTTGGGCTTGGTCAGGCCGGGATAGGTGTTGGCCGGAGTGATCTGGGCTATGCCCGCCTTGTTGGTCAGGGGCATCGAGATCTTGGCCGCGCCAGAGTTGTAGGTGCCAAAGTAAACCAGACAATTCTCGTCGCCAATGCACTTTTGAGCGTTGCCCGCCTCGATGGTGCCATCCCAGGAGCCGGTCGTGGGCGATGCGTCATCCAAAAAGACCAGTTCGAGCTTGTAGCCAGCCACTTCGTTCTTGGCTTCTTCCATAGCTAGCTTGGCCGCGTTGAGCATGGCCGTGCCTTCGGGGATCATCGCCCCCTGCATGGGCCAACTGGCGTAAATCTTGATGACCTTGGAGGCGGCTGGAGCCTTGGGCTGGGCTGGCGCCGCCGTCGGAGTGGCGGCCCCGCCGCACGCTGTGACGATCATTGTCACGACAACCAGAAGACTGAAGAGTTTCAGGGCTTTCATTTCTCCTCCATGATTATTGAAAGCTGGTGGGGCCGGTCAAGGCGACCGACCGAGGCGAATTCAATAACCTTTGTTTGCGAGGCTGCGCTGTATGCTGGGGATGGCCGTCCCCGATCATTGGGCAGTCACCTCCTTTTCGGCAGAACCCTGAGCCAGAATCAACCGAACAGGGGACACTCGCTCAGTTGACATGCTCATCGAGGATTGCGCATATTGTAGTGCGTAGGGGCTAGGTTGTCAAGATTCAAACCCTGCCCCTGGCTTTGCTTTTGCCCTTGCCGTTACCACTTGGAGCCTGCAGCTTGCGATCTGCGCCCGGCAACTTGCTCGGTTTCTCTTCAACCACTTTTTCGACTTGGGCCTCTGGCTCAACCTCAGGCGCAGCCCCGGCCGGCGCTTCTGGCTCAGGCTCCGGCAGCGCTTCGACCTCGGCGCGTTCTGCGGGAACGACGAGGGTCGCCACAGAATCGCCTTGGGCCAGCGCAAACGCTTGGTCCATACGACCATCGCGATTGCGGCTCGGCGCGATTTTGGCGCGGATGAGCTTGGCCTTGCCCTTGTTCGTCACGACGGCCAGTTGCGTTTCGGCCTGGACGATGGCTGCGCCGACGAGCAACCCGCTCGTGCTACCGGGCTTGGCTGTCACCACGCCCTTGCCCGCGCGACCCTGCCGGGAATACTGCGCGAGCGCGGTACGTTTGGCATACCCATTCTCGGTGAACACCAGCAAATCGGCGCGAGGCTGCGCCAGGTCGAGGCCGATGACCGCATCGCGCTCGTCGAGATTGATGCCCCGCACGCCACCCGCGTTCAGCCCCATGGGCCTGACCTCGTCTTCGGCAAAGCGAATCGCCTGACCGTGCACGGTGACCAACACGACTTCGCCGCCGCCCGGCGTCACCCGTACCCATTCGAGCGTATCGGCCTCGTCCACGTTGATCGCGTTGAACACGCTGCCTGTCGCGCGGACGAAATCGCTCACGGCGACGCGCTTGACGGTCCCCAGGCGCGTGCCGAAAAAGAGATAACCGCGCAGGTCTTCGGCCCTGGGCAGAGCCAAGGCCGCCACGAGTCGCTCCTCGCGGCTCAGGCCCGTCAGGTCGGCGACGCTGGTGCCGGATTCGGTGATCGAGTGAACCGGCGTTTGTCCGGCCTGGCCCTGGTCATTGAAAATGTACAGCGTGTCGCGCGAGTTAGCCTGGCACAGCGCGACCGGTGCGGCAGCGTCCTTGACGAGCGCAAGGCTCGCCCCGACGCGCCGCACGAGGCCGTCGTTGCACACCTGGATCCACAGTGTCTCTTCCGGCATCAGCTCGTGCGTCGTGACTGCTTCGCCGACCTGGCTTTCGGCAATCGTCGTGCGGCGGCTGTCGCCGTACTTGTCGCGCAACGCCACCAGCTCGTCTTTGATGACGCCGAGGATTTTCTTGGGGTTCTTGAGCAGGTCTTGAAGATACTTGATGAAGGCTTTCTTTTCTTTGTACTCGGCTTCGAGCTTTTCACGTTCCAATCGAGCCAGTCGCCGCAACGGCATGTCCAGGATCGCGTTGGCCTGGATCTCGGTCAGCTTGAAGCGCTTCATCAAGGCTTCGCGCGCAGCCTCGGCATCGGCGCTGCGGCGGATGAGGCGGATGACCTCGTCCAGATTCGCCAGCGCCTTGAGCAAGCCTTCCAGGATGTGCGCGCGCTCTTGGGCGCGGGCCAGATCGTACTCGCTGCGGCGTCGGACGACCTCTTGCCGGTGCTCGATGTAGAGCTGCAGCAACCGCTTGAGGGTGAGCGTGCGCGGCTCGGTGCGTCCTTCTTCGTCGGCCACCAGCGCGAGCAAGATGATGCCGAACGTGCTGCGCATCGGCGTGTGCTTGTAAAGCTGAACGAGGATGTCTTTGGGGTCCACCGTGCGCGTGACCTCGACGATGAGCCGCATCCCGCTGCGGTCGGACTCGTCGCGCACGTCGGTGATGCCTTCGATCTTGCCATCGCGCGCCAGCTCTGCGATGCGTTCGATGAGGTTGGCCTTGTTGACCTGGTAGGGCAGCTCGGTGACGACGATGTTGGCCTTGCCGCGCGCAATCTCTTCGACATGCGCCTTGGCCTGCACCGTCACGTGACCGCGCCCGGTCGCATAGGCCAATCGGATCGCATCGCCGCCTTCGACCTTGTCGCTGTAGCGAAAGACGATCCCGCCGGTGGGGAAATCCGGACCTTTGATGAATTTCATCAAGTCGTCCACGCCGACGTGATCGAGCTTGTCCCAGCGTTCGATCATGTAGCACAGCGCGTCGCACACTTCGCTCAGATTGTGCGGCGGGATATTGGTCGCCATGCCGACGGCGATGCCGCTGGCGCCGTTGACGATCAGGTTCGGCATGGCGGCCGGAAGCACCGTCGGCTCTTGGAGCGAGCCATCAAAGTTCGGCACGAAATTGACGGTCTGCTTTTCGATGTCGGCCAGCATCTCGGTGGACATGGCCGCGAGTCGGGCCTCGGTGTAACGCATCGCGGCGGGCGCGTCGCCATCCACCGAGCCAAAGTTGCCCTGGCCGTCCACGAGCAGGTAACGCATCGAAAAATCCTGCGCCATGCGGGCCATTGCCTCGTACACGGACATGTCACCGTGAGGATGGTACTTGCCGAGGCAATTGTGCGAGACGATGCCGTTCGCCACAAACTCGTGCTGGCCGGCCACCTGCAGATCAAATGTCTTTTGAGCCAAGGCCGGCTCAACCGAAGCTACACGCAGAAAGTAAATATCATTCGCAAACAGGTCTGCCATAAAAGGCGCCAGTTCCGAGCCAATCCGCTCCAGCTTGTCCTTGATCCCCCACGCTGCAAGTTGAGTGCGACCCAGATAGCTCTGGCGGAGATGGGCGCTGTACCGGATTTTTGTCCCATCCTGATACTTGATACCCATGCGGAATTTGCGCCCCTCCGCATCCCGGTACCAGCCGGCGCCTAGATGTTGGCGCGACAACTCGCCAAACACAACCGAAGCGGCATAAGGCACTCGATCATATTTGTTCACTTTGATGCGAGCCAACAAAATGCTATTAACTCGCTCGCGTTTCGTTTCATCCGCCAACGTCAACATCTGCCCGAGTTTCTGGGCGTACCGGCCGCGCGCTTCAAGCGTCAAGAATCGGTGTCGCGCCTGGATTGGCCTGCCATTCACAACACGATTGACGTTTTGTTCAACCCCCGTCGAAATGCGTTGAGTCAACACGCCAAGGTGTTGCAAGATGATCTGCACTGTGTCGGCCAGGTCGGGTGATACCGTGCCATAATGAATCGCATTGCGCTCGACATGAACAGAGCCGTCCCCATCAATCAGGCCAGAAAGCAGCGCAGCCAACACCGGCTTGGGTGAACGCAAGAACTGTTCCGGGATGCGCTTGGTCGCGGCCTTGTGAGCCGCCGTGATCTGGAACGTCGTGGACAAATAGTGATTCAGGGCAGACGAGTTGACGCGCACCTGCCAGGCTGGCGTTTCGCGCCTCGTTCCGTTGGCAAGCGTCACCTCGTAGCTTACATTTTCAATGTGAGCCTCGTATTCAAAAGCGGCAGCCAGCGCGGCGCGCACGCGCTCGATGACGCCGCGCGACGTGGAATAGAAGCAAAAACGGCTGTGGTGTTCCTCGAACCACCCGTCTGACAAGAACTGGCCCATCAGGTAGGCCACGTTCTCGTCGAGCACGACCGCACGCCCTTGCCAATCCGGCAACTGGACATAGGGAAGCTGATCAGGATAGCTAGCGCGGATTACAACATAATCATCCGGCGAGAGTTGCCCGGTCGTTTTCCACTCGTAGCGCAGCGAGCGGTTGATCACCTTTAGTGGCTGCGAAGGGGTGACTGTCACAGACAGACCGTTCTCCAGCGTGATCTTGAGCAGGTCGCGCTCTGGCATCTCGAACAACTCGGTCACGGGTGCGCGGCTTGATTGAGTCAAGACAATGTCGCCTCGCTCGATCTTTTCGATTGGCTGCAAGCCCCGCTCAGTCAAGATGAGCGTGCCCGGAACGAAACACTCACCGACGATGCGCGCCGATTTCTTGTATGGCGCATCGGGGCGGAGGTTCATGTCGTGCATCGCGTACAAGATGCGCCGCTGGACGGGCTTGAGTCCATCGCGTGCGTCGGGCAGCGCACGGGAGACAATGACACTCATCGCGTAGCTGAGGTACGCGTCCTGCATTTCGTTGTTGATGTCAACGGCACGCACGGTGCCGATTTCCATTTCGGGCAATTTGATACTCCTGACAGGTGTTGCAAGGGTCTTGTGCGTGTGGCGCATTGCATCACGCAGCACGCTGCGTAAGTCTACAAGATTGTAGCCGTTTGTCAAACGCAGGGAGCATTTTCCTATTGCGCCGACTTGCCCTCTCGTGCTAGGCTTGAGCGCAGGAGGTGAGCATGGACAAGGATCAATTCAACACTCTCATATGCGGTCTGGCGCTCATCGGTTTCCTCTGCCTGGCGGCAGCCGTGTTCGCGCTGAGTGGCAGCCCCAGCCCCTCTCCTGCAAGGGCCGCACCGCTGGCCTGTCCGCCGCCTGCAACGCCGGAGCCACTGTGGGTTGACCCGGTCACCTCGCCCACGACGCTGCTGGCTCAAACACTCCACGTCACACTCGGCCGGGGGCGCGCGATCACGGTTACGAGCGAGGCAGGTACAGCCGTTGTCACCGGTACGTTTTCAGCCTCCGTGCCCGTATCGGTGAGCATTTTCTTGCGCCCCAATATCACGCATCACCTCACCGTCCAGGGTCTGGTCGAATACCAGGCCGGGTGCTTTTACTCGTTGAGCACGCAGTACGATCGGTATGGCGCGCCCCTGATCATTGTTCAACAGTTGCAGGTACCACCAACCTATCTGCCATTGGTCATGCGTAATCTCGGTGTGCCGGTCATCGCCGGATGCGGGGTGTTCCCGCCCGATAACCCCTGGAACCGCGACATTTCCAACGATCCGGTTGACTCCAACTCAGCCAATTACATCGCCAGCATCAATGCTACCAGTAACAAATTCCTTCATGCCGACTTTGGAGAGAACCAAACCTATGGGATCCCTTACACAGTCGTGACTGCAATACAGCCGATGGTGCCGATCACTTTCACAGCCTATGGCGATGAAAGTGATCCGGGTCCTTACCCCGTCCCGCCAGACGCGCCCATCGAAGGCGGAGTCAACAGCGATGGTGACCGTCACGTGCTTGTCCTCAACTCGAGCAACTGTATGTTATACGAGATGTACCGCGCCTTCAAAGACTCCAATGGTCCTGGCTGGTTCGCCGATTCTGGCGCAGTGTTCAACTTGAACTCGAATGCGCTGCGCCCGGACGGCTGGACTTCGGCGGATGCCGCAGGCTTGCCGATCTTGCCCGGGCTGGTGCGCTATGACGAGGTCGCGTCCGGCTCGATCCGACACGCGGTTCGATTCACCGTCTGGCGTACTCAGAGGGCATACATTCACCCAGCCACGCACTATGCCAGCAGTTACACCGATCCGAACCTGCCGCCGATGGGGTTGCGGCTGCGGCTCAAAGCCAGCTATGACATTTCCGGCTTCACCGGCCAGGCGCGCGTGATCCTGGAGGCACTCAAAAAGTACGGCATGATCGTCGCCGACAATGGCTCCAGTTGGTACATCACAGGTGCAACCGATCCCCATTGGGATGACGACGACCTCGACCAGCTCAAGACCGTGCCAGGCAGCGCGTTCGAGGTCGTGTACACCGGGCCGATCATCAAGCCCTAGAACCTTCCAAGTCGTCGGATTCGATTGACGCCAACGGCGTTTGGGACTATGATTGTCGCCATGAGCCTCGTGCGTACCCATTTGCGTCTGCACATCGCCAATGCGGTCTTGCTGCTGGCGGGCATGCTCGCAATTTCCACGACCGTGCCCGGCTTTGCCGTGCAAGAGCCGCTTGCGGTGATCGGCTTTGTCCTGTTGGGTATCCTCACCAACTTGTTTGTGATCCCGCGCGGCACTACCATTCTCAGTCTTTCGGACGCGGTCTTTTTCGCCACTTCGATTGTGCTGGGGCCGCCTGCCGCGGCAATCGTCGGCGTCGCCTCGGTCACGGCGGGAACCGTCAACCTGGGGCGAGGCGCAGCGCCGTGGCGGCGATTCAGCCAGATGCTCGGCAACTTTGGGATGTACATGCTGATGATCGTGGCCGCTACCTGGGCATACCGGCGGCTGGGCGGCCAGGTGCCGATCGATCGCCTGTCGCTCTCAAGCTATCTCGACTGTCTCGGGTTCATCGTGGTCTACCAGATCGTCAATCGGCTGATCATGTACGCGCGCACGCTGTTAAGCGGATTGCCGCTGCGGCCCGAGTTGCTGGCCGAGCGCGAGGATATGCCGATCGAGTTGTTGAGCCTGCACGTCGGCATCCCGATCGCGGTTCTCTATGTCAGCAATGGGTTCGGGCCGCTGATGATCCTGGGCGTGTTCATCCTGTTTGTCAGCCTGCTGCTGCGCCGCCGTGTGGCGATGGCCGATCAATTGCAGCGGCAGGTCTCGCAGCTTTCCGCACTGAACGAGATCGGCCGCGCGATCAGCGCCAACCTGGACATCCCGTATCTGATGGAGGCGATCTACCGCGAAAGTGGCAAGGTGATTGACACGACCAACTTTTACATTGCGCTGTACGAGGCCGAAGCCGACCAGGTGACCTTTATCTTGAACACGACCGAAGGCACGCTGAACACGACTCCCACCAGCCGCCGGGGCGGCAAGGGCTTGACCGAATACGTCATCCGCACGCGCGCGCCGCTGCTCTTGCCCGATCGCGTCGTCGAGCGCGCGCGCGCGCTGGGCATGGAGCCAGTAGGCCGGCCGGCCCAGTGCTGGGTGGGCGTGCCGATGATCGCCAGCGACCGTGTGATTGGCATGATCGCCGCGCAGAGTTACACGACCCCTAACGCATTTACCCAGGAGCACGTGGACATCCTGATGACGATCGCGGCCCAGGCCGCCATTGCCATTGAAAACGCTCGCTTGCTGGAAGCGGTGGCCCGGCAGGAACGGCTGCGGCAAGAACTGATCCTGGCACGCAAGATTCAACAGAGCCTGTTGCCTGATCCCCCTGAGATTCCGGGATGGTTCATCGCGGGGCGCTGCATCCAGGCCGCCGACACCGGCGGCGATCTGTTCGATTTCATCCCGTTGGACGAGCATCGCTTGGGCATTGCTATCGGCGACGTGACCGGCAAGGGGATGCCGGCCGCGCTGCTGATGGCGACGGTCCGCAGCGCATTGCGCGCTCACGCTCAGCTTCAGTCGGACCCGGCGGAGGTGCTGGAAGCACTCAACCGCGTGATGTATGCCGACACGCGCGGCAAGAGTTACGTGACGCTGGTTTACGGCGTTCTGGATACACACACCTGGACCTTGACAATAGCCAACGCAGGCCATCCCAGCCCACTGCTGTGCGGCGAACGAGAGGAGCCGGCCTATCTGGATGGTCGTGGACGGCTTCCGCTCGGCAGTCAAGCCCAAGTGCGATACATCGCTCGCTCGCTCACTTTGCAGCCCGGTCAGGCCCTTTTGCTTTACACCGATGGCGTGATCGAGGCGCGCGACCCTCAAGCCAAAATGCTCGGCTTTGAGGGGCTGCAGACGATGGTGACTCATCAGCCCGGCGAGCGACTGATTGACACGATCCTCGAACGGACTATGCAATTCACCAGTCCGCGCGCGCTTGAGGATGATCTGACGCTGGTCGTCGTCCAGCGAGTCGCTCGTGTCGCCGCGTAGAGATTTGTGACAGCGCCAAGCGCACGGTATCTACCCCGCAAAATTGCTCTTGACACCCCCAGAGCCGCCCGTTACAATCTCTCTTGGTGGCTATTCAGCCGTCTTGGATATTCCTATTGAAAAGATGAGGATTGAGCTTGACTGATCCGCATTTCAACGTGTTCCGAGCGTCCAAGGTCGGGTTCTTTAATTTTGGCTCGGCCATGGCCGACATCCTGGTCGCGTCGGTGTGGAACCGTATCATGATCAGCGATTTCGGCGCGAGCGCGACGGCGGTCTCGCTCTTGCTGGCTTTGCGCTACTTGCTGGCCCCGGTTTCCATCTGGATCGGACTGCAATCTGATATACGTCCGCTTCTGGGGCGGCGGCGATTGCCGTACATCTGGCTGGGCCGGGCGCTGATGCTGGCTGGCATCCTGATCCTCCCCATGGCCACGCTGCGCCTGTCGGGCAACATCAGCGATCCATTCGGTTGGACGCTGGCGCTGGCGATCTTTGTGATGTACGGACTGGGCACTGCGGTCTCGGGCGGGCCTTTTCTCGCGTTGATTCACGATAGCGTCCCCGCCGCTAAACGTGGAGTCGCCATCAGCATCGCGCAGACGATTCTGCTCGTCGGCTTCGCGGTCTGGCCGATCCTGTTCGCGCACTGGCTGCCGTCCTATTCGATGGCGGGCTTTCAGTCGCTCGCGCTATTGACCGCCATGATCGCCGGGGCGATCTGGTTGTTCTCTGTCCTGGGCCAAGACCGTCCTGTCGAATCACGTCCTTTGGCTGCAGAGCCGCGCGCTGGCACGATCGGAACCGTGCGAGGCATGTGGGCCGACATCCGCACGCGGCGTTTTTTCTACTTCCTGGCGCTGGGCGCGATTGCGTCCTTTGCCCAGGATGCCGTCCTCGAGCCTTTCGGCGCTGATGTGTTTGGCCTGACGATTGACGAGACGACGCGCTTTACCGCTTACTTTGGCTCCGGCGTGCTGGCCGCCATGATCGTCACATCGTTCATCACGCGCCGCAAGCGGCCCGAAGAGCAGACGCGCCCGGCCACGTTGGGGCTGAGCGTCATGGTCTTGGGGTTGGCGCTTCTGGCTGCAGCGGGGCTGGCGCACATTCGCTGGCTGGTCACGCCCGCGCTGCTGGTGTTTGGGCTGGGGTTCGGTGTGTACACTGTGGGCGGCGTCAGCTTGCTGATGGCGATGACGACCGAAGCGCGGGCAGGGGCCTATCTGGGTCTGTGGACGATGACGCAGCTCGTCGCGCGCGGAGTGGGCATCGGCCTGGGCGGACTCGTTCGCGACGTGAGCCTTGCGCTGACGGGGTGGCCGGCGTTCGCGTATGCCAGTGTGTTCATCCTCGAGGTGGCAGGGCTGGCCATGTGCGTCCGGCTCGTGGCGCGTTTGGATGTAGTTGGGTTCGTGCGAGAAAACCAGACCGGCGCATCGTCCTCGCCGCTGCTGGCGATGGCTGACTGAAACTGACGGCGCACTGTCCTCTCCTGCCGGGCCGGCAGGAGAGTTTTGTTTTGTCGGGTTTGGCTTTTTTCGCCGCTTCTGAGATAATCATGTGCGAGGGAGGCATGAAAATCTCGGCTGCGATCAAGGCGTTTCTGGCAATCAGTTTTTGGGGCGCATCCTTTGTCGCCACCAAAGTGGTGCTGCGCCAGGCCTCGCCGCTCACCGTCATCGCGCTGCGTTTTGGGATGGGCGTGCTGGTGCTGGCGGTCGTCGTCGCTGCGCGGCGCGAGTTCAGGTGGCCGGGGCGGAGCGATGTGGGCTGGCTGGTCTTGCTTGGCCTTAATGGCGTCACGGTTCATCAGCTTTTGCAGGCCAGTGGCCTGGTGACTACCACCGCCACCAATTCCGGTTGGATCGTCGCGCTCACGCCGATCTTTGCCGCGCTGCTGGCCTGGCTGATTCTGCGCGAGCCGTTCGGACGAGTTCAAGTGCTGGGTCTGGCGATCGCTTTGCTCGGCGCGTGGCTGGTCATCAGCCGGGGGCAGTTGAGCCGTGGGCTGCTCAACATCCCCGCGACGCCCGGCGATTTCCTGGTTTTGCTCAGCTCGCCCAACTGGGCGCTGTTCACGGTGCTTTCCAAACGCATCGTCGGCAGGCTTCCGCCCGCATTGACGTTGATGTATGTGATGCTGGCGGGTTGGCTGGCGATCGTGCCGCTGTTTGTGCTTTCCGGCGGCCTGAACCAGGTGCCGCATCTGACCGGGGCCGGGTGGGGCGGCGTGCTGTTCCTGGGGCTGTTGTGTTCCGGTGTGGCGTATGTCTTTTGGTACGACGCGCTGGATGTGGCGGGAGCAAGCCAGGTCGCTGCATTCCTCTACATCGAGCCGTTCGTCACGTTGATCGTCGCTGCAGGGGTTATCGGCGAGGCGATCACATGGGCCTCGCTCGTCGGCGGCGCGATCATTTTGCTGGGCGTGTGGCTGGTGAACCGATCTGTACCCGTGAGTGTCGAGCGGAGGGTTGAAAGCGTGGAGGGCCAAGCGTGAGACCGAAGACACTGCGCGCGTGCCTGAACATCGCCGCCTGGTCGGCATATGCGCGTTACCGCACGCTGGCGAGTTACCCCGGCTGGTTCTTGCTCGATGTGTTTATCCCCATCATCATCGCCGCTGTGCCGATCCTGTTGGGCCGTGCAGTCGGTGGCGCTGAGACGCAGATAAACTTTGCTCAGCGTGTAGGGACGGCCAACTATCCAGCGTTCCTGCTCATCGGCGCCAACACGTTCATGATGACGCTGTACTCGCTGTGGGACATGGGCTTGTGGCTGCGCAAGGAGCAGCAAACCGGCACGCTCGAATCCCTCTATCTGACGCCCGCCGGCCGAGGCTGGATCCTGGCGGGAGTGGCCGCGTTCCATTTGATACGGGGGCTGATCAACTTTGTGCTTTCGTATTTCGTGGGGTGCTGGGTCTTTGGGATCAACCCACTCCAGGGAAACTATGCGATCGCATTCGTGTTCCTGGCGGCTGGCATGCTGCCTTTCTATGCGGTGAGCATCGTGTACGGCGCGGTCGTCTTGCGCTTCAAAGAGACCAATTCTTTGGTCCGGATCGCCCAGTCGCTGCTCACACTGGCGATGGGAATTTACTATCCGGTGACGGTGCTGCCGCCGCTGGCGCGCGCGCTGGCGCTGCTCCTCCCGCCGACGTGGACGACGAACGGCATCCGCGCGGCGCTGCTCGACACGAGCTATCTGCTCGGCGCGTGGCCGCGTGATGTGGCTGTGCTTGTGGGGATGTGTCTGATCGGCCCACCGCTGGCGCTGAGCCTCTTGCGGCGGACTGAGCGATCACTGCAGCGCGGCGCAGGCGTGGGAGAATTCTAGGATGACGAAATCACCGCTTCACCCACTGGATGCCGGCCACATTCGATACCCTACGCTTTACAGCTTCCTGGCGATGATTCGCGCGCAGACGATCATCGTCAGCCGCTATCCAGCTAACCTGGCCGCCGGGTTGCTGACGAGCTTTGGGGGCGTGCTCGCGCTCGCGCTGGCCATCCAGATGTTCACCCCGACCGCGTCTAGTGTGGCCGCCTCGCTCACGGGCACCATGTTCTATGGTTACTTGTTGTACATCTTTCTCTCCGATAGCCTGTGGCGCATCGGCTACAGTGTCCGGCAGGATCAGATTCAAGGGACGCTGGAAGGGCTGTACCTCACGCCTGCGCTCAAGTTTGCCAGTTTGGTCTCGCGGGTTGTGCCGCTCCTGACGTTGACCGCTGGCGGCGCGGTGTTGGCGCTCATCGCCGTCAACCTGATCGTCGGCGGGCTGCCAGCGGCTCACCTTCCCTTCGCGGCCATCATCTTTCTATGCTCGCTGACGGGGACGATCGGACTGGGCTTCTGCTTTGCGGCCTATAGCCTGGTGGCGGGCGATGGCGCTGCCCTGACCGGCAACTTGATCGAGTTTGCGTTGCTGGTCGTGTGCGCCATGTTCTTTCCCTTTAGCGTGTTACCCGAGCCGGTGCGGCTGATCTCGCGTCTCATCCCGTTGAGCTATTGCGTGGACGCCTTCCGTTCGACGCTGCTGGGCTTTCCGCCCGGCTTTCCAGAGCTGGCGCCCATTCAGATCGAGTGGGTGATTGTCGTGACTTATGCTATCATCACGCCGTTCCTGGGCTATGGGCTGTTCCGCGCGGTCGAGCGGCATCTGCGAGAAAGCGGACGGCTGGGTCAGTATTGAAGTGCAACCTTCATAGTATAATTGGCGTGGCTCGAACCTGTCCCCCACAGGAGATCAAGATGGCAGATGTCTCTCAATACACGCTGGATGAATTTCTGCAACTGCCCACCCCCCAGGTGGCCGAGCTGATCCGCGGCCTGTGCGTGGGTTTTCCCATTGACGGCACGCGACGCTGGTTCCTCCTGCGCTATCCCCAGGTTTGGGATATGGAGCAATACAAAGAGTTATCCGGCCGGCGTTACGTCGAAGAATTCGCCATGCTGTTCGATCACGGCGTCGAAACGATCCTGGTGCCGGCCTTTGGCGGAGAGTTGTTGAGCCGTGGCCCCGAGTACGTGCGCGAGATGATGGAAGGGATGACGCGCTTTGCGCAGCATCCCGTGTTCGCCCAATTCTATCGCGAGTACAATGTGCGGGTGCGCTTTTATGGCGACTGGCGGCGACAGGTCAAGGGCCTGCCAGGCGAGCAAGAGCTGGTCGCTGCTTTGGACGACTGCCCGGCGACCCGGCACACTGGCCCGCGCCGCATCTTTTACGGCCTGTGGGCCGAAGACATCCTGGTGAGTATCGTGGACGATCTGGCGCGCAGCCGCGATGGTCCGGTTGAGTTTACGCGCGAAGCGATCATCGCCCGCTACTATGGCGAGTACGTCAAACCGACCGACATCTACATTGGCTTTGGCCGCCCCATCGTCTACGACGTGCCGATGCTCGTCACCTCACAGACCGATCTCTACTACACTGTCGTTCCCTCGCTCGATCTGGACGCGCGGCTGTTCCGCATGATCGTCTGGGATCACCTGGTTGGGCGATGGGCGCAGCAGGAATGGGACGGCGTGTCTGAACGAGACTTGAGGGCGCTCGAGGCATTTTACGAGGCGCATCACCAGACTGTGCTAGGGCTGGGCGAGGTGGACCCGGCCACCGGTATTTGGCAGCCGCGAGGGCTTGCACCGATCCATTCGTTCCGACAGTAGGGTGGGGGGCTTGCTCACACCTGGCGACAGCAGACACGATGGCACATCCTGAACCTATCGTCCAAATCCGCGACCTGCGCAAGACCTACGTCTCGAAAGAGAGGCAGGGCCTCGTCCGCTCCAGGACCAAAACGGTCGAGGCGCTCAAGGGCATCCACCTGGATATTTATCCGGGCGAGATTGTGGGATTGCTCGGCCCAAACGGCGCCGGGAAAACGACGCTCATCAAGTGCCTGACGACGCTGCTTTTGCCCACCAGCGGCAGCATCCGCGTCAACGGCTATGACGTGACCCGCGACGAAGATCGCGTGCGTGCCTCCATTGGCTGCATGTTGATGGGCGAGCGCGGCCTGTATTGGAAGCTCACCGGGCGCGAGAATCTGGACCTGTTCGGCGCACTGTATCACCTTCCGCCGGAGGTGCGCCGGCAGCGCGCCCAAGAGATCATCACGCTGCTGAACCTGGGCGACATCATAGACCGCGCCGTCGAGACTTATTCGTCCGGTCAAAAGATGAAGCTGGCCTTTGGCCGATCGCTCATCAACCAGGCGCCGCTGCTGGTGCTCGACGAGCCGACCAACACGCTCGACGTGCCTTCGGCGCGCGAGCTGCGCGCGATCGTGCGCGACTTGAACCGGCGCGGCCACACCGTCATCTACACGACCCATCAGATGGCCGAAGCCGAAGAATTGTGCGAGCGCGTCGCCATTATTGACCAGGGACAGATCATCGCGCTGGGCAGCGTGCCCGAGCTGAAGGCTTCGCTGGAGCGCGATAGTGTGATCCGTGTCTCCGGCGTCATCCCTGAAGCGGCCTTTGCCCAGGTCAAGCGGCTGGAGCATACCCGCGAGGCGGCCTTGACCGCCCACGACGACCGGGCAGAATTGCGAGTGGTCACTCAGCAGCCGCGCCAGTTATTGCCGGAATTGATCCGCGCCCTGTATGACCACGGCGCGGTAATCGAAGACGTCGCGCCCGCCCAGGTGACTTTGGAAGATGTATTCGTCGCCTTGACCGGGCGGACGCTGGCGCAAGACACGCGGATCTCCTAGACCTCAAAGGTCTTGGAGACTCTCGAGGTCTGCAAGTGCAACTCTCCTCTTTTGCGCGCCAATTGCTCTCCGGCCAGACCCAGGCCTGGGCCAACCTGCTCGGACGACCTGTCCGCCAAGTCGCCGCCTCTCGCTCACGCTATAAAGGCAGCCCCTCTCGCCTGAAGCGGTTGGATGTATGGCTCGAATCGGGCGAGCGATTGGCCGTGCTGGTCAAGTTCACCAATGGGTGCGAGGCGCGCGTCTACCGCGAGCTGAGCGCCCATCTGCCGCTCGACCTGCCGCGCGCGTATTATACGGAAGAAGCCGACACCGAGGGGCTGTGTATCCTCGAAGCGCTGCCGCCTGGCAAACCCATCACGGCGTGGGATGAACAGGACGAGCGAGCGGTGTTGAACGACCTGGCGCGAATGCACGCCTGGTTTTGGTGTTCGTCGGAATTGGAGAACACTCCCTGGTTGGCCCGCTTGCAGGACGAGCTGAATGTGCGGTTTGACCAAGCCGCGCGATGCTTGCCGATATTGCGCCAGATCGGCGGCTGGCCTGGCATCGTCACGCCGCGTACCATGGACGTGATGGAGGCCTTGCTGGCCGACCGCGTACGTCTGCTTGCTACGTTGGCTGACCTGCCCCCTACGCTGATCCACTGCGACACCTGGCAGTCGAACTGGTTGCTCCTGGATGATCGTCGAGTCTTGCTGGACTGGCAATCGGCGGCGCGCGGCCCGGCCGTGTGGGACGTGGTGTATTTTCTGGAAATGTCCGGCGAAGTGGGCGGACGATTGCCGCTGGAGGAATCGCAGGCGTTGAATAGCTACCTGGATGCGCTTGAGGCTGAGCGAGGTCGGGATGATGTTGTGCGCCGTACGTTTCTGGATGTGGTGCCTGCGGTGTCAGTCATCAACACGTTGGTGCGTTGGCCCGTGTACGCGCTGGACTATGTGCGCCCGGTCGAACGCTTCCCGGTCCTGGCGCGGGTGTGGACGGGCTTGCCGCGCGGCTTGCGCCGCCGCATCGAAACCTGGCTGGCGTGGACGGACCTGGAATACTATCGGCAGACGTTTGCACGATTCGAGGAGTGTGCGAGGGAGGTTTATGGAGTATGACCAACTGAAGAATGACAACACTGGACCTGGCAAGCACCGGATAACGTATTTGTAGTCACGACTTTAGTCGTGGCAACCGCCACAGCCGGCGCGACTAGAATCGCTACTACGAGATTTGCCCCAAGACTGGAACAACGTCCCACAAAGAAGAGGTAACGATTACCCAGACTTTGGCCGAGTGCTAGAGCCGTTAGAGAATTTAAAGGAGTCCCCTGATGAAAAAGGTCATTTTGGTTGCGGCACCTATTGATTATGCCAGAGAGCTTGGCGCTTTTCCATACATCCCATCTCCAGCGCCGCCTACAGGTGTTTTGTCTGTAGGGTCCTACCTGGCTGCGCGCGATGTGCCAGTCGAGTTGATTGACGTGCAAATGGATTTTGGCTTTGGGCCGACCCCTGATATTGTACAGGTGGTGATGCGGCGCGTGGCCCATTATCTGAGCAGCCAGGCGGGCGAGATTGCCTGGATCGGTATCTCGCAGATTTCCAACACAGAGAGTGGCATCATACTGGCTCAGGAGATACGCGCCCGGCTGCCCGATACCCCGATTATCTTGGGCGGCTACTTTCCCACCAACAATTATCGCGCTTTGTTGTCGGGATACCCGTGTATCACGGCTATTGTGCGCGGCGACGGCGAAGCAGCCGCCCTGGCCATCAGCCATGGCTTGGCTGAAGGGCGCTCCTTCCTCTCTGACTCGACGCCCAACCTGGCCTGGCGGGATGGACAAGAGATACACACGACGCCTGTCCGGCCAATGGCATTGGACAGTCTACCCATTCTTGACTTTCGACTCCTACGTCACCCTACCCACTATCTGAAAATTGATATGATAACATCCCGAGGTTGCCCATTCGCTTGTAGCTATTGTCTGGAAAGCACGATGCGCCCTTATGCAACTTATCCTGTTGCCTGGGTGGATCGGCAATTGGATCACCTGGAAATGGTTGTACCGAACGACCGGGTTTTTATCTGTGATCCCATCTTTGGAGTCGGACGACAAAGAACTCTTGAGATCAGTGCGGCATTAGGTGGGCGGCGTTTCAACTACATGGTGGAAAGCCGGGTGGATGCGTTGGCGCCCGATTTGGTGCCCACTTTACGGGCGGCTGGCGTGGAAGCCATTTTCCTCGGGGTTGAATCAGCCAGCGCAGAAACATTGTTGCGGATGAACAAAGTGAAATCTGCCGCCCAAGCCCAAGCCTATGTCCAAGCCTCGTTCAAGGTATTGCAGGCTTGTTTTGAAAACCACGTAATGCCTATCCTAAACTTTATGATGGGATTTCCGGGCGATGTGGAGGCAGACTATCAGGCTTCGCTGTCATACATTCAACAAGTCAGGCAACTCTATGAACGGATCGCCACACAGGCCGACGAGGGACCAGGTTTCGTCGTCATGCCCTTCCAGACCCAGGTTTACGAGGGATCTCTCCTGGCCAAACAACTCGAACAAGATTCATCGGGCGTCGTCTTGCAAGCCGACTCGTTCATGGGATCGAAAAGCGTCATCCAGCCTTCTGCCGAGTCGCCCCTGGACATGATTCATCATTACACGGCCCAGATCTCGAGCTATGATGCCTACACGCCCCTTGCCAAAGACCTGTCAACTCAATACGTGCTTTTTCCTCTTGTGCGATTCATCCGGGAGCATCCCGAATTGACGGATCAGGAAGGAGTTACCCAATTCGGCGACAGTTTGCAGCGGTTTCGTATGTCTGCCTGATACCCGGTGCGCTTGGCGGCATCTGACAAGTCCGCCATGCGCACTGGCATCCGACCGGCCACGGGCTTGGGCCGAGTTACTCGAATGTCTTGAATGGCGAATCAATGTCTCCCATATTGATCGCTGACAGTATCCAACTGGGCAAAACCGTGCAGGGAAGAGAATTTTGACATTTTCCCCCCGCGTGACATACAATTTCACTGCACAAGCAGATCACGCAGGAGTCACAAGATGGATCTCAATGCTATCAGCCTCATGGTGTCAATCATTGGGATTGTGGTCACAGTAGGAATTTTCTTGTTGCCTACCCTCCAGCTCCGAAATGGGGTAAAGACCGCGTTTCAGTTTGACACTGTCCCCTTCATCATTTATACTTTCATCGGGATATGCAATGGAGAGATAGATAGGAGTGCAAACCATGAACATGCCGGCATTGACTCAAATTCAAGAGAACATCAACCGTCTATCGTCAGATGAGCAACTCTGGCTCATCGAGTGGCTGGCTCATCGCATCCGAGAAAAGAGCCTCACACAGAGCGTATGGGATAGCCAACTTGTGGACATGGCGGCTGACCTCGAGATTCAAAGTGAACTGCGCAAGATTGAGGCCGAGTTTGCCCTTGCCGAAGCAGACGGACTGGAAGCCACGTCATGAATATCCGGCGTGGTGAAATCTACTTTGTCAACCTCAATCCGGTTGAAGGCAGAGAGCAAGCAGGCCGTCGCCCTGTCTTGGTCTTGTCTATAGATGCCATCAATCGCTTGCCGCTCGTGGTCACGGTTGTCGTCGGCACTAAGGGCGAAAACATCTCGCGCGATTACCCGACGAATGTCCGCGTGTCATCAATGGAAAGCGGCTTACCAATGGAAACTGTCTTTTTGTGCTTCCAGCTTCGCTCGCTTGACCCCAAGCGATTTCCAGACACGCCCGCGGGCCGCGTCTCTGGCACGACAATTGAGCGAATCGAAGATGCGGTTCGATATTGTCTCGGCTTGTGAAGAGGAAAAGTGCCTGAAGATCACCGCCACTTTGAAGTTGGCTCCTCGTTTATCCGTCACTCATACTGAAGCACCTCGACCACATTCAGCCGCGCGGCCCATCGCGCTGGCACGGCGCTTCCCAACAATCCCACGCCCACGGCGACCAGCGCCGGCATGACGAGCGCGCCCCAATCGGGCCGCAGGTCGAACGAGCCAAAGCCATACGACCTGCCCACCGCCGTCAGCGTGATCTGCACGAACACCACGCCGAGCGGCACGCCGAGCAGCCCGGCCAACACTCCCAACGTCCCGCCGGACGCCAGGACCATCTGCACGACCTGGCCGGGCGTCATCCCCAGCGTCTTGTACGTGCCGACCTCGCTCATCCGCTCGCGCATGTTGAGCACCGCCGAGTTGAACACGCTGATCAGCGCGATGGCCGAAAGCGCGATCGAAAGCGCGAGCATCGTCAGCCGGAACTGGTAGAGACTGGAGATTTCTGTGTTGACGACAGCCAGGCTCAACAAAGACCCGGCGCGGCTCTTGAGATAAGCGCGCAGCGCCTCCACGTCCGCGCCGGGGGCCAGGCGCAGAAAGTACGTGTCCGGCTCGGCCGCGCGGTCAATCGCGCGCAGCGAGCGCAGACTGACGATCGCCATCTGGCCGCCATCGGCCGGCTCGCGGTATACGCCGACGATGCGCCACTCGGCGGGTGTGCGTTTTTCATTCACTGTCACACGCAGCGTGTCGCCCACGTTCAGCCCCAGCCAGGATTGCAGCCCCACACCGATCATCGCCTCGCCTTCGGTGTCGGTATGGATCAAACGTCCCGCTTCCAGTTTGAACGGGAACTGCGCCAGTTCCCCTTCTTCAGCGCGCACACGAAATTCCTGGCCTTCGGGTGTCTTGGCTTTGGCGATGACGTGTGCGATCGTCGCCATCACCCCCGGCGCGCGCTCGAGCGTCCGTCGCGCGGTGGCGTCGCTCATCGTCTCGCGGCTCACGTAAACGTCATACACCACACCGGCCAGCGAAGGATCGCGCAGAAAAGCATTGATCACTGAGTTCAGCTCGAAACTGAACACCAGTGCCACCACGCCCAGCCACAGGCTGAGCAGCGTCAGGGTCGCCCGTCCGCGCCGGGCAAAGGCATCCTTGGCGCCGAGGACGATGGGGATCGGCAATCGCGCGGCGCGCGCCAGTCGCGCCAATCGAGAGGGCCTGGCGCTGGGCAGCTCGTAACCGGTGGTGATCGCCTGGATCGTGTTGACGCGCGCGCCGCGCCGCGCCGGCCAGATCGTGGCGGTCCACACCACCAGGAGCACGCCGATCAGCACGCCAGAGAGCAAGACGGGATCGAACGCCGGGCGCAGCGTCGTGTTGAGTGAGCGGGCCAGCGAGGCGAGCGGCAATGGAGCCAACGCCAGGCCGAGGGCGATGCCGGCTACTCCGCCGACTATCCCCATCGCCAGGTTTTGGCCCAGATAGACTATTGCGACCTGCCCGCCGGTAAAGCCAATTGCTTTGAGCACGCCAATGTCGCGGAACTGCGCCAACACGGCCCCGCTGATGCTGTTGGTCATGATGAGCGCAGCGGCGACCAGCGCGAACAGCCCGAAAGCTGTGAGAAAGAGCGTATTGAGCTGCGTGTTGAACAGATACGCTTCCCGCACGTCGCGCCAGTCCGTGTGCGCCTGGATCGCTTTGCTCCGCGTGGCTGACTCGGCGGCGGCCAGCGTTTGCTTGACTGCGTTCGGATCGGCCAGGCGCAATCCCAGCGACCAATCCCATGCCAGCCGATCGGGAAAGAGCGATTCAAATGTCTTGTCCAACACGTAAAGGTAGGGAGGCTGAACCGTACGATAAATGTCCCACGTGGGGTTGTGCGCCAGGCCAATGACCTGCAATGATTCGTCGCCCGATGCAGTAGAGATACGGATCGGATTGCCGGGCCGGAGACGGAATTGCTCGGCCAGCCGCTTGTCCACCAGAACACCGCGCTCGTCATCTGGCGAAAGGGATCGTCCGGCAGTGATGCGCAGCGCGTTGACGGCTGGCGGCTGCGCCTCGACCTGCCGCACGCTCACCAGCGCCTTATCTGAGCCGAACTCGGCGCGGGCGATCTGGCTGAATTGCAGGCCTGTGGTGGCAACCACGCCCGGCAGCTCTTCGAGGCGGTTCACGTCGGCACGACTGGTCACGGAACGGTCCAGGTACAGCCACAGGTGCGCCCCCTTCAGCTCCTCAAAGCTGCGCTCGAAGGAGGCCGACATGTTGCTCAACGTCGTGACAGTCAACGTGAGCAGCGCCGACGACACGCCGATCGTCAGCGTCACGAGAAGCGTCGCCAGTCGGCGGTTGAACAGGTCGGCTTTGACTTTGCGGAGGAGGGCTTGCATCCCGGCCGAGGCCTTACTGAGATCAAGGCGATGCACGTTGCCGCAGAGCCTGGCGCTGACTGATCGTGGCCGCATCCAGGCCGCTATCTTCGCCAACGATGTGCCCATCCTGAAGGAACACGACGCGCTCAGCGTGGGCGGCGGCGGCAGGATCGTGTGTCACCAGCACGATGGTCTGACCCTGAACATAGAGTTCTTTGAAAAGTCGCAACACTTCAGCTCCGCTGGCTGAATCCAGGTTGCCGGTCGGCTCATCGGCCAGCAAAAGCTCTGGCTGGTTGATCAGCGCGCGGGCGATCGCCACCCGTTGGCGCTGGCCGCCCGAAAGCTGGGCGGGCAGCTTGTCCGCCTGCGAGGCAATGCCCAGCGTCTCCATGAGCGCATCGGCGCGACGCGAGATCTCGACGCTGTGAGCGCGCCCGTTCAGCAGCGCGGGCAATTCGATGTTGTCGCGCACAGTCAAGTTAGTGATCAGGTTAAAGAACTGAAAAACAAAGCCCACGTGCGCGCGCCGGAAAAGCGCGAGCTGTGTTTCGTCCATGCCGTGTAGGGGCTGACCTGCGACGATCACCTGGCCTGACGCCGGGCGATCTAGCCCGCCCAGCAGATGCAACAGCGTGGACTTGCCGGAGCCAGAAGGCCCCATGATGGCGACGAACTCGCCGGGCTGGATGGTCAGGCTCACGCCACACAGGGCCGCAAAAGACCGGTCGCCTGTGGCGTAGGTCTTGCGCACATCCTGAACCTTGATCAGCGGATTCGCAGAGAGATGCGGTGACTGTTGCAAGAGTGCCCCTAGTGCCGACTGCCCGATAACCAGCGCCCCAGCCGGTGTACCATGCGGTTGTTGCCTGCAAAAGCCACGTAGCCATTATCCTCCAACTGGAACCCGAGCTGCTGTTTGACTTCGTAGGACCCACTCCCGCCGCGCAAGACTCGGAGCCCCTTTTCAATCGCCGCGCGGATGGCAGAGTAGAGTATCTGGAAGTAAACATACTGCAGCTCATAGTCCAGTCCCAGCAAGGTGGCCACTCCGGTGCCCGCTTCGCTGAACAACAGCCCGCAGCCGACCAGACGTTGATCGATCTGGGCGGTCAACCAGGTCGCATCCACCAGGCTGGCGTGTTCCAGGATCGCCTTGACCCACGGGTTGGGCGAGGTATGATGCCGCTGCTCGACGTTTCGGATGAGCACCATCGCCTCGTCACTGTGCGTTATCTTTTCGTGTGCTGTCACCACCAAGCCCAAGTTGGCCGCGCGATTGCATTTTCTTCGATAGTCTTTTCGCGCGGATTTGGGCAAGCAGTCCAAGTAGCTTTCAAAGTCCGGCCAGGCAATCGGCAAGCGAGTGCCGGGCTTGGAGAGCTGGACGGTGTTGAAACCTTCTGGCCAACCTGCCCACCGGGTTTCGGCCTGCTCCAGGTAATCAAAGATAACAAAAGAAGCCTGGTGAAGATGTGCTTGCTCCTGCGCCACCTGGATGATCGTCTTGAGCGCGGCATCGCGCAAGGGCGTCTCGGGCAGGATCACCCCGGGGACGCTGATCACTGGCGACCGGCAAACCAGCAGGGGCCAACGGCGCATCAGAGCTTCGATCAGACGGCGCACAGGTTTGGAGGAAACCGGCAGCGGCTCCCGGCGATGGAGCCAGAACGTGCCTCGAGCGACCGGCTCGCCGGCTTGAGATAGGATGATATAGACCGGCAGCATATCCGCCAGCACTCGTTCGCCGAAACAATACCAGCGGTAGCTCGCAAAAGGTCGCCCTGCGCCCAGGTGATCCCAGGTGGCCGGGCCGATCTCGTCCACACGGTGCGCAACCTGCACGTCAAACGGGCGTGAAAAAGACAAGGTGGCGTTCCTCCTTCCGTCGTCGCTCGAAGCCAAAGGACTCGGGGGCCGACAAAGTGTTGGCATGCGTCTGGGTCAGCGTCAGAGAATGGATGGTGGAACCCAGATAGCGCGCGACGGCGGCCACCAGGCTCGCCGTTGATGCTTCTGACCAAAACTGCGTGGAAGGATAGAGGTCCACTCTCAACTCGCCCTTGCGCTGGCGAGCGAGAGCAAAGCCGATCTCCTGGCCTTGGTAAAAGAGGGCCAGGTACTTGCCATGTGGCAGCGCGCCCAGTAAATCGGTGGCGATCTCGATGACTTGATGACCTGCTACATGCTCCACTTCGTCAAGCCGCCAACGCCGCCAGGCCGCTTGAGCGGTTGATCGGGTCAGGGGGCGCACCTCGAACTCCGAGGCAAGAGAAAGTGGGGGAGGGGATGCTGCGCGAATGAGTCTTGTCGTCGAAAGCCCCAGCAAGCGTCCGCCGAAAGAAGTGCTCAGCATATGTACCGGCTGATTAGTTAGAGCCATGGCCGCGACTCCCCATTGGTAGTGGTGACGTATGCCATAGTCGTAAATGAACTCGGCGATGCGCTTGCCAATGTGGCCGCGTTGGAATTGGGGCAATAGGCCCACAATGTCAATATAGATAAACTTGGGTCGGAGTCTCATGGACACAATGCCTGCCCGCTCGCCAGAGACCCTGATGACAAAAGTGCTGGAATGGAAGAAATTGTCCAACAGGTAACCATATCTCAGAAGGCTGGACCATGACCATGGCCGCGCCAAAACCTGGTCGGCCCAGGGATCGCGACCTCGCACCGTTTCCAGGGCCAGCCGGATGCAACGGATCGCTTCCCACCAGCGAGCGGGCACAAATTCCACTTGCGGCTCTTGCATTCTCGCAGGCTCCTCGGGGTATCTGTTTGCCCATGCGTGTCAACTTGAGGTTGGAGTGCAGGCTTCAGCCTGCATAAAACGCGGCCTGAAGGCCGCACTCCGGGGCTAAAGTTTACACCAATGCTGTTTGCCATATTGCCCGGCCCAACCATGCGAAAATTATACTCCATTATTGCTTGGTCAGCGGCGAATGTTGTGGAACGTTAATGATGCTGTAATCTTTTGCCTATCATGATATGTTAGAATCACTAAGACAAATGTCCCCTAGCTACCCAAGGCTAATCATGCTAGACTGGGGAGTTAGATGGCCCTCTTGGCGTGCCTGGCCAAGAGGGTTAAGAAAAGTTAATCCCCCCATGGAGCAGTATCATGCCCGACTGGTACGCAGAGCTCAAAGCCTTATTCAGAGGACACATTGGCAGAGGCGAGATGGCAGGCACAGCTTACGATACAGCTTGGGTCGCCAGCATCCCCGACCCTGAGCATCCCGACCGCCCCGCGTTCCCTCAGGCGCTCGAGTGGCTGAGATTGCATCAACATTCAGACGGAAGTTGGGGAGGTGAGATCGAATACTATCACGACCGCGTCATCTCGACTTTGATCGCCTGTATCGTCCTGGCCGAATGGCATCCCGACGAGTGGGCCGACTACCAAATCGAAGCCGGATTGCGCTCCATCTGGCGGAATGTCACCAGCCTGCAGCGTGACCCTTACGAGCCTGTGGGATTCGACTTGATTGTGCCGACTCTACTCGACCGCACAGCGAAGCTGGGACTCCGTTTGCCTTACAAGCATTTTGAATCCTACCGGGAACGGCGGGCGCGGAAGCTGGCGATGATTCCGCCGAACCTGCTTTATTCGCGCCATGTTCCCACGACGTACTCGCTCGAATGTATGGGCGATGAGGTGGACTTGGACCGCCTGAATGGGGAGCTGCGGGAAAGCAACTGTTCTGTAGGGTCCTCGCCCTCCGCCACCAGCTTTTTCGTTCAACATACCCGAGATGCTGGGGCACTTGCCTACATCCAAGAAATCGTCCATCGAGCCAAAGGTGGGGTTCCTTGCACGGCTCCGATTGAGGTTTTTGAGCTGGCCTGGTGTCTATACCATCTGTACCTGGTGGACGAAAACCTTCCGCCCGAAGCGCAACCCGTGGCCGATGCTTTGCGACAACTCTGGTCGGATCAGGGGATCGGATTCAGCCAGTTTTACTCGATACCCGATCTGGACGATACCGCACTGGCCTTCGCTATGCTGGTTCGAGCAGGTCACTCGCTTGACCTCTCGATATTTCGGCAATATGAGGATGACGACCACTTTCGATGCTTCTCGTATGAGCGAGATGCATCTCGAAGTGCACATTGCCATCTGTTGGAGGCCCTGGCAGCCTGCCCACCCAGCGATGAGCGCCAGAGGATGATTGACAAGGCCGTCGGTTTTTTGCGAGGGTCGCAGGTGGCCGGGTCGTTTTGGTTCGATAAATGGCACGCCTCGCCTTATTACACGACCTCACATGCCATCTTTGTGGCGCAGGATTTTGCGCCAGACCTGGTGGCGGGCGCCGTCGAATGGATCATCCAGACGCAGCGGCCCAATGGCAGTTGGGGCTATCTGTCTGGAACTGTTGAAGAGACGGCTTATGGTCTGCAAGCCCTTGCCTTCTACAAGCGACGAGGCGGCCAGGTCCCCTCGAGTGTTTTGCATCGAGCCTCCGAGTACCTGAAAGCTTTTGTGGAACGGCAGATTGCCTACTATCCGGCACAGTGGATAGCCAAAATCCTGTTCTCACCCACCTGGGTGGTTCACTCGGCTGTGCTGGGAGCCTTGGCTATGTATGACCGCTTGTAGGGAACATCGCCATGCTGGAAAAGGTCGGCCTGGGCCTTGATTGGCTGATGACCATTCACACCCAAGATGCCGAGCAACGGCGGCGCGGGCGGTTGCTGGGGATTCTCGTCATGGTCGTCGTCCTGGCCGTGCTGATCATCACGGTCGTGAACCTCGCTCAATTCCTGAGCACCCCTTCGACCGAGGGCATGATCTTTGTTGGTGCCGATCTGCTGGGCTTGCTCCTCCTGGGTTTCATCTTCTATCTGAATCGGATCAGTCGAACTCGCTGGGCCTCTTTGCTGCTCCTGGGGTCTCTGATACTGCTCATATCGTTCGCCTTTCCACCCAGAACGCTGGATCGCGTCTTGATCTTGTACGTACTGCCGACGATGGCCGCCAGCTTTGTGACGAGACCCGCGGCTTCGTTTGTGTTTGCGACCCTCTCCTGGTTCAGTTATGCGCTCGCCTGGCTGCTCAACCCTTCGGGACTATCTCTTAATTTTGTCTCTGGGATCGGATTCTACTTGATGGCTTTTGTCGCGTGGATCGCCGCCATTAATCTGGAAAACGCCCTACGCGAATCCCGCAAACGCGCCGAGGAATTGGACCACCGTGTGATGGAACGCACCAGCGATCTGGCCGAGGCACTTCAACGCGAACACGCCGAGGCCAGCAAGAACGAGGCCGTTCTCCAGAGCATCGGCGATGGCGTCATCGTGTTTGACCAAGACCGGCGGGCCATCGTCGTCAACCCGGCGGCTTGCAGCATCCTGGGCTGTCGCGAAGAGGAACTGCTGGAGCGTGACGTCAATCAGATCATGGGTGAGGTGGTCAGCGAAGAGGACCAGGCGATCATCCGCTCGCTGATCGAGAGCGAAGCGACCAGCCGTATGGGCATCAAGGTCAATTGGGGGCGCAAGATCGTGGCGGTCAGTGTCGCACCGGTCAGACTGCCGATGGTCGAGCGAGCCGGCGCCGTGATGGTATTCCGTGACATCACCAAAGAAGCCGAAGTCGATCGGATGAAGAGCGAGTTTGTGTCTATCGTCTCACACGAGCTGCGCACTCCGATGACGGCGATCAAGGGCTACCTGGAGCTGCTTCTGGCGGGCACGGCCAGCCCCGATCCTCGAACCCAATACAGCTTTCTGGAAATCGTCAAATCGAACGCGGATCGGCTTGGCGACATGGTGGACGAGCTGCTGGATGTCTCGCGCATCGAGGCGGGCAAGATTCAGATGCGCTTCCAGCCGGTATCGGTGTATCCTGTCATCCATGACGTGGCGGCTATGCTTCAGAAAACGTACGCGAACCCCAACGTCGAACTGCGATTGAACGTCTCGCCTGGCTTGCCCAAGGTGCTGGCTGATCCGGGACGACTCACCCAGATTGTCACCAACCTGATGTCTAACGCGCTCAAGTACACGCTCCAGGGGCACGTCGAGGTGACGGCGCACGTCCAAGATGACCGTGTGCAAGTGGATATTAGCGATACCGGCATCGGCATGACGGAAGAAGATCAGGCCAGGCTCTTTACGCGCTTCTTCCGGGCCTCCACCGCTCGCGCCAGCGACATCCCCGGCACCGGGCTGGGCCTTTCGATCACTCGTTCGTTGATCGAGATGCACAGCGGCCAAATCTGGGTCAAAAGTGCAGTAGGCCGGGGCAGCACTTTTAGCTTTACCTTACCTATCCTGCCCGCTTCGCTGGCGCAGATGGCTCTGACCGGACCGGCGCCCGCTGTTGTCGCCTCAAATGGCAGCCTCTTCAAGATCTTTGTCGTGGACAGCGAGCTCGAAATCGCACACCTACTTCGGCAGCAGCTCGAAGCGGAGGGTTACACGGTCCTCATCACGACACGCGGAAAGGATGCGCTGCCGCTTGCTCGCCGCGAAAAGCCGAACTTGATCCTGTTGGACATTCTGCTGCAGGATGTCAACAGCGTTCAAGTCTTGCACCAGCTCAGCCATGACCCGGATACCCGCTCTATCCCAGTGGTCGTTACTGCGATTGGACCCGAGGACCAAAAAGGGTTCGCGCTGGGCGCCGCTGACTATCTCACCAAGCCGATTGACCCTGACAGGTTGCTAGCCACCGTGCGGCGTGTCCTGGCGGCCCACACTCCCGGCCAGGTGACGAATTCGCCCCTTGCCGCAAGCTCGCCGGATTGAATTTGACCTTCCTCGCAGCGTGCTGTACAATCCCCACAGTTCTGCAGATCGTCGTGCGCACTTGAGACAGAGGTGATGCCATGAGAGCCTTGTATGTGACTTCGATCCAAACCTTCTCCGGCAAGACGGCCCTCTGCCTGGGACTGGGGCGGCAGATGCAAGCCGATGGCTTCAAGGTCGGTTACTTTAAGCCGCTCGGCACACAACCGCGCCAAGTGCATGCAGGCCTGTATCACGACGAAGACGCCATGTTCGCCAAACAGGTGCTGGGCCTGAGTGAGCCGGTCGAAGTCCTGGCGCCGATCTGTCTGACACCCCAGTTTATCGAACAGCAACTGGCTGGGTCGGATCAGGACCTGACCACCGTCGTTATCGAAGCTTACAACACGGCGCGCCAAGATAAAGATGTCGTGATCATCGAAGGCGGTGCGTCGCTGCGCGAGGGTTATGCCGTCAGCCTGGCGACCCCCAAAGTGGCCCGGATGTTTGGCGCGCCAGTGCTGGCCGTGGTTCGTTACGATGGCGACGTGCAAGTGATTGACGATGCGCTTTCCGCTCACGCGCGACTGGGCGATCAGCTCATCGGCATTGTTATCAACAATGTGCCGCAATCCAGCCTGCGCTTTGCCCGTGAGGTCGCTGCGCCGTTCCTGGAACGCCACCGCGTTACCCTGTTCGGAGTGTTGCCAGAAGACGCCCGGCTGATGGCGACGAGCATCCGCGAGATCGCCGAAGCCGCCAACGGCGAGTTTCTGTGCCATGCCGACAAGCAAGAGGAACTGGTCGAGAACCTGACAGTTGGCGCGATGGGCATGGACGAGGCGCGTGTGCGCCTGAGCCGCGTCCCTAACAAGGCCGTCATCACTGGTGGCGACCGCGCCGATATGATCCAGGTGGCGCTGGACACCTCAGCGCGACTCGTGATCCTCACCGGCAACCTGAGGCCCCACCCCGACCTGTTGCAGCGCGCGGAAAGCATGGGGGTGCCGATGTTGTTGGTCCCACACGATACCTTTCACACCGTCGAGCGCATCGAGCGATTCTTTGGCAAAGGGCGCCTGGCGCAACAAGAAAAGCTCACTCGCTTTAAGACGCTGCTGGCCGAGCATTTCGACTTTAAAAGCCTTTATCAGCGAGTCGGATTGTAGAATTGGGCAGACGCACTATAATACCCAATACCGAATATCGAATGTTCAACACCATGAAGGAGAATCCCCATGTCATACATTGAAGAAATCCACGCGCGCGAGATTTTGGATTCGCGTGGCAATCCCACGGTCGAAGTTGAAGTCACGCTGGACGACGGCGCGTTCGGGCGTGCGGCAGTCCCTTCCGGCGCGTCCACTGGCGCGCACGAGGCGCTCGAACTGCGCGACGACGATCAAGGCCGCTACGGCGGCAAGGGTGTGCTCAAGGCGGTCGAGCATGTCAATGCGACGATTGCTGATGAATTGGTCGGTTGGGAGGCGACCGATCAGGTGGGCATTGACAATCTGCTGATTCAGCTCGACGGCACGCCGACCAAATCCAACCTTGGCGCGAATGCGATCCTGGGCGTGAGCCTGGCGGTGGCCAAGGCGGCGGCAGATTCGGTCGGTCTGCCGCTGTATCGCTACATCGGCGGCGTCGAAGCACACATGCTGCCCGTGCCGATGATGAATATCCTCAACGGTGGCAAGCACGCCGACAACTCGACCGACCTGCAAGAGTTTATGATCTTGCCGGTCGGTGCGCCGACCTTTGCCGAGGCGCTGCGCTGGTGCGCCGAGACCTACCAGGCGCTCAAGAAGGTGTTGAAGAAAAAGGGGTATAACACCAACATCGGCGATGAGGGCGGCTTTGCGCCAAGCTTGAAGAGCAACGCCGAGGCGGTTGAAGTCATCCTGGCTGCGATTGAAGCCGCTGGCTACAAGGCGGGGTCGCAAATCTACATCGGCCTCGACCCGGCGGCGACGGAATTTTTCGAGGATGGCGTGACCTATCACCTCAAGAAGGAAGGCCGCCGGTTGAGCGGGGCCGAGATGGTGGACTTTTACGCCGAGTGGGTGAACAAGTATCCGCTCCTCTCCATCGAAGATGGTCTTTCGGAAGACGATTGGAAGTCGTGGAAGTTGATGACGGACAAGCTCGGCGGCAAAATCCAGATCGTCGGCGACGATCTATTTGTGACCAATACGCAGCGCATCGCGCGTGGGCTGAAGGACAAGTCGGCCAACTCGGTGCTCATCAAGCTGAACCAGATCGGGACGCTGACCGAGACGCTGGCCGCTGTGCACATGGCGCAGCGCGCGGGGTGGACCGCCGTCATCTCGCACCGCAGTGGCGAAACCGAAGACTCGACGATTGCCGATCTCGTCGTGGCGACCAACGCCGGGCAGATCAAGACTGGCGCGCCGTGTCGCTCCGACCGCGTCGCCAAGTACAACCAACTGCTTCGTATCGAAGAGGAACTCGGCGAATCGGCGGTGTATGCGGGCAAGAGCGCGTTCGTGCAGCTCAGGTGATCCGTGACCCGTGATCAGTAGTCGGTGATCGGTCAATCGGTCACCCGGGGAAACAAAACCGGGCCTCCCTGGTTGTGGAAGGCCCGGCCTGTTTTCTACGCTGATCTACTTGCCGACATTGATCATCACATTCGTCCTGCCCTGCTCCGCCGTGATGATGATCTGCAGTTCTTTATCGTCTTTGCCAAAGGTCAATTGAGCCATTTGAGCCGTCGAGGTCCCCTCGTCCTCGATCTTCCAGCCCGCCGCAGCCAACTCTTTTTTGTAAAACGCTACCACGTCTGCGATCTTGGCGGCTGTCTTGTACATCAGCACGTCGCCAAAGCGAGATTTTTCGGTTGCATCCTTCATGACCGGGATGTCCGCTGCCTGGCCGCCGCAGTTGTCTGGCGCCTTGATCGCGATCGGCTGGTTGATGTTGGTCACTTCCCATGCCCATTTGCCATCGCCCTTGGTGCTGGAGCCAAGGCCGAACAACCCCGGCACGCCGCTCCAGGTCATGGTCTCTTTGACGACGAAATCACCCTCGGTGGCCACCCAAATGTCGCCACTCACTTTGCCCGAGGCAAACAGACTGACAGCCTTTTCATCGTACTTGTAGTGCCTGGTTTTGACGTTGTTGACCGTCTCGGTGCCAACGTACTTGGCGTCTTTGACGCTGCCCAAAGCGCCGGGACTGAACAAGCCTTTGGTCAATTGATTACTCGGATCGTCGCTGGAAAACGACAGACATTCTCCCTTGCCGCTGGCGTCTTTGGTCAACATATAAGTCGTGTCGCTGATCTGCCACCATTCCATATTTGTGTTCTTGGACGTTTGCTTGGAATCGGTCAATTGCCATACCCAGTGTAGCGCTTTGGGATCGGACGAAAACTCCTCAAGCCAGTTCCAGTTGACTGTCTGCGTACTCCCGGCCTCGGTGCCTTTCCACTCAGCCTGCCACTTGATGCGGTAGCTCTTGAGCTTGTCCAGGCCGGCCTGCCGGCTCGAAAGCGAAAGCGGCTTGTCTTCGGTGCTGCCCGGCGCAGAGGTGGCCGCGCTGCCAGGTTTGGTGGGAGCCGGGGTCAAAGCGGGCTGCTTGCCTTCGGGGGCCGCTGGCGTGGGCGTCTGAGCGGCGCCACTGATCGAACAGGCCAACATCGTCACAGAGAGAAAAATCAAAAGTGCGACAACAGCTTGGGTCTTCATGGTTTTCTCCTCAATTTCGGGAACATGCCCGTTGATTGGCAGGCGATGATAGCACGTTCAAAACAATTGTCAAACGAATCGGCTTGCTAGATACCGGCCCTACTCGCAAGTTCCTGCGCTCGCTCCCAATCTTCCGGCGAATTGACGTTGAAGAAAGACAGACCCTCTGGATCAAAGTGTGCGATCTCGTCCGGCTCGACATAGCGCGTGCTCACCTGCTCGTAGAGCTTGGTAATGCGTTCATTGCCGTGGGTGAGCATCGGCTCGATCATAGGGAGGCACTCGCGCGAATAAAACGCGTGGAGCGGTTCCAGCTCGCCGCGCCAACGAGGAACCACCGCCGCGTGGCCAGGCGCGAGGCTTGCCATGTAACGCAAGAGGTCAAGATTGAGGAACGGCATATCGCACCCGACGACGAGCGCACATTCATAGCGCGCCACAGTCAATCCTGCGTGGAGGCCGGAAAGCGCGCCGCCGCCGGGAAGCATGTCGCCAGTCTGGCGTGCGCCCAAACTGGCAAACGGCTCCGGCGCATTGGTGACGAGGATGAGGTCATCGCTCAGGACAGCGAGTCGGCGGGTGACGCGCGCGACCAACGTCTCGCCCTGCAAGATCAACTGGCTCTTGTCGCTCCCCATGCGGCGGCTTTTGCCCCCCGCCAGGATCGCAACGGAAAACCTGACCTCGCCCACGGCTACTCAAAAAGCGACGAGCCATCGGCACACACTGCGCCGATGGCTGCGTCATCTGTTACGATCCAAAAGATTATTTCGCGAGATGGGTTTCGAGGTACTCGACCGCCTGGCCGACGGTCGTGATCTTTTGAGCGTCCTCGTCGGAAATCTCGCCACCGAACTCTTCCTCAAAGGCCATGATCAGCTCGACCAGGTCGAGTGAATCGGCCTCCAGGTCCTCACGGAAGCGCGCTTCCATCGTCACCTTCGAAGCATCCACGCCCAAAAGTTCGACAATGATCTTTTGGACGCGCTCGAAAATCGTGCCTTCTGCCATTTGATAGCCTCCTTGACTGGTGTGGGCGCAATTGTATCAGCCCCGGAAATATTGTCAAGCACCTCTTGACAAGGGGTACAGGCGTGGTAGACTCTGCACCGCCCTATACAACACCGCCTTTTGGAAAAGGTTGCGCAGTATTGCAGGGACAGTCCTTGTGGCTGCCCTATGGGCGACTACCAGGGTCGCCCCGATGGTGCCCTTTATGCTGGAACGACGCAAAAGCGACCACATCCGCATCAACCTGGAAGAGAACGTGGACTCGAGCCTGACGACCGGGCTGGAGTATTACCGTTTTATCCACCAGGCCGTGCCGGAGTTCGACCTGGCCCAGGTGGACACAAGGACCACTCTATTGGGCAAACAGCTTCGAGCGCCGTTGCTGATCTCTTCGATGACGGGCGGGACGGAGCGGGCGCACGAGATCAACCGGCGGCTGGCTCGCGCAGCCCAGGCGCATGGGATCGCGATGGGGGTGGGCAGCCAGCGCGCTGCCCTTCAGCACCCTGAACTGGCTGATACCTTCCGCGTCCGGGACGTGGCCCCGGACATTTTGCTGTTTGCCAATCTGGGCGCGGTGCAGCTCAACTATGGTTACGATGTGGAACACTGCCGAGAGGCCGTTGAGATGATCGGTGCGGACGCGCTCATCTTGCACCTCAACGCGCTGCAAGAGGCCGTCCAGCCGGAAGGCGATGGGAATTTCTCTGGCTTGTTGAAAAAGATCGAAGCTGTGTGCCGGACGTTGGGCGTGCCGGTGATCGCCAAAGAAGTCGGTTGGGGCATCAGCGAGCAGGCCGCGCGTCAACTGGCCGGGGCGGGCGTCGCAGCGATTGACGTGGCCGGCGGTGGCGGAACCTCGTGGAGCGAGGTCGAAAAGCACCGCGCGGTGACGCCGTCGCAGCGGCGCGTGGCCGGGCGATTCCGCGATTGGGGCATCCCCACCGCGGAAAGCATTTTGATGGCCAAGCGCGGCGCGCCCGACCTTCCGATCATTGCCAGCGGCGGGTTGCGCGATGGCGTGGATGTCGCCAAATGCATTGCGCTCGGAGCAACTGTCGGCGGGATCGCGCGTCTGTTCCTCAAAGCTGCCGCCCAAAGCGAACAAGCTGCTGAAGAAGCCGTGTCCGAAGTCATCACCGAACTGCGCATCGCCATGTTTGCGGCGAGCGCGGGCAACATTGAAGCCTTGCAGCATACGCCACTGGTTCGCGTCTAGCTGTCTACTGTTTATTCCGTATTGCGTGTTCCGTTTACGCAATACGGAATACGGAGTCCTCATGAACCTCAAACAACTCTTTGCCCACTATGTTCCCCAGATCGAGGCCGAGATGCGAGAGTGCCTGGCTGTGCCCGATCCGGCGTTGACCGGATACTATGGGATGCTTCATTATCACCTGGGCTGGGCCGATGAGCATTTCCAGCCGGCGCAGGTGAGTTCTGGCAAGCGCATCCGCCCGATGCTGTGCATTCTCGCCTGCCAGGCCGCGCAAGGCGATCCGGCGCACGCCATTCCCGCCGCCGCCGGGATCGAGCTGCTGCATAATTTCTCGCTCATCCATGACGACATCGAGGACCAGAGTCCTACGCGGCGCGGGCGGCCCTCGGTGTGGGCACTGTGGGGCATCCCGCAAGCGACCAATTCCGGCGACGGATTGTTTGCCATCGCGCACCTGGCAATTGATCGCCTCCGCCGTCGCGGTGTACCCTGCGAACGTATCATTGACGTGCGCCAGGTGTTCGACCGCGCGTGCCTTTCGCTCACGCACGGACAGTATCTCGATCTCTCGTTCGAGTCGCGCGATCGGGTGGACGTGGACGAGTACATGAACATGATCTCGGGCAAGACCGCCGCGCTGATCGGTGCTTCGGTTGCGATCGGCGCGACGCTGGCGGGAAGCAACGTCGTTGAGCATTACCAGACCTTCGGGCGTGAGCTGGGCCTGGCGTTCCAAATTCAAGACGACATTCTCGGCATCTGGGGCGACGAGGCGCTCACCGGCAAGTCCGCCGAAAGCGACGTAGCTACTCGAAAGAAATCGCTGCCCGTGGTGTACGCGCTGGAGCGCAGCGAAAAACTGCGTGCGCTTTACGCCGCCCCGGAGGTAGACGTGCCGGCGGCGATTGCAGAGATGGACGCGGTCGGCGCGCGCGGATTTGCAGAGCAAGCCGCACGCGAGCATCATGAACGCTCGTTGGCGGCGCTGCAGGCCAGCGGTGCATCGGGCGATGCGGGGCGGGCATTGTTCGATCTAGCAGAGAGTTTGTTAGGTCGCAAAGCCTGAACCGGGAGGTATTATCCGCTGCGCATGCGGAGCACGATCAGTGCCAGTGCCAGTGCAACGAGCGCTAACACGATCACCACACCGATCCACCGCCACGGCAACCTGCCTTTCCGTCTCGGCTCGATAAGCAGATCGTCAGCATACGGGTCAAGTGCCAGCCCGCTGGATTCTGGTTCTTCCTCTTCGCCGGTGCCAAATGGCCGTTTCTCTTCTGGCTCATCATCCACGCGCAAGTTGGGATCTTGAGAACTCATTGCACACCTCGACTTGCAGTCGGCAAGAACGCAGCAAAGACGCGGTTCCCTAACAGCCAACCTTTCTGTGTCAGTCGCACGCCGACATCGTCCACCTCGATCAAGCCTTGCTCTGCAAGCTCTGCAAGCTCGCTCGAGTAAATCTGGCGCATAGGGATTCCGAATCTTTCTTCAAAGTGCGCCAAGCTGACGCCGTCCACCAGCCGCAACCCCAGCATCATGGTCTCGCCCATTTCCAGCTCGCGCCCGATGCTTTCCCCTCCGGCCCTTGGACCTGCCCCGGTTTCGATCCGCTGGACGTACTCGCGCGGATGGTCAACGTTCCAAAATCGCTGTCCGTTCAGACTGGAATGTGCCCCTGCGCCCAGGCCCAGATAAGGTTGGTTGCGCCAGTAGATCAGGTTGTGGTGACAGCGCAGGTCACGGCTTTCCCCTCTCCCCCAATCCCTCTCCCAGGGGGAGAGGGGAAAACGCCCTTCTCCCGAGGGGAGAAGGGTCGGGGATGAGGGACGCGCCCAATTCGATATTTCGTATCGCACCAGTCCATCGCGCTCCAGTCGCTTGTTAGCCCAAGTGACCATATCGGCTGCCAGGTCATCATCCGGCATAGGCACTTGGCCGCGCCGGACCCACACCGCCAACGTCGTGCGCTCCTCAACAGTGAGGCAATACATCGAGACGTGATCAGGCTCCAGCTCCAATGTGCGCTCGACGGTCTCTTGCCACATCGTCATTGTCTGATGCGGGATGCCGTAGATGAGATCAACGTTCAGATTGTCAAAGCCTGCCGCGCGTGCCAGCCTGAAGGATTCGACCGCATCGGCGAAGCTGTGGCCGCGCTTGAAGAAATCCAATTCCGATTGATGCGCGCTTTGCACGCCCAGGCTCAGCCGGTTCACGCCAAGCCCCCGCAGTCCTTCGAGATACGCTGCGTCCACTGTGCCGGGGTTGGCTTCAAGTGAGATCTCGGCCTGTGGCGATACCTCGAACGTCGCGCGACAGGCCATCAGAATCTCGCTCAAGAGCGGCAATGGCAACAGCGAAGGCGTGCCTCCGCCCAAGTAGATCGTTTCTACCTTCAAATCGGGCAGTGGGTATTGGGTATTGTATATTTCACGCACAACTGCGCGCGCATACGGTTCATACAGCGACCGCATCCCGGCGTATGCGTTGAAATCGCAGTACGCGCACTTGGAACGACAGAAGGGGATGTGGATGTATAACCCGATTCTCATGTTGTCACACCGACTGCTCTTTGTCCTTCATCCTTTGTCGTCCGCCATTGGCCATCTGCCATCCGCCATCAGCTATCAGCCCACCTTGGCTCGCGCAGCAGCGTCGCCGTCCACAGCCCGGCTGCATAGCAGATCAGCGTGACGAGGAACAATCCCCGGTAGCCAAGCCAGTCCACCAGCACGCCGCCGAGCGATGTCGCCAGCAGCGTCACGCCGAGCACGCTGTTCGCCAGTCCTACGTACAATCCGCGATCGGCCGCCGGCGCAATTTCCAAAAGCAGGCTCATGCCGCCCAGGCCAATACCGGACTGAAATGCGCCTGCCAAAGCAAAGACGATCGCGAACAACCACGGCGCAAGGACAGCCCATTCCAATGCCCGCTCAAGCGGTCCGATCAGCCAGGCCCACAACATCATCGCCAGACCGAGACTTGCCGCCAGTTGGATCACCAAACGATTACCGCGCCGATCCGAGATCCGGCTCCAGCCCAGGTTGGAAACCAGCGACGCCGCGGTGCTGGCGGCCAGATATACACTCACCATCTCGGCCCCTGCGCCTAGCTCACGGGAAGCATACACTGCAAAGAACGGCGTCCCCATCTGCGCGGCCATCAGCAACACGCGCGTCGCAAGAAACAACCCAAAGTTGCGATCAGTCTGCGGCAAGCGAGCTGCACGGCCCAGGTGCGCTCCGAGGCTCGCCGGCTGGGTCGTTTCGCTGGGCGGCTCGCTCACGAGCGTGAACGCAAACAGCCCGCTGGCGGCGAACAACGCCGAAATCGCCATGAGCTGGCCGACGTTGGCAGGAAACGAACGGCCCAGTTGTTCGCCCAATGCCCATCGCACGACCAGGCTGCCCGCTATGCTCAACAGCCCGCCGGTCAACATTCTGATGCCAAAATACGATCCGCGTTGCTCGACCGGGATCGTCTTGGCGACAATCTCCATGAACGGCAGCCCGGCCCAACCCGAAGCCAGGCTGTTGATCACAAACGGTACAAAAAAGCCCACGATCAACACCGTCCGATCGCTTTGAGTCAATATCACAACAGCCATCATCGCCCAGACCACGCTCCGAACTAGCGCTGCGGTCGAATAAGTGGGCAGCTTGTAAGGCCATCGCGCCAGGTAGGGCGCCATGAACAATTGCGGCAGAAACCAGCCTGCATCGCGCAAGGGCACTACCAGGCCGATCAGCACGTTCGAAGCCGACAGCCGTCCCAGGAACCACGTCAACACCAGCGCCGGGTCAATGAGATTCTCTGCCAGGATGAACAATGCGCCGTTGAGTATGCCCAGTGTAAAATTGCGCCGTAGCTGGGGCATGACAGACGACTCGATCTTGTCCGACCGGACAACCTCTGACGACAACCCTGCCTTTCCTCCGTTGGATGGCGCGATTATAACACCCGGCCATCAATTTTCCAAAGCTGGCATGACTCTAGCAGCCTGTCGGAGAAACCCGTTTTCTCCGAGAAAACGGGTTTCTGGCACCGCCATTTTTAGCGGAGACTATCGGCTCTCCGACAAACTGCTAGGCGTATTGCATAGAGACCCGAACCGCATTATAATTGTAATAGCCTGCCCGGAGAGGCTTTGTATACCCAGTCGAGCTTGCGAGAGTCTTCCGTGTCCCCCAAGGCAGACGAGACCTTCAAACTCAAAATTGAAGCTGTAAAAGTCATGGTGTCAAAGTGAGCCAGGCCAGACCTCTTGCTCAAGAAATGGATACCCGCAGGATCACCGCGGGACTCAAGACCCGCGCAGGCGGCACCCTGGCGGTCGGTCAGGTGCTCCAGCAGCGTTATCAGATTTTGGGCGTGCTGGGCATGGGCGGGATGAGCGCCGTATACCAGGCGCGCGACCTTCGTTTTCCTAATGTCACCAAACTATGCGCGGTCAAGGAGATCATTAATCTCGCACCCGATCCGCAATTGCGCGCGCTGGCAGTGCAGAACTTTGAGCGCGAAGCCAACATCCTGGCCACGCTGTCTCATCCAGCGATCCCCAAAGTCTATGACTATTTCAGCGAGAATGACCGCAGCTACCTGGTGATCGAGTTTATTGACGGTCAAAATCTCGAAGCCTATCTGGCAGAGACTCCCGGCTTGATTCCGCAAGAGACCGTGCTCGACTGGGCGATTCAGCTCTGCCAGGTGTTGACCTATTTGCACAGCCATACGCCGCCGATCGTCTTTCGGGATATGAAGCCGTCGAATGTGATGCTGGACAGTCACAACACCATCCGCCTGATTGACTTTGGCATCGCCAAGCTGTTCCAGTCCGGGCAGAAAGGCACCATGATTGGCACGGAAGGTTACAGCCCACCGGAACAGTATCGCGGCGTGTCGGATCCGCGCGGTGACATCTATGCGCTGGGCGCGACGTTGCATCACTTGCTGACCAAACAAGATCCGCGCGTTGAGCCGCCGTTCTCGTTCCACGAGCGTCCGATCAAGGCGATCTACCCCACCGTTTCCGATGCCCTCGTCGAGATCATTAACCGGGCGCTGGAATATGAGCCGGAAAAACGCTGGACGTCCATTGAAGAGATGCAGGCGGCGTTCGAGTCGCTGCGGGCTCCGGCGGAGCGTGCCGTTACCCGAAGTGGCACCTTCAAGCTGGCAGGCGGTGAGATCGAGCCGGTATGGGTGTTTACGTGCGAAGACGAGGTCCGCTCTACCCCGGCTCTGGCCAACGGCGTACTTTACGTGGGCGCATACGATAACAACGTGTATGCGCTCGAGGCGCAGACGGGCAAATTCAAGTGGAAATACGCTACCGAAGGGGGCCTCGCTTCGTCGCCGTATGTCTGGGAAGACCGCGTGTTCGTCGGTTCCGAAGATCGGATGCTCTATTGCATCAACGCGCTGACTGGCCGGATTGTCTGGACCTGCCCGACCCAGGGTTGCGTCCGTTCGTCGCCGCGTGTAGAATATAACCACGTGTTCTTTGGCTCGGACGACCAGCGCCTCTATGCGGCGAACGTCCAGACCGGGCGTGTCGCCTGGAGGTTTGAGACCGAAGGTCCGATCCGCACCCGGCCGGCGATTGGCGACGAGACCATTTACTTTGGTAGCGAGGACGGCTCAGTCTATGCCGTAGACATTCGCGGCACGATGCGCTGGCGATTCATGACCCGGCGGAGTGTCACCTCGTCGCCCGCTCTCTACGAAAACACACTCTATGTGGGTTCAAGCGATCACACGGTCTATGCCTTGGACGTACGATCCGGCTGGGCAGTGTGGCGCTTTCGCACCGGCAAAGCTGTCATCTCGTCGCCGACGGTCGAGATGGACACTGTCTATGTCGGCTCGGTAGACCAAAGTGTCTATGCGTTGGATGCGCGCACAGGTCGCCAGGTGTGGAAGTTTAGCACCGACAACCAGGTCACGTCGTCACCTGTCGTATTGGAAGGCGCCGTGTACTTTGGATCGGTAGATGGCAATGTCTACAGTGTGGATGCCCGCACCGGTTCGCTGCGATGGCGTTTTCGCACGGGCGGGCCGGTGACCTCGTCGCCCGTGGCCGGGAACAGTGTGATCTATATCGGCTCGACCGATCATCGCGTGTATGCTCTGGCGGTTTGAGGACAATCAGTGTGAGTTGGATGCGCGATTTGGTCATAAAGCATGATCAGCCCGCCGGCGCCACGCAGCGGCTCCGGGCGGCGCACGGGTTGCGAGTTGGCCGTGCCAGCAATGTCGGGCGGGTGCGCGATCAAAACGAGGATGTCCTCTTGACGCTCGAACTTGCCCAGTTGGGAGACTCGCCCGCCGAAGTGCTGGGCTGGTTCGTGTTGGCCGACGGGATGGGTGGGCATCAATCGGGCGAATTGGCCAGTTCCGTCGCGGCGCGTGTGGTGACATACCAGTTTCTCAACAAGATCCTGCGCTCTTTTTTGCTCAATGAGCAACGCGATGCATCTCAGCCGCCGCTCAGCGAAGCGCTTTCCAATGCGGTGCTGGCGGCGAACAAGGCCGTCCACGAGCAGGTGCCCGGCGGCGGGACGACCCTCACGTGCGCATTAGTGCTAGGAGGTCGTGCTTATCTGGCGCATGTGGGTGACAGCCGCGCTTATTTGTTCGCGGGCAACCGCCTGCGGCAGATCACGCAGGATCATTCACTGGTGGACCGCCTGGTCGAGCTGGGGCAAATCACACCTGGCGAGGCACAGCATCATCCGCAGCGAAACATCTTGTATCGGGCCGTTGGGCAGAGCGAGACGTTGGAAGTGGACACCTACGTCGAATTGTTGCCGCCTCATTACCGACTGCTGTTGTGCTGTGATGGAGTGTGGGGGTCGGTCACTGAGGATCAAATCATCAAGGCACTGACTGCTGTTACGCCGCAAGAAGCGTGCGATCATTTGATCGAGGCAGCGAACGCCGCTGGCGGAAAAGACAATATCACTGCGGTGGTCGTGGAGCCGCAGGATTAGGCGGGATAGAAGGTATGGATACGTCGCAGGATTATTATGCCCTGTTGGGGCTTACGCCCGACGCAACGCCAGACGACATCAAGAAGGCGTATCGCCAACTGGCCCGTCAATATCACCCGGATGCTCAGGAGGCGCCGGGGACCGCGATGTTGTTCCGTGAGGTGCAGGCTGCTTACGAGACCTTGAGCGATCCCGAAAAGCGAGCCGCCTATGATCGCCTGCGGGCCGAATCGGGGGAATCGCCGGAAAGTGTCTTTCAACTGCGCTTGCAGTTTAGCCGCAGCCCACTGCTGGTGATCCCAGAGGAGCAAATCCTGTACGTGCTCGCCACCGTCTCCGCCGGGCGGGACAGCCAGCGCCGTCCCCAGCGATTGCCGTTGAACCTGTGCCTGGTCATTGACCGCAGCACTTCGATGCAAGGCGCGCGGTTGGAGCAGGTCAAAGCCGCCACGAATCAGATGATCGAGTCACTCGATCCACATGACTCGTTTGCCATTGTCACGTTCAGCGATCACGCCGATGTCGTCTGGCCGAATCAACCGGCGGGCGATATGGTGCGTGCCAAGGCCAAAGTCGCGGCGATTCAAGCCAGCGGCGGAACCGAGATTTTGCAGGGCATGCATACCGGACTGGCCGAGCTGGAAAAACGCCGCAGCCTGCTTGCGATCAATCATATGATTCTGTTGACCGATGGACAAACGTATGGCGATGAAGAACAGTGTCTGGCGCTCGCCGTCGAAGCCAAGAAACACAATATCAGTATTTCGTGCATGGGATTGGGGGACGATTGGAATGACGTGCTGTTGGACGCGATTGCGGCTCGCAGCGGAGGCTCGTCGGCCTACGTCGCCACCGCCGATGATGTGCAGCGTGTCTTTCGCGATCACTTACATGGACTGAATACGATGTATGCGTCGGACCTGCAATGTATCGTGCACCAGACCGAGGGCGTCTCGCTCAGGAGCGCTTTCCGCCTGACACCGTATCTGGTCCGTCTCGCGCCAGAAAAAGATGCCATTCCGCTCGGCACGTTGCCGGTGGATAACCCGATCAGTCTATTGATGGAATTGGTCGTCCAACCGCGCCCGGCCGGAACACACCGGCTGGCGATGCTGGAATTGATCGGCGATGTCCCCATGATGGATCGTAAGGGCGAAAACGTCCGCCAGGATTTGACGCTAGAGTTTGCGCCACCCAGCCCGACCTCGATGCAGATGGTGCCGCCCGCGATCCTCAGTGCACTTGCCAAGATCACGATCTTTCAGATGCAAGAGAACGCGTGGAAGTCGTTGGACAAGGGAGATGTGGCCGAAGCGACTCGCCGGCTTGAGACCATGGCCACCCGCCTGCTGGACTTGGGCGAACACCAGTTGGCGCGGGCGGCCCTGTTGGAAGCCGGCCGTTTGGCCCGGAGTGGTCACCTCTCCCCGGCTGGCCGTAAGGCCATCAAGTATGGAACTCGCAGTCTATCTTTAGCGCCCCAGGAGCGACGCCATGATTGAATGTCCTTCGTGCGGACGCCAGCATAGGCCTGGCACACTCTTTTGCAGCGAATGTGGGGTTTATCTCTTGACAGGCGGGCCACTGCGCACCGAGCCGTTGCCCGAGTCAGACCTGCCTGCCAGCCGCGCTGACCCGTGGGCGACGAGCGCCACGGCCACAGCCGAAGCGGCCCCGGCCACCCTGACCATTACCGTTGTCTCCACTGGCCGGCCCATTCCGCTGTCGGGCAGCAGTGAGTTCGTCTTGGGGCGGCTGGATGCCACACGTGGCGTCTTTCCCGATGTAGACCTCACTCCGGACGGCGGGTTGGAAGGCGGCGTGTCGCGCCGCCATGCGAGGATTCAGCGCCAGCGCACCCAGTTCTTTATCGAAGACCTGGGCAGCGCCAACGGCACGTTCCTCAACGGCCAGCGCCTCACCCCCTACCTGCCGCATCCGCTGCACGACAAGGACGAGCTGCAGGTGGGCCGCATCCGACTGCTTGTCGGGATTCATTAGCCTATCAGGAGTGATCGGCTCATGCCCTATACGGTGTTGATCCACGTCATGAATGAAGATGCCATCCTCGCTGACGTCGAGGAACTTCCCAACCCCAGCGATCAGGCCATCTTCTGTTCCAACATCCGCCGACGCGATGGCAAGGATGTCTACTATGCAGATGCCCAGGCGGTGTCGTTCTACTTTCCCTGGCATCGCATCAACTTGCTCGAAGTCCTCAGCGGCGAAGAAGAGGGCGAGATCATCGGGTTTGTCCGCGAGAAATAGTGGTCAGTGATCAGTCAATCAGTTCCTCTGTTGCCGGTTGACCAGTTGACCGATCCTGGCTCGCTGATCACCGATCACCGATCCCTGATGACTGATCCCTGACATGCCTGAAGAAGCTAGAAAGCTCATCCTCATCGTAGACGACGAGCCTCGGATGATCCAGTTCATCCGCATGAATCTGGAGCTGGAGGGGTATCGCGTCACGCAAGCCTCGAACGGTTTAGAAGCCCTCAACAAGGTTCGCGACGAGCTTCCTGACCTGGTTCTCCTCGACGTGATGATGCCGGAGCTGGATGGTTTTGAGACACTGCGGATGTTGCGCGAGATCTCGAGCGTCCCGGTCATCATGCTCACGGTCAAGGCCGACGAAGACGACAAGGTCAAGGGGCTGGGATTGGGCGCGGACGATTACGTGACCAAGCCGTTCAGCCCCCGCGAGCTGGCTCAGCGCGTCAAGGCGGTCTTGCGCAGAACCGAAACGCCCGCGCCGGTCGAGAAAGCCATCCTCAAGATTGATGATTATTTGCAGATTGATTTCAACCGCCGCCTCGTCATCGCGGGCGGTAAAGAAGTCAAACTGCGCCCCACCGAGTATCGCTTGCTGTACCATCTTGTCAACAACCCTGGTTGGGTACTGACCCACGAGCAGCTCTTGGCCAAGGTTTGGGGCTATGAGTATCGCGAAGAGTCGCAGTATCTTCGACTCTATATCACCTATCTGCGCCAAAAGATCGAACCCGACCCGGCTCATCCACGCTACATCCTGACTGAACGCGGCGCAGGGTATCGGTTTGTGGATTGGAAGCATCTGGATAAGGAGGCCGCATGAAACGCACGCTCAAGGTCGTCGTCACAGGCCCGTTCGGCGCGGGCAAGACCGAGTTCATCCGAGCCGTCAGCGAGATTGACATTGTCACCACCGAGCGCAAGCTCACCACGCGAGAAAAGCAAATCAAGGCCGAGACAACTGTGGCGATGGACTTTGGCCGATTGACGTTGGGCCGCAGTGTGCTGCATCTGTTTGGTACGCCGGGACAGCCGCGCTTCGAGTTCATGTGGGACATCCTGGCCAAAGAGATGCACGGCTTTGTGATCCTGGTGGATAGCACCGACAAAAAGTCGTTTGCCCAGGCCAAGCGGCTGATCGCGTTCTTTGGCGAAAAACACAAGGTTCCTTTTGTCGTCGCCGCGAATAAGCAAGACCTCCGCGGCGCGCTGCGGCCGGCCCAGGTGCGCAAATCGCTGGGGCTGAACGTCAACGTGCCGGTGCTGGGCTGCGTGAGCATTGACCCCGATAGCGTCAGGAGCGTGCTGGTGCAATTGACGCAGATGATCGTGTGGGGAAGTTGAGCGTTAACGCTCTTCCAACCTAACTCTAATATCCGTCTAACACGGTTTACCTATAATGCAGGCGTATTTCCGAATGGAGAATACGCCTGTTTGTTTTTACGGACGTGGAGAGTGGTGACAGGGCAACGCAGTGGACTCGTTCACCTTGTCAGACTCGGTAGATCCAACAACTTGAGCGGAGGCGGCTCCCACGCCGCCGTTTCGCTAAAAGAGGTGTAACATGGGTAAAATTGTAGGTATTGACCTGGGGACAACCAACAGCGTGGTCGCAGTCTTGGAGGGAGGCGAACCGGTCGTCATCACGACAGCGGAAGGCAGCCGCTTGCTGCCGTCGGTGGTGGCGTTCACCAAGAACGGTGAAAGGCTCGTCGGGCAGACGGCCAAGCGGCAGGCCGTGGTCAACCCGGAAAACACGATCTTTAGCATCAAGCGGTTCATGGGCCGCCGCTATGGCGAAGTGGCTGAAGAACGCCAGCGCGTGCCGTATAAAGTGGTCGAAGGCCCGGCGGGTGATGCGCGTGTGCGAGTCCCGCAGACTGGTCAGACCTATACGCCGCAGGAAATCTCGGCGATGATCCTGCAAAAGCTCAAGAAGGACGCCGAGGCGTACCTGGGCGAACCGGTGACGCAGGCCGTGATCACGGTCCCGGCGTACTTTAACGACAGCCAGCGTCAGGCCACTAAGGATGCTGGCAAGATCGCGGGGCTGGAGGTCCTGCGCATCATCAACGAGCCGACGGCTTCCGCGCTCGCTTATGGTCTGGACAAAAAGAAGGACGAGACGATCCTGGTCTTTGACCTGGGCGGCGGGACATTCGACGTTTCAGTGCTCGAAGTGGGCGATGGCGTCGTCGAGGTCAAGGCGACTAACGGCGACACGCACCTGGGCGGTGATGACTGGGACGCTGTCCTGGTGAACTATATCGCGGACGAGTTCAAGCGCGATCAGGGGATTGACCTGCGCAGCGATCGTCAGGCGCTCCAGCGGCTCAAGGAAGCGGCCGAGAAAGCCAAGATCGAGCTTTCGACGATGATGGAGACCGAAGTCAACTTGCCGTTCATCACCGCCGACGCTTCCGGCCCCAAGCACTTGCAGGTCAAGATCACGCGCGCCAAGTTCGAGCAGCTCACGCAGCATCTGGTGGAACGCTGCCGCATCCCGTTCGAGAACGCGCTGCGCGACGCCAAGCTCACGCCGCGTGACCTGGACGAGGTGGTGCTCGTCGGCGGCGCGACCCGCATGCCGATGATCCAGAACCTGGTGCGCGACTTGACCGGCGGCAAAGAGCCAAACAAGTCCGTCAACCCGGATGAGGTTGTCGCGGTGGGCGCAGCGGTCCAGGCAGGCGTCTTGGGCGGCGAGATCAAGGACGTGCTGCTGCTGGATGTGACGCCGCTCTCGCTGGGCGTTGAGACGTTGGGCGGTGTGATGACCGTGCTCATCCCGCGCAACACGACCATCCCGATCAAAAAGAGCGAGATCTTTAGCACGGCGGCGGACGGGCAGACGGCGGTGGATGTCCACGTGCTGCAAGGCGAACGCCCGATGGCAGCCGACAACATGACGCTCGGCACGTTTCGACTGGAAGGCATCCCGCCTGCTCCGCGCGGCATCCCGCAGATCGAGGTGACGTTCGACATTGACGCCAACGGCATCCTGAACGTCTCGGCGCAGGACAAGGCCACAGGCCGCGAGCAAAAGATCACCATCACCGCCAGCACGAACCTGGGCAAGGCCGACATCGAGCGGATGGTGCAAGAAGCTCAGCGCCATTCGGCAGAAGACAACCGCCGCCGGGAAGTGGTCCAAGCCCGCAACGAGGCCGATCAGATCATCTATCAGGCTGAAAAATCGCTGCGCGATCTGGGCGACCGGGTGTCTGCTCCAGATCGGAGCAAGGTCGAGTCGCAGATCAACGCCTTGAAGGAGACGATGAAGGGCGAGGATGCCAATCGCATCCGTGCTCAGATCTCGGAGCTTCAACAAGCGATGATGGTGCTGGGTCAAGCCATGTACGGACAGGCCGGGCCGAGCGGCCCTGGTCGGGCAGGCGGCAACGGACACGGCGAGCCACGCGGCGAAGACGTGGTCGAGGGCGAGTACCAGACGATGTAAGCCCTTCCCTGGCCCTCACCTACCCCCAACCCCCTTCCTCTCCCAAAGTTGGGAGAGGATGGGGGCCAGGGGGAAGGAGAGGAAACCTACCCCTGAGAGGGGATAGGGTGGGGGCATTGACAGCATTCTTTAAATCTGGTAACCTACCAGCAGGAGGCTGGGAGGTGTGATATGTTCTTTTTTGATCCGATGTATTTCATCTTTGCCTTGCCCGCGCTCATTCTGGCCTTTTGGGCGCAATGGCGAGTGCAGAGCGCGTACAACAAATGGCTGGGCATCCGCAACGCGCGTGGAGTGACAGGCCTGCAGGCGGCTCGGACATTGCTCAATTACAACAACCTGGGACACGTCAGCATCGAGGGCACGCCGGGGACGCTCAGCGACCACTATGATCCGCGGACGCGAACCATGCGGCTTTCGCCGGCCGTGGCGAACTCGAACTCGGTCGCGGCGTTGGCGGTGGTGGCGCACGAGATCGGCCATGCCACCCAAGATGCCGAAGCGTACGTCCCACTCAAACTGCGCAGCGCCATTGTGCCCGCTGTTCAGCTTGGTTCGTGGCTGGGACCGATTCTGTTCGCGATTGGGTGGTTCATGTCGTTGTACTATCGCTCAGCCTTTGGGATGCAAATTGCCTGGCTGGGAGTGTTGTTCTTTGCGGGCGCGCTGGTCTTTGCCTTTGCCACGCTGCCTGTTGAGTTCAACGCGAGCGCGCGCGCCAAGGCCATGCTCACGGATGCCGGGCTAATCTATCCTGACGAGATGAACGGCGTGCATTCGGTGCTGGATGCGGCGGCGCTGACTTATGTGGCAGCGGCAGCTCAGGCCCTTTCGACATTGCTCTATTACATTTTCCTGTTGGGCGGCTTTCGGCGCAGGGACTAGCGGGGTAAAAGCAGCACAGGCCAATGGAACCTGTGCTGTTTTTTGATCCGACTAATTCTAACAAATCTCTAAGATAGAGTTTGCGTCGTTCTAACACAACCAGACTATAGTCAACAGCGTAAAATTGCAATACCGCAAAACTCGCTATGGGGTGCAGGGAAGAACCCCTTTTTCTCCGAGAAAACGGGTTTCTGAAGAGTGACTTTTGCGGTATTGCGTAAAATTAGATCATCAGGCGGCAGAGCCGCCGTAGTAACAGGAGGTGCTCAATGGCTGATGCGTTGACTCGTTGGGATCCATTCCGTGACATGCTCACCTTGCGTGAAGCGATGGATCGCTTGTTCTCTGAGAGTTTTGTCCGGCCCAGCACGGCTTTCCCCTTCATTGGCATGGAAGGGCCAGCCGTGGACATGTATCAGACGAAGGACGAGGTCGTCATCAAGGCAGCTATCCCCGGTGTCAAGCCGGAGGATATTGACATCTCGGTCACCGGCGATCTCCTCACCATCAAAGGCGAGTGTAAGGAAGAGGAAAAGATTGAAGAGGGCAGCTATTTACGCAAGGAGCGCCGCTATGGTCAGTTCTGCCGCGAGTTCAGCTTGCCCACCCAGGTGAACGCCGACAAAGCCAAAGCCGAATTTGAGCATGGGGTGTTGACGCTGCGCCTGCCCAAGGCCGAAGCGGTCAAGCCCAAGACCATCACCGTCAAGGCCAAGTAACTCATCAACCTTGCGAAGGCTTCCCGCCTTCGCAAGGTTGACGCACACGAGAGGAGTCACATCATGCCAGCGATCATTCGATGGAGTCCCGCGCGCGATCTGGTGCGCCTCGGCGACGCGATGGATCGCCTGTTCGAAGAGGCCTGGATGCGGCCCTTTGGCCGCGCCGAGCGCGAAATTCGCCTGCCGCTGGACGTGTACACGACGCCCAGTGAGATCGTGATCACCGCCAACGTCCCTGGTCTCAAACTGGACGAGGTCGAGGTCACGCTCGAAGGCGACACACTGACCTTGCGCGGCGAATTCAAGTCGCCGATGGAGAACGTGGATTACATCTTTCAGGAGCGACCCTACGGCAAATTCAGCCGCACACTATCCATCAATGTGCCGGTCGAGAATGAAAAGGTCGAAGCGACCTTTGAAAATGGCGTGCTGACCATTACACTGCCCAAGGCCGAGGTAGCCCGTCCCAAGGTGATCAAGGTCGAGGCCAAAAGGTAACGCTGCGGTTAGTCCCCTGCAGGTTGAGAGCATCGCTGCGGGAGGCTGAATGGGGAGGTGAAGCTCTATGCCGATGTACACTTATCAATGTGATACGTGCGGGGTGCGATTCGACCGGCGGCAGAGCTTTTCGGCCAGGCCGCTGACGCGCTGCCCGGAATGTCACGGTTCGATTCGCCGGGTGCTTCAACCGGCGGGGATTGTGTTCAAAGGCAGTGGTTGGTACATCACCGACAGTCGAAGAAAGCCGGCCTCTGAAGATAAGGCGGAATCCAAATCTGCTTGAGACAATCTGACTGCTCCGGTGCCTCTCCGAAAAGGGGAGGCGTTTGCGGCCCCACGCCCGGCGCGCGTGGGGCTGTCCATTTGCCTTGACGAGCCATCAAATCTGCGGTAAGATTGCACCCGCCGATGGGGGATCGTCTAGTGGTAGGACACGTGACTCTGGATCACGGCGCCGAGGTTCGAACCCTCGTCCCCCAGCCTGAGGAAAGCCCAACGCCCTCACCCTGAGGGCGTTTTTGTTTATGCTGCGGTTTACCTGCTCAGCACTTGCACTGTGGTCAACCGGGGATGTTCGTCACCGTTTGCGCGGAGCGGATACCGCTGGTGGGTTTCGGCGGAATACAACCCGACGTGCAGCGTGTACTCGCCCGGCGCCAGATCATCCGGCAACTTGATGAGATGCTTTTGAACGATCAGGTCGTCGGGTTGCCACATTTGTGGCGGCACATCTAACCCATCATCATTTGCCATCAACTGGTCCCCACTCATCACATGAGCATAAGCCGAAAGTAGCACCTCACCAGGCGAGTTGGCCCGCCACCAGACCCACAACGTCATCACGCTGCCCGGCCGGAAGGGCGCGCCCTCCAATCCGTAGGCGATCAGCGACACCGGGCCGAAATCCCAGTCACCGCCTGGCGGCGCGGTGAGCGAGTCCAGTCGTTTTAGCACATTTGCCTTGCCATCCCAGCGATAGACCGTAAAGCCAGGCTTGTCTTTGGGAAGGGCCGGGTCACCCCGGTCGTGATAGATCGGTTGCGCTGCGCCCAGCAGCATGGCATCTGCGATCGTCGGATCGCCGCGCGCCGGGACAATGTAATAGCCAGGTCCCTCATTGTGCACGTACACCCAGGCCTTGCGGCAGTCAAAGTAGATCGAACGCATATTTTGCGCCGGGCGGCCCAGGCCCGCCAGCAAGCCATCGCCGTTGATCGGGCCATCGGGCGCGTAACAAACCGCGATCCATTTCTCTGTCACCGGGACAGGGTTCACTCGATACACAAACAGCGAATGTCCAATGCGCGCTGCGGGCGTCTGCCGCCTGAACCAATCGAACGTGTCGGGGTGGTCGAGTCGCAGCCCTTGTAAGGCCGATGCGCTGATGACATACACGCCCGGCGCAGGCGCGAACCGCGTGAACCCGTGCGCGTCCGGCGGCTCATACGGCCCTGGCAAGGGCAGGGGGCGAATGCCATACCGCTCCGGCACGCTGCCTGTAAACAGCGATAGATACGCCTCGCTGATCCCCTGCGCCTCCAGCCAGCTTTTCAGCCGCTTGACGTCTTGCCCCCAATCCAGGTTCGAGTCGGCCAGAATTTTGTAACCCTGGTCAGGGCCTCCCACGGCTTCATTGAAATACGCCAGATGATAAGGATAGATGAGCGCAGCTTCTGCGGCCAACCACACCCCACAGATCAGGTACAGAGCCTGCCCCAGTCGGCGGTCCGAAATCTGGACGCCGGGCGCACGGGCCGAGATCAGAATGAACAGGAACGGCAGTATCGGCAGAATATGCCGGTAGCCGATGTTCAGCGAGCTGCCCAGGCTGACGCTCAAGTACAATACCGGCACGACCGCTATGATCAACACGGACCAGGCTTGCGGGTCGGGCTTGCCGCGCTGGATTGACTTGCGCAGCTCGCCCAGTCCACCCATCACTGTCGCGCCCAACAAGATCAGCGTGGGCAGAGGCGTTTTGACCGCCAAGGCGACCGGAAAGTAATACCACCATCCGCGCGGCGTCATCTGGCCAAACAGAAAGGCCAATCGCCCTTCCTGATCGCGTTCCTGGATGCGCATCAGTCCATCCAGAAACTTGGGCGCAGGGAGGCGGATGGCGAGCAGCTTGGGTTGTCCCACTTCAAAACGGTACAAGGCCCACACGATGACAAAGCTGATCGCCAGCAATATGCCCAGCGAGGTAAGCGTCCGCAGTCGTCTATCACGCCAGGCCAATAATCCTCCCAACCCGGCTATGATTGGGACGAGGATGATAGCCGAAAACTTGGCGGTCAGTGCCAGCCCCAACGTGATACCGGCCATGATCAACCATTGGTTTGATCGCTGTCGCGTCCATCGGTCAAACGCATAGACTGCCAGCAGGATAAAGAATGTCACGCCTGCATCGGTGGTCACCAAGACCGAGTGAGCTAACAGGTTAGGATCGAACGCCGTGAGAAACAGAGCGATGACCGCCGCTCGAACTCCCCATCGCTCCCCAGCCCAGCGAAAGATCAGCGCGCTCGTCAGCAAGGTTAGCATCAGTATGGGCCAGCGTGCGAGAAACACCATGCGGTCGGTCGGCCGGTCAGCATCCCAGAGCGCGTGACGAGCGAGCGTTTCGCGGTCGAATGGGTTTTGCCAGCCGGGGAGGCTGGCCACATTCGGCGCGCCGGGTTCGATCAACAGCGGCAACCCGACCAGGGCATGAATGAGCGGGGGGTGACCGAGCTGCAAGCGCAGGTCGCCCACACGCCAGTAGGCCATCGCCCGCGCGATGTGCGAAGGCTCATCTACGACCGGCGACTGCGCCGAGAGGTTCCCGGCCGCCTGCGCAAAGAACAGCCACAGCAGCGCGACGCCGACCAGGAAGGCCCAGGGGTGCTTGCTCATCGTTTCACCTGGATCTGCCCCACGTCGGCCACGTCCCCGGTGGTCCATGCTGACTCGCCTGTCACCGGCAGGAGTGGCTCTACCTGATCTCCTACCCCCAGATGAACGCGCATCATCAGCGACGTGGGCAGATCGGCATCGGCGCGCACGTTGTGCGTGTCCGCAACGATCTGGCCTGGACGCCAGAGCGTCGTCGGGTACAGGTTGGTTCCCAGCCGGGCATCGAGCTGCCCACCTGAATCGCCGTTGGGGCGCATCAACCGGATCAGCAGCCGCTGATCGCGTGGAATTTCCCTCAACGCGCGCCAGTATGTCGTCACCTGCAGCGTCCCGCCCGGTTCAACGTGATCCTCGAAACGCACTCCGATCAGTTCAAGGCGGTCGCCAAATTGCGCCTGCGCCGGACGCGCGTCGGCGGGCAACTGCGCTACGATCGGCCGGGCGAACGCCGGTTGAACGAGCGCCAAGGGCGCGATCAGCGTCAGCGCAAGCAGACCGGTAGCCACACTGGCGGCCAACCAAGGACGCTTGCCCCACGCGCTCAGCCCGTAGGCCAGCGCCACGCCGATGGGAGCCAACGCAGGGAACAAGAGCCTTCCCTGAGCCGCAGGCGTGGTTTGCATGTAACGCAGGACTCCAGCCAAGACAATCCCGAACCAGAGGAGAAGGACAAGGGACGAAGGACAAAGGACGAAGGAGGGAGGAGGGAGGAGGAAGGAGGCTGATTGGGAGTCGTGGATTAAAGGTTGGGAAGCAGAGAACAGGTATTTGATGAGGCCAATCAAAGCCAGTCCCGTGATCGCTGCCAGAAGCCAGGCGAGTGGGTTGCTCAGCGAGTAGCCGGGCAGTTCGGCCCAGTAGGTGCGAAAGAGCGCGGGGAGTTCGGGGACGAGCTGCCAGAGCGCAGGCGTCGGCGTCCGCATGCCAATGTCGGCCAACCAGACGCTCCATCCTAGCGGGTCGCCGTACAGCATGATGTTTCGCACAAACCACCAACCGGATACGAGCGATGCGACCCCCAGGATGATGAAAGTCATCCATATCAAAGGCCAGATTTCAGATTTCAAATGGGATCGTTGGCGTATCCCACGGATGAGCAAGGCCAAGACGACGAGCGGGACCAGCACCAGGCCGCCAAGCTTGGAAAGCAGCCCGGCCCCCAAAAGGAGGCCGAGGGCAATCGCGTGCCGTCTCGATAATTGGTATTTGATATTTGATATTTGAAGCGCAGCAGCCCCGACCCAGACCGATGTTGCCGCGGCCAGGCTGTCGTTGTTGACTGAGGCGCAGATGAACACGAATTGAGGCGTGAAAGCGATCAGCGCCGCGCTCAACGCCGCCAGATCGTCACGACCTGTGGTGATGCGCCCGACCCGATAGACGCCGATCACCGTCAGCGCGCCCAACACCAGCGAGACTAGCCGCGCGACGTGAACTGCCAACACGCTGCCGGTCCACGGCCAGTCCTCGCGCGCGGTATGGATGAACACGTTGGGCGTGTCGCTCGTCGCGCCGCGCGTGACGGCCGGGTGGCTGGCGTTAAAGCGCACCCAGCTTGGAAAGTCACTGCGGTCAATGGGCTGCACGATCAGGGCGACCAGGGCATAGTACAGCGGAGGTTGTCCCCCTTCACGCTCAAAGGCCGATTTGGTCACCGAAAGCACCGGCAGTCCTTTCCCTTGGGCCAGGTGATCGGCAAAGGCAAAATGCCATATCTCATCCGGCGGCTCGAACAGCGGGATGGTCGCATTGTAGATCAGGCCAAGGATCAAAAAGACAGCGACGATGACGGAAAGCCAATACTGAGGGAACACTGTTCGAGTATGTTGTATCATTCTCAAATGAGGCCCCAACGTTGAGGTCACTCCTTGGATTCGAAATTGTCACGAGCTTATTTTATGGTACAATCAAATTCAGGAGGCTCCGATGGGCGCATCGTCTGAAGTCACACTGACAGAACTCGTTCCTACAATGCCTGCCTCAAAAGTGGATATTACGATTCACGTATCCTCGACCCTCAACGTGACAGCTTTCATGGCGCGGCAAAAGGTAGCCGGGCTGGCGCTTTCAGAAATTGGTACGGGAATCGGCGCAGGCGAACCAGAATTGATTGTCAGTCGCAGCCGACTGGTATGGCGTGTGCCGCTTTTCCTGGCCTTGCCGGAATTGGGACATCTTGGTGACATTGGCAGCATTGACGTGGATGCTCAAACGGGCGAAGTCCTGGCCGATCACGCTGTTCTCAATACCTTGATTCATAATGCCCAACAACTGGCTTCCAATTCCGCATCGTAAGCAAAGTCGCCCTGGTGCTTGTCTGCTCGCCTGTGCGCAGATGATATTGGCTTATTGGGGTGATGAGCGCAATGAGACCCAACTGTCCCAGTAATGGATGCATACTGGTATGGTGTTCCTGCAAGCCGTATCACCCGTCTTTCCTCCTGGGGATACCATGTTGCCTACGAGCAAACCACTTTGGCACAGTTGCGCAACTATCTGGTCCAGGGAGTTCCATGCATTATATTCCTGCGCACGGGCACACTACCTGGATGGAATCAAGATGTGCCCCATGCTGTTGTCCTCGTTGGAATCACTTCTGATATTGCACACATTCACGATCCGGCCCGAGACACCGGCCCAGACGCCATCGAGTTGAACACGTTTCTCCTGGCTTGGTCAGACATGGATCATTATAGCGCCACGATTCAGCGCCGCTGACCTAGCGTATCACCTGCTGATAGACCTCAACCGATCGAGCGGCGATGCGATCCCATGTGAACTGCTGCGCCAGTTCAGCCGCGCCGCGTTCCAGGCGTGTACGCAAATCGGGATCGCCTGCCACGCGGAGGATCCCCTGGGCCAGGGCCTGTGCGTCATTTGGCGGAACCAACACAAGATTGTCGCCTTCTCGAAATTCGTCGAGCGGCATGGGTGGATGCGTCGTGACAATCGCTCGCCCATGCGCCAGCGCCGCGTGAAGCGTCCCATGCCGCAGACTTGCCCCCTCCAGGTAGGGCAGCGCACAGACATCCGTTGCCAAAAAACTGGCCGTCACCTGATCGGGCGGCAGGTAACCCGTCGCCACGATGCGGTCAGCCACACCCAGCTCGCGCGCCAGCGCTTCGACGCGAGCCGCAAAAGCTGCGTTCGTGTCCGCGTCGGATGAGCCGGTGCGTCCACCGATGTGCAAGAGCTTGACAGCGTGCCCCTGGTTTACCAATTCTGCCAACGCCTGCACGAGCATCTGTCCACCTTTGAGCGGATGGAGAAACCCAAAATAGCCGATCAAGGTTTCGCCGGGCCGGACATTCCATCGCGCTCGCCAGGCGTCCCGATCATAACCTTCGGGCAGGCGCGGCGCAATATTGCTCCCAATCGGAATCCGGGTGATGTTGGATTGCGGATTTTGGATTGCGGATTGAAGCGCTGCCTCGTCCTCGGGATTCGTGACAATCGCGGCGTCGGCATACCGGGCAAGCGCCAGGACCATGCAGCGGCGGAGCGACCCTGCTTTTGGAAAAAGGTATGGCACCTTCAGATCGTGAAAGGTGACGACGATGGGCAACCCGCGAGGCCAGCGGATAAGCGGACAGCGACGGGCCAGCGGCAGCAGATTGATCGCCGGATGGAGTTTGTAGGCTGCGGCTTGATATTGAATGTTGATCACATCCAATGACAGCCGCCGCGCCTCGCCGCTCAATGCGTGCCAACAGCCCCAGCCCCATCTCCGGATCACGCGCTTGACGGCAATCCCATCTTCTTTGGGATTGGAGTTTTGAGGCTTGGCGTTTGTGATGACCCAGACCTCATGCCCCAAAGTCCTGAGGGCTTGGGCGATCTCGCGGGTGAAATCGCCGACGCCCCCCTGCATCGGGGGATATTCTGCCGTGACCAGTCCGATTCTCATACGAGTCACCTGGACACCAGGCCCGATCGAAGCACCTGCCAGTACGCGCGGACACGCTCGCGGCGCAGCTCGCGTTTGTGGCCCACCAGGCCTTTCGCCGCTTCCAGGACGAGCTGCCCAAGATACATCGTCAGCAGCGCGATTCGTAGCACGCCTGCTGCCAGTGCGCCGTGATGCTTGCGAAAGTAACGCACCTTGCTGGTCTGAAAATAAATGTGTCGCTGGGCCACGACCTGGTCGCTGCTCTGCCCCACGTAATGCATGACCTGGGCCTGGGGCAGGTACACGATCTTCCAGCCCGCCTGCTTGATACGACGGCACCAATCCAATTCTTCGGAATACATGAAAAAGCCTTCGTCCAATCCGCCGACCTGTTGAATCGCTTCACGGCGAACCAGGAGACACGCGCCGGTCACCCAGTCCACTTCTTGAGGCACATCGTCAGGCTGGTCTTGCAGGTAGTAATCGCGCAGCACGCGGCGCGGCGCAAGGGGTTGCAGCCAGGTGCTTTCAAACAGCCCGGTCATCAGCGTTGGGAAGCGGCGACGCGAGGATTGAACGCTGCCGTCGGGATTCGCGAGCTGTGGGCCGACCACTCCCACGTCGGGATGCGCGTCGGCGTATTCGACCAGCGTCGAGAGCGCGTCGCCCACGACCCGAGTATCGGGGTTGAGGATCAGCACGTACCGTCCAGTGGCTGTAGCGATGCCATCGTTGTTGCCGCCGGTGTAGCCGCGATTGATGGTGTTGACGATGAGCTTGACCTGGGGAAACTCGGCGCGCACCATCTCGGCGCTGCCATCGCTGGAAGCGTTATCCACGACAATGATCTCGGTGGCTGTGGGTCGTGGATGGTTGAGCACCGAGTCAAGACATTGGCGCAGCAGGTTGCGGACGTTCCAACTGAGGATGACAACCGAAAGGTCTATCATGCCTGGCAAATATCACGGCAGCACAGAGTCCGATCGCGCTAGGAGCTTGTCGGAGAAACCCGTTTTCTCCGAGAAAACGGGTTTCTGGGCCACCATTTTCAGCGGAAACTATCAGCTCTCCGACAGACTGCTAGGCCCGCCGTTGGACGACGAACTCGGTCAGGTCTTGCATCGCCTGGCGCGCCAGGCCCTCCGGCAGACGCGCCAGCGCGGACACGCTGCGTTGAGCAAAGCTGTGTGCTTCGTCAAGTGCAATTTCAATCGCGCCCGAGTCCCGGATGAAACTCACGGCGCGGCGAACATCGTCATCCCCACCACGCCCGTTGCGTAAAATGTGAAGGATTAATTCGTCGCCTGGATGCTGCTCCAGGTAGCACAACGTCGGCAGTGTGACCAGGCCCTGGCGCAGGTCGCTTCCCACTGGTTTGCCGAGACGCAGCTCGTCGCCCACAAAATCCAGCACGTCGTCCACAACCTGGAACGCCATCCCCAGGTTATGGCCGTACTCGCGCAGAGCCGCCACCTGCTCCTCGGGCGCGGCGCACAGCACGCCTGAAGCTTCCGTCGCCAATGCAATCAGCGAAGCGGTCTTGGCATAGATACGGGCGTAATAATCGTCCCGGCGCACACGCGTTTCCAACTCGCTGAACTGCTGCTTGAGTTCGCCCGAGCAGATGGTCATGAGTGTATTGGCGAACAGTCGCATCACGCGCAGGTTACCAGCTTGCGCGGCCAGGTCTGCGGCGCGCGCGAACAGATAATCGCCGGTCAGGATAGTCGCCCCGGGCGTCCATGCAGCGTTCAACGTGGGGATGCCGCGCCGCAGCAGCGAGCTATCAATCAAATCATCATGAACGAGCGAAGCAGTGTGCAACATCTCGACGGCCGCAGCCAGCGACACGATCTGGGGGGTCATTTCCGAGACATACAGGCGACTGGCGAAAATCACAAGCGCCGGACGGATGCGCTTGCCACCGCTGGACAACAAATGCTCAATCGCAGTTGAAAGAGTCTGATACTCTAGTTGAGGTTTTTCACGCAGCCTGGCTTCGACACGCGCGAGGTCGTCCCGAATGGAATCAAAGATTTCATACTGCCCAACCATATTCGTCCTTGCTCATCAATTACACTCACCCGGCCAGCCCGAACAGCGTGCAGGCGTTCGCCCAAGTCCGGGTGATGATTTGTTCAGGTATCAGGTTTTTGAGGTCGGCCAGAGCCTGCGCCACCCAGCGAACGTAGGCTGGCTCATTCCGTTGGCCGCGATGGGGCTGCGGCGTCAGATACGGCGCGTCCGTTTCGATCAACAGCCGTTCGATGGGAACTGCCCGTGCCACCTCGCGCAGGCGGCTGGCGTTGGGATAGGTCACCGGGCCGCTGAGGCCGATGTAAAACCCCAGTTCCAACGCGCGTTCCGCCAGCGCCACATCGCCGCTGAACGAGTGCAACACACCTGCTCGTCCGTGGGGCGTCCAATCGTGCAAGATCGCCAGCACCTCATTGTGTGCGTCGCGGTCATGGACGATCACTGGCAGGCCCAATTCTGCCGCCAGATCGAGCTGCGCCTGGAAGGCGCGCCGCTGGACCTCGGGCGGCGAAAGGTTGCGATAAAAGTCCAAACCGATTTCGCCGATGGCTACGACCTTGGGCAAGCCAGCCAGCCTTTTCAATTCTTCCAGGCCTGGTGCATCGAGCGTCTTGGCGTCGTGCGGGTGAACCCCGACGGCCGCATAGACGCTGGCGTGCTGTTGCGCCAGGGTCACCGTCGCTCGACTCGACGGCACATCCACACCTGGATTGACGATGTGCGTGACGCCGTTTTCGACAGCTCGCGCAATGACGAGTTCGCGGTCGGCGTCAAACTGCGGCGAATCCAGATGGCAGTGTGAGTCAACCAAGCCACTCACAACCGCAGCCCAGCCAGCCTGAGACCATCCTCCAGGATCGCCTTGACCTTGTCCTTTCGAGTTGCCTCAGTGTACACACGCACGATGGGTTCTGTGCCGGAAAAGCGAATGAGCAGCCAGCCGCCGTCTTCCAGCATGAATTTGAACCCGTCCAGCATGTTCTTGCCAACGCACTTGAGTCCCGCCACGGTCGCGGGCATCTCGGCCTTGAGCCGCGCCTCGGCCTGCATCCGAAATTCCATCGAGGGCAGTTCAGTGTCAATCCGATCATAATAGTGCGGGCCGACCTTTTCAAACAGCCACTCCAAAAGCTGCGAGGGCTTTTTGCCCGTTCGCACCATAAAATCCAAAAAGAGCAAATTGCCCAAGATGCCATCGCGCTCTGGCACATTGTTGCGGAAGGCATAGCCGCCGGATTCCTCACCACCGAGGATCGCATTTACTTCGATGAACTTGGGCGCAACATACTTGAAGCCTACGCCCGTCTCGTACACCGGCACATTGTACAGCTTGCCGAGCTTGTCGAGCATCGAGGTCGTCGAAAGCGTCTTGACGATCGGGCCGCGCTCCTGGCGGACCTCCAGGTAATACAGTGCGAACAGCGCGTACACCTGTAGCTGGTTGAGGAACACGCCGTTCTCGTCGCCAATGCCCATGCGGTCGGCGTCGCCGTCGGTGATCAGACACACGTCATAGCCCAGCTCGACGGTCTTGCGCAGGCCAACGTCCACGTTGGGGGGGATCGGCTCTGGGCGCTTCATCTCCGGGAACAGCGGGTTGCGTTCGGCGTGAATCTCGGTCACAGTCGTCTTGCCGCCCGAAAGGATGCGTGTGAACCAGCCCGCGCCATTGCCCCACATCGGCTCGACTACGATCTTGAGCCCGGCCGCCTTGATCGGCTCAATATCCACCAGGTCTTGGAGATGCGCCAGATAGTTGACCGAGGCGTCGAACTGGGTGACGAGGCTCTGGCGCATCGCCTCGCTCAAGGCCATGCGTTTGACCGCGGCGATGCCGGGGATGAGCGACTCGATCTCTTGCAGCCCCTCCGGGTCAATTGCGCCGCCCCGGCCGTCGCGCACTTTGAATCCGTTCCACGTCGCTGCGTTGTGACTGGCGGTGATGTTGATCGCGCCCGCCGCTTTTTTGTCCAAGACGGCGTACGAGATGACCGGTGTGGGCGTCGCGGTCTCGGTCAACCACACGCGCAGACCGTTGCCGGCCAGCACCTCGGCGCACGCGGCGGCAAAATCCTCGCTAGCAAAGCGGCGGTCGTAGCCGATCACGACCGGGCCATCACCTGCGTCGCGTCGGATCAGGTAACTGGCAAAGCCTTGGGCGCATCGGCGCACGTTGTCGAAGGTGTAATCTTTGGCTATAACGCCGCGCCAACCATCTGTCCCGAATTGGATATGGGTTTCTATCATTGGTCTCACTCCGATTGCTCAGCCAGAAGCCAGTTGGCCGTTCAGAAACTCGAGCATCTGCTTGGCAAAAACGATAGATTCTTTGGCGTCGTTTTCGTCAACCTTGGCCTGGCCATCGTAACGAGCCTTGTGGCGCAGGTCGAGGTTCATGGAGAGTTTCCGACCTAATTCACGGGGGGCGTCACCGGATGCCACGTACACCTTGCCGAACATTTGCGCCACACCGCCATGCGAGGTGGGCATTTCCTGAATACGCAGCAGGAGCAAGCCCTTGGCCGCAAGTTCTGCGGCATTGTAGGCATCGTCAACCGCTGCTCGCCAATACTGGCCCTGTAGTGCGTGTTCTGCTGATCGGATAAACTCGTCAGCCAGTCGTTCGTAGACTTGGGCCTGGTTACGGCGTAATTGAGATTCGTCCATCTGGTAGACCTCCTTGCCAACTCGTAAAACGTTGTACAAGAAATACGTCTGTGGAAAGGCGGCATCGCTTAGACCATACACGAGTGGTGAGACATAGTCGCTGCCCTCCAGAAGCATGTCATACGCCGAGTGTGACGCTTGCGTCTCGAGTAATTCCAGGTCATCCGTTCCAATGACCAGCACATCCACGTCGCTCTCCGGGCGCGCTTCGCCGCGCGCCACGCTGCCGAACAGCACGATGCGCGCGATGCTATCGCCCACCGGACTGGACAACAGTCGCGCGGCGAAATCGGCAGCGGCGTTCAACTTGGGATCGCCATTCGCGCCGAGTTTGGCTGCAAATTCCTCGCGGCTATACTGCTTGGTCACTCTGCACCTTACTCAGAGGTCGTGCTCGAAAGAGCCTTGAGTTTAGCCTCAAGAAACCCCATCATCTCTTGTGCCAGGTCAATCACCGATTGAGCATCGTCAGCCGTCATCTCGATCAGCGTATCGTACAAGGCGCGGCTGCGGAGCTCGAGTTTTTCGCTCAGCATGTGTCCCCATGATTCGGGCGCTTCGCCTGTCTGGATATACTCGCGACTGAGCATCCGAATCATCCCCCCATGGGTCGAGGGTAGTTCGACGTTGGGTTTCAGCATAATCAGCGCCTTGGCGGTCAACTCGGCTGCTGTGTATGCGCCGACAATAGCCAGCTCAAAGTTGCCTTGCGTCAGCGTCCTTTGCGCCTGCGTCAGATGACGTTCAGCCTTGTTACGTAATCGCACTGCTTCCTGATGGCGAATTTCGGTCTCATCCATCGAATAGATCTCCCGTCCGCGCTTGAGCGCATTGTACAACAAATAAGAACGAGGCTGCAGCAAATCATCCAGGCTATAGGTCAATTGGGCCACGCTCTCACCCCACTCCACCGTCGCCTCCCATGAGGCTTGGGACGCTGCCTTCATGAGTGTCTTGGGAGGAGCAAAGCCAAACACCATCACATCTACATCGCTCTCTGGGCGCGCCTCGCCGCGCGCCACGCTGCCAAACAGCACGATGCGTGCGACCGAGTCCCCAACCGGACTGGCTAACAGTCGCGCGGCGAAATCGGCAGCGGCGTTCAACTTGGGATCGCCGTTCGCGCCGAGTTTGGCTGCAAATTCCTCGCGGCTATACTTTTTGTCCATCTCCAGGCTCAAGCTCAGGTCTTGGCGGTTCCACAGTATGTCATCGCCGCAGCGTGGTCATCTCTGTCACGTCCGGGAATCTCTCCCCCCGCTGCAAGGCTGCCAGGTCTGCGTCCACCATCATGCGCATCAGTTCAGTGAAACTCACGGTCGGTTCCCATCCCAGTTGTCTTCCGGCTTTGGTGGGATCGCCGACGAGCAAATCCACTTCGGCCGGACGGAAGAAGCGCTCATCGCACACTACATAGTCCCGGTAATCCAGCCCGACATGACCGAACGCCACTTCGCACATCTCGCGGATCGAATGGGTCTCGCCAGTGGCGATGACATAGTCATCCGGTTTATCTTGCTGCAGCATCAGCCACATTGCGCGAACATAGTCGCCCGCGAATCCCAGGTCTCGCTTGGACTCAAGATTGCCCAATCGCAGCTCTCGGGCCAATCCGGCCTTGATCGCCGCTGCCCCCAGCGAGATCTTGCGCTCGACAAATTCCAGTCCGCGTCGGGGCGAGCCGTGGTTGAACAAGATACCCGACGTGGCGTGCAGGCCATAGCTCTCACGATAGTTCACCGTGATCCAATGCCCGTACACTTTGGCTACCCCGTAGGGGCTGCGCGGGTAAAAGGGCGTTTTCTCCGTCTGCGGTACTTGCTGGACTTTGCCGAACATTTCCGAATTGTGGAGGAGGACAGGGATGTTGCCGCCGAAAAAACGCTGGCCTGCTGGCACGGCCACATCATAAACGGTAAAGTTGCCTTCTTCACATGTAATGCTTACAATTTTGGCCACGCCCAGGCCAGAGTCGAGCCACGCCTCCAACGATTCAGGAAGCGAAAGGCTTGCCTCAACAGCAGTTCGTCGCACTTTTTCTTTCGAGACCAGGGGCTTGTACTTGATTTTATGGAAGCATGTTCCCTCCATGGCTTGGCGGAAGATGAAAGAAGGCAGACATTCCAGCGATGTTTGTTGCGCTCCCGGGTTATGCGCCGCCCCATCTGTCAGCAGTCGAGCGTAACGCGTGCTCAATTTCACATCGTAACAGGTCGCTTGAGGAATGAGCAGTCCGGTTGGACTCGGATGCGGCGCGTTCACCCGCCGGTAGAGACGACAGCCGAAACCGGCGTTGCGCATCAGATACACGAGCTCGTGAGCCAGTTGTTTGCTGGCTGTGGTGAACGCGATCTCGGTGGGCAGGATTTGTGCATCGCCCAGGTAGCCAGTGAGGAAGGAGCGCACCAGTTCTGGCCGCAGCTCCCACATCCAGGGCGGTAGATGCTTTTCTCGCGCCGTCTTGCCGAACTGCCGGCACAGGCTGGCGATCACCTTACCGATGATGGTGATGGTGCGACTGGTTGCCTCTGGCTTCAGGTCTTCATAGAAGGTTACCTCTGGAAACACTTGAGCCACGATGCGCTTGACCTCAGCGGCATAACTTTCCTCAGCCAGGTGGAATGTGAGCGTCACCCGATACAACTTGCGCGGGGGATCATAGTCGCAATGTCCTTCCGCGACGTAATAACCCAGGAATTTCATCAAAGCGGGGGTGAGGGGAACGTCTTCGATATAACCGCGCACCCGGCTACGATATTCGGGGCGCACCTCTATTTCGATGGGTACCCGACCATTATTTCGGTTTGCAAAGTTGGCGCCATTGTAGGTGATCAAATAGTCTCCCACCCGCAATTCATCCACACGCCTGGCGACTAATTCACCGCCGTTGCCAAATACCATAACCGAGTGATCGCCCGTGATCCTGAGCTCGCCTCCGCCTTTGTATTTTAACGTGTAGAGTTTATTTTTGGGATGTCGAGAAATGTGGCTGACCGAAGAAAAGGTGATCTGGCCGGCGTCATTCACGGTCAGGATTTCCACATCGGTTAGCGGGGCCTGATCCCACTCGGCGTCGTGTCCATCCGGCATCAAGGTCTCGATAGGCACAAGCTCAATTCTGTTCTTGCGCCGTACTAATACAGGCGTCTCGCCACTTATGCTGCTGGACGCCTGATAAAAGCGAATGTCCTTGTCCACCATCATGATCGCATCGAGTAGGCGCGTCACACCCAGCGCGGTCACCTCGCCCGTCAGCACGGGCTGTTGCCATGACGTGGGCACAAACGATTGCGCGGCCAGGTTATACACCTCCGTCGGCTGAAACTCGCGCAAGAGGCCGATGAGCGAAGCTTCGTCGAGCAGGTCGCCGTGTACTAAGGTGATCTTGTCCTGAATGTGGCGCACTCGCTCCAGATTGACGACCGAGCTGCGCCGCATCATGCCGATGACCTTGTAACCTTGCGAAACCAAAAACTCGGCCAGGTAACTGCCGTCTTGGCCGGTGATGCCTGTGATCAATGCTGTCTTGCTCAAGGTGAATGTTTTCCTTTCGCTAGTGTGCTATTCTGGTCCGCCAATCGTCAAGCACATCGCGCAACGATTGCTCAAGCGGAATGGTCGGCTCCCAACCGGTCGCCGCGCGCAGCTTGGAGGCATCGCAGCGGATCTCGGGCGTATCCGAGGGCCGCATCCGAGTTGGGTCTTGCTCCACGCGAACCGAGACGCGGCTGTAGCTGATCAAAATGTCTAGAATGGCCTGGATAGTATGTGCACGACCTGAACCGATGTTATAGACTTCGCCCGGCAGCCCTTGGGTGACGGCGAGATAATACGCCCGCACGACATCGCGCACATCGGTAAAGTCGCGCCGGGCAGTCAAGTTGCCTACACGCACGATCGGTTCCTGTCGGCCCGCCTCGATCGCGGCGATTTGCCTGGCAAAGGCCGGAACGACAAAGTTTTCCGATTGACGCGGGCCAATGTGATTGAACGGTCGCACACGCACAATCGGAATCTGATGACTGATAAAGTACGCCAGTCCCAAATGATCTTGCGCAACCTTGCTCACGGCATACGGGCTGTTCGTTCGCAACGGGCTGTTCTCATTCAACGGCAGGTCCTCTGGACGTACCAGTCCATATTCGTCGCCCGAACCGACCACGAGTACGCGCGGCCTGGCGTTCAGTTTGACCAGCCCGTCCAGGAGGTTGACCTGCGCACGGATGTTGTTTTCCAAAGTATCCCAGGGGTCTACCCATGAAATGGGAGGAAACGCTTGACCGGCCAGATGAAAGATCACATCGGGTACCGTCTGCTCCAGCATCGCGCGGGTCGCTTGCCGGTCGCGCAGGTCTAGCTCGATGCAAGCCACTCGCCGGTCAAGGCGAGAGCAGTCCCACCCCGGCAACACGCAGCCGGAAACCTGCCAATCTGTCTGATTGAGCAAATAGTCGGCCAGATGGCTGCCGGCGAACCCCCCCACTCCGGTGATGAGCGCGCGCAAAAGTCTCTCCGTGACAATTCTCGCAATCGGCGTGATTATACCGCAATTTGGCCGATGGCTGATGGCCGATTAACCATTGGTGTAAACTTTAGCCCCGGAGTGCGGCCTTCAGGCCGCGTTTTATGCAGGCTGAAGCCTGCACTCTAACCTTAAGTTGACACGCATGGCCGATTAACCATCAGCTATCCGCTATCCGCTATCTGCTATCTGCCATCTGCCAAAAGCTATCGGCCCAGCGTGTTGCGAAAGTGGAAGCGACGGCGATTTCCAGATGATAGTCGAAAGCCTTGTGGGTACTTTTAGCCGAGCCTTCGGCAATGTTGAGGCTGATGGAGTTGACGGCCCGGTTTATTTGTGATCTCAGCCCGTGATCTTTGTGACGTGGAAACCTGGCTGTGACAGCATACACTTGGGCGGCATACGCTTTGGCCTTGTGCCATATTTCAAGGCTCTCGAACCGGAACGCCACTGCGCACCTCCTTTCGGCTATCCGCTATTCGCCATCCGCCATCTGCTATCTGCTATCCGCCATCGGCTATCTGCTAAGTCCCCTCTTCCCAGCTTGCTAGGTATTTTCCCTGTTCGGGCGTGAGCACGTCAATCTCGATGCCCATCGCGTTCAACTTGAGTCGAGCGATGGCTTGATCGATCTCGGCCGGGACCGGGTACACGCGCTTGTCCAGCGACGGGCCGTTCTTGGACATCCATTCTGCGCCAAGCGCCTGATTCGCAAAGCTCATGTCCATCACCGCCGAGGGGTGTCCTTCGGCAGCGGCCAGGTTCACCAAACGACCATCGGCCAGCAGGTGGATGCGGCGGCCGTCCTTGAGCGTGTATTGCTCGACAAATTCGCGCACACGTTTTTTGCCAGTGGACATGGCTTCCAGCGCCGGGATGTTGACCTCGACGTTGAAATGGCCGCTATTGCATACAATCGCGCCATCCTTCATCACCGCGAAATCTTCCCGGTCAATCACGTTAATGTCGCCAGTGGCCGTGACAAAGATGTCGCCTTCGCGCGCGGCCTTTTCCATCGGCATCACCCGATAGCCGTCCATCACGGCTTCCAGCGCCTTGAGCGGGTTGACTTCGGTGACGATCACATTCGCGCCGTGTCCCTGCGCGCGCATGGCGATCCCGCGGCTGCACCAGCCATAGCCCGCCACGACGACGGTCTTGCCTGCCAGCAAGACATTGGTCGCGCGGATGATGCCGTCGAGCGTGGATTGGCCCGTGCCATAGCGATTGTCGAACAGGTGCTTGGTATCGGCGTCGTTCACGGCCAGAATGGGGAATTTGAGCGCGCCATCGCGTGCCATCGCACGCAGGCGGATGACGCCGGTCGTCGTCTCCTCTGTGCCGCCGATGACGGTGGGGATGAGGTCGGGGCGTTCTTTGTGCATCGTCGAGACGAGATCGGCGCCATCGTCCATGGTCATGTGCGGCCGGTGATCGAGCGCGGCCTTGATGTGGTCGTAATATGTCTGATTGTCCTCGCCTTTGATCGCATAGACCGGGATCTCGTACACGCTGACGAGCGCAGCCGCCACATCATCCTGTGTGCTGAGCGGGTTGCTGGCGCACAGCACCAGGTCTGCTCCGCCGGCTTGCAGCGTGCGCGCCAGGTTCGCCGTCTCGGTCGTGATGTGCAAACAGCCCGACAGGCGCAAACCTTTGAGCGGTTTTTCCTTTCCGAACCGCTCGCGGATCAGGCGCAGGACTGGCATCTCTTGCTCGGCCCACTCGATGCGGTATCGCCCGCCGGGGGCCAGGTTCAGGTTCTTGACATCGTGTTCAACTGGCATCTTGTTCTCCCTGTGCTATTTCTTTTGTATGTATTTGCGGATCGCGTCAAGATACTGCGTAAATTCTTCCAGGATCGGCTTGATGCTGGCATAGACGAGACGATCATCCACCGTGTCGTATTCGTGGACGAGTCGGTTGCGTATGGCCGTGGTCGGAGCAAGCGTCTGCGCAAAATCATCAGGCAGCACACCCAACTGGCTAAGCTTGGTGAACGACGTGAAATAGTCTTGCGGCGGCGGTTCACCCAGGGCCACGATAAGCAGGCCATTCACATCTGTGGCGACTTCGACAACGAGTTGAATCAGGCGCTCAGCAGTTCGCTTGACCTGAAAGCTCGTCTGGTATTGCTGATAAGAAGCCTGGCTGATTTGTTCGAGTTCATTCAGATATTCAGCCAGCAGTCTGAGCTTTCTCCCGATCTCGGGCTTGTCTCGCATGGCGCACCTCTCCCTTCAGAAATGCATCAATGTACGCCGAATCTAACTGCCGGAATTTTTCTGTATCCAGGTAACGCTTCCATGCCCACAGCCTGTACCAGTCAAACGTTCCAGGCTCTCGCTCGTAAAGCAACACGCCATCTCGCACAATGTGATACCCCAACAGCGGGTCAGCGTGATTGAGAACAACCACGTCCAAATTGCCCTCATGAGTTGCCCCGACCAGCGCGCGGATGAGATCGAGTTCGCGTTCCGGCGTGATATTGGGATCGGCAAGCCACACCCCCACGTCTGTATCGCTATCGGGTCTCGCGGCGCCTGTGGCGCGCGAGCCGAATGTCACAATAAACATGATGCCGAGCTGTTCGCCGATCTCTGGCAGTCTATCTGTGATCATCCTTTCCACCTTTGGACAATTCCCTCGTAAAACGCACAATGCCGGACAAACCCCAGCTTTTCGTACACGCGGATAGCTGGTGCGTTATCTTGCCGGACGTTGAGGATGATGGTTGTGATGCCGCGCCGGATCAGCTCTTGACACACGGCCTGCGTCGTCCTCGCCGCATAACCGCGTCCCCGGTATTCAGGATGCGTCATCACGTTGCCGATCGCACCCACGCTGTGCGCTTGACTGACCAGGTGCGTGCCTGCGACCGAGACCCAATGTCCATCTTGTTCGATACCGTAAAACACACCCTGCGTCACCTGCGAAGGGTTAAAAGCATCGCCGCCGCCCAGCGCGTACAATGCGCGCAGGCACTCCACGTCCTCCTCGTTCAAGCGCCGCGCAGACCCAGCAGGCTTCCGAAACCTGTCGGGCCTGAGCACCATGCGCCACATGTAATCCAGCTTATCCCAGCGATAATACTGTCCCAGCACTGTCAGGTGCTCTGGTCGCACTGTCACAAAAACTCGCTCGGCTTGCACCGGGCCAGCCAGCAGCGCAGCTATGCCGTCGGCGGTGCCCATCAAGAACAAGATGGGCGGATCGAAGCCGGTGTACACCAAAGCCAGCGCGCAGACAGTGTCGCCATCTTTGGCGATATGCCATGTGCACTGTTCAAAAAATCCTACGTCCAGGTCGCCCAGCGCATACGCTGCATAGTTGCGATCGGTTTCCAGATACGCTTGAAGCTCGGCTCTGTCGTCGAGTTGTCGTATGATCATGTAGTCGTCTAGTAGATTAACGGGCCAAAATTCTCACGATAACGCGCGACAAACTCATCCCAGGTGTACGAGTGATTCTGCGTGCCGGGCTGTTCGAGGACATACGTCGCCGCCAGACTGCCCATGCGCCCGATCACATCCCACGGCGTCCCCAGGCTCATGCCCTTGATGATGCCGGCGCGGTACGCATCGCCCACGCCGGTCGGGTCCACCGCGCGCCTCGGCTGGACGACCGGGATGTCGAATCGCTGGCCGTCGGCCCAAATCGTCGAGCCTTCACTGCCGCGTGTGATGATGAGGCTCTCGGCGCAGTCCAGCACCTGGGCCTCCGACATCCCGGTTTTGTTGCGGATCATCCCAAACTCGTAATCGTTGACGATCAGCATCTTGCAGCCCTGGATGCCTTTGCACAAATCCTCCCCCATCAGGCGAATGATTTGCTGACTGGGGTCGTAAATGTACGGGATGCCCAACTGCTTGCACTCGCGTGGATACTGGCGCATCGCTTCGGGATCGTTGGGCGAAATGATTGCCAGGTCTACTGGCACCTTGAGAGCGTGAAACGAAAGTTGGCTGGCGTACCTCATCGCGCCAATGTAGAACGACGCGATCTGACAGTGATCGCGATCGGTGCTGACAAAGAACGACGACGTAAATTCGTCCGGCACCTCGAGGATGGCCGAGGTATCCACGCCGTGCGCTTCCAGCCAGGCGCGATATTCGGCAAAATCCTGACCGGCGGTTCCCATCACCATGGGACGTAGCCCCAGCAGCGCCAGACTGTACGCAATGTTCGGCGCGCACCCGCCGCGCTGCTTGCGCATCGAGTCCACCAAAAAGCTGACCGAGAGCTTGGCGATCTGCTCCGGCAGGATGTGCTCCCGAAAGTAGCCGGGAAAGGTCATCAGGTAATCGTAAGCAATCGAGCCAGTGACGACGACGTTCATGTCAACCTCACGCGCAGGATCGTCCACAGCGCCCGCAGACCATCGCGGACCACCGTGATTTTTTTGCCCTCTGCAAACGTCCGGGGATGATACGAAGCGGGGATCTCGACGATCTTGAATCGGCGCTTGAGCAGCTTGCAGGGTAGCTCAAAGTCTAGCTCAAAGCCCGAGCCAGTCAAGTCGAGCTGGCGAACCACGTTGACGCGCGCCATCTTGGTGCCCGTGCCGACATCGGTGAGGTGCCCGCTAAACAGGACATTCGTCAACGTGGTAAAGAAACGAATGCCCCAGTACATCCGCGCATACTTGTAGATCGCGCGTCCCCCCAACGTACGGGACCCGAACACGGCATCGGCGCCGGTCTCTTCAATGGCTTGGAGATAGAGCGGCAGCTCTTCCGGGTCATATTCGAAATCAGCGTCTTGAATCACCGCGTAATCGCCGGTCGCCTGGGCAAAGCCCGTGCGGATCGAGGTGCCTTTGCCCAAATTGCGCGGCTGGAAAATCACGCGCGCTTCCGGCCAGTGGATCTGTTGCAGCAGCTCGCGTGTGCCGTCGGTGGAGCAATTGTCCACGACGATCATTTCCTTTTCCCACGCTCCCAGGTCAACCGCGCGGATACGCTCCAGCACGGGCATGATCGAAGCGCGTTCGTTGTAGGCGCAAGTGATGATGCTGAGTTTAGGCATGTTTCGCTGATGGCTGATAGCCGCTTCGCGTGGCGGATGGTAGATGGTTGGCGGCGAAAGGTGGGCAGATGGTGGGGCGATACCACTCGATGGTTTGACGCAAACCATCTTCGAGTGAGGTCATGGCCTGCCAACCGAGCCGCTCGCGCGCCGGGCGTGTGTCGGCCACTTGCTCCATCATCTCGCCGGGGCGATAGGGCAACGCGCCGACGAGCGGCCTGGCTTGCGAGCCCGCGAGTTCAAACACTCGCCTCACGACCTCGCGTACGGTCAAGGGACTCCCCGTGCCCAGATCAATGACGTTTCCTTCGATGCCTTTTGCAGTTGCCGCGCGCACGTACCCTTCGACTATGTCGTTGACAAATATAAAGTCTCGGAGCTGTTCGCCGGGCGTCATTGGAAAATCGCTGTCCTCCAGTGCGGCTAGAATCGCGCTGGGCACAAGCGATCGGGCGGACTGCCCCGGCCCATAGACTGTGCACAATCGCAATATCACAGCCTGTAGGCCGCGCGTGCGCGCATACTCTTGGACCAGCGCGTGGGCTGCTGACTTGGATGCCGCATACATGGCCAGCGAACCAAGCGCATCATTGCCTTGTAGATCATAGCCCGCCACTTCGCCGCGCTCATAAGCGGTGCCCGTGTGAATGAACCGCTGGACGCCCACCCGGCAGGCTGCCTCAAGCAGGTTCCGCGTTCCCTGGACGTTCACACGCAAGGCCAGGGGCAATGTGACGGCAGGCTCGCCTGTGCCCACCGCTGCCAGGTGAAACACCATCTCGGGCTGGACGCGCGCCATCGTCGCGTGCACAGTCTCGGCCTGACTGATGTCCACCGTGTAGAATGAGAGGTGGTCCGCTGCATCGGCCAGCGCGCGTTGATCGGACGCGCTCATTACAAACGCCGAAACGCGCGCGCCTTCCGCCACCAGTCGTCGCGTCAGGTGGCTGCCGATGAATCCCGCCGCGCCGGTTACCAGAACGTGCCTGCCTTCCAGTTCGCTCAATACCGATCACCGATTACTGATCACCGATCACGGGTTACCGATCACTGATCACCCCTCACCATACCTTCCACGGTGCCTGACCACTCTCCCACAACTCGGTCAACTTTTGGGCTTCCTTGAAGGTATCCATCTTGCCCCAAAAGCCGGTGTGTTTGTACATCATCAATTGTCCATCGGCAGCGATGCGGGGCAGCACATCTTTTTCGAGGACGATGCCTTCGTCGGGGCCGATGTAATCAAAGATGCCTTGCTCGAACACAAAGAATCCGGCATTGATCCAGTGATCGAGCTGCGGCTTTTCGTGGAGGCTGGTCACCAGCCCGTTCTCATTCACGTCGAGGATGCCGTATTGGCTAAAGGGCCGCACACCCGTAACGGTTGCTAGCCTGCCGTGAGCGCGATGGAACCTGAGCAGAGCGTGAATGTCCACATCGCCCACCCCATCGCCGTAGGTGACAAAGAACGTGTCCGACTTGAGATAGACGCGGGCGTTCCGAACATGGTCGCCCTTTTCAATGCGATTGGGCAGGCCCGATTCAAACAGCGTGATGCACCACTCGCTTTCGGGTTGATCGGCGTGATACTCGGCCGTCGAGACGTGCCCCAGCTTGAGCGTGAGCGGGCGGCTCATCGCGTTGTATTCCATGAAATAACGCCGGATCCAATCGCCGCGATAACCCAGTGGCAGGATGAAATGCGTATGGCCATAAGCGGCGTAGATCTTCATCACGTGCCACAGGATGGGGCGGTCACCGACTTCGACCAGGGCTTTGGGCGGGACCTCGCCTTCGCGTCCCAAGCGGGTGCCTGCGCCGCCGACGAGGATCACGACAGACAGCGATTCAATCATCGAGGGTTCACCAATCGGGGCAGACTCAAATCGAACGGCGGATACGCGATGCCGTTTTCTGTGACAATGCCCGTGAGATAGCGGTGCGGTGTCACATCAAAGGCGGGATTGGCCGCGTGCGCGCCCTGAGGGGCGATGCGCACGCCGCCCAGTTCGGTCACCTCGCGCGGGTCACGTTCCTCAATCGGGATCGCGTCGCCATCGGACAGCTCCAGGTCCACCGTCGAGGTGGGCGCGACGGAATAGACCGGAATGTCGTTTTCGCGCGCGACGACGGCCAGCATGTACGAGCCGACCTTGTTCGCCACATCGCCGTTGCGGGCGATGCGGTCCGCGCCAAACAACACCAGGTTGATCTGCCCCTGGCGCAGGAAATGGCCGGCGGCGCCGTCGGCAATCAGCGTAAAAGGGATGCCCCACTGCTGCAATTCCCACGCCGTCAACCGCGCGCCTTGCAGACGAGGCCGCGTCTCGTCCACGAACACGTGAACACGCTTGCCCTGCTCGTGCGCGCAGCGAATGACGCCCAGCGCCGTGCCATAGTCCACCGCTGCCAGCCCGCCGGTGTTGCAGTGATGGAGGATCGTGTCGGCATCGCGGATCAGCGTCGCGCCATGTTCGCCCATACGCCGATTCACGGCCACGTCTTCTTCAGCCATCGCCTGGGCTTGGACCACGAGCGCGGCGCGAATGTCGTCGGCGCTGTCCAGTGATTCGTCCGTCGCCCGACGCCACATCCGATCCAGCCCCCAGCCGAGGTTGACTGCCGTCGGGCGGGCCGCGCGCAACACCTGGACAGCCGATTCCAGATCGCGCAGCAGCGTGGCGCGGTCCCTCGCGGCGCTCTGCAGCGAGGCCAGCGCCAATCCCATGGCTGCCGTGACGCCGATCGCTGGCGCACCCCGCACGACCATGTCGCGGATCGCCTGTGCGACCTGGCGATAATCCGTGTATTCGGCCACAACCAGCTCATGCGGCAGAACGCGCTGGTCAATCATCGCCACCTTGCCATCGCGCCATTCGACTGTTCGCATTGGCCTCCGCCCGGCAAAAAAAACTCTCTCGGTGAGAGAGTCGCGAAAAATGCATCGCCCTTCAAGGTCGTAAACAGTCTAGCATAGTGAAGTTGATTTGTCAAACTTGCCTGTCATGGGGCAATGGATGATATTCATCAGTTGCATTTTAGCGCCGGATTTGCTAGAATAAGCATCAACTGGAACTGGACTGGCGGTGACGGGCATGGACCCCAGCTCGGTCCCAAATCTATTCAGGAGGGCCAAGATGGCCGGCGTCAGATACGAGCACGTGTACAAGCGTTTCCCCGGTGGAGTCGTCGCAGTCAATGATCTCAACATTGACATTGCCGATAAGGAATTCCTCGTCTTTGTCGGCCCATCCGGCTGTGGCAAGACAACCAGCCTGCGGCTGCTGGCCGGATTGGAAGAGATCTCGGAAGGCAATATCTACATCGGTGATCGGCTGGTCAACGATGTCGCGCCCAAGGACCGTGACATCGCCATGGTGTTCCAGTCCTACGCGCTGTATCCTCACATGACCGTGTACGAAAACATGGCCTTTGGCCTCAAGCTGCGCAAAACACCCAAGGCCGAAATTGACCGGCGCGTGAAGGAGGCGGCGGACATTTTGGGCATCAGCACCCTGCTCGACCGCAAGCCCAAGCAGCTTTCCGGCGGCCAGCGCCAACGGGTGGCCGTGGGGCGCGCCATTGTGCGCGAGCCAAAGGTCTTTCTCTTTGACGAGCCGCTCTCCAACCTGGACGCCAAGCTGCGCGTCCAGACCCGCGCCGAAATCTCCAAGCTGCACCAGCGCCTGGGGACCACCTTTATCTACGTGACCCACGACCAGACCGAAGCCATGACGATGGGCACGCGCATCGCTGTAATGAAAGATGGCATCCTGCAGCAGATTGATACACCGCAGTCGCTCTACGATCGGCCGGGCAACATCTTTGTGGCCGGCTTTATCGGTACGCCCGCAATGAACTTTTTCGACGTGCGGCTTGCCTCCAGTGAAGGCAAGTTGGCCATTGATGGTGGCTCTTTCCACCTGGACGTGCCGCCGGATCGCGTTCCGGCGCTTCAGCCCTATGTCGGCAAGGACCTGGTCCTGGGCATCCGGCCGGAGGATCTGCACGATCCCGAGTTCACGCCGCCCGGTGTCGTCGCCGCCCGCATCCCGGCCGAAGTGGACATCACTGAATTGATGGGTAGTGAGGTTTACCTGTACCTCCTCACCGGCGGCAAGCAGTTTATCGCCCGCGTGGACCCGCGCACTCGCGCTCGCGTTGGCAACAAGATCGAAGTGATCGCCAATATGGCGAACTTTCACATGTTCGACAAGCAGAGCGAGCGGGCGATCCGGTAATCCATCCACGAGCACCCTGGGGCTGCTGCACCGGCAGCCCCTTTTTGTTGCTTGACCGAATTCTGCGGCGATGGTAGACTCTTTTCACGTGTGATCACCTTTTTCCCGTCCATGGAGATCGTTCCGACGATGCCGACCAAAAAACAGGCCCGTAAACGACAGCTCAAGCGCCGCCACGCCAAGCAGCGGCTCACCCACCGTCAGGCACAACTCCGAGCGCGAGACGAATTGTGGCATGATATGCGGCCTCTATTGATCCAGCACAACTTACGCGACGCCTCTGACGAAGCATGGCTCGAGTTTGCGGTTCATGTGATGCACGACGCGACTGCATTGTATGACGAGCTTGAATTTAGCGGGCTGCTGTTTCACCCGGCGGATGCGATATATGCTGTGGCAGACGAGTTCAATGCTCGCGTCCCGCCGCCCGACCAGTTTCACAAGCTGTCGAAAGAAGAACAGGCAGACTATACGACCGAAGCCTACGTCCACGTCATCGCGCAGTTCGTTTCGCCTGAATTCCAACAGGACGTTTTGGACGCGCTGGGTGAATGTCGCCAGCGTCTGAGGCGTGAGAGGCAGATGGATAAACTGGCCCTGGCCTCAGCCGTCGAGATGATCCTGAGAAGCGACGACCGACCCGAGATCTGGGGCACGTGCGGATTGTTCTTTGAGGCGCTCCAGGCCTCGCTGGACAAAGCGGATCAGTTCGAGGACGCCAGAGAAAAGGCGCTCCAGGCAGCGCAGGCGATTCAGCCTGATGTGACCTCTGAGCACGACCTCGTCGAAGGCTCGCCTGCGGAACGGGCCTACTGGAAGGTTGTGGACAAAACACCCGGCCTGGCCGATTACCTGGAGGCCAGCCGGGACCTGGAAGAAGAGGAAATGCTCGAGCGCCATGAACTGGATAGCGAGTTGGCCTCTGAATTGTTCGACCCCGATGAATTGCAGGAGCTGGCGGACAAGCTCGTCGCTGATTTCCAGGCGCAAGGGATCGAATTGCTGCGGACAAGCGATACGCAGCAAGATGCTCAGGCCGCGGTTGCCCGGTTGCCGCAATTCATCCAGGCCCACATTGCCGCGGAGCGCTTTGAGCAGCTTTTAGAGGACCTCCAAGACTTGATTGGGGAAAAAGAGCATGACGATCTCGTCATTCAGCGCGCAAAAGAACTGCGCGTCTTGCTCACCGAGAGCGATATCCCGTACTGGCAGAATGTCGCGTTTCAGCAGTTGGTCTTTGACGCGCTGGTAGAAAAGGTGTTGGCAGAAGCGGACGAGTTGGACCAAGACGACAACGATGCGTGAGTACACGGATGGCGCAACGGCGATTGTGCGCGGCGCGCTGGCGGCTGGCTGCAACTTTTTCGCCGGATACCCCATTTCCCCGGCCACGTCCATTTTGCTCCAGATGGTGCGCGAGCTGCCCCAACGTGGCGGCATCGCGGTGCAGGCTGAAGACGAAATCGCCAGCATCAGCATGTGCATCGGCGCGGTGATGGCCGGCGCGCGCGCGATGACGGCGACCAGCGGCCCCGGCATCAGCCTCTACAGCGAAAACATTGGCCTGGCGATCATGGGCGAGGTCCCGTTGGTGATCGTGGATGTCCAGCGCGCCGGACCGGCCACGGGCGGCGCGACGACGGTGGCGCAGGGCGATGTTCAGTTCGTGCGCTGGGGCACGTCGGGCGGCTACCCACTGATCGCGCTGGCTCCTTCGTCCGTGCCGGAATGTTACACGCTGACGATGAAGGCGTTTGACCTGGCTGAACGTTTCCGCTGCCCGGTGTGTTTGATGACCGACAAAGAGTTGAATCTCACGACCATGACGGTGGACGCGGCCGAGTTTGTGCCGGCACTGGTGCGAGAGAGACAAGGAGCGAGGGAAAGGGGAGAATTTCGGCCTTACCGGTTCCACCCGCCGGATCAGGTTCTGCCGCTCGCGCCGTTTGGTGGAGAACATGTGGTGCGTTTTACCGGGTCTTCCCACGATGAACACGGGCTGCTCGCCAAGGACCCGACGCAGGTCGGCGCGCTCAATCGTCACCTGGCTGACAAGATCGAAGCGCATCGAGACGAGCTGGAGCTGGTCAAGGCTGACTTGCAGCCGGGCGCCAAGACGCTCGTCGTCAGTTACGGAGTCACCGCGCGAGCGGTGCAAGAGGCTGTGCAGGATGCGCGGATTGCGAGAAGCGGAGGGCAAGCGGTTTCGGCGCTGACGGTCCAGTCCTTGTGGCCCGTGCCGGAAAAGGCCCTGCACGCTGCGTTGGATGGGATTGAGCGCGTCATTGTGGCCGAGTTGAACTTGGGCGATTATCGGCGCGAGATCGAGCGGATCGCCGGTCATCGCCGCGTCATCGGTCTCCATCGCGTGGATGGCGAGCTGATCTCGCCAGAGCAAATCGTTTCGGCGATCATGACTGGGGAGGAGTAGGATAGCATGGCGCTCGGCCTCGTCATTTACACGCGCGCAATCTATTGCCCTGACCAGCAGCGCACTCGCAAGCTCTTGGCCGACTGGCATGTGCCTTACCGTGAAGTGGATTGCTCCAGGGACCCGGAAGCGCTCGAGCGCATCAAGGCGTGGAACGGTCACATGGGTGTGCCGGCCTGTGTCGTTGCGGAAGATGGGAGCATGCTGCCCTTCCGCGAGCCGGACCCCAAACCGGCTGGCCGGTCCACGCGCGACTATAACCGGGGCACGCTCATCACCGAGCCGAGCGAGGAGGGGCTGCGCAGGTTCCTCCAGCAGCATGGACTCTTGCCTTGAAAGGCCTTCGCCCCTCTTACCCGCCTGGTCTGCTCCTCGCCATAGTCACCTCCGCGCTGACCGGCCGTCGCCGCTCGCTTTTGGTGGATTTGGCCCGGCTGGCCGACACGCTTGATCCGCCCCTTGAGGTTCACTGGCCCGAAGGCGTTGACCTCCGACAGCCTTTCGGGGCCGTTCTCGTCGTTTTCAATCATTATGCGCGCCCGGGCGTGCCTGTCTGGTGGACGGTGACTGCGCTCGGCGGTGCGCTCGTGCGGATCGGCCTGACCCAACCTGAGCCTCGCTGGGTCATGACAGCGGAATGGAGGCACTGGGGGATATTGGCGCCGCTGAGCCGCTGGATGCTGCGCCGGATCGCCGTGCTGTACGGCGCCTTTCTCATGCCGCCGATGCCGGCGACTGACCAGGAGGTCATCGCGTGTGCAACGACCGTACGACAGGTGATCCACTGGGCGCGCAGCCACCCAGAGGCGCGCCTGTGCCTCGCGCCGGAAGGACACGATAGCGGTGACGGTCATCTGATGATGCCGTCGCCTGGGGTTGGGAGATTCATGTTACATCTTTGCCATGCAGGGATGATGATCTTACCGGCTGGGGTCTGGGAAGATGGCAAAGCATGGCAGGTTCGTTTCGGCCCCATGTTCACGCCCGTGTCGGATGAGCGATCGCCTGACGCGCGTGGCATGTGGGTCTGTCGTCGTGTGATGCGCGCGATAGCCGAGCAACTGCCCGCGCATCTGCGCGGCGAGTTCGGGAATCGTTTGGATGTTTCGTGATAGAATATCGCGGCTTGCTGCCTCGACTTGAATATCCGGCAAGAGGAGAAAACCATGCCTGCTGATGAAAAGTGGATCACCCCGGAAGACCTGTACCAGTTCGCCTGGATCGAAGATCCGCAGATTTCGCCCGATGGAGCGTGGGTGGCCTTTGTCAAGTTGACGGTGGACAAGGTCAGCAACGGTTATCGCCGCGCGATCTGGTTGGCCCCCACGTCCGGTGGCAAGCCGCGTCCGTTCACCAGCGGCACACGTCAAGACCATTCACCGCGCTGGAGTCCCGATGGCAAGCAGCTTGCATTTGTCTCCAACCGCGCAGGCGACAAGCCACAGCTTTACGTGATTGACCTGAACGGCGGTGAGGCGCGTCAGTTGACGGATATGCGCCAGGGCGCAACCGACCCGGCCTGGTCACCCGATGGGACATCTATCGTGTTCCTCTCGCGTTCCAATGCCGCCGAGCGTCGGGCGGAGGATCGAGGGGCCGCGCCGCCCGTTGACCCGGACGAACTGCGCCAACTCGAGGAACGACAAAAGAAAGTCGAAGAGGCCAAAGGCGACCCGCGCATTATCACCCGGTTGCCTTATCGCGTGGCTAATTATTACCTGGATGACCGGCGCAGCCACATTTACCTCGTCGAGGTTGGACAAGAGGATCGCCCCAAGCCCCAACGGCTCACGGATGGCGAGTTGGACTATGCGTCCCCTGTATGGATGCCAGATGGCCGCTCTCTCCTGACGTGGGCCGAGCGTGACCCGCGCGGCGATCACATCGGCTTGCACACGGACCTCTTGCGCATCTCGGTGCCAGGCGGGCGCGTCACGCGCCTGCGCGACCCCGGCTTTGGCACGTCCCACCCACTCCCTTCGCCGGATGGCGAGTGGATCGCTTACGTGCGGCTCCCAGAAGACGACCCGGCGGGCCAGGTCGCGCGATTGGCGATCCGCCCGGTCGGTGGAGGTCGCCCGGTTGAGCTTTCCACAAAGCTGGATCGCACGGTCGAGATCGTCCGGTGGTCACCCAACGGCCGCGCTCTTTTCTTTAGCGCAGGGGATCATGGAGACACTGGTATTTACCGCGTCCAGCCGACTATTGGATTGCCCCGCGTCACGCAGGTTGTAGGCAAGCGCCGCATCGTCACCGGCTTTGATGTGGGGCGCGGCGAGCAGATCGCTTTTGCCGCAAGCGCGCCTGAATATCCCAGCGATCTGTTCCTGGCGCAAAATGGTCGCGAGCGGCGCGTCACGCGCGTCAACGAAGCATGGCTGAACAAGAAATTCATCGCGCCGGTCCGCGAGATCAACTACCGGGCGCCGGATGGCACCCCGATTCAAGGCTGGGTGATGTTCCCGCCCGGCTTTAATCCTCGCCGCAAGTGGCCGCTGGTGGTCGAGATTCACGGCGGGCCGCAGGCCATGTGGGGGCCAGGCTTTCCGACGATGTGGCACGAATGGCAGATCCTGGCTTCACAGGGATACGTGGTGTTCTTTTGCAATCCGCGTGGATCGGATGGCTATGGCACAGCCTTTGCCCGCGCCAATCGCAACGCCTGGGGCGAAGCCGACGCAGGTGACATTCTCGCCGGCGTTGATGCGCTCGTCAAGCGCGGGTACATTGATACGCAGCGCATCGGCGTCACAGGCGGATCGTATGGCGGGTTCATGACGGTGTGGCTCATCGGTCACGATCAGCGCTTTGCGTGCGCGGCGAGCCAGCGCGGTGTGTATGATGTGGCGCATCTGCATGGCACGTCCGACATCGCCGAATGGGTGGAAGCCAATTTCGGTGGCTTTCCGTGGCGGGAGCCTGAACACTATTGGAAGCACTCGCCGCTGGCTTACGTGGATAACATTCGGACGCCGTTGCTCCTCTTGCACAGCGAGAGTGACTTTCGCGCGCCGATCAGTGATGCGGAGCAATTATTCACCGCGCTGCGAAGATTGCGGCGGCGCGTCCAGTTTGTTCGCTACCCGCGCGAAGGGCACGAGCTTTCGCGCAGCGGCGAACCGCAACATCGCATTGACCGACTGAATCGAATCGTGGGATGGTTTGACAGGTACCTCAAACGATAACAGACCTGCCAGGTTTTGAAAACCTGGCAGGCTCGCTCAACTTGACGGACGCCGATCACAGCGGTAAAATCGTCACAGCACGGGCCGGTGGCGGAATGGCAGACGCAGGAGACTTAAAATCTTCGGTCCGAAAGGACGTGTAGGTTCGACTCCTATCCGGCCCATTTCAAACAAGAAAATCGAATTTGGGAGCCACAACATCCTCATTCTCCCGCTTGGAGACCTGCCCAAGAACAGGTTCTTCGTTTTCCCCCACTTTGGCTTTTGGGCTGCCTCGCACGGAAAAATAAAAATACGGGAGACTTTTGACTTTTTTCCCCCCGAGCCTTGTCACCACGAGTCAACGCCAATCACTGCCTCCGCCACAAAGTGCACGGTGGCCTTGCACCACAGGCGCTCATCCAGCCCTTGACCGAGGATGAAGTCCGGCGAGTTCTCATAGCTGCCCAGCAATATCACGGCCGGGCTGCGCTACGACGATGCCGGCCGGCTCACCGCCTGACGACGCGCAACCTGGCCTGGACGCTGGCGGCGTACACGTACCCGCTCGACGCGGCAGGCAACGTCACGCAGGCAGCGGATTTGCGATGCCGCCGGCCGCCTGACGCAGCTCGATCACACGCGCGGCGCAAATCTGCCGGCTCGCTACCCATACGAACCCGACCGGGTGGGCAACCGCACGGCGACCACCGAGACGCTCACGACCACGACGACCATTCGCTACACGTGCGACGTATTCCGGCGCGTACACCTATACCTTTGCCTACGCCTACGACCAAGTCGGCAATCGCACCGCGCAGACCATCACCAGCACACTCGTCGCCACGTACACCTACGATGCCGCGAATCGTCTCCTGGTCACCTTGTCATGTATACTTGGGATGCCAACCTCGCTTCGCTTCGCTTCGGGGACTCGCTTCGGTTGCGGCAACTTGCTGAGCGACGGCAGCAAAGTGCACACCTATACGCAAGCGAACCGGTCCATCACCGTTACTGCGCCCAGCCTAACCTGGAGCGCCGCCAGGCACAGCGTGGAACAGTATGGGTGATGCCAAGTCCCGCGCCCCTAAAAGAACCTACCAAGACAAATGTCACAGACAAGCTCGCGGGATTGAGCTACACTTGCCTTGTCAAGTCGAGGCAAGTTTTTTTGCCAACGTCAATTGGACAAAGAGGGGGAATGTCATGCAAGCCACCGAGATTCTGATGGACGAGCATACCGTGATCCTGCGTGTGATCGCCGCGCTGGAAACTGCCGCGCAGCGCGCAGAACAGGGGCAGGCGGTGCGGCCTGGGTTCTTTATGGACGCCGCCGATTTCATCAAGGGCTTTGCCGACGGCTGCCATCACAGGAAGGAAGAGGGCGTGCTGTTCACGGCAATGGCCGCAAGTGGAATGCCCACCCAGGACGGGCCGATTGCCGTCATGCTGATGGAACACGAGCAGGGACGCGCCTACACGCGCGCGATGCGCCAGGCCGCGGAAAGGCTGCAAGCGGGTGACGAGTCAGCGTGCCAGGCCCTCGTTGCCAACGCGCGCGGCTATGCGGCGCTCCTGACTCAGCATATCGCCAAGGAAAACGGCATCCTGTTCCCCATGGCGGATCAGGTCATCCCCCTCGAACGCCACGCTCAGGTCGCCGAGGATTTCGAGCGCATCGAGCACGCCGAGACCGGCGCAGGTGTGCACGAAAAATATCTCAAGCTGGCCGAGTCGTTGGAGCAAGAGATGCTGGCATGAGGTAACTACTCAGCCGTCATTGCGAGGAGGCCCGCGAAGCGGGCCGACGAAGCAATCTCAGCGATCGGAGCACAGAGATTGCTTCGCCTGCCTTCGGCAGGCTCGCAATGACAGCCTGTGCGGTAGACTGGACT
>DAOTXX010000176.1:0-10177 GCA_034434835.1 Thermoflexales bacterium | reverse complement strand
CCATCACCTGATTCAACATCCCGGCCAGCTCGAGCAAATTGATCTGCTTCCCGCTGGCGACGTTAAACACCTGCCCGGCCGCTGCGGGCGCATGACACGCCCGCAGGTTGGCTTCGACCACATTCGCCACGTAGATGAAATCCCGTGACTGCCAGCCGTCGCCGTGAATCACCGGGCGCTCGCCGCGCAGCATCCGCTCGATGAACTTGGGAATGACCGCCGCATACTCCGAGTTCGGGTCCTGGCGCGGGCCGAACACGTTGAAATAACGCAGCGCCACCGTCGGCAGGCCATAGACCTCGTGAAACGCGCGGCAATAGTTTTCGCCCGCCAACTTGGACACCGCATAGGGCGAAAGCGTCTCGGTGGGCATGTCTTCACACTTGGGCAATACTGGATTGTTGCCATACACAGCCGACGACGAGGCATACACCACCCGCTTCACCCCTGCCTCACGCGCGGCAATCAGCACGTTCAGCGTCCCTGTGACATTGATCTCGTTCGTCGTCAGCGGGTCGGCCACTGAGCGCGGCACTGAGGCCACAGCCGCCTGATGCAGCACATAATCCACGCCGCGCATTGCCTTCTGCACTATTTCTCGATCTCGTATGTCTCCCTCAATGACCTCGACTTCGGATTTTGGATTTTGGATTGCAGATTGCAGATTGGCGCGGCAGCCAGTGGAAAAATCGTCCAGCACGCGCACCCGCTCGCCGCGACGCATCAGCTCATCCACGATATGCGAGCCGATAAACCCGGCCCCGCCCGTGACGAGATAGACTGCCAAGAGTGTTTTATCGTCCTTGCCTGAATACATTTCGACCAGGTCGCGCAGGGTCAGACCGTTGCGCTATGGCCCGTAGCATATCAATCAGCAGGTTGTTCATCGCAGAAAAGAACTTGGGATTGGCACGTTTTCAAATCGCCGCGAAGGAGTTATCCTCGTCCCCAGGCACTCAGAAACTCGACCTGGTCTTGCATTTCCTCGGCTGACCTGGCGCTGATCAAGCGCAACAAGCGGCGCAAGAGTTCGCCCACCGGGTAAACTTGCTGACGCGCCAGGACGATGCCAGCGTGCGACTTGCCCTCAGCAAGATACCGCGTGTGCAAATCGTAAAAATCGCCAACATTGAAACTAAAGAGAACACGCCCATGTGCTGCTGCATAGTCAAGGTGCTCGACATCGTCGCGGTCGATCATGCCTGCCTCAAGGGCAGTCATCACATCCATGCCTCTGGCTCGCAGGGCAACGACCAGCGCATGCCGCATAGAATCCTCGTCAAAGTAGAGGCGTGCTCTCATGAACGAGTGGCGTGACTCTGGCTGCGGAGTTGCTCCAAATGCACGGCCTGTGCATCTTCTTCTGCCAAATCTCGTTCGATTTCATCCCGGTTGGCGTGATAATAGGCCAGTGCTGCATAGACCTGGGCTAACGTCAAATGGCCGAACTCGCCCGCGATCTCTTCCGGGCTCAAACCCAACTTGTACCAACCTACGATGCGTCGCACAGTCACACCGGTCCCGGCAATGCGCGGGCGGCCTCCTCTCACGTCCGGTGAGCGGATGATCAAAGTCCCAATATCTGCAACTGCTTCACCCATCAAGGCCCTCCTCCAGAATCACACATGTCACTGCACAGCTCCAATTGCGCTTGACATCATTCGATCAACGTAACAGCCATACTCCATTTTATCATCTTTGCTTGTGCTGTCCAGCGGCCGGCGCGGGTGCGCGTCGAAATCCGGCTGCCAATGGGTCACCACACGCAAGTGCAGGTGTCACCCGTCGGCCCGGCCCGAACTCGCTCATGCCCTGCTCTTGTATTCCAGTATGGCCTTGACGATGCGCTCGGCCGCGTGCCCGTCGCCGTAGGGATTCACCGCGCGCGCCATCTTGTCGTATTCAGCGGGGTCGCTGAGCAGCTTGCGCGTCCATTCGAAAATCCGCATCCGGTCGGTACCCACCACGCGCACGGTCCCGGCTTCCACGGCTTCGGGTCGCTCGGTCACCTCGCGCAGCACCAGCACCGGCTTGCCCAGGCCCGGCGCTTCCTCCTGGATGCCGCCCGAATCGGTCAGCACCAGCGTCGCGCGCTTCATCAGGTAGACCAGCGGCAAATAATCCAACGGGTCCATTAACGTGATCCCCGGCGCGTAGCCTAGAATCCGCCGGACCGGTTCCTGCACGTTCGGGTTGAGATGAACCGGATACACAATATGCACATCGCCGGCATACGCCTCGGCGATGTCGCGCAGCGCCAGGCAGACTTGCTCCAGCGGCTGTCCGAAATTCTCACGCCGGTGCGCCGTCACCAGGATGAGGCGCCTGTCCCAGGGAATGTTCTTGAGCGGCCCACACGCCGGGTCGTATGGCAGATCGGCCACCCAGTGCAGAGCATCAATCACCGGGTTGCCGGTCACGTGGATGATCGAATCCGGCACACCTTCGCGCAACAGGTTCTCTCTCGCGCGCTGCGTGGGAGCAAAATGCAGGTCGGCGATCACGCCCGCCACGCGGCGGTTGATCTCTTCCGGGAAGGGCTGGTACTTGTTGAACGTGCGCAGCCCGGCTTCCACGTGCCCGACTTTGGCTCCGGAATAAAAAGCGGCCAGCGCCGCAGCCGCCACGGTTGTCGTGTCGCCTTGCACCAGCACCCAATCGGGATGCTCGGATGCCAGCACCGGCTCCAGCCGGGCCAACACGGCGGACGCGACCTGCGTCGGCGATTGGCTCTCCTGCATCACGTCCAGGTCATAGTCCGGCGCGATCCCGAACAGACTCAACACCTGGTCGAGCATCTGCCGGTGCTGCGCTGTCACACACGCCCGGCTCGCTACTCGATCAGGATGCCTTTCCAGCTCTTTGACCACCGGGGCCATCTTGACTGCCTCGGGGCGCGTGCCGAACACTGAAAGGACCTGAACCTTGCTTTTTGTCATCAATTTTCCCTGGGGCTATCTGGGTGAACCCAATCGTTCACATCGTCGGGGCAGGTGGTTGCCCACACACCCATCGGTCGGGATCACACTTGGGACCATGAGGCTGGCTTATGCCAGATGGATGATTGACGCAGCAGCGGAAACAACAAACTGCGCATCTGCGATAGCTCGCAGCGCATCCGCCTGAGTATACTCCTCAGTGGGGATGAAATCCACATCGCCGTAGAACGAAAACTCGCGTTCCTTGCGCAGCCAGATCGAAATCTCGGCCAGGCGATCGAGCTGCGCCATCACAGGCTCTGGGAAGCGGTCTCGATACTCCTTGAGCACCTGGCTCACATCATGCCATTTGGGCGGCTCGACGCCCACCTGGCGCAACATGCCCTTGAGCGCCAGCTCGACGATCTCTTGCGCCTCGCGTACCACGTCGGAATAGGCCGCCTCATCCAACAACACAGTCAAAATCCTGAGCCGCTTGGAAGCCTTGATCAAATAACTCTGCGCCAGCGAAGCATTCGTCATAGCTCAAACACCTCGCCGGGCTTGTAATCCGGCTTCAAATCCCAAATCCAGGCATTGCCGCGCCAGATCCGCCGCGCGCCCAGGCGATCTAGCCTGGCTCGGAATCCATCCAGCGCCTTCTGGAAGAAATCTTGCCGATCGTACAACAGGCGCGCATCCTGGAGCATGTCCAGGAATAGCGGACTGCCCTGCTGCACCTCGGAGGGCGTCTTGAACACAGGCGAAAGCTCTACGTCCAGGCCGTTCCTGCGAGCCTCCGCTAACGGCAAGGCTAACGCCTGTTCTACGGCCCGAAAATCGGCTGCGCGCTGCACACGGCCATTGGGTAGGTCCTCCGCAACGATCAACAGGTCTATGTCTGAATCAGGGCGCGGCGTGCCCCGCCCGACAGAACCAAAGACAGCCAGTGAGACCAGGCAATCACCATAATGCTCCTGGCAAGCCAACAGGATACGCATCAACAAAGACTCGAACTGCTCCTTCATCGGAATCACCCTGATCTGCTATGCTCGCCGCCCGCAACCATGGCTGGGCAGCAGGCCAGCGTCATTTTACAACACTAGTCGAGCAGGGTCAATCGCACAAGGGCAGTTGAAGGGTTCGCCGGGGCATCACCAACCAGGCTCCGCCGTTCCGACATCACATCGGCTATTTCCATTTGTTCGATTGGGGAGAATTCGCCCTTCGAGCTACAACGCTGCGCCTGACAAATCGGGCTGATCGCCCCGCCCACGGGACGCGGTCTCATGGACCGGCGCTGCATCGCCGATCAGGGCCAGCAGTGGTTCCGCGAAAGGCGGGAGAGCCAAAATCATGGAATCTCTTTTCAGAGCGATCATCCCTGGCCAAGTTACACTGAATCATTGGGGGCAACACACGAGGATAAACGATAATTTCAACCCATCATCCGACTATTCCCACGCCCCCAAGCACAGGGCGAAACAATCACCAGAGATTATGCTACCCGCACGTACTCGAGAGAATACGCACACATTCGCACTTTCGGGCGGGTTGATCCTGGCTGGGATCAAGCTTTAGTCAAGGAATTCGTCACCTGTAAGCATACTACGTTTGATGGTAGAGTAGGCTTACAGGGTGCTTGCAAAAGAGTTACAGTCACGCATCATTAATGTTAGCCTTTTGCCGCGCCAGTACGACCTGCTGGATAGCGGGCAGCAAATCGGTGCTCATGGCCGACTTGGCGACAAACCGATCGGCGCCTGCCGCCAGCGCCGCCGCACAGTAACTGCTGGTATCCAGCAACGTCAGCGCAATGATGCCAACGTCCGGCAGCATGGCCCGCAGGGGAGGGATGATCTCTAGTCCGCTGATGCCCGGCATCATCAGATCGAGCAGGATCACGTGCGGACGGAGACGCCCGGCCTGGGCCAACGCCTCCTCGCCGCCACTCGCCGTCCCGACGACCGTGACCTCGCCACCGCGCTCGTGCTCCAGGAATCGAGTCGCGATCCGCAAAAAAGTGGGGTTATCGTCTACCAGCAAAATGCGAACAGGTTCCATGATGTCTCCATCGCGCAGAAATGCCGACAGCCGACGCAGGCTGCCTGCATGGTATAGTTTAGAGGCTTGGGGAGGGTTTGGCTATCCGTGCAGGTACGGATTTTTTGGGGAAAAGGCCCGTATTTTGACAGAGGAGAAGCAAGAGGATTGACGCCCGCCGGCCATCTCCAACCGGCAAGATGAGGTGGAAATCTGCGGCTTGTGCATTTTGCTGCGACCTGTGCTAAACTTGAATCACAGCTCGCACACGTTGCACGCAGCAGGAGGCTCTCATGTCCATCACAACTTATGATCCCGCTGGTGAGCGCGCCGCCGAGATCAGGATCGCGCGTGATCGCAAGCTGGCGATTGTGCTGGGCGGCCATCACCCGGCCTGGATCGTGATCGAGCAGGTGAGCCTGGCCAATAACACCTGTGTGTTCGAGGTCGTGTTTCGCTACGGGGGGCGTTGGGTGCAGCGCCGTTACACCTACGACGCCGAGGTGGATGTGTTGCATTTTGCGGGCGAAATACCCTTTGACGAGACCCGGTTGCATACGCTACCAGATGAGATGTTGCTTGAACCTCCAGCGTGAGGGCAAACATCTAGCATCGAGCGCGAAAGCTGCGCGTCAACGCGACCTGGTGAGCGTATTCGGCGATCTGCCGTTCCTGCTCCGCCGCATCCCAGCCGAGTTTCCCGGCCATCAGTGCAGCGATCTCGCGCGCCTGCAGCAGGCCCGCATCGGGCGATTCATAGATCACGTGCGTACGGCGGATGAGGACATCGGAAAGCGAAAGTGCCATCTCGTGCTGGATGGCATAATGCACCTCGGCGCGCAGGTAAGGCAGCCCCGGCGCGATGGGCGCGCCCAGCTCGGGCCGCTCTTCGACGTATGCCAAAATCCGCAGCGCGTCCGCACCATAGGTTTCGACCAGGTGTGGCGATCCGCCAGCCGGGATCGCCATGCCGGTCAGACGTTCGGCTGTCTCGATGTGCCGCTTGCCCGTGATGCAGGGGCCAGCCCTGCCCAGCTTTTTCGCCGCCAGGTCCACCAACTCTTGCGCCATCAACCGATGCGTGGTCAGCTTGCCCCCGGCGATGGTGAGCAGGCCGGACGCGCTCTCTTCGATGTGATGCTCGCGCGAGATGGCATACGTGCTCGCCGCGTCGCTGCTGATCAGCGCGCGCAGCCCGGCATAGGCACTGATAACGTCGGACTCGGTCAGTTGAGCGGAGGGAAAAGCGTGCTGGGCAGCTTCGATCAAATAGTCCACGTCCTCTCGAGTGACACCCAATGCCTCCGGGTCTTGACTGTAGTCGGTGTCCGTCGTGCCGATGATGGCAAAATCGCTCCAAGGGATGACGTACAGGTGACGCCCGTCGCGCGGCGAATCGAACGCGATGGCGTGTTGAGTCATCAGCCGCTCGCGGCGGATGATCAGGTGCACGCCTTTGGTCGGGCGCAGCAGCGGTGGGGCGCGCCCGGCCCCGGCGTCCATGTGACGGATCCCATCCACCCATGGCCCGCAGGCGTTGACGACCAGCCGCGCCAGGATTTCGATCTCGCGCCCGGCGATCTCGTCGCGCACCATCGCGCCCGTGACGCGATGGTCGGTCGTCAGCAACCCCACCACGCGCGCGTGATTGGCAACGACCGCGCCATTCCAGTGCGCCGACTGCGCAATCGCCAGCGTCAATCGCGCGTCGTCCACGACCGCATCATAGTAACGCGCTGCGCCGCGCAGACCCGGGCGCGCGACGATCGGCTCGCGCCGGGCCGTTTCGCGCGCGAGCATCATGCGGTGGCGTGCGACGTTGCGGAATTGCGCCAGTCCGTCATACAACCACATGCCTGCCGCAAGCTTGAGCAAGCCCGGCTCTTGCCCACGATACAACGGGTACATGAACGGCAAAGGGCGCACCAGCCGGGGCGCGATCCGGCGCAAGACCGCGCGCTCGCTCAACGCTTCAAACACCAATCCGAACTGGTAATATTCCAGGTAGCGCAGCCCGCCGTGGATGAGCCGCGCCGAGCGCGACGAGGTGCCAGCGGCCCAATCGTTCTTTTCCACCAGCGCCGTCTTGATCCCGCGCAGCGCCGCATCCCGCGCAATAGCGACGCCCGTGATCCCGCCGCCGATCACCAGCAGGTCGAAAGATTCGGTCGCCAGCCGATCTAGATTTTCGAGGCGTGTGGCATGCGAGAAAGGACGAGAATCAGCGTGCATCGTTGGCCTCGACTCGTAAAACGTGAAGCGTGAACGGATCACGTTTCACGTCTCACGCATCACGTCAACAAAACCCCTGGACTCAACATACCCTGCGGATCAAACGTCGCCTTGAGCGCGCGCAATACCTGGATACCCATTACCCCATGCTCGCGCTCCAACCACGCCGCGTGATCTACGCCGATGCCGTGATGATGGCTGAGCGTTCCGCCGATCCTGAGGATCGCCTCGGTGGCCGCGCGCTTGACCGCCCACCACTGCTCGATCTCTTGTCCAGCGATTTGCTTGCCCAGGAACGTGCAATACAGCGATGCGCCATCACGGTATGAATGGCTGATGTGCGTCATCACATAGGCCTTGACGCCGCTCGCTTCGATCGCGCGGCGCAGCGCGTCGGTGAGCGCGGCATAGAGCGGCGCCAGGTTGTCCCACGTCGTCGCGGTCTCGAGCGTATCCACCATCAGCCCGCAGCCCAGGAACGTGTCGCGCAGGTAGGGCAGCGCGAACCGCTCGCGCAGCCAGGCCTGGCCCACCGACCGGCCCAGGTCAAAGCCGCCGTGCCGTTTGCAGATGCCCATCGCCGCGCGGACGTGATGCGGGACGTGAGCGCGTTGGCCCTCCACGCCCAAGATCATCAGGCAAGCCTTGCCGGAAAGGTCATAGCCCTGGGTGGCGAGCACACGCTTCCCCACGTCCGTTGTGAATTGGGAGAGCGGCGAGTGCGCCGCGCGCGCCAGCGCCAGCGAGGCCGCCGTCTCCGGGCCGTCCGAAAGCCGCGCCATCACCACCTGCGCGCTGCTTTGCATCAACTCGCGGACCGCTGCCGCGCCGTCTTCAAAACGGCGAAACATCACGCCGCGATAGTCTTGCGATTCGGGTCGGGGATGCAGGCGCAGCGTGGCCTGCGTGATGATGCCCAGCGCGCCTTCGCTGCCGACGAGCGCTCCCAGCAAACTCGGCCCGCTCGCGGAAGCCGGTACAGGCTTGGTCTCGATCGCGCCGACCGGCGTCAGCAGGCGCACGGCCTGCACCATCGCTTCAATTTTACCATAGCCGACGGAGGTCTGTCCGGCGCTGCGTGTGGCAATCCAGCCGCCGAGCGTGGAAAACTCGAAACTCTGCGGGAAATGTCCTAACGTCAGCCCGCGCGCGCCCACGGCCCGCTCCAGCGCCGGGCCGAGGATGCCCGCCTGCGCCGTCACGGTCTGCGAAACCACGTCGAGCCTGATGATCTGGTTGAGCCGCGCCAGGTCAATCGTCAGCGTGGGCCGGTCGCTCTGCGGCTCGACGCCGCCGGTCACCGACGACCCGCCGCCAAAGGGGATGAGCGCGGCGCCGTGTCGCGCGGCCCACTCGAACAGCTCGACGAGGTGCGCCTCGCTTTCGGGAAAGACAACGGCGTCCGGGGGATGCGCCACCTCGCCGCGGCGCAGGCGCACCAAATCTTTGTAGCTTTTGCCGTAAGCGTGCAGGATGCGCGCTTCGGGCTGGTAGTTGACGACTGTCGCGCCGAGTTTCTTGCGCAGCTCGCGCAGCGCCTCGGTGCCCAGTCGCGGCGGCGGCAGCACGATCGAGTCGAGCGGCACCGGTTCGGCCAGCGGCCCCGGCCCCACGCCGAGCTGCGCTTGCATGAACGGCCAAAAGCCGGGACGATTGGAGAGATCGTAGGACTGGTCGAGCGTACCCCAGCCCCACCAGCGAAGATTGGGAAGGTCCATAAAGCTCCTTTGAACCGCCAAGACGCCAAGAACGCAAAGCTTTGGCGTCAAGCTATACTCAGCACAGTCATAACTTTTTTGTAACGATTCAGCCAATGCCTTTTCTAAAGGCTTGCGAGTCCCTGTCAACAAATATCAAACGAATGATGGTCACGCCTCTCTGTCAGCGATTCGTTGATTCGTTGCGCCGAAGGCGATTTGTTGACGGATTCCCGCTGAACAGTGACTTGATTTTGAAATCGCCCAATGGGCAGGACGGGAGATGTAAGCGCGTCTTGCACTCACCTCACCACCAGCGTGTATCCCCCATCCACCACAATCACCTGCCCGCGGATCATCTCGGCGGCGGGCGTGCACAGGAAGGCGACGACGTTGGCAACGTCTTCCGGCGTGACCATCCGCCCGGCCGGCACGCGCGCGTCGGCGTCCGCCAGCAGGCTGGGGTCTTGCAGCGCGCGAAAATGCTTGAGCGCGTCCGTCAACACCGTCCCCGCCGAGACCGCATTGACGACGATGCCCAATGGCGCCAGCTCCACAGCCAGATAGCGCGTCACCGCTTCCAGCGCGGCTTTGCTCGCGCCCACGACGACGTAATCTGGCAGGACGCGCTGGCTGCCGATGGACGATTGATTGACGATATAGCCGCGCCCGCGCTTGCGCATCAGCGGCACAGCCTTTTGCGCGCAAAACAGCGCCGAGCGCGCGTTGATGTTCATCGTCCAATCCCATCCCTTGATGCGCTGCTCCATCACCGGGCGGTTGTAGCCGGACGCTGCATTGCACACCAGGATGTCCAGCGCGCCGAACGCGCGCTCCGTTTCCGCGAACAGGTGCTCGATGCCCTCCAGCGTGCCGACGTCGGCTTTGACAACCATCGCCTTGCGCCCGAAGGATTCGATCTCGTGCGCGGTCTCTTCCGCCGGCGCACGGTTGCGAAAGAAATTCACGACGACGTCCGCGCCGCGCCCGGCCAACTGAAGCGCGATGGCGCGGCCAATGCCTCGACCGGAGCCGGTGATCAATGCCACGTGGTTCTCAAAATCCATGCCAAGCCTTTCTGCCGGGTGCGTGTGAGCTGATGAGCCTCTTGTGCGCCAAGTATAAACCTTCTGGCGCTGTAATGCCAGGTCAACTCGACCTGCAACTTTCGAGGGTTGACCTCGGCACAACCCCTTGCCATCGGCATAACCCTCGGAGCAAAATCGTGTTATACTATAAGAACTAACGTAACTACTCAGCCCAGTCTACCGCACATGCTGTCATTGC
>DAOTXX010000175.1:0-25210 GCA_034434835.1 Thermoflexales bacterium | reverse complement strand
TTGTTAAAGTCATCTCCCGCTCCCCTCGTTTTTGGTCTGATACAGAAATTGTAAGGGGATCGGGGACGTTGCGAAAGTTGTCAAAATCAAAGTTTCAGGACGATTCAGCGCCTGAGTGCGCAATCCCTACGTTACAACCTGCGGGAGGCTGACTTGGCCTACTTCCATTGCCAAGCAGGGGCAGTAAACCAGCGTATCTTTAGTACCTGCGGGTCGGCAGGATTTCCTTGGCGTTGTCGGGGTAGAAAATGTCTTCCTTCGAGGGGACCCACTTGGGCACCGGTTCGCCGTTGACCACCTTGAGAGCCAGCTCAAGGAACTGCGGTCCGAGCAGCGGGTTACATTCGACAGTGGCGTTCAGCTTGCCTGCGATCATCGCCTTAAAGGCATCCCGAATGGCGTCAATCGAAACGATCTTGATGTCCACACCGGGCCGGAGACCATATTCTTCAATCGCCTGAATCGCGCCGATGGCCATGTCGTCGTTATGGGCGTAAAGAGCCGTGATGTTCCGGCCGTGCTTCTTCAAAAAGGCTTCCATCACCTCTTTGCCCTTGGCGCGGGTAAAGTCGCCAGTCTCGGAATCTATGATCTTCATGTCTGGATAATCCTGCAAGATTTCTCGAAAGCCCTTGTAGCGGTCATTCGCCGGCGCGGAATCTATCGTGCCCACCAGTTCGACGATGTTGGCCTTGCCATTCATCAGCTTAGCCATCACACGAGCAGCATTGCGACCTTCTTCAAGGAAATCCGAACCCATCAAGGTCACATAGAGATCTTCGGGGACAGCCGCGCGGCGGTCAACCAGGATGATGGGGATGCCAGCCTCTTTGGCTTCCTGGAAAACGGCCTCCCAACCGGTTTCCACGACCGGCGGAACGCCGATCACATCAACTTTCATAGCGATGAATGAGCGAATGGCTTTGATTTGGTTTTCTTGCTTTTGTTGTGCGTCCGAGAACTTGAGCTCGACCCCTAATTGCTGGGCTGCCTCCTTCACGGATTCGGTATTGCCAGTACGCCACTCGCTCTCGGCCCCAATCTGGGCATACCCCACAATCAGGTCCTGGTAGGTCTTTCGGGGCTTGACGGTAGAGGCCGGTGTGGCTGGTTGGGTGAACACCGCAGAACCCTGTCGAGCGCATCCTGCCAATGTCCCAAGCATCACCCAGACCACAATCCAGAGTACCACTTGGGAGATCTTCATCGTGTCCCCTCCACGCCTAAGAGCCTATCCGAAAATTAGCGGGTCGGGCTCCCATGCCCGACCTCCGGCAGCATGGGCACCGCCTTTGCTGGGTTTTTAGGATAGGCTCTAACCACTTTTGACGGCCTCGTCCCGGATGGCCGGGATGACAAGAGTGACACAAGTTCCAACATTGTGTTCGCTTTTGATGGAAAGGCCATACTGCTTCCCATAGTACAGCTTGATCCGTTTGTTGACGTTATCAATACCAAACCCGCTCTCCAACCTGATATCACCCGAATCATCATCAATCATCGCCTGAATCCGGGCCAGCTTGTCCGGGGTGAATCCGATCCCGTTATCTTCCACCTCAAGACAGACCTCGTTTTCACCGTTTTGTTTTGCGCGCACAGCGATCGTGCCTCCCTGCCTCTTGTTCTTGATGCCGTGATACAGCGCATTTTCGACCAGCGGCTGTAGCATCAGCTTCAATATCGTATTGTCCGATACTCCCGCGTCCATCTGGATCTCATAATCCATAATATCTCTGTAGCGCATCTTTTGGATGGTCAGGTAGCTCCTGGTCCGTTCGATCTCTTCGCCGATTGTAATCCAATCCCGACCCTTGCTCAGACTGATTCGAAAGAAATTCGATAGAGCGCTGACGATCTCGATCACCTGATCGGTCTTTTTGGCCTCAGCCATCCAAATGATCGTGTCCAACGTGTTGTAGAGAAAATGCGGGTTAATTTGCGCCTGCAAGGCTCTCAGCTCGGCTTTTTTAAGATTCTCTTGCTCCTTGATTTTCGAGTCCAACAGTTCCTTGATTCGTCCGATCATAATGTTGAAACTCATGCCCAATTCGGTAATCTCATCCACATTGTCACTAGTTACCAGGGCCTGCAGGTCATTCTTGGTGATGGTGGTGGTCACGTCGTGCAGCTTTTTGATGGGGATGTAAATGCTTCGGGAGATGCCCCAGGTAGCCAGGACCGAAAAGCAGACTGCGCCCAACGTCATGGCAATATAAGAAAGCCCCCAGCGGGTAAACCCTTCGCGCATTTGTTGATATTGCGTGTTCGTCCGTTGCACCTCGAACAGCGCGTACTCCTGGACCACATCCTCAACCACTCCTGAAACAAATCGGATGTTTTCCAGGACCGCCTCATTTTCGGCCGCGGTGCTCTTGCGTTCAATCTGATTTCCCATGCGATCAACCTGTTGGGTGAGTGTTTGCATGGTCCTGAGAATGACTTCGAGTTTGATCCTGGCCTTGGGCGAATCAGTGTTCGCCATCATTCCACGCAATTTGGTGTTCACGTCATTGATGATTTGATACTGCGCGCCGTCCTTGAAATCAATCTTTCCGGCGACGATCCTCCACATTTCCGTGTCAATTTTGGGCTTGATGTTTCCACTGATACTATTGGCGGTGGTGATATTAGTGATGATGGCATCATATTGGCGACTGTAATTCAGCACTTGCAGCATCAGCACGGCATTGGTTGCGCCCATCAGCACGATCACGATACAAAGTGATAGCAGGATTTTGGCCCTGATGGATAAATTGAGGCCGGCGAAAAAATCAATGACCCGCCCCACGTATTGGCGTGGAATTTTAAGGCTCGTCCTTGAGCCAAAGTGGGCCAGAATGTGCCTGTAATCAATAGCCAAAGCTTTTCTGATCATTCTGTCTCCAGAGTCCGCAGGCAAAATCAAGTTACCCCGGGGATACGACCTCAATGTGCCTTTGTCCTGCCTGGGCCTTTAACCGAAACTCTGTGGGCGACAATCCCGTGTTCTTTCGAAAGACATAGCTGAAATAGTGTGGGTCGCCATAACCGACCTGATAGGAGATCTCGAAGGACTTGAGCGAGGTCGTGCGCAACAACTCCTTGGCCTTCCTGAGCCTGATCTCGGTCAGGTACTCTTTAAAGGTCGTGCAAGTCTCTTGGCTAAACACTGTGCTGAAATGGCTGGGGCTGTGATTGACATGAGCAGCCACCTCGTGAAGCGATATATTGGGATCCATATAGTGATGGTCAATGTATTCTTTGGCCTGCTGGATCATTCCGGCATGCTGACTGCCTGCATGGCGATCCCGAAACGCCAGAGCGCCGACCAGAATCTTGTGGACTTGTTCTCGGATTTGTTCAATGGTTTGGAGTTGAGTCAACATCGTCTCAACGTGATCAAACCCTGGAACCACCTGGTCAATATCTCCTCCCAGACTGTTCACAAATCTCGCCGTGGTCAGAACAATATCCATGAGAACATAGTTTTTGGCCATACGCGATCTGAAGACGGTTTCACCCAGCGGTCGGACAAAGGCATCAAAGAAATTGTCAAAGTCCTCCTTGACCCCACACTTTAAATAGTCTTCAACAGCAGACCTGTCTACCTTGAGTAATTCCGCCTTGTCAACTCCGTCATCGGGGCCAGCCCGATTTTGCATGGCAGCATGTTGCAGATTGACCAATGCCTCCACAAAAGATTGAGAAATATCGGCGATCCGTTTTCGAATCGTGCCGGCCCCGATGGTCAGGCCATATCTCGTTTCTTTCACCTGCCGCTCAATCTGTTCCAGGAGAAAATCCTTCTCCTCTTGCAAGTACTCGGGAGTGCTACCCTTCATGATCAATACTAGCTCTTCGATATCCTTTTTTAGCAAAAAGACATCCGGATTGTTTTCTACCAGGCGCGACACCATTTGCTGAACTTGATGACACTCATAATAGTCGAATGGCTCCGAGGGATCGCACAGCTCAATTCTGATGACAACAACCAGATAGCATCTTGCAATAAGCTCCAGGCCCAACAGTTGACCTTGCTCAATGGCTTCCGCGGGGGGGACGGCTCCCACCACCAGCTTGAGCAACAGCCTTTCCCGGAGAGTGGCCCGGCTTTCTTCAACTTGATCCTGCAGCCTGCGCAGGTCTTCCTGTTTTTGCCTCTCCTGGTCGAGCTGCGCGGCAACTTTCTGCAGCACATGATGCAGGTCCTGCACCGTGACAGGCTTTAAGAGATATTCCGTGACCCCCAGCTTGATCGCTTGCTGAGCATATTCGAACTCGTCGTGCCCGCTGAGCACAATGATCTTGATCCACGGCATGCGCTCCCGAACGATCTTGCAGAGCTGCAACCCATCCATGAACGGCATCTTGATGTCGGTCACCAGGACATCCGGCTTGATGATTTCAACGAGCGGCAAGGCTATCTCGCCGTCGGGAGCTTCACCACAAAACTCGAAACCGTTTGCCTTCCAGTCAACATTGTCTCGAATACCCTCTCGGGTGACAATCTCGTCCTCAACGAAAAACACCTTGTACAACATGCCTGCCCCCTGCCGACAAGCTGCCCAGCGGCATCGTCTCGACTGACCCAGATTCCATACGCCGAATCATAAAATTGCCGGCTGTCGCGGTGGTGAACTCGCTCACCCTCACGCCGTTGGGCGTGCGCCGCAGCTATCAGCCAACTGCCCTCAGCCTAGCTTGTAACCAAATTTGCGCAGCAGCCCCATCCGCCACGCCACGCCGGACTCGTCCTCAACACCTTTGCTCCTAAAGCCATCAATCACACCTAGAATGCCGCGCCCCTGCTCCGTCTCCGCCAAAACAACCTGCGTGGGGTTAGCCGTCGCGCAAAAGATGCGACAGACTTCGGGCACCATCTTGACCTGATTGAGCACGTTGATCGGAAAAACGCCCGGCCCCAGAAAGATGATGAACGAGTGACCGGCGGAAAGCGCGAGCGCGTTCTTTTTCGCCAGCTCGACCAGCTCTAGATCGGTGCCGCTGGCGCGCACCAGCGACGCGCCGGACGCCTCGCAGAATGCCAGCCCGAACTTGCAGCCGGGCACGGCCTGCACGAGCGTCTCGTGCAAATCCTCAACGGTTTTGATGAAATGCGACTGCCCCAAGATAAAGTTGATCTCTTCGGGCTTTTCGATTGGGACAAGTACAAGCTCCATGGTACACTCCTCTTGTGTCACCCCGCAAGTGGATCATCTCGGTTGAGCCTGGCCGAGATGCCTTGCCCCACTCGGAATGACTGACCTTTGGTGGATTGATTCTATGCTACCACAATCCCATCGTCTTTGTCAAAACCCCCACCCTCTCCATCTCCCATTTCCAATACCCAAGATCCATCACCTGACGCCTCTCTTGTTGGGGCTTTTTGCCTGTGGTATAATGCCATTGATCTACAGGCAAGGTCTGGTCAAGGGCAAAGCGTGAGGAGGTCGTGATGGTCGAGGTCAAGATTGATAGCATCCGGGTCAGCTTGATGTCTCAGCACCGGGTCGTGATCCTGAAGGATTTGAACAGCGAACGCTACCTGCCGATCTGGATCGGCCCGTATGAAGCCGATGCGATCACTATCCAGTTGCAGGAGGTCGAAGTCGCTCGACCCTTGACTCACGACTTGCTCAAGGCCGTGATCACCGAAATGGGCGGCACGGTCAAGCACATCCTCGTCAGCGATCTGCGTCACGACACCTTCTACGCCAGCATCCTGGTCGAGCGCAACGGCAAAACCATTGAAATTGACTCCCGCCCCAGCGACGCGATCGCGCTGGCTGTGCGCGCAGACGTGCCGATTTACGTGGATGAAAGCGTGATGGAAAAAGCCGCCATCACGCCCGAAGAGGAAGAATCCGGCGAGGAAACACCGAGCGCGTTCAAAGACCTCATCGAGGGCCTGGACCTGGACAAGCTCGGCTCGTAATCTGACTCTGCCAACAGGTTTCCCAGCCCAGATCGTCCCTTGTTCGCCAGCTAAAGCCGAGGCACATTCTCCTCGGCTCTTTTATCGCAGCCAGCGGATCGAGCTTCCCCCTACTGTTCGACCGCCACGCTTGGCCGGAAGGCAATTGCAGCGAGTAGAAACCATGCCAGAACCCGAAAGTGTCCGCATGGCCCCGCACAGCGTCGAGGCCGAAGAAGCCGTCCTGGGCTCTGTGTTGATTGACCCCGAGGTCATCTTTCGCCTTTCGCCCTTCCTGAAAGCCCAGGATTTTTTCATCGTCAAGAACGGCTGGATTTGGGACGTCTTTATGGCGCTGCACGAGCGCCGCGAGCCGATTGACTTTTTGACGGTGCGCAACGAGCTGGAGGCACGCGGCCAACTGGCCGAGGTCGGCGGGTCGGCGTACATCAGCCACTTGATCAACGTCGTCCCCACGGCGATTCACGCTGAAGGCTACGGGCGCATCGTCGAGCGAACGAGTGTGCGCCGCAACCTGCTCGGCGCCGCCTCGGACATTGCCCAGCTTGCTTACGAGGAAACCGAAGACATTGACGAAGTGATTGACCGCGCCGAGCAGTCACTCTTTGCTGTCTCGGAACGGCGCGTCGCTCGCGAGCTGGTGCCGGTCTCTGAGGTCGTGCGAGCCTACTATGACCGCATCCAGTACCTCTATGAGCATCGTGGCGAGCCACTCGGCATCCCGACCGGCTTCACCGACCTGGACAAGTTACTCGGTGGGTTGCAGCGCAGTGATCTCGTCATCGTCGCCGCACGCCCCGGTGTGGGCAAGACCAGCTTACTCCTCTCGATGGGGTTGAACGCAGCGCGCAAGTATCACCAGCGGGTGGCCACCTTTTCGCTTGAAATGGCGGCCGAGCAGGTCGTCCAACGGCTCATCAGCCAGGAGACCGGGATTGACAGCCAGCGGCTGCGCCTGGGTGACATTCGCGAGGACGAATGGGATCGCTTCATTCGCGCGACCAGCGATCTATCAGACACACTGATGTACATTGACGACACGCCATCCATTTCGGTGCTGCAACTGCGCACCAAGGCTCGCCGCGTCCACGCCGAGCATGGCCTGGACCTGATCCTGGTAGATTATCTTCAGTTGATGACGGGCGACGTGCGCAGCGAAAACCGCGTGCAGGAAATCTCGTACATCTCGCGTGGACTCAAGGCACTGGCACGCGAGTTGAACGTGCCAGTGGTCGCCGCCTCGCAACTTTCGCGCGCCGTCGAGCAGCGCAGCGACAAGCGACCGGTCTTGAGCGACTTGAGGGAAAGTGGTAGCATTGAGCAAGACGCGGATGTCGTCATGTTTATTTATCGCGACGATGTGTATGACCCGCAAACCGAACGCAAGAACATCGCCGAGGTGATCGTGGCCAAGCACCGCAACGGCCCGACCGGCATGATCGAATTGTATTTCAAGAATCAGTTGGCTCAATTTGCCAATGCGGCAAGACGTGAAATCAATGTGTGAGATGTGCCCCTTGCGAAGGCTCCGAGCCTTCGCAAGGGTATGCGATGCACAATGAAAACCTTTCCCGGCTTTTCGTCGAGCACGGCAAGAAACGTTCCATTACCCGATGCGTTTTTCAGCGACTTGCTCCCACTGATAGACGACCTGGGCGAGTTGCAGGTGACGCTGGCGTGCTTTCGCATCGTCACGCGCAAGCGCGGCTCGCCGCGTCTGATCCGTTGGGCTGATCTGATCGCCGAAGACGGCCTGCGCGCAGCGATGGATGAAGCGGGCGTCCAGGCCGGCTTGGAACGCGCGCTGGCGCGCGGCGCCCTCTTGCGCGTCACGGCGGATGTGGGTGATGGGCCGGAAGAACTGTATTTCATCAACACCGAGCGCGGACGCGAGGCCGTGCGCCAACTTCAGCGCGGCGAGCGCCCCGAAGGGCTGGCGCCCGTCGAGCCGCTTCCACCCTCTGAGGCTGAACGGCCCAACATCTTTAAGCTGTACGAGCAAAACATCGGCCTGCTCACGCCCATGCTGGCCGACGAGCTGCGCGATGCCGAAGCGACCTATCCAGCCATCTGGATCGAAGAAGCCTTTCGCGTGGCAGTCCAACAAAACGTGCGCAGTTGGGCTTATGTCCGCAAGATTTTGGAGCGGCGCGCGAGGAGAGAAAAACGTGGAGCGCCTGGACGAACCGATCAAGAACGTCGCAAGTACATTGAAGGCCAATACGCCGACCGTATCGAATACTAGAGAGCCGCAGGCTTCCCCCGACGTTTGCCCGGTTTGCGGCGGCACGGGCTGGATCTCGTACAATGTGCCGGTCGGCCATCCACAGTTCGGCAAGCTGTTCCGCTGCACCTGCCAGTTGCCCGAACTCGAAGCCCAGCAACTCGATCGGCTGCGCCGCCTGAGCAATATGCAATACCTGGAGCGGATGACGTTCGACACGTTCATCCCGGAAGGCCAGGGGCGCAACGAAAAGCAGCGCACAAGCCTTCGCATCGCCTATGACAAAGCGATGGCCTTTGCGCGCAAGCCACAAGGCTGGCTCCTGCTGCGCGGAGGTTATGGCTGCGGCAAGACTCATCTCGCTGCGGCGATTGCGAACGAGTGCATCGCGCAGGGACGGCCTGTGCTGTTTGTCAACGTGCCGGATTTGCTCGATCATCTGCGCGCCACCTTCGGCCCTGAATCCGAAATCAGTTTTGACCAGCGCTTTGATCAAGTCCGGGATGCCCCCGTGCTCATCCTCGACGACCTGGGGACGCAAAACGCGACGCCATGGGCGCAAGAGAAACTTTACCAGATTTTCAATCACCGCTACAACGCCCAGTTGCCCACGGTCATCACGACCAACCAAGACCTCTCCGACATTGACCCGAGACTGCGCTCACGCCTGTTGCACATCGAGTTCGTCGAGCAGGTCAAAATTCTCGCGCCGGACTTTCGCGGCATGGGGTTCGATCAGGCGCAGTCTGAGCTATCCAGCCTGCAACTGCACCGCGATCAAACCCTCGACACATTCGATCTGCGCGCCGAGGAATTGCCCCCCGAAGAATCGGACAACCTGAGACGAGCGTATCTGCTGGCGGAGCAGTACGCCGCCGACCCACACGACTGGCTGGTGTTCACGGGCACCTACGGCTGCGGCAAGACGCACCTGGCCGCGGCGATTGCCAATGCTCGCGATGACGAAGGACATCCGGTGTTGTTTGTCGTCGTGCCAGATTTGCTCGATCACCTGCGCGCGGCCTTTGGCCCGCAAAGTGGCGTGAGCTACGACAAGCGCTTTGAAGAGATCCGCACCGCGCCGTTGCTTGTGCTCGACGATCTGGGCACCGAAAGCGCCACGCCCTGGGCGCGTGAAAAGCTCTACCAGATCATCAACCATCGCTACGCCGCCCGGCTGCCGACCGTCATCACCACCTCGTGGGCCATTGAGGAACTCGACCCCAAGATCGCCACGCGCATCCTCGACTCGACGCGCTGCACGGTCTTTGCCATCCTCGCGCCCAGCTATCGCGGCAGACGTACTCCCTCCAAGCGCAAGCTACCCGCGCCCCGGCGTGGACGATAAGGCGCCTGTTCAAGCAAAACCCCCGGCTCACTCGTGGCGAGTCGGGGGTTTGATTGTTTGATTTGATGCGGACTAGAGGCGCTCAGAACTCGAACACGTCCATGTCGCGGGCCAACGTGATCGTGCCCTTGAAGGTCGAGCGGGCCTCGACGATCAAATTGTCCGGGCTGTCGTTCGTGTGATAATGAATGAGCACGAGATGCCCTACGCCCGCCTGCCGGGCAATGGAGCCAGCCATCGCCGCGCTCGAATGACCTGCCTGAGCGCCCGCCGCCTCGTGCACCAGCATGTCCGCGCCACGTGTCAGGCGCGCGAGCGCATCGCAGGGCGAGGTATCACTCGAATACACGATGGAATGTTCACTGGACTGCGAAACGAATTTAAGCGCCAGACTGGGCACCAGGTGATGGGTGGGCGATGCCAGAACGCGAAAATCCGGCGTCTCGGTGACCAGCACGCCCTCGACAGGCCGCACCGGCTCAAAAGTCACCGGGTAAAAACCGGGCCAATCTCGCCACTCGAACAGGCTCATCATAGCCTGGACTTTGTCGAGCGTCACCCGCAGACCATAGACATTCAAATTGTTTCGGCGGCCCAACAGCCACAGCCCGAGCAAAAAGTTCGGAATGCCCGAGACATGATCCGGATGAAAATGCGTCACGATCATGGCCAGCAAAGTGTCCAGCGGCACTTGGGCGCGCTTGCAACTGACAATGGGATTGCAACCCGAGTCCACGACCACCGACCCACTTGGGCCATGCACTACCAGGTGCGTGTTTTCGTGTGCCTCGTCTGGAATAGCGGACGCTGTTCCCAAGATCACCAGCTTTGGCATGTCAGCCCGCTGCTCCTATCCATGCGTGCCATAGATCCACAGCACCACGCGCAAGGTGAGGTTGACTTCGACGAACGCTGCGATCACCAGGAGGGGCAGTGTCACGAACACAAATACCTTGAAGAAATCTGCCAGAGCGGATAACCAGCCCTCACCCACAGTTAGGCGAAGTGGACGGGCGATCACCGAGGCGCCGAGCCGCAGCGCCGCCGCTGTCGCCAGGATCGCAGCGGGCAGCTCGAACAGACCGTGCGGCATGACGAACGTGGCAAAGAACAACCAGGGGTTCATGCCCAGGTGCGCCACCTGGTACGTGAAAAAGCCAATGATCCCCATGGGGGCCATCAGCAACACGACGGCCATCACACCGAATGAAAAGACCGCAAGCACCCCCGCCAGCAACAACGAGCGGATATTGTTGCTCAACACTGCGCCCACAGTGAACTTGGGCAGGAATCCCACTGCTGGCGCGCTACGCATCGCCTCTTCTGTGAGACTCTGCGGCGCCCAGAAACCTTCGGGCAATGGATACCATGTTGCGTACAACGCGCCGACCAGCATCGCCACCACGAGCGTGAGGAGAACACACCCGGTTGCCAGATTCATGCGCCGCAGGATGGCCGGCACATCGCGCGTGTAGACCCGCCACAGTGTGAACCGCTCGACCGGGCCGGCAGGCTCGACGCTCAGCCAGAATCCCTTGAACTTGTTCCACACTCCGCGCAGATTCAACTCGTCAATCTCGCGGCCCAGCAGTTCCTCGCGATCAAAAAGCTGCAAGCCCATCCGGACAAGCAACACATTGACGACCAGCAGCGCGGCCAGGATCCACCACAACACGGGATAGTTGGCCCAGAACATGATCAAGCTTTCGCCCTGCACCAAGAGCGCCATGGGGATAATGACAAAGCTCGCCAGCAGATTCGCCGCGCGCACGCTCGTCGTCTGGCTGGAAATGACGACCGCGCCGGACACCATCACCAGCGCTTTGGTCGTGGTCAAGAGAATCACCAGCACCAGCAACTCGAATGGCGGTTGCCAATTGCGAAAGATCTTCAAGCCCACCAGGTATACGGTGATGCCTAGATAGCTTGCCACGAGCGGAGGGATCATCGAAGCCAGCGTCTTGCCAAAATAGAGCTGCCCGTCCGTGAGCGGCGACGCCAACAACGGTTCCAGGCTCTTGCGCTCCTTTTCGCCGACAAACACTTCGAGCGCAATGACGAGGGAAAACGATAGCGGGAAAAACCCGACGACCATCAACAGGAACGGGATGATCCGCTCGCCGATGATCGGCGCGCCGCCGTATTTGGCAACCCAGTCAGCCGCCAGCCCGGCCGTGAGATTCATCAAAAAGGGAAAGAACAACGTCAGGACGATAATGGGAACAACAATCCGCCAATCTCGCAGGGTGTCTATCAGCTCCCGCTGCAATAACACGAACGCCTCACTCAGCCACGTCCTCTGCCTTTGACCCAAAGTAATCGCTGTCATCTCATATCTCTCAAAAACCAGGGGAATACGGTCACAGTTCCATCCCTCACTCTGCCACGACTCGCAAATATACATCCTCCAGGCTGCGCGGCACTTCGCTGAGCGTCACGACCTCCACGCCCTGGTGGGTCAGCCAGTGCAACAGGCGCGGGTTCTCGGCGACCGGATCATCGGTTCGGTAGCGCAACCACATCTCACCGTGCTCGATCACCTCGACCTGCTGCATCAATTCAGGCAGCAAGCCATCCAACGACATGGCCAGTCGGAGTTCCATGAGGGGCGGCCCCAGCAGCTTGGACTTGAGCGCCGCCGCGGTGCCCAGCTCGATGATGCATCCGCGCCGGATGATGGCAATGCGATCGGCCAACTGTTCCGCTTCGACCAGGTTATGCGTGCAGAGAACGATGGCGCGCTGGTCGCCGCGCAGGTCGGCAATCGCGTCGCGCACCAGCCGCGCACTGTGGGGATCCATCGCGCTGGTCGGCTCGTCGAGCAAGAGCACCGGCGGGTCATGCAGCATCGCACGGATCAGCGCGAGCTTTTGCCGCATCCCTTTCGAGTATTCGCTGAGCCGCTTGTCCACGGACTCGGCCATCCCAAATCGAGACAGCAGCGCCGCAGCGCGGGCTTGACGTTGCGACCGGCTCAGTCCGTAAAGCTGGCCGAAAAAATCCAGGTATTCGACGGCCTTCATCCGCAGGTAAAGGCCCGGCACTTCGGTCAACAGGCCAACGCGGCGGCGCACCTCACCCGGCGCCTGTGTCACGTCAAAGCCGGCCACCGTCGCACGGCCAAAGGTTGGCGCAAGGATCGCCGAAAACATCCGCACGGTGGTGGTCTTGCCCGCGCCGTTGGGGCCGAGCAGCGCCAAAACCTGCCCGGCCGGCACGGACAGTGAGACCGAATCCACTGCGGTAAAGTCCTCAAATTTCTTGGTGAGGTTCTCCGCCTCGATCATGCTCCCGCCATCATTTCTGTGTGATGATTATAACAGTATTAGCAAGTGCTGACAATGAATCGGTAGTACATTACAAGCGATCTATAATTGCCATCATATCGCGGTTCTGGGCGCCTCCGCGTTACAGAGCCATTGCAAAAACATAAAAAAACCCGGAGGCAGGAGATAACAAACGTGTAACAGGCACTCTACATATCCGCTTGATCAACATGAGGCCCGTGGCTAGCTCCCTCTTGGGCATTGTACATGAGGATGGGCACGGCGGTTTCTGAGATCGGCGCAGGCCGAGCCTGCGGCACGTAGCCCGCGACTTGGGGAGACCCTCCACACCTGTGGCAACAAGGCACACACTGGCATGGACGGCAGACTGCAAAGAGAAAGAGGTGTGGCCTCCAACCTATCTCGGGCCGTCTCGGCGTGTGATTTGCCAGACGTAAATCACACGCTGCAACACCGTCAGGTGGGTCAACACGACCAAAATCCACAATGTCCAGGTCACCTGGTTCAAGATCAACCCGGCGGCGATGACCAAGAACCGCTCAAAGCGCGTGAGCAATCCCACCCGGCACTCTAATCCCAGTCCTTCGGCGCGAGCGCGTGTGTAGCTGATCAGCACCGAGCCGACCAATGCGACGAAAGCCAGAATGACCTGGGTCGGTTGACCCGCTTGCAGAAACGGGATCATCATTCCGATCAAGATTGCCGCGTCGGCATAGCGATCGCAGGTGGAATCCAGGAACGCGCCAAAACGAGTCTTGCGATCCGTCAGCCGGGCGAGCGTCCCATCCAGCGCATCAAAAACTCCCGATAGCAGAAACAACACTCCGCCCCAGGCTGTATGGCCCAATGCCAGAACGACGGCCGTGAACAAGACTAAAGCCAGGCCGATGAGCGTCAGCATATTCGGCGTCAGGCCCAGGCGCCCCAGCACGGTGGCCACCGGCACCAGGATTTTGCTGTCCCACCTCCTGACCCAATCAGAAAGCGAAAACGGACGCCTGGCATTTTTGAGGTTTGATTCCGTCACACCACTCTCTCCAAGGTTTGAATCCCGGCCCGCATCGCACGCTGGGGTGATGTAGCCAATACACGCTCGCGGACGGATAGATAAAATTCCAACAGGTGTGTCGCGATGATCGGCCAGGCATAGCGCTGCGCCTTCTCTCGACCGCTCGCCGACATCGCCCGCCGCCGCGCCGGGTCACGCAACAGCGAAAGGATCGCGGCAGCCAGTTCTTCCGGCTGCTCCGGCTTGACCAGCACACCCTGCACGCCGTCCTCCATCACTTCGCGGTAGCCTTCGATGTCCGAAGCAACGATCGGTGCGCCGGACGCCATCGCTTCCAACAGCACCATGCCAAAGCTCTCCATGCCGGTCGAAGGCGCACAGTACACATCCGCCGTGCGATAGTAACGCGCCAGTTCCCGGTCGGTCACCCGACCGATAAAGTGGACATCGTTCAGCCCCAGGTGGCGCACCTGGAATAGAAAGGGCAACTTTTCTAGACCGTCGTAAGCGCCCACGACGATCAGTCGCGCATCGGGCATCTCAGGCTTCACGCGAGCAAAGGCCTCGATCAGATAAGGCAGGCCCTTGCGTCTTTCCAGTCGGCCCACGAACAGGATATTGGGACATCCGTCGGCAAACTCTTCGACCGGGCGCAAGTCTGCACGGCCGAAAAGCTCCACATCCACACCGTTCGGGATGACGGTATACTCGCCCGGAAAGTAGCGCATGTGATACTCTTTTGAAGCGTGCGAGACCGCGATCAGTCCATCCAACCGCTTAAAGAACCGGCGAAAGATCGGCGCACCATAGTAATACGTCCGGCTGACCTCGCGATATGAGTGGAACGTGCCCACGCAGATCGCTTGCGGCACGAGATCGTGATGGCGCAGGACGGCCAGCGGCAACATCGGCATCAACGGTTCGTGTAGATGCAAGACATCGTAGCCTCCCTCTTGCAAAATGCGCTTGGTGCGACGATAAGTGCGGGGGGAGAGGCTGATGCGCGCGATTGAACCGGCAAAGGGAACCAGGATGATGGACGAGGAGGCATTGATGACGTGCTCGTCGGCAACTTGTTCGGAGCTGGGCACAAGCACACACGCTTCGTGACCGATCCGCGTGAACTCGATCACCAGGTGGCTGATGTGTTTGTTCACACCACCCGGCACACTGTAGTCGTAGGGTGAAACGAGAGCGATCTTCATCTGGTTTCTGATATCGGATTGGGGATGTCGGATTGCTGGTCTCGGTTGGTGTCTGGCGTTCGATAGTCCCTAACCAATCAAATCTTTGCTTTTTCTGCCACGAATTACACGAATTTCTCGAATTGGAAAAATTAGTGCAATTCGTGTAATTCGTGGCTAATGATCCTGTTGGGTTCTGGCACGTCCGGGTTAGGCGCCTCGAAATCGGAAATCAAGCCTTCGCATCCCAGAGGGGCGTCGTCAGCGTCCACTGATCCGGATGGGAGGTAATGGCGCGTTCCAACTCGCGCGCGCCGAAATCGAGCGCCGCACGGTATATTTCTTCGCGGCGAGCGTTTTCATCCGGCACGAACACTGGCCCCAATTCGGCCCGCAGCCTGCCCTGGGGCAGGCGATAACAAAAGCCAATGACGATCGGCGCGCGCGTCTTGGCCGCCAGGTGAGCGTAACCATCCGGCACCTGTGCCCACTCGCCGCACAACTGGACCCGGGCTCCGCTGCCGGTCGTGTCACGGTCAAGTGCCAGCCCCACGGCCTCGCCGCGCCGCAAAGCGCGGAACACTTGCCGCATTGAGCCGTCGGACGGGATGAGGCGCAGGCCGTGCTGCGTGCGGAGGCGACAGAGATATTGATACAATCGTTCCGGCTGAACATGTTCCGCTGGCGCCAGCACCGGCAGACCGCTGACGGCCACAATATGCAGGCTGGCTTCGACGTGACCCAGGTGCGCCGAGCACAACAACACGCCGCGTCTCAATGCGCGCGCCGTCTCGATGGCATCCCAGTTGACGATCTGAACCGTTGCGCGCAGTTGCTCAAGCGACATCGCGGCCAGGCGGAACATGTCAAAATAGTTTTGCAGCAACGTCCGGAATGCGCGGCGGGCAGCCCGGTCCACTGTATCAGGCGGAACCGATGCACCCATCGCGTGGCAAAGGTTATCACGCAGGCCGCGCGCCGAAGTGTTGCCGCGCCGATAAATGACATCGGCCAGTCCTGCCGTGATCGCGTATCCCAACCTGACCGGGATGCGCGGTGCAATCGCTCCCAGGATACGAAAGACCAGATAAGCATCCATCCTTGTTGTCGAATCATGCGGGATCAACGCAGCACGCGTTCGTCTCCGACACGCCGGGTGATGCCTTTCGAGTCAAGATATTCCAGTAGCGCAAGCGCGTACTTGCGGCTGGTGTCGAACAGATCGCGCACCTGGGCCACCGTGATGCTGCCGTTCTGCTGAATGTGCGCCCGGATGCGCTCGATCATGGCGTTGTAGGTCTGAGGCAAAAACAAGACCTCGTCGCTGACCTTGATCAGCTTGCCCTGATCCAGCAAAGCCATCAGGACATCCGTCCCCACAGCCGCCTCGGACTCTTTGACGGAAGGCGTGGTGTACGGCGCGCTGTAGAACCGCGCCATCAGCGCGTCAATCGCGCGCTGCTGTTCCGGCGTAAAGGTGACGGAAAAATCCGGAGCGCGAACGAACGCGCCTGATTCGACCAGTTGCCCTCGCGTCACCGCCAGTGCGACAATATCGTTGAAGGGTTTAAGCTGAAGTCCCAGTTTGCTCTTGAGTTCCTCGCGCGGCATGCCGGGTCGAAGCGGATAGGTCGTATGATAGGCGCGCAGGTCGTCCGCGATCCGGCGGGACAGCAATGCCCAGACTCCGCGAGAGAGGATGAGCTGGTTGGTCTGCAGGTGAGTCGGTGGGTTGGCCGTCTGGCTGCCCAGGAGGAGCACATCGCCAGAGGTGATCAACTCGTTCAAGAGTGGCAAAGCAGCGTCGGCCGTCATGCTCGCTTTCGAGAGCAAATCGGCAATGATCGTCGGGCCAGCAACGTCGAGCGACTGAAGCAAAATCTCGGAGGGCGAGCCACGCGCGAGTGTCGCCAGATGCGCGATCACCTCGGGCCTGAAGCGGCGATGGCGATGCATGGGATGCGCATCTACGATCACTCCGCCCCCCAATGTGATCGAAGGCGAAGGCAAACGGGCGACAAAGCGATCGCCTTTCACGAGGCTCAGGGGATCGGACAGGCGAAATTGCACCCAACCTTCTGCACCAGGCGCGAGCTGCTCGTCGCCCAACAGTCGCACCTGCGCCGTCACCTCGGCTGCGCCATGAAACAATTTGACTTGACTGTTGTGTTTGAGCGGCTTGGGCGCATCGGTCAAAAGTTGAAAGCGGGTGTCCACGAGTTGCGTCGGCACAAGCCAGCCGGGAGTGGTGACGACATCTCCTCGGCGCACATCGGCCAGATCAACACCGGATAGGTTGATCGCCACGCGGCTGCCCGGCACGGCTCGTTCGATCTTTTTCTTGTGCGTCTGCAGGCCACGCACACGGGCGGCAAGCCCCTTGGGCAGAATCGTCACTTCCTGACCGAGCGCCAGCGAACCATCAACCAACGTGCCGGTGACCACCGTGCCAAAGCCCGCGATCGTGAACACCCGGTCAACGCTGAGGCGCGGACGGCCTCGATCCGGTCGAGGGGGACAAGACGCCAACACACGATCCAGTTCTGCCAGCAGTTGAGGAATGCCAGCTTGTGTGCGCGCAGAAACGGGGAGGATCGGCGCGCCGGCCAGGCTCGTACCTTCGAGGGCCGCCGAGACATCGGCCATCACCAGCTCCAGCCATTCGTCGTCCACCAGATCGCGCTTGGTGAGCGCAACCACACCGCTGCACACCTTGAGCAAATCAAGAATCGCCAGATGCTCGCGCGTCTGAAGCATCACGCCCTCGTCGGCGGCGACGACCAGCAGCGCCGCGTCAATACCGCCCACGCCCGCCAGCATGTTTTCGATAAAGTCAATGTGACCGGGCACATCCACCACGCCGACGGACTCGCCGCTGGGCAGCGTCAGCCAGGCAAAGCCCAGGTCAATCGTCATCTCGCGCTCTTGCTCTTCTTTCAGGCGGTCGGGGTTGATGCCCGTGAGCGCATGGACGAGCGTAGACTTGCCGTGATCCACATGACCGGCGGTAGCGATGACGCGCACGATTTTCCCTCTACGCTGGCTTGGCAGCGGCCCGGTGCGCGTTACCCGCGATGGGCCTGGAGGGCCGACCATTCTCCAACCAGGTGTTGTGCGCTTCCACCACCTGACGCGCTGCGGTGAGATACACCTTCGCCATTTCCTCGACGCCATCCCACAGTGCCTTGAACTGCCGCTGGAAATCAAGCACCTGCTGCTCGGCCGCCTCCAGGCGCGTCTCCCACGTGCCATGCAGCCGATCGTGCTCTTGCCAGTGCTCGTTCGAGAGAATCGTCTCGCGCTTCCAGCGTTTTTCCTGATCGGCCTGCCACTCTTCGACCTGTTTTTTGATGCGCTCCTCGTTGAGGCGCTGCATTTCGGCCAGCTCGGACTGGCGGACCTCGATGCGTGATTGAAAGTTTCTGATCTCTTCCAGTGAGCGCTGGTTGGCGATAGCCAGTTCCTGCATCCTCTGCGAATCGGCCTGGAGGCGCGTGAGATATTCGGGGAGGGAGCCCATGACCTTGTTGACCTCGTCGGCAAACGTCTTGGTCTCTTGCGCGCGGTGAAAATCGTTGAGGCGCAGATCCTCAAAGGCCTTGTCCTGATCCTGCATGCGCTTGCCGAATTCGATCAGGCGCAGATTCATCCGCTGCAGGTTCTCTTCGAGCAGGGTTGCCTTGGCAGTCGTGGCATCCAGGCGCTTGATCAAGTTGGCATTGTCTTCTTCCAGTTGAGCGATGCGCTTGGCGTCCTGACGACGGTTCTCTTCAAGATAGATCATGTTCTGGACGCGGTCTTCGGTGCGTTGGGCCAGGTCGCCCACTCGCTGGTCAAGGCGCGCCATGATCTCGCCCAGCCGCCGTTCCTCGGCGCGGCGCATCAGCATCTCGTCTTCCAACTGCTTGACGCGCCCCAGATCCTTGCGAATCTCGGTAAAGGTGCGGCCCATCGCTTCGGCCTCGACCTTGCGCAGCCGCTCGGCCTCGCGCAACGCTTTTTGCTGCGCGTCGTCGTGGCGATCCATTTCGCCGACCAGGTCGGTCTTGAACTGCTCGAACAGCTTGTCGAACTGGCCGATCTTACTCAAAGTCAGTTGAACAGTGGACAGTGTGTTCTGCAGCTCATGGATATACCGCGCCTGTTCCGAGAGTTCAGTCGTCAGGCCGGCCACCTTTTCGTGGAGCGCTGTGAGCGTCGCCTTGTCCTTGCGGCGTTCGGATTCCAGCCAGTTGATCTGCTGCATGGCCTGGGTCAGGTCCATCGCGTTCCCCCTTTTGCCAGTGATCCGGGATCAGCGATCAGTGATCGGTGATCAGTGGATAACGTCGTGGTGGATTATAGCACATCGGAAGGTGATGGCAACATAAGCCGGTGTACCTCACCGACAGAGCTTGGTTCTGGACAAACATGGATACCACGACATTCACGTCTTACAGTAATCTAACGTTGCACAGTCAGACACAATCGGCTGTTATACAATCGTTACGCAAGTCATCGGTCTGTTACACCTCTGTTATATACCCACAAGCATAATTTACAAGGTAGTTTAGCTTGCAGCCTTCAGGATCAGCATGAAACTCCATCGCTTCACCCGAGCTCTGTATCAGTGGTGGTGGCTCATCGTCGTGAGCGTGACCGTGGCCGGCCTCGCCAGTTATGTGAGCGCGCGCCTATCCCCACGCCTGTATGTATCACGCGCGGTGTTGATGGTTGGCCAAACGCTACAGAATCCCAACCCGAGCCAGTCCGAGATCTCGACTGGGCAGGCGCTGGCCCAAAGCTACGTGGATCTCGTCAAGCGCGAGCCTGTACTCAAGGCCAGCCTGGAGGCACTGGGGCTGGGCTGGCCCTGGACCGATCTGAAAGAAATGACCTCTGGCCGGGCCATACCGGGCACACAACTCCTGGAGATTTCAGTCACGGACACTGACCCACAGCGGGCGCGGGTGCTTGCTGATGAAATCGCTCATCAGTTGATCCTGCAAAGCCCGGCCGGGATGGAGGCGCAAGGAGAAGCCGAGCGCCAGTTCGTCTTGGAAGAGATGCAAGTGCTCAAGGCGAACATTGAAAAGAGTCAGGAGGAGCTCCATGCGCTGGACGACGCGATCGCCAAGTCAACCAGCGCGCGACAGATCGAAGAAGCGCGCAACAAGCAAGTAGCCCTCCAGAATCAGATCTCGGGCTGGCAAGCGACCTATGCCCGGCTAGGAACTGTTCTCCAGCGTGACACACCCAATTTCCTGAGTGTCATCGAACCGGCCCAGCTTCCCAGGGCCCCGATCGGCCCAAGTGTCGAGCTGAATGTGCTGATGGCGGCGCTGATCGGTTTGGCGCTTGCCAGTGGTGCAGTACTTGTGCTCGCGCTCATAGACGATTCGCTCAAGACATCCGACGATGTCCGCCAACTGCTCAATCTTAATACCCTGGGCAGCATCCCGGACATTGAAGGCAGCGACTACCCTGGCCAATTGATTGTGATCAAGCAGCCCCGGTCACCGACCGCCGAAGCTTTTCGCATGCTGCGGACCAATCTCTCGTCCAGCTCAAGAGGGCAGCTTCCACGCACACTGCTGATCACCAGCCCAGGCCCAGAGGAAGGCAAGAGTCTGACAGCCGCCAATCTGGCCGTGGCGATGGCCCAATTCGGCAAACGTGTCATCCTGGTAGATGCTGACCTGCGTCGTCCGACTCAACACACCATCTTTGAGATGAATAACCAGATGGGGTTGAGCACCGCCTTGACCGATATGCGCGCCGGCCTGGACGGGATATTACAAAGTACGTTGGTCGAAAACTTGCGCCTCTTGACGTCAGGGCCATTGCCGCCCAATCCTGCCGAGTTGCTAAGCTCCAGACGCATGGCGGAGCTGATCGGCCTACTTCGACAGTCTGCCGATGTAGTCATTTTTGATAGCCCGCCAACATTGGTTGCGGCGGATGTCCCGACCCTTATCCCCCACATGGACCAAACGCTGCTGGTGGTGAATTCAGGCCACACCCGGCAAGCCATGGCACAGCGTTGCACCGAGGTGCTTGAGGCGGTCAAAGCCAGCGTATTAGGAGTGGTGATCAATCGTCTGCCAATACGTGAGTTAGGATATTCCTATCACTATTACTACGCCGAGGATGGGAAGCGTCACAAGCGGCGTGCGCCAGTCAGGCTTCCAGTGCCAATACTCCAACCGCTCAAGATGTCCAGGGCAATTCCCCAAGCCAAATCTGTAGCCGCCAGTGTCAAACAAGCCATGCCGGCTGTCAGCTCTACCCAAGCCGAGGCGAGACCCTGCATTCCGCAGCTCGGACAGACCAAACCCCATAAAGAGATTGCCGCTCCTGTAGCGACTCGGGCTGTTCCCAAAGTTGCGGCTGCCCGCCCGAAAGCCCGAGTGCCTGGTGTAGCGCGAGTCCATCGTGGGCTTGCCATCTCGAGCGCCAGAAGTTGGACAAACCAGGTCCGCCGGATGGCGAGAGGCAAGGGCATGAGCGCAGTCGTGCTTGGAGTGATCGCCTTGGCGGCTTTGATCGTGGCGCTGGCCGCGAGTTTGCCCAGGCAGCCATACCCAGAAAACGCTCTCCTGCCCACCGTAGCTGTGCCTGCGGCCCAGCCAACCGCCGTGAATACTCCCGTTCCCATTGAGATCACCGCCGACCAAGCCGTGACGACAACGACCAGAGAGGTGGATGTTGTAGAGCGTCCAACAGAGGCGCCTCTGGTAAATGCCAGAGCCTTGGCGGCTACAGCAACGGCGGTCGCTGGCGCTACGGCGACCCAGATCGCCATCAATGCATCAGCCGCTCAGCAGGCCATCGGATTTCTGAATTGCGAGACCCTCGACCTGGATATCCTCGAATCGCCGCCCGCGCTCACACGCGTGAGCTCTGGCGCCGTTGAGATAGAGTTCACGTGGCGGGTCAGGAACAAGGCTACCTCGCCTTATTGCAAATGGGGAAAAGAAAAACAAGAGACCAAACTCATTCAAGCCGTTGACATCGGCAGGCAAACGAGCGCGGGCACACCCGTAACACTCAAATGGCTGCAAGACGATGAGTACAATCTTTCCATCAAGATTCGACTGGGTATCGGCACGCACGACATGCGTTGGAAGCTGTTGCTGCCCAAGATGACAGCGCCGGGCGGTCCGACATTCAGTGCGAGAGCCATTGTCCTCGCGCCCACCCTGACGCCCACACGTGCCCCTGTGCCCACTCCGACGTCCTGTCCAGAAGTCGTTTACCCATGCCGCTGTCGGCAGGAATGTTCAGGACGGACATGCACTACCGTGTGCGATGAATGCTACCGTCAAGAGTGCAAGTGACTGGGCAATTACCAGGCAAGGGGTTTGCAGTCACGACTCTCATGGAACCCGTCATATCCGCCGCGCAGGTCACTACTACGAAATATACCCAACTCCAGTCCAGGCATCAACCTCCCGCAGGTTTGTAACCTGCGGGAGGTTCCAGAGAGTATGATCAGTGCGTCAAAAAGTGCCCATGAGTACCATAGCCAAACTCCGATTGGTCGTGGCGTTAATTTTGGCATCACTGGCCGTGGGTGGCGTATTTCTCTTTTTGAGAACAGCGCCAACGGTCAGCGCTGACCTCTCAGGCATCACGGTACAGGTGGCGCCCAACCCGCTGATGGCTAACAGCGGACAAACGGCTACGGTCACTGCAATTGTCACAGGTAACCCGATATCGGGCGTAGTCGTCACTTTCAGCCTGTCTTCTCCTGATCTGGGCAGTGTGACGCCCTCAACCGCGACCACCGATGTCAACGGCCAGGTCACAGCCACCTGGACAGCCGGTACGGCGGTCGGCAGTGGTACGCTGTACGTCACAGATGGCGTTATCACCGGGGAAGCGCCGATCACGCTGACGGTTGGCACAGCGACGACTGTCACGCTCGCGCCTGCCAGCGCCGTCATCACGGCCGGCCAGAGCATCACCTACACCACGACCGCCACCGACACCTACGGCAACTCGTGGAACGCGACGAGCACAGCAAGCTATACCATCACGCCGGCCGCAGGCGGCAGTTGGAACAATAACGTCTATACCAGCCGATTCGCCAACCTTTGGACGGTCACGGCCACAGTGGACGGCGTCCCCGCTACTGCCGCCCTGACCGTCACCCATGCCACAGCCGCCAATGTCTCGCTCACGCCTATCAGCGCCGTCATCACGGCCGGCCAGAGCATCACCTACACCACGACCGCCACCGACACCTACGGCAACTCGTGGAACGCGACGAGTACGGCAAGCTATACCATCACGCCCGCCGCAGGCGGCAGTTGGAACAACAACATCTACACCAGCCAGTTCGCCAACCTTTGGACGGTCACGAGCACGGTGGATACGATCCCCGACCTAGCGACGCTGACTGTCAATGCGGCCACCCCGCAAACTGTGACCGTGCAAGTCTACTCATCCACGCTGATCGCCAGGAGCGGCGCGACCAGCCCTATCACTGTCACCGTTGTTGACGCTTTTTCCAATCGCGTCCCTGGCGTGCCATTGACCAGCACATTGCCAGTCACACTGGGCACGGTAAGCTTGTCGGGCACGACGAATCTCAGCGGTCAATCTTTTGGGACATGGACAGCAGGCGCAGGAACCACAGTGGGCAGTGGCATGTTACAGGTGGGCGCCGGCACCGCCGTTGGAACAGCCCCAGTGACATTAACGTTTGGCGCAGCGACGACGATTACGGTTCAGGTCAATCCGGCCACGCTGATCGCCAACAGCGGAGCAACCGCCACGGTCACGGCCACTGTGGTGGATACCTATAGCAACCCTGTCGCCAATGCGACGCTGACTGCCACTGTGCCCTTTACGATGGGCACGGTCAGCAACCTGGGTGCAACGAACCCAAGCGGCCAGGCGTTCGGTACATGGAACCCCGGTGGCTCTGCTGCACACCGAAATAGCCTGTTGAGCGTAAGCAATGGCAGTCTCACCGGCACAGCGCCGATCACCCTGACAGCGGATGTGCCAAGTAATGTGATGCTCCAACCTGCTGTGTCCTCGACGGTCGTCACCAGCACTTATATTGGCCTGACCGCTGTAGTTAAGGACCAGTTTGGCAACTCGGTGGCGGATGGCACTACTGTCACTTTCACAAGAGACCTGGGCGACTTGCAGTACCAACAGCGGACAACGATATCCGGTGTCGCCTTTTCAGGGATTCGTTCAACGCAGGCTGGCACCGCGCTCATCACCGCCACGAGTGGATCGGCCTGGATGACCACAACGGTGACCTTTGTACCGGACATCCCGTACAGCATAACACTGCAAGCTAACCCCATATCGCTAACGGTAGGCAACAACAGCGTGTTGACGGCGACGGTCTACGACCAATATCACAACGTGGTATCTGGCACCATCACCGTGACGTTCACTCGCAGCCTGGGCAATCTGTCTCCTACCGTCGTGACGACGACGAACGGCGTCGCTACGTCACAGATCAGCGACACCTTGGCAGGCCCCAGGTTCATCACCGCCACTACTCAACCGCCAGCTCTGGCGGGCACAACCACAGTAACGTTTACGCCCGATGTCCCCTTCACGGTGACGCTGACGGCCCAACCGACTACCCAAACCGTCGGCAACAACAGCGTGCTGACCGCGACGGTCACCGACCAATACAGCAACCGGGTGACCAATGGCACCCTGGTCACGTTCACCGCCAGTCAGGGCAACGTGGTGTCGCCCGTGCCGACGACAAACGGCATCGCCACCTCGCTGATCAGCGATACACAGGCCGGCCCGGAGGGTAGCCTGCGGATCATCACCGCCACCAGCGGGCTGGCGCAGCCAGCGACAACGACCGTGACCTTTATGCCGGATGTACCGATCAGCCTGACCCTCCAGGCCTATCCCGTCACGCAGACTGTCGGCAACAGCAGCGTGCTAACCGCGACCGTCTATGACCGCCTCAACAATCGCGTGGCGAATGGCACGACGGTGACCTTTACCCACGACTTGACGGGCAGTATCCGTTCACCCGTGACGACGACCAACGGCATTGCCACCTCCCAAGTGACCGTGACGCTGGCTGGCACCGCGCGCATCACCGCTACCAGTGGAGCGGCCTGGAACACGACCTTCATCACCTTCACGCCCGATGTGCCCTATAGCCTGACCCTTCAGGCCTACCCCATCACGCAGACCGTCGGCAACAACAGCGTGCTGACCGCGACCGTCTACGACCGTTTCAACAATCGCGTGGCGAATGGCACGAC
>DAOTXX010000174.1:0-7031 GCA_034434835.1 Thermoflexales bacterium | reverse complement strand
TGTGCCGCACCGTGCTCTTTTTCCGAGTGTTTTGGGTCTTTTTGCTCATACTGCCTATCTTACCGCATGAGGCGAAAGAAGCCAAACGCCCCTTGACATCTGAGCGAAAACCTTAACTTGTGACCAATGTACTCAGCCGTCATTGCGAGGAGGCCCGCCCGCCACTCCCCGAACGATTCGCCGACGGCCGAGTCATTGGTCAAGACACTCGCATCGTGGTATGATTTACACATCCCCACTTACCTTGCTGCAGTCTCAAGTATTGAGGCCAATTGTGACCACACTTGTTGGCGTGATCGCCGACACGCACATTCCCCAACGTCTGAAGCGCCTGCCCGAAGGAATTGCCCAAGCGTTCGAGGGCGTCCAGCTCATCCTGCACTGCGGCGACATCAACACCCGGCGCGTGCTCGAAGAACTGGGCCGCATCGCGCCAATACTGGCTGTCTGTGGCAATGCCGATCCACCCTGGCTGGGGTTGCCCAGGCAACGCCTGATCCATGTGGACGGCTGCCGGATCGGGCTGGCGCATGGGCACAGCGGCTGGCGGCGCTACCTGGCCGACAAAGTGCGCGACCGCGTCGGCGGCTGGGATCAGGCTCGCTATTTGCGGTACGCCAGCGGAGAATTCCAGGATGTGGACGTGATCGTCACCGGGCACACCCACCGGCCTCACCTGGCCTACGTCGGCGAGGTGCTGTTGTTCAATCCCGGCTCGGTCGCGCCAGATTACTATTTCACGGATGGCCCAACCGTGGGCATCCTACGTATCGAAAGCAAGATCGCGCGGGCCGAGCTGGTGTGGCTCGGGCGTTGACCTCGCGCAGCGGGGATGCATTTGGATTTTGACGTTACTTGGTGTACAATCTTGCCCAACTAGCGAAAGCGAGGAGACAACCAGTGGATCGCGCCTTGATCTCTTGCGAGCGGTTTCGCGATCTCGCACCGCTGCGGGCCGTTGCGGAATCATACGGTGTGGGATTGGACTTGCAAGAGTTTGCCGATCCGAACATTTTAGATGGTGACTGGCGGGGGCACGTGGCGCTCTATCGCAAGTCGCTGGCGAGCTTTCCTGGCGAGCTGTCCCTGCACGGCGCATTTTTCGATCTGTTCTGCGGCAGTCCCGATCGCCAGGTGGTTGCCATCGCCCGCGAACGCTTTCGCCAGAACCTGACCATCGCAGCCGAGTTGGGCGCGCACATTGTCAACTTTCACATCAACTACCTGCCTCTAATTGACGACCCGCACTATTTGCCTGGCTGGACGCAGCGTCAGATCGCCTTCTGGACGCCCCTGGCTCAAGAGGCCGGGGCCTTGGGCGTGACGATCGTGTTGGAAAACATGTGGGAGCCGGACCCGGCGATTCAGCGCAGCGTGTTGGATGGCGTACATTCGCCGCACCTGCAAGCGTGCCTGGACGTCGGGCATGCCCGCATTTATTCCAAACTATCCATGGAGACCTGGATCGAAACCCTCAAGCCGTACCTTATCTTCACACACCTGCACAACACCAATGGCAGCGAGGATATTCACTTGAGCTTTGACAACGGCACACTGGATATGCTGGCGGTGCTCGATAAACTCCGCAGCTTGCCACGCCCTCCGATCTTTTGTCTGGAACTCCCCGACGCTACGACCATTCAAACCAGCCTTCAATTCCTTCACCTCGACAGACACTAGACCCGTCATCACGGCTTCAGTCGCTTGCGGAACATGACGACTCAAGTCGTCACTACAAGCTGCTTCACGCAAATAGATCGATCTCTAGCTTTGCTTTGCCATTGACCGGCGGTTGAGCGCGCGTAAAGGTCTCGGCGCCCATCACACGTCTGCGAAGAGGCCCCGGCATCCAACTGAACATCCCGCCCGGCCCGGCCTGGCTCCGGTGACACTCGCTGGCTTTCTGCTTGAGGTCCAGATAGCGGCTGATGTCAATGCGCGTGGTGACCTGTTGATCCCACGACGCGATCTCGGCCAGATTGATGTCCTGATTGCGACCGAACCGGCTCGGATCGCGCCCCAGCACACGCAGAATGATCACCGCGACCCTGAGCCAGCCTTTGGGGAACGCCGTGTAATAGAGCTTGCGCGGTGCAAACGGCGCCAGCCCCGCCCCGACCTGCTCAGGATACTGCGCAGGATCTCCTGCGACAGCAAACGCCTTCTTGGTGGCATAGTGCACCGAGACGTGATCCGGGTGTCCATAGCCGCCACAGGGATCGAACGTGATCACGACCTGCGGATGCAGCGCGCGGATGACGGCGACGATCTTGCCGACCAATTGATCGTGCTCGGCCTGTACGAGCGCATCGGGGTGGCGATTATCCTCCGAGCCGGGCATGCCGCTATCGCGGTAGCCCAGCCAGTGTAGCCCGGTCAGGCCGAGAATCCGCACCGCCGATTCCAGCTCGTGCCAGCGCAGGTCGCCCACTGTCGCAAAGCCTTTCATCAATTCGGGAGCCACCGTGCCGACTTCGCCGCGCGTCGCACAGGCATAGTGGACGTCCACGCCTTCAGCCGCGTAACGAGCGAGCGTCCCGCCTGGGCCAAACGTCTCGTCGTCGGGATGCGCAAAGATCGCCAGCAAGACCAGAGAGCTGGAGGACGGTTTGAGCCAGGTAGATTGTACACCGGGAATATCAATCAACTTGTCCCTCCGCTTGGGATCACGTCAACATCGCGGCAAATTCGGCCAGGATCATGGCCGTGGCGCCCCAGACCTTATGAGGCCCGAATTGGTAGAACGGGATCGGCCACACGCTGCCGCGAATCTCCCAATCTTCTACTCGCGCCGTCGCCGGATCGAGCAGGGCGTCCAGCGGCGCTTCGATCAACTCGGCCACTTCGCCGGCGGCCAGGCAAAATGTGGGACGGCATGGTACGTACCCTACGTAGGGCTGGATGCTAAAGTTGCTCGGCGGGACGTACACGAACGAGAGCGTCCCGATCAACTCGACGCTGGACGCCGGGACGCCGATCTCTTCTTCTGTCTCTCGGAGCGCGGTCTGGCGCAGCGACTCGGCGCCTTCCCGCGCACCGCCCGGCAGGCTGATCTGCCCCTTGTGGAACTCGACGCTCTCCGGGCGCTTGGTCAGCGGAAAGCACAAGCGTCCGTCGTGCGGGTAAAGCAAAACAAGCACCCCGGCCTGCCTGCACGCCGGGGGATTGAGCATCATTGCGATCTGATCGCGCCGGTAAGGGGGCGCCATCTGGGCTTGCGCCTCCAGCCCTGGCAGCGGACGCCTGAGCACCCGCTTCACGTCATCAATCGTCATACCCTGCTCCAAGACCTGACAGGTTTTGAAAACCTGTCAGGTCTATCAAACGACCAGTTTGTATCCCACTCCCCACACCGTTTCGATCTGCACGCTGCTGCCGGCCAGCTTGTCACGCAAATGCGCCACGTGAACGTCCACCGTGCGCGTCTGCCCGGCAAAGTCATAGCCCCAGGCCAGCTCCAAGAGTTTGTCGCGCGAAAGGACGATCCCGCGATTCTCTACCAGCACGAGCAAGAGGTCAAACTCTTTGGCGCGCAGTTCCACCGGCTTGCCGTTCACCGTCACCTCACGGCGGGCCGGGTCCACGACGAGGTCGCCCAGCATGACGGGCTTGGCGCCCTCCGGGGCGCGGCCGGCGCGGCGCAGGATCGCTTTGATGCGCGCGACCAGCTCGCGCGGGTTGAACGGCTTGGTCATGTAATCGTCTGCGCCCAATTCCAATCCGACGATCTTGTCCACATCATCGTCGCGCGCGGTCAACATGATGATCGGCACGTCGGAGGCCGCGCGCACGCGGCGGCAGACCTCCCAGCCGTCCACGACCGGCAACATCAAGTCGAGCACGATGAGCGCAGGCGGCTGCGATTTGACTCTGTCCAGCGCCGTCTGACCATCGTAGGCTGCCTCGACCTTGAAGCCTTCTTGCTCCAGGTACAGGCGCGCCAGATCAACAATGTTCCGCTCGTCGTCTACCAGGAGAATGGTTTCTTTGGGCATGGTTTGACCGACTGGCTAACGGATCAACGCCACGGCGTCAATCTCGATCAGCGCGCCGAGCGGCAGCCGGGCCGCCTGGACTGTCGTGCGCGCCGGCGGGTTCTTGTCCGGCGGAAAGAACTCGGCATACACCGCGTTCATCGCCTGGAAATCGCCCATGTCTTGCAAGAACACGCCGCACTTGACGACGCGATCCATAGACGTGCCGGCCGCTTCCAGGATCGCCTGGATGTTCTTGAGCGTCTGGCGCGTCTGTTCGGCGATCCCCCCTTCGACGAGCTTGCCGGTGGCCGGGTCAACGCCAGCCTGCCCGGCGGTAAAGACGAAATCGCCCGCCTTGATGCCCTGCGAGTATGGGCCAATCGCTTTGGGCGCCTTTTCGGTTGAAATGACCTCGCGCACAGGCGCAGGGTACGCTTCGGCGCGACCGAGTTGGAATGAACCGGACATGAAAGCCTCCTCAAATGACCCTTGGTGTCAACTCTAGCCCCGGAGTGCGGCCTCCAGGCCGCAGGCTGAAGCCTGCACTCCAACCTCAAGTTGACACGCATGCTCAAATGACCAATGACGAATGTTGAGTCAGGATGCACTCATTGTACCACAAGACCCAAGACTGTGAGTGACCTGGCAAGGACAGACGACGGATCAGCTTCATCATTCGTCTTGGGTCTTTCTCAGAATGGGAACTCGACGCCTTCTCGAGCGAATGATGACAACGCACGCGATGGCCCAGACGATCCACGCCCATCCCCATGGGCCACGCACGTCCAACAGCGCATCAGCGACGGCGACGCCGTAGACGAGGAGCGAAACCGGACGCGAGAATGGGATCGTCAATTCGGACGGCACGCCGTTCACGGCATCATTCAGCCGCCGGACAAAGTCGTCACCGAATTGACGCAGCGCACCATCGAGCTGGAACACGACGACCTCGCGCACACCCAACGCCCGGCTCAGCCGGGCATCGCGCACCAGATCGTCAAAATCCAGCAATGGCTCGTGCGGAAACCCGCCGCCCACCAACCCGATCAGATGACTCACCTGACCGGTTGGGTAACGACGCGCCATGCCGTGTTCGACCAGGTACACATAGTAAGCTCGCCAGTCGGAGGGCAGATAGGACGAGTACGTCATCACGTTGAGGAAATCCCATCCGCCCGGCGGGTCTACCGGGCTGCGCATCAACACCGCCAGGTCTGGATCGCCATCCAGTCCATCCAGGTAATGCGCCCCGGTCGCCGTTACGCCAATACTGAGCTCAGGATACTCGCGGTGCATCTCGCCGATCAGGTCGTGCAAGCCGGACATCGCCCGATCGAAACTGGCCCGCTCGACGCCCCAAACATCCATCGGCTGATTCAGCGGCGGCTCGGCATCGCCGATCAAACCGCGCACGTTGGTCAAGCCTTCGCGTCGGACCAAGGCCGCCACGGTGCGTACACTGTCACTCCACTGACGGACAACGGGCGACGACAAAAAATCGGGAGAAGGCGGGACCAGGTAAACTTGAATGTCGTGATCGGCTAATCGCCTCAGTCCATCTGCCAGCGACTGGCTACGCTCCACGTCGAAGGGATAATCGCCTGTTGCCAGGTAAATGTATCCGCCGCTGGCCTGAAGGTCTTGGAGGATCGCTTCGGGGGTGTGACAGAAATCAGAAAAGGCCCAGAACGAGATGGGGACACGGGGCGCGTCCCCAGAGTTCAGGTACACAATCTGACCCAAGCCATTGTAACCGGCCAGCGTGAGGATCAACAGAGCAGCGAAAATGAGGAACATAGATTGGGGCGGACGCAAGGCGAAGGACGCAGGCAAGCCAACCCACAAAGCGATAGCGGGCACATACCACAGCCAATCACAGACTGGCGCGCCAAGATGGACCAAAGCCCACAGGCCACGCACAAGCGCATACCCCAGCCAACCTGCAAGCGTCAATGTGAGCCAGCGCAGGACGAAACTATAGACACCACAGCACTTGACATGGGTCATACGATCTTGCCGGGCGCACGTCGCAGGGCGCAAGCCTCCTGATACGAGAAACCTGCTCAAGCAGGTTGCGTTCCAACGCGCTTGAGCGCGTTTACCGTGTCAGGCCGCGAATTCATTCGCGGCAATTTGCGCACGGCGCATCAGAACGGTGATTGGCCTTCCAAGCAATACGATGCTTTCGACTCGCGCAGCACTGGGGAAACCGGTTCCCGCGCAATACCTGTATCGGTCGGGCCTTCATCAAAATCGCTGTCGCGCTCAAGCCAGGCAATCGCCGTCTGATCCGCGTGATGAGTCTTTTGCTTTGCCACATAGTCTTCAGCCTGTTGTCGCTGGCGCTCACCGAGGCTCAACGCGCCATAGCCACGCTGCCACGCAAATGTGTAATCCAACCTCGCCAGGTTGAGGTCATGCGAGCTGGCGCCTTTGAGATGTTTGACCACCTCAGCGACGGCATGCTTAGGCGGGATGGCAATGATAAGATGGATGTGCTCCTGACAGCCATTGACAGCATACACGTAACATCCCAATTCGGCGGCTTTGGTCACAAGGTACGCATAGAGCCGCTTTTCGATTTCCGGCTTGATGAGCGGTTCGCGATTCTTAGTTGACCAGACCAGGTGATAGTAGAGACGCCAGAAAGCCATAGTCATCCTCCGCGTGCAGATGGCTCGAACGCATCTGATACACGAAATCTGCCAAGTGGTCGTATCAGGCGCAACTGTTCAGCACCGCGCAGGATGATGAATCATCCTGCTGATACAGGAAACCGGCTAAAGCCGGTTGGGGTCGGCTCCAATCTCAATAGATCCAAAAACTGGAGAGGCGGCTCCTACGCCGCTGCCCCCCTCCAACTCCCCCCGCCTCGCAGGGGAAGAAGGCGGGCATGGAAGCCCGCTCTGCTCCGAAAGCAGCCTAAGCCTGTATTTCGCACCTTAACAACTGAACGGATGATCCGAGTCGCAGATCACCCCGGCTAACCGACCGTCCCCGGAGTGTGGTACAGTATGGGCGCAAGACCACACCGAGATTCCGGGGGATGAGATG
>DAOTXX010000173.1:0-25317 GCA_034434835.1 Thermoflexales bacterium | reverse complement strand
GGTCGGCGCGCCGATTCATCCCGTCGTGCAAGAGAACATCGGGCACGTCTCGATGGAACTCTCGTCCGGCGGCGTCGGCGTGCTGCGCATCGAAACGCCCGACGGCCCGATCCTGACGCGCGGCGCGACGACGGACGCAGTCAGTTACACTGGTTTGTTGGGTCACTTTCTCAGAAGCGTTACCACGCTTCTGTGCTATTACTTGCCCATTCTTCACTGAAAGTGGTTGAAGTTGGCGGAGTTCAGAACCCAAAACGTGTCATGGCATTTACCCGCATGGGCATAACAAGGGGAGACCGTCAGGCGATATGGTACTGCTTGCCACGCGATTTGCCAATCACAGGCTGGCCTGTGGCTTCGGCGGTCAGTGCCGGGCGCGGTGAAATCACTCCAGGGTGACTCGATGCTGCATTTGGGATATCAGATGCATCAGGGATATTGACTCAGCGACTCATTTTGGCGTATACTGGCTGCAACAGTGCAATCTCAGCGACGCCCTTGATTGGGACCCACTTCCAATCTCTGTTTGCTCCTCTGGGCAGGCGTTGCAAAAAGACTGCCGGGATGTCACTATAGCATCGGCTCGTCGAGCGTGGGTGAGTCACATGCCAGCATTCGACGAAATCCAGAACCTCCAGGCTGCCATCGCCGCGTTGGAAGCGCAACGCGCCATGCTTGGTGATGCCGTCATCGAAACAGCGCTCAGGCCTCTGCGCGAGCGTTTGGCCGTGCTCACTGTAGCCCCGGACGAGCGCAAGCGGGTTACCGTCCTCTTTGCCGATGTCTCCGGCTTTACTGCGATGAGCGAGCACCTTGACCCCGAAGACGTAACAACCATCATGAATCGCTGCTTTGAGCGGCTCTCTACTGAAATCACGGATCGTGGTGGGACAGTAGACAAGTATAGCGGCGATGCGGTGATGGCGTTGTTTGGCGCACCGCGCGCGCTAGAAAATCATGAAGAGATGGGTGTTCGGGCGGCGTTAGCGATGCAAGAGGCGCTGGCCACCTTTAGCGCTGAGCTGGAAAGTGAGCGCGGCTTTTGCTTGCGGATGCGCATCGGCCTCAACACGGGCGAGGTTTTGGCTGGACTGGTCGGCGGCGTGGGCGACAAAGATTACACGGTCATGGGCGATGCGGTCAACCTGGCCTCGCGACTGGAGCACGCTTGTCCCGTTGGGCGAGTGATGATCAGCGCAGTTACCGCGCACCCACTGCATCCTATCTTTGATTTCGAGCCGCCTCAGCAGATCACTGTCAAGGGCAAGACCGAACCCGTGACGGTGTACCTCGTCGTCGGGCCAAAGGTGGAACGAGGGCAAGTGCGAGGCCTAACCGGGCTGACCGCGCCGATGATTGGGCGTGAGGTAGAGTTAGCGACCTTGCAGGCCGTATGTGAGCGGGCACAGTCCGAGCGCCGATGGCAGGCTGCTGCTGTGATAGGCGAGGCAGGTATCGGCAAGACACGGCTGCGCCGCGAGTTTCTGGGTTGGCTGGCTCGTTTCCACCCGGAAACACGCATATTGACGGCTCGATGCTATTCTCACACTCAGGCCACACCATATTATCTGGTGGGCACGCTGATGCAAGCGCTCTTTGGCATCGGGCCTGAAGATGACGCGGCCGCGATTCTAACGAAGCTGAAGGAAGGTCTGCTCAAGCGGAGTGACTCAACCGATCCCGTTGAGAGAGATTACTGGTTCGTCTCACTAGCACATGTATTGAGAGTTTCGGTCGAAAACGATCCCCTGCTTGGCCTGGAACCTCAGCAGCGACTCAGTCGGGTCTTTCTCTCGCTTGAGCGCATCCTGGTGCAGGCCGCCCGCACGTGTCCAACCGTGATCGTTGTTGAAGACCTGCACTGGATGGATGACCTGTCCTTCTCCTTCCTGGAGCGGTGGATGCACATCATTAGCCAGGATGGCTCAGATGATCAGCCAGCCATGCTGTTGATAATCAGCCGACCGCCCGAAGACGCGCATAATCGGCTCGGACAATTCTTGACTCGTTTCCAGCAAACTCCTTATCCGGTTTTGATGCCGCACCTGCTTGATGAGGCTCAGTCCAGGCGACTGCTGGCAGAGCTATTCAAGCCGGCTGCTCTGCCGAGTCACATTGAATCGCTCATCGTCGAACGGGCGCTAGGTAATCCGTTTTTCATCGAAGAGATTGTGCGACTCTTGATGGAGGAAGGCACGCTGCAGTGGGACGAAGGGACTGGCCTATGGCGTGCGACCCGTGCTGTCGCCGATTTGCGTGTTCCAGAGAATGTTCAAGGCGTGCTGGCTGCCCGTTTGGACCGACTTCCGCAGGAGGACAAACATGTCGCCCAACACGCAGCTGTCATTGGACGGACGTTTTGGCAGCGTTTGCTCGCCGAAATCACCGGGCAAGCCGTAGATGCTACACTTGCGAGATTGGAAGATCGCCAGTTTACGATGCGGCTGACAGAGTCGCAGATCGCTGAGGACTGGGAGTGGCTGTTTCGACACGTCCTTGTGCAACAAGTGGCCTATGCGAGCGTCACCAAGGCGATAAAACGCAGCGCGCATGGCAAGGTGGCGCGCTGGCTGGAACAGCACGCGGGCGATCGGCTAGAGGCTTTCGTGCCGCAGATCGCCTATCACTATGAGCAGGCTGAGGTGCACGACCGTGCGGTACACTATCTCTTGTTGGCAGCCGAGCAAGCCAGGCTGTCCTCGGCCAATCACAAGGCGGTCGAGTTCAGCACGCGCGCGCTGGCGTTGGCACGCGATGATTTGACACGCTTTGATCTGTTGAACAGCCGCCAGAAAGCTTATTACCAGTTGGGGGCCAGGGATGCCCAGTGGGCCGATCTGCAGGAGATGCTCCGATTGGCAGAACGACAGAATGACGACCATCGCCGGGCGCAGACCCTCAATAATATGGGCGTGGCCGTGCGTCGTCGCCACGATCTGGCTGGCGCGCTGACTCATCACGAGCAAGCGCTAGTGCTCTTTCGGCAGGTGGATGACCACGTGGGCGCGGGCCGCTGTCTCAACAACATGGGGACGGTCTACTGGATGCAGGGCAAGACCGCTGAGGCACTGGCGCACTATGAACAAGCTCTGCAGGTCGCTCGCCAGTTTGGCGAGCTGCGCGATGAAGGCAACAGCCTGAACAACATCGGAACCGTTCACTGGCAAACTGGCGACTATAGCCTGGCGCTCGAGTTCTATCGCCGCGCGCTGCTCATCCACCAGCAGACGCGAGATCGCTACAATGAGAGCATTGCCCACACCAACATCGGTGAGGTGTGTCGCCGTCTGGGATACCTGGCTCAGGCCGTTGACGCTTTCCAAAACGGACTGTCCATCTGCCGCGCTATCGGTGATCAGGATGGCGAGTTATATGCGCTCCACCAACTGGGGCTGACGTACACTGACCTGGGCCAGTTTGACCAGGGCATGACGCAGCATCAAATGGCGCTGCGCATGGCGCGTCAAGTGGGAGATCAGATGGCCGAGGCCAATGCGCATTATGGAATGGGTCTGGCTTATCTGCATCACCAAGAGTGGACTCGGGCGATCGAGGAGCTGAACCACGCTTGCGCACTGTATGAAGAATTGGACGAACGTGGCGAGCTGGCGGCTGCCCTTTCCACATTGAGCCGGGCGTACCTGGCGCTAGACGATCTGTCACACGCTGCCGAATGTTCTGCGCGCGCGCTGGAGATGTTGCGAGATCGGTCTGGCGAAGTTGAAATCGGACCGTCTATTTATTGGCAGCACTATCAGGTTTTGGCCAAAGCTGGCAATCCGCTGCGCCAGGCTCAAGAGTACCTGGAGAGCGCCTACCATTTGCTTATCGAGCAAGCTGGCCGCATCAGCAACGCATCGGATCAGCAAGCTTTCCTGAACAATATTATCATGCACCACGACATTGTGCAGGCGCATGCTGTCTTGCCGCCTGTTCCGAGTTAAGTCCCGAGCCATGAACCGTCGTCGCCTGCGCCAACTTGTCCTCTCTGACGTGATCGAAGGTTGCCATCAAGAAGCCCAGCGCTTCCGCGCTGGTCAGCCAGGCGACGAAGGATACTGCCTCGAATTGTTTCGACGCGCGATTGAACAAAGCGATCAGGAAGCCTGGACCGCCATTCATCATCAATACTATCGCCTGGTTGCCCACTGGATCGGCGCGCGTCAAGATGCGGACGAGTTGATCCAATTGGCGTTTACCAAATTCTGGCGCACTCTGCGCGGGCGACGCGTGTTCCGGCGCTTTAGTTCCATTGGCGCTGTGTTGGCTTACCTGCATAAATGCGCCCTCAGCGCCCGGCTCGACCTGGAACGTCAGGAACAACGAGAACGTCACAAGCTACCCAATCTCGCACCTCTCGCTCACACCCCTGCGATTGACGACGCAGCCATCGGCAATGTTACACGGGATGCGCTGCGCGCCAATGTCCGCCGCTGGTTGCAGGAAAATGTCAAGGACCCCAAAGAACAGCAAGTCATCTTCCTTTCCTATGACCTTGGCCTTTCGCCCGCCGAGATTGCTCGCCGTTACCCTGAGCAGTTTGGCGATGTCGAGACCGTCCGGCGTATCAAAGAGCGTGTCTTGGCCCGCCTGAGGCGCGCCGCCGCGTTCATCAAGTGGCTCGAATCCTGATATCGGCAGACCGCCCTATCCGTCGTTAATTATTGTGACCGTCTCGTTTGATTCGCGAGAGGATGCATTTTGTCAGACTTGCGGACATGCTCAAGAGGAGCACAGGATGAGCTGTATTGCCCCACAGGAGATTCGAGCTGGTGATCTGCTGGCGTATGTCGAGGGAACTGCTGGCCCGCGCGTGCGTGAGCACATTGCACGCTGCGCGTCATGCGCAGACGAAGTCAAGACACTGGCCCGGCTGGATTACATTCTTTCTACAACGCCGTATCGTGAGGCTTGCCCTGCTACCACAGTTCTGGTGCAGTATCAGTCCGGGCTGCTGCCAGCGCGCCAGCGGCGACAGGTCGAGCGCCATCTGCAGATGTGCCCACTTTGCACAAGTGAGGTTGAGCGAATCGCCGCACTTGACGAACCCCACGCTTCGCGCAGCCTATGGGAAGAGATGCGCCAGGCCATACATGCTGTCCTCGAGGCTGTGCAGTGGCAGCCTACACCTCAGGCTGCGCTTGTTATGCGCGGCGGACTGGTCGGCCCCACACTTTACCAGGCTGGCGAATGGTTTGTCGCTTTGGGCTGTGAAGCGCCAGAACAGCCAGACGGCCTGTGGGTGCTCAGAGGGCGGGTCACGCGCGGGGGTCTACCCGCCGCAGAACTGACCGGCGCCCCAGTCTGGCTTGTCCAGGCAGGACGTGTGATTTCCCGCCGAACCGTAGAGGAGCTTGGATACTTTGTGTTCGACTATCTTACCGCCGGCATCTATGATGTATGGATCGAGCCGCCTCGCCTGGCAAACCGTGACCAGACGGAAAAGGACATTGTGGTGCGCCAGGTGACCATTGGCGCGCCGGGAGAGCACGAGCGTGACCCAACACCATGATCAGACACCTGACGAAATCGCTGCTCATGTGCTCTCGCTCGACGACGCCGCGCGCCGCGAGTTTCTCGCGCGACGGCGCGACGATTTGACGCTCGACGTGATCCAGGCCTTCAAGATGCGCGCCGACGCCGACATGCTGCGCGACGCCAACCTCGCGCTGCGCCTCGCCGATATTTCCGCAGAGGTTGCGGCTCTTCTTTCCGACCCGCTGGCCGAAGCGCTCTCGTTGTGGATCCGCGGCAATGCGCTCGCTTCCCTTGGCCGCTACCCCGAGAGCCTGGACTACTTTGAGCGCGCCCGCGCCATCTTTGGCCGACATGGACAAACACGTGAAGTGGTCGGCCTGCGCGTGAACGAGATCGTCGCGCTACGGCATCTGGGACGCTACGAGCAAGCCCTACGCGCTGCTGACAAGGCACGAGCCTGGCTGGCGAGCCACGAGGTCCCGCACTACACCGCCACACTCGAGATGAACGTCGGTATTCTGCACTACCAGCGCGGCGATTACGAGGCGGCGCTTGCGGCTTACGAGCGCGGGCGACAGCTTTTCGTCGAGGCCGGCAACACCGTCCAGGTCGCGCGGATGGACGTGAACCGCGCTATCACACTAGAAAGTCTCGATCGCTTTGACGAGGCGGAGCGATTACTCAAGGAGGCTCGTGCCACACTGCTGGCGGAAGCGATGAGTCAAGAAGTCGCGCGAGTGGACCTTGACTTGGGCGTGCTGGCTTGGCGGCAGGGGCTTTACCAGCAGGCACTCCGCACATTGGAGCAAGCACGCAGTGGCTTTACGGCTGTGAGTAATCCGGTTGAAGTCGCTGTCGTAGACCTGTATCGTGCGCGCGTTTATCTTTCCCTCAACCTCCTGCCGGAAGCCTTGACGACCGCGACAAGTTGCGAGCGCGAGTTTGCCCGGCAGGACATGCCAAGGCAGATAGCACTGGCGCTTGTGGCACAGGGCGCGGCGCAGCGTGGAATGGACAATGCCCCGGCGGCACTGCAGTTGTTGGACCGCGCGCGGCGCATCTTCACGCAGCGCAAGGCTGCGGTCGAGGTCGCGTTGATTGACGTGGAGCGCGCAGAGTTGCGCCGGCTGGCAGGTGACGTGAACACCGCTCGGCGGATCGCACGCCGTGCAGAAACGGCACTTCAAACCCGTGGGCTGTTGACCGAAGCGGCCCTGGCGGTGTTGCAACAAGCCTGGTGCGCGTTGGATCAAGGACGCCCAGGACAAGCCGAGCAGCTTGCGCGCGCTGCGTTGCAGGTAGCTGATCAGTTGGCGCAAGAGATATTAGCCTATCGCGCGCATCATGTGTTGGGGCGGGCCGCCCAAGCTAGTGGCCAAGTCACCCAGGCATTGGAGGAATATCGAGCGGCGATTCTGTCCATCGAGCGGCTGGTCCGCAATCTTTGGACGGACGAGTTCCGCGCAGCGTTTCTGGCCGATAAGCTTGTGGTGTACGAGGACGCCGTACGTACGGCGCTGCAACTGGGTCGCCTGGAGCAAGCCTTTGAACTGGTGAGCCGTGCCAACCTGTTGACACAGGCCGGGCCAACGCTGCAGGATGTTGAATCTGCGCCGGACGAGGCCGGGCGGTTATTGCTGGACGAGTTGCACGCGCTGCGCCGCGCCTGGCACTGGAAGCATAGCCGGCTTGAACGGTCTGGCGATCTCGAATCTCCAAGCGAACCAGATCGCTCGGTGGGTCTCGACGCAGCAGCCTGGCGTGACCTGCGCGCGCTGGAGACGCGCATTGCCGAACTGACCCGGCGTTACCGGGTTCAGTGTGGTCAGGCACCTGGTGCAGAGGCCGAGGTCTGCACGCTGGCTGCCGTGCAAAACAATCTGGATGCTCAAGCCGTGCTGGCACAGTATTTTGTAATCCACGGGCGACTGGGCGCTTTTGTGGTGCGGCCAGGGCAAACCGACTGCCACGTAGACCTGGGGCCAATCGCGCAGGTCGAGCATTGGATCAAGAAATGGCGATTTGGACTCGAAACGCTCAAGCTCTATCCCCCAGATCTTGTGACAGCCAGCCTGCCTTCACTTTGCGCCGATGCGCAGACACACTTGCGCTGCCTCTATGACCTCCTGGTTGCGCCGCTGAACCTCGATTCGTCCACACCGTCCTCCGGCGTGCGCCAGCTTTACCTCACGCTGCCTACGCCGCTCAACAGTGTGCCGTTCGCGGCCCTATTCGACGGCGCGCGTTATCTGATCGAGCGATGGCAGATCGCTCACGTGGTGAGTGGGTTGGCGCGTGAGGCAGGTTTTCGTTTCTCGTCACCGTTAGTCGTAGGTTACTCAGACGGTGGGCGATTGCCCTTGGCGGTCATCGAAGCGCAGCGTGTGGCCGAAGCGATGCATCTCGACGGCTCGCGCCTACTGCTCGAAGGCGCGGCGACCGAAGCTGAGTTCGAGCGACAGTGCCGGCAGGCTGACTTGATTCACCTATCCACTCACGCCGCCTTTCGCGCGGACAATCCCTTTTTCTCCTGGGTGCAGTTGGCCGACGCGCATCCGACGGTGGCCGACCTGTACAGCTTCCGGTTGGGCGGCTGTCCATTGGTCACATTGAGCGCGTGCGAGACCGGGCTATCTAGTCTACACGGCGGCGGGCTGATTGGCTTGAGCCGTGCGCTGATGGCAGCAGGGGCCAGGGTTGTGGTCGCGAGCCTGTGGAACATCGAAGACGCGGCGACGGCGGACTTGATGGAACGTTTTTACCGGCAGTTGAAGGACGGTCAGACCGCAAGTGCGGCGCTGCGCTCGGCTCAACTAGAGATGTTGAAACGCTTGCGCCACCCGCTCTATTGGGCAGGCTTTGTCGTGATTGAACAGGGGTAGGAGCGCCCCCTGGGATCGCTCTCATTTGGACAGGCGCAAGGCCTGCCCCTACAATTCGCGAGTCTGAAACATCGGCAAATAGCTGATGCCATCGTTAATTGAGCAAACGCAGTTCAGTTCAAGGAGGTTGCTATGTCGAGGAAAAACGCTCTGTCATGGGTTGCTGTATGTCTTTTGTCACTGGCCACTATTTGGCTGATACGCCCGGCGTCAGCGATTCCTACTGTCATCGCAATCCAGGGCCAAGTGGATCGTGTGGGTACGTCTGTCGAGCATAGCCAACCGGCCGCAGCCGCTTTGTCCAATGCACCTGCCGAACCAAACGATGGTCCTCCGGTTCCCCTGCCTCGGCACTGCGATGGCCTCACGCCGCCCGGCGGTACACTTCCGCCTTGCTGCGTTCGTGGCTACATCTTTTATAACAACACGCCTGTGGTGGGAGCAAGTGTCCGTATTGAGAGCCGTTCAGGCGTGATTACAAACACTACAATGGATCAAGGAGACGGCAAGCCGCCGCACTATCGTGCTGACCTTTCCTCGCCGCCGATCAGCGCGACGGCGGGATCGCTCGTCACGATCACGGCTGTGTACAGCGATATGGTCAGCTCCCGCACGTGGATTGTTCAAAGCTTCGGCCAGAATGTGGACCTGGGCATGATTCCAGGCTATCGCGCGCCAGGGCCACTTGCCTCGACTTCGAGCAGCGCGTCATCGGCTGCGCTATCTGCCTCCCGTGCGGGCAGTCAGACTGTATCTGCACTCAGAGACGTGCCCATGATATTTGTCGAGAACACAGGCCAGTTTGCTCAGGGTGTGCGTTTCCAGACGCGCAGAAGTGACCGCACCATTTGGTTGGCCGAGGATGCCGTGTGGGTCACGGTGCTCGACCGACGACCAATAACCAATGACCAACGACCAACGATGATTAACGAACACCCCATATCAAAAGACGGACCATGGTCAGTTGTCGGAGGTCAGTCGTCAGTGCAAGGCGTGAACCTCAAACTGAGCTTTGTCGGCGCCAATCCCCACCCGCGCCTGGAACCCTTTAGCCGTCTGGACACGAACGTCTCTTACTTTATCGGCAACGACCCTTCCCAATGGCATTCCGACGTGCCGGTGTGGGGTGGTGTGCGCTATGTTGATATGTATCCGGGTATTGACTTTGAACTGGATAGTGCGCAAGGGCAGCTCGTCCAACGACTGGTCGTCCGTCCTGGCGCGGACCTGGGCGCCGTGCGACTGCGTGTGGACGGTGCGGACACCATGACTTTGGACGGTGATCACTTGCACCTGACCACTACTGCAGGCGACTTTTCCTTACCATTGTTGCAACTGGCAATCGTGGATAGCTCCTCGGTGGCTGTGGGCGGAAATCCGCAAGTGATCGGCAACGAGGTCGCGTCTCCTTTTGCGGCAGGGAATCTGGCACTGGGAAGTAGTGTTCTGTCAGTTGACAGCACTAGTGGTACTTTCGATCTCCTGTACGCTACCTATCTAGGTGGAAGTGGCGATGACTATGGCAACGGCATAGCCGTTGACTCGGCAGGAATGGCATACATAGCGGGCCACACCTATTCTCCCAACTTTCCGACCACCCCCGGCGCTTTCGACACAACCTTTGCCGGGCCAACTTCGTCTCCTGGAGGCGATGCTTTTGTGGTCAAACTGAACTCGAGCGGCTCGGCCCTGGTCTATGCCACTTATCTTGGTGGTGGAGGAAGAGATTGGATCCACGGCATCAGAGTGGACGCCTCAGGAGCGGCCTATGTAGTAGGCGAGACTTCGTCCTCTGATTTCCCGGTCACCCCCGGTGCTTTCGATACGAGCTACAACGGCGGTTTAGTAGATGGTTTTGTAGCAAAGCTGAATCCGGCAGGGAACGGGCTAGTTTATGCTACCTTCCTGGGCGGAGGAAGTGACGAAGCTGCCAAGGGCCTCGCTGTGGATACTTTAGGGTCAGCATACATGACGGGCTACACCTGGTCCTCCAACTTTCCCACGACAGCCGGTGCATTTGACACCTCGCACAATGGCAATATGGATGCCTTTGTCACCAAATTCAACGCAGATGGTACCAGTCTGGTCTATAGCACTCTTCTGGGTGGCAGCGACCACGATTGGGTCAATCACGCTGGCATTGTTGTAGACGCCTCGGGCGCAGCTTATATCGCAGGCCGAACTAACTCGGCCAATTTCCCTACAACACCGGGTGCGTTTGATACGACGCACAATGGCGGCACGGTAGATGCCTTTGTGACAAAGCTGAACGCTTCGGGCAGCGCACTGGTTTATTCCACTTTTCTAGGCGGGTCTGCTCATGATGAGGCATTAGATATCGCGATAGACAGTTCGGGGGCGGCCTATGTTGTAGGCGGCACAGCTTCTTCGGATTTCCCTGTAACGTCGGGGGCATATGATACTTCCTACAATGGAGGCGCGGACGATACCTTTGTGTTCAAACTCAATTCCACCGGGAGTGCTCTCGTCTACGCGACGTTTGTGGGCGGGAGCAACTATGACATGGCGCGTGTCATTGCGTTGGATGGGAATGGGGCAGCCTATATTTCAGGAGAAACTGCCTCGTCTAATTTCCCCACGACTCTCGGTGCCTTTGATACTGTTTACAACGGGGGAGAGGCAGATGCCTTTGTAGTCAAGATCAGCCCCGCTGGGAATCAGTTAGAGCGCGGTACCTTCTTGGGTGGAAGCAGCGGGGATTGGGGGCAAGGTGGCATCACCGTTGATGGAACCGGTGCAGTTTATGTTGCGGGATTTACCCAATCGTCTGACTTTCCCACCACCACCCTTGCCTTTGACACGAGCCACAACGGCAGTGCAGATGCCTTTGTAGTGAAGTTGACAATGGAGGAAGTCAGGTTGGTGATGTATGGCGGAGGGGCCTCAGGACAATACTTTGAAGACTTGTGGCAGTACGACGGAGCAGACTGGACTCAACTAACCTGGCCTGGACAAGGGCCGGGCGCGCGCACTAACTATGGAATGGCATACGACCGACGTCGCGGTCGCCTGGCCATGTTTGGAGGGCAGGATCAAACACAGATGTATAGTGATACCTGGGAATATACAGGACAAGCTTGGGTACAGGTAAATACCCTCCATGCTCCCAGCCCTCGGTGGGAACCGAACATGGCCTACGATACACGCCGAGGTGTAACGGTACTTTTCGGTGGCGGGCCAGGTGGGTATATCTTTTATACGGACACGTGGGAGTACGACGGCACCGATTGGCGGCAAGTTAGCACTGCGCACATACCGCCCGGCTCTACTGGCGCGAACATGGTCTACGATGAAGCGCGGGGACGAGTCGTATTGGTGACTGCCTGGCAGCAATCAAGTTGGGTGAACGAGACATGGGAATACGATGGGGTTGACTGGAGCTATGTGACTCAGGCTCCAAGTTCGCGTCTGACTTTTCATCTAGCCTATGATCCGAACCGTCAGCGCACTGTACTCTTCAGTGGATACTATCCTCCAAACAGCGGGTGTGATTACACTGATACCTGGGAGTACAATGGCACGAGTTGGCAGCAAATCGCCACGGCTCACAATCCAGTCGGCAGGTGTTCGGGAAGCATGGCGTATGACCTCAGTCGCAAGGTGGTTGTTCTGTTTGGAGGTGGCAATAGGGGCGCTGTCTATTCGGATACTTGGGAGTACGATGGCACCGACTGGCGTCAAGCCACTCCGCCTCATCAACCGTCGGCCCGAACAGGAGCACGGCTTGTTGCGATGGGGAACCTCTTTTTGATCCCCACGGCTCAGTTCACTGCTACGCCCACCAGCGGTAAAGCGCCCTTGATGGTGCAATTCATAGATCAATCCGCTGGCGACATCACCGCTTGGACTTGGAGCTTCGGCGATGGGGGGGGCAGCGGCGCTCGCTATCCAGAGCACGAGTATACGAATGCAGGAGTCTATACAGTCACATTGTACGTCGTCGGGCCGGGTGGCTCAGATATCGAAACCAAAGCCAACTATATCGCTGTAAATCTCAGGGCAGAGTTTGATGCTGCTCCAATGATGGGCGCAGCGCCGCTCACTGTAACCTTTACCGATCGATCTATGGGAGGCGTCACAAGCTGGCTATGGAACTTTGGAGACGGCGGGACGAGCACCATCCAAAGCCCCACACACATCTACAACAGCCCAGGCGGTTACACTGTTTCACTCGCTGTCTCCGGGCCAGCCGGCTCGGATACGGTCACCAAAAGCAGCTATATCAATGTCACGTCCGGCACTATCCCTTATACGTGGACATTCATGTTGTACTTTGCTGGCGACAACAACCTCTCTCCCTATCTGAACGGCGCAATTGATGAGATGGAGCGAGTTGCCAACAACCCTAACGTGAATATCTACGTGCTCTTTGATGGTTGGGAGAATGGTGATACCCGTCTGTATCACGTGCAATACAATACGCAGCCAGGGATTCAATCCCCAGTCATTCCGGTGGGATGGAATCTTGGCAACGAGCTCGATACGGGCGTCGCGCAAATGCTGATCAATTTCGCGACGTGGGTACAGGATAATTCACAATCTCATCACTACTTGCTGGCGATCGCGAATCACGGTCGAGGCACGACGGGCATTGCCTGGGATGATAGGAGTGCCGATCAGACGCCCTACCTGGATGCCTATTCCGAGCTGAATTCGGCGCTAAGTCAGATCACTACTGGCGGTGCGCACAAGATTGACGTGCTATATCTCGATGCCTGTCTGATGGGATTGATCGAGGATGCTTACGAGGTTAAGGACTATGTGGATTACCTGGTGGCCTCTCAAAACCTGGGTTGGAGCGTTTTTGCCTACCAGGCTTACGTGGCAGGCGTGACGAGCAATACAACGCCACGCCAGTTGGCGCAGAATATCGTCGAAGCTTACTTTGCTGCTCTGCCCGGCTATCCAAGGACTGTGTCTGCGCTAGATCTGACGGCCTTTCCAGCCTTGGATAGCGCAGTCACTACATTTGCGCTGGAACTGAATAACTATGTCAGCTCTACTAACGTCGCACAGATCATCGCCGTCCGCAACAACGTACAGGTCTTTGACTCGCGCAACTATGGCACGTTGAACAGCACCGATGACGAGTACATTGATCTATATCACTTGGCGAACTTGATACGGATCAGTGTCAGTAGTCCGTCATTGCAGAACGCCGCATCAGGCCTGATGAACGTCATCACGAACAGCGTAATAGCCGAACACCATCAGTCTGCAACCGATCCATGGACCTCGAACTACTGGAACCTGGACAACGCGCATGGGATTGCGATTTACTTTCCGCCTCGGAGCGGCGGCTGGGACTATTTGAACTATGTCGGCAGCACGAGTTGGGCCTTTTGTAACCAAACGCAATGGGACGAGTTCTTGCTCAAGTATTTCCAGATTAGCGGCTTGCCGCCCGAGATACCTACACCACCCGGCGTACCGTGGATGCCCGCTCCCAAGTACTATGTTTACGTTCCGGTCGTGATGAGAGGCCACTAGGAGACCGCTGAACAAGTCGTCTTTCCACCGCAGAGGCCGCTGAGGACGCCGAGTTTTATTAGGTTTTCTCTGCGCTCTCTGCGTGCTTAGCGGTGAAAGAAGGGGTTTTTCAGCACTCTCCTAGCTCACAGGTAGATAATCGAGGAGAACGAAAGGAAGGCAACCATGAAGCACATCCTTCGATTTTGGTTGAGTGTGGGGCTGGCTGCGATCCTGGCGGCGCTGCCGGCACTCTTTGGCTGTGTTCGCTCAGCATCTGCAGCTCCTCTTGCTGTGGCGCCCGTGGCAGGGGTCATAGTTCTCACACCACAAGCCGTGACACTTGTCGGTGCAAGCGGCGCTGTGATCATACTCACCAGTTGGACAGCAAGTGAACTCTATCGGTACCTTGATCTGCGCCCACCAACTTGGGACAAGGCGTACCTTATCGCACTGTCGGAAATGGAATGGAATCGTCTCAAGAGTATAGCACGGGAACTGGCGAAGGAATCAGCCAAGACCCTGGTTCGCGCAATGGCCCAGGTTGTCAACAACGCCCTACGTCGTTGTGGCGGCCTACTGCGTGTGGGTATAGATGGGAGTGGCGATTATAGAGTGGACCGTTATGCAACCATCAGGGCGCCAGCTACACTTGACCATTCGACCTATCTGCCACCTGGACGATATACAAAATCTGCAACCTGGGGGCTTGACTTGAATGGTGATGGCTGGGCCGAAACACGAGTGACATGGGGTGCTAATATTCAGTTTAGATGCTCGTGAGGTATTCCAATGAAACAACACTATTTCTCAATCGGTGCAGCGATGTTGGCCATCCTAATTGCCGCCATATTCCTACTCACGCTTCCTACCTCCGCCGCCCGGCCCACTTCTACTCTATCGCAGCCAACGCTAACAGTTTTCTCCTCCCCCCCACCTGCCGACTATTTGATCGCTCTCCCCGTCCCCCCGCTGGATCCAGCAGAGATTCCACCTAATCTGACCCCTGAGCGCGCGATCGCGTATGCCCACAGCCTGACCTATCGGCAGGCTCAGCCCATCCTGGCCGAACTGAAGCGGCTGCGGGCCGAAGGAAGCATCGCAGGGTTCGAGGTGCGACCCGACCTGCACGGCGTGGTGATGACCGGTGCTAGGGCGCGGGCGCTGGAAGATCTTGACCGCCTGCAGGAGGCGGCTGCTATAGTGCCCTACGCCGATGAACCACCTGCCTGCGCTGCTGCAGCCGCCGCGGCGCTTCCCGAGCAGATATTGGGCCTGAGCCGCATGGCCACCGCTACTGCTTCGGGACTACGGACAGCAGGGTTAGCCTCCCGGTCCACCGACCCCAGCATTGATGCCTACGTTCCGCCTGGAAGCACTGGAAGCACATGGACTGATGTTCGGGGCTGGACGACACCTAATACGGCTGTCACCCTGCACATCCTCCGCGGCGGGCTGATCATCGCCACTCGATCAACCACCAGCGATAGTAGCGGCTACTACTACTTCCGTCCCTCCTGGCAACAATGCCCTACCTCTGGCTACAATTGGGGCCTACGCCCCGGCGATGTGGTGAAGGTAACCGCTCACGGTAACACCGTCAGCACTGTCGTCGCCTATCTCCGGTCCTGGGTGGATCCAGACGAAGACACCGTGGCCGGTAGAACGGACTCTGGACGCTCTATCGAGGCACATGTTTGCTACCCTGTGGGGAATGACCCATGCCATTGGGTTTGGTCCTGCCAATCCCAGACCGTGTCCACCAGCCCCGATGGGAACTTTACCGCCGATTTTACCAGCCAGGTGAACCTGGATCGCCGTGCTTATGCTACAGTCTACGCCCGCGATGCCAATGGCAACAGCACCTATGCCCATTTCTATCCCTATAGTATCATCGCTTACTTCAATGATAACAACTCCTGGGGCTACCTGAAGCTGGGGGGGGACTTGGCTATGCTCAGTCGCGCAGGGAACGTCGTCTCCTCCTACAGCGGTAAAAGCGACACCAACAGCTATTACTCCCGTTGGTTTCCTGAGATCACCCAACCCAGCAGCGTTACCTCAATCAGTGGTGGCGGCGGGGGGGGACTCGCCCGCGGCGACTTTTGGGGCTACCTGAAGCCGGAGGTGGACTTTGTCGCCACACTGAGCCGCACGGGGAGCATTGTCTCCACCTATAGTAGCAGAGAGGTGCACCCCAAAAGTTGTACCGATTTGGCCTGTGGGTATTGTGATACTCTCGACTGACCGAGATGCTGCCTCGAGCACATCACCTGCCGAAACTGAAAGACGAGATGAATCGGTGAGACCGATCCCTCTCGCCTTCCCTGTGGGGTCGCTTGTTATTATAAAGCGCCACCAGGGATCGGTCAAGCCATTGATTAGCGTGCTGTGAAACGCATGAATCCTTCCGGTTTCACCTCCCTACTCTTTCAAGCGAGCTCGAAGATGTTCGATGTACACCAGAGGTGTCAGATAGCCAATGCTGGAATGACGGCGTTCGGTGTTGTAATACGCCATGCGCCAGTCTACCACTGCCACCAACTCCTCCACCGTCTGCGCCTCCAGCAACAACGAGTGGTTCTCCTCCTTGAAGCGACCGATGAAAGATTCCATCTCCGGGTTGTCCTTGAAACCGTTCAGCGCATACGACGGGCGCACACCATCGGCCAACAACTGGCGTACCCACTCGTAGCCGACAAAGACACCATCCTGGTCATGGTGGATGATCATCCCGGCATACGGGATGTCGAGGTGGCGGAAGGTCTGCTTGGCGCACTCCCAGGCCCGCAGCGCCAATTCCGTGTCATCGTGCTCGCCGACCGCCCAGCCACAGGCCAGTTTGCTGACGTGCTCGACAATCGGGAGCAGTTGAGCCTTCCGCCGCCCGTTAGCATAGATGACCTCGGTGAAATCGGTGTAGATGACCTGAAATGGCTCAATTTGGCCCAATTGGGCCACCAGATTGGCTCGTTCGCCGCTGGCGATGATGGCCTGGCGGATGCCACCGGGCTTGGGTTGGCGCACACTGCGTGTCAGGCGCAGGCCCCATATCTGCAGCAGCCGTTGCACCACCTTGTGGTTGATCCGGCGGTGATAGGTCTCCTGTAATTCCACCGTAGCACGACGATAACCATACTCTGGATGCAACTGGGCGATCTCCTCCAACTCAGGGAGCACATCGGCATACTTTTCCTCGTAGGCCACCTTCTGGTTGTGGTGATAATACCACGTCGTCTTGGGCAACTCCACTGCTGCCAGTGCTGGCCCCAGGCCGTAGGTTCCCCAGACACTTTCCACGAGGGCGATCTTGCGCTCTGTGGTCAAGCTGTCCGTCCCAAGAAGTTTTTTAAAAGGGCGATCTCCACTTCCTTCTTGCCGATCAGACGCTCCAGTTCTTCGATGCGGCGCTCATACTCCGCAACGGTCCCATCCTTGGCAAAGACCTCTGGCCCTTTTTCCAGGAACGTTTGTTTCCAGATGGCCAGCGTGTTCGGATGGATACCATACGCTTTGGCGACCTGGGCACCAGTCTTGTCACCGGCCAACAGTTCCAGCACGACCTGGAATTTGAACTTGGGCGTGTATTGCTTGCCCATTGTGACCTCCGCTGTTCTGACTGCTCTATCATCTCACATCTGCCCGAGGAGGTCAACTTTATCACAATACCACCGAGTTCAACTTTTTGGGTGCATATCTCAGAACCAGGGCTGATGATTATTACACTGGCTGGTTCACCGAGAGCATCCAATCCGGCGACGTGATCTCTATCAGCGGTGGCGGGGTAAACATCCAGTATACTGCTACCGGTCTGGACGTAGTGCTGGACTATATCGCCAACCAAGCCATTGGTACAACTGGCCCGGGCCGGCTGGTGCAGGCATACTTCGACAAGAACACCTGGGGGAACTATGTAAGCACCTCTTGTTCCTGGGAATCGGACTGTAATAGCGATGTGGCCAATGGCAGCGGGGTCTTTCTAATCACGACAACGCTGGATCTGGCTCGTGGTGACCATGCCTACTTCTATGTCTACGACGCCGACTGGAACTATCAGTATGGTTGGCGCACTATCCCGGCCATTGTCACTAATCTGACCTGGAATGAGGTTACGGGCTATTGGGGCCGCCCCAATGCGGGTTACGTAACTGTTACAATTAGAAACAGCGACGGTGCAGTCAAGGAGTCTCGCCCCGGGGTATGGGTGGACGGTTGGGGTGAGTTCCATACCTGGATGTCGACAACGATCGAGCCAACCAACATCATCGAAGTCACTGACGGCACAGTCACCGAGATAATGACGGTGCAGAACTTGACCGCACGGTTGGACGGCAGCTCGGGACACCTGACCGGCAACGCTGCAAGTGGACACCTGCTGGCGCAACTGTGGGACTTTCGGCGCGAGGGCGGCTACTGGTACTCCTACTGCCGCGAAACCAACGTCACCGGAGGCACCTACGACCTCACTTTCAGCGGGGCGCAGGTGGGCGGGCAGGATGAGGCCGGGGTGTGGAGCGCCGGCCCGGATGGGCACTACACTTCCCGTTATGCCCCAGCCTTCACCGTCAACGCGCGAAAAGAGAGTGATTACGTCTATGGCTACAGCGAGACGCCGTATACTCCGGTCACGGTCACGCTGCAGCGCGGCGGCACCCCGGTAACCATCACTCAGGGGGACACGCTCCAGGTGCAGACCGGCGACGGCAATAGTGCCTCGCTGTCCATCCCCCAACTGACGGTCAACGCCGACGCGGTCAACAACCGGGTTTACGGAAAATCCCCGGCCAGCCAGTCTGTATTGGCGGAGGCGCGGCGGCGTTACAATTGGGGGTACTACTACTACTTGCAGAATGTCACCGCCGATGGCTCCGGCAACTACAGCGCCTCGTTCAACGGGCTGTACTGGTGGCGCGATTGCTCCCCTGTCAGCGTGGGGCATCGGTGCATTCAGCCGGCCGTTCGCTACTACACCGCCGCCGGCCATCAGGTCTGGCTGGAGGGGCCATACCCGCCGCCGGTCGGGCCCGACCTCTACGAGAGCGACGACACCTCCACCACCGCCCGCGCCTACACCGGCATCCAGTCCCACACCTTCCACGCCGACACCGACACAGACTGGATCACCTTTACCGTTCCCCAGGCGGATGTGGACAACGAGATACTCTACCGTATCGAGACCTTCAACCTGGGGTGGGGGATGGCAACCCACGTGCGCCTGTACGATGCCGGTATGAATCTTAAGGACGAATTGTGGGGCTATGAGTATCGGGGACAGGGCATCTCGGCTCTGTGGATGCCCACGGTGGCCGGGACTTACTACCTGGAGGTCAGTCCGCCCGAGTCCTACTACGCAGCCTACTGTGACGCCGTCTACGACCTGATGATCCTGCCGGGGCGGGCGCGGGTTTTTCTGCCGTTAGTCATGCGGAACTACTGATAGTCAGCGCGATGCCGGGGCACGGTTTTAGCCCGCCCCGCAGGGCCGCATAAGTTGCCTACCTCACATCAATCTTGACCTGCTCCGCAATCCCCAGGTCGCTCAGGATTTGCTCGAGTTCAGCGACCAGGTTGCTTGAAGCCTCTGCGCTGACTGATAGAGTAAACACGACTTCAACCTTGAGATCCTTGCTCGACCTCAGCTTGGGGATGAGTTTGGTCCCCAGGCGATTCCACGTCTCCGGCGGCACATCGCCAAACAAGCGCAGTTGCCGCACTTGGGGTACAGGCGGTTGTGTCAATTCCGGCTGCCCTGGCTCCGGTTTTTGCGGCGGTCGAATCTCTGGCGGCGGCGGTGGCGGTGGAGGTGGTGTGACCCCGCTCTTGAGTTCTTGAGCTTTGGACCTGAGCAAGAGAAAGACATCCGCCTCGAACATCACTTCTTCAGGGGCAAGCGGTTCTTTGTACCAGACTCGTTCGTAGGTGCCATCGGGCTTGTGACCGGAGGCCAAGCCAAAGCTGCCCTGACTGACGAACTCGACGATCTTGGTTTGCAGGACCGCGTCCGGATCCACCAGGCGGGTGAGCGCGCCGTTGAGAAAGCTCTGGCGCAGGCTGGACAGCGGCCAGGCGCCGGACTCTTTGAGGGCCGGCGGCCAATTGCGCTCGATGTAGCCTGCGCCGACAGATTCGTTGAGCAGCGCCTGCGACTTGAGTGTGGCGAGGACTCGACTGCACAAGGTCTCGCCCGAGCTGGCATGGCCCGCGCCCAGGTCAATCACCCTGAGACCGTCCGGCTCTTGACCATCCGCCAGCACCAGGAAGCGATAGCTGGCCCAGACCTCGTCCCGCGCTTCCGCCTCGGCCTCGCTGACTTTGGTCTTGAGTTCTGCCTGCTCGACCCGGTCGAAATCGCCCCCCAGCGTGCCCGCGTCAAGCTCTTGCTTGACGCGCTTCCAGGCTAACCAATCCTCGACTTGGGCGCGCAGCTCCCGCCCTGGCTTTTTGAAACACCAGACAAGCGAGCCAGGGTAGAGGCGAGGCGAGGTCCCGCGCTGCCGGGTCCACCCGGCGATCTGCTGCCGCAATCCGCCGTTGGCGCTCCAATCGGTCTCAGGACCGATCACGACCAGCGTCAGCCGCGGCGAGTCTTGCACTTCAGCCCCATCCGACGGAAAGTACACGATGGGGATGCTTCGCCCACGCTCGAACTCGCCCCGGACCAGCGCCTTGATGGCCGGCCGAACCTCGGTCTCGGCGTCGAGCGAGGCGCGCCGGTCGCTCACGACCTTTTTCAACGTCGGCTGATGACGAATCTGAAAACCATCGGAGCCGACCTTGCGAAAGTAAAAGGCTTTGGCTTCCAGCGCCAGCGCCGCATTGTCTATCGAAGTGGTGTCCATCTCCGGCTCGCCCAGCGCAAAGCGCAGCTCGGGCAGATGGGCGACTTTTTGCACCTGGCCGCCGGACGACTCGAAGAAGATGGCCGTCCCAACGCGGCGGTGGATATCGCGCAGGTTGCCTTTGCTATCGGCGTCCAGCGCGCGGGCGTGGGCCAGCGGCCCGGCGATGTCGGCCTCAATCGCCGCCAACAGCCGTGATTCTCCCAGTTGCCCCAGGACGATACTGCGGAACTCGGGCACGTCGAGCGGCGCTGATCCCAACGTGATGAGCGGCTCCCGGCGCGCGTGCATAAAGCTTTCGCGGTAGGCCCACGAAATCCATTGAGCCAGCATCGCCAGCGTGCCGCGCGTCTGCTGGTATTGGGGCAAGGCCTGCCACTTGCGCTGGAACACAGACAACGTGGCCGGGTGGAAAGGATAGCAGGCCTCAAAGCGCTGCTGCAAAAACTCGCGGGCTTTGGCCTCGGTCGTGGCGGTATCTACCGCCGTCCATTCGGGCGGCAACTGCGCGCGGCGCTCAAAGCACCAATCGGCAAAGGCTTTGGCCACGCGCTTGCGCGTCCGCTCGTCCCCCAAATCCTCGAACAGCCGCCGACGAATGACCTCGCTGATCTCGGCCTCGTCGTTGGCGATGAGGTCCTTGGCCACGCGGCGAACGAGCTTGGTAATCCTTTCTTGCCATTGCAAGTCCCAGTCCGTCATTTCCACCTGGCTGCGCGGGAGGCTGATGACGGCGGCGCAGCGCGTGGCGCCGGTCGTGGCGACGGTGAGGTTTTGGACAAAGGCATAGAACGGCTCGGCCATCGCCCGGTGACGATTGAAAAAGTTGAGCACTTCGTCGAACAAGATCAGGACCGTCCCGCCCGCCGCTTGAAAGAGGCGCGCGATGGATTCCGTGCCGGGCGGCGTGGTTTTGGCGGCCGGCCCCAACGCCGCTGCGCCCTCCTCGCCTGCAAGCTGCCGGGCCAGGTCGAGCCAGGGCGTTTCTCGCCCCTCTTGTGGATCCCAGGCATTGCCGACAAAGACTCCGACGCGAGCCTGAGGGACTGTATCGAGTCGGGCCTCCTTGAGCAGCTCGGGAATCCCCGCCAATGAAGCGGCGCCGGCGCCGGCGCGCGCCAGGTGATAGAGCGCCGTCAGCGTGTGCGTCTTGCCGCCGCCGAATTGGGTGATGAGCGTGAGCACAGGCGCGGCGCTGGCCGTTTCTCCCGCCAGTCGCTTGAGCACCATGCCGGCGTGCTCGCACAGCGCGCGGGTAAAGTAGGTGCGCGCAAAGAACTTGGCCGGGTCTTTATAGTCGTCGGGTGCGGTGCCGGCTACCACCTGTTCCAACGCGATGGCGAATTCGTCCGGGTTGAACGAGCGACCTTCGCGGACTTCTTGGCGAGGGGTGACGATTTTGTACCAGGGCTCGAGGTTCATGGATGACTCCTTCCGGCCGTGCAGAATCGTTCTGCGTCATGCAGCATGTCTTTTGCCCTCAGACCTATCCGGGGTACCTGGCAATTCGGATCAGCCGCTGACGTTCCTGGATGCGGTCGGGATGGTTGAGCTGCAGAATCATCACTGTCACGCGACCTTCGGGTGTGAGTGGGACAATGACTGCGCCTTTCAACTGGAAATGCTCGTTCCACTTTTGCGTGCGCGGGTTATAGAACGGGGTCAACTGGCCGGTATCGGGATCGAGCGAACCCAAATCAGCGCCTTTGTAACGGTTGCAGTACGGACACGCCAGAGCCAGGTTCTCGATCGTCGTTGCACCGCCGTGCTTTTCCGCGATGATGTGCTCGATCTCGAACGCCAACAGGGAAAAGGCCTGAGGATGCAGGCAGTACTCGCAGCGGTCTGCGGCCCGTTCAATCACCGCCTGTCGCAACGCAGGGGAAACGTAGGCAGAAGACATGCTCACTTGTTCAACTGTTCGTAAGCGTGCGCTTTCGCCAGCCGCACCAGGTGCTCTAGTATCAGGTATCGCTCTAGTTCAGCTTGTTCTTGCTTGTCAAGTTGATCCTCTTTGTTTCGGCGCAGCAGTTCGCTCACGCGCGCCTGAAGCTCTGGCGAGGGGCGAATTGCCAACACTTGTTCTGGCGTCGGGCGACTGGTCAGAATATCCACAATGGCGCTTTCATCGTGCGCCATGCCCGCCTGCTCGGCCATCAGCTCTCGCAGGCCCCGCTCCAAGATTTCAGGCAAGCGTCCACGCCAGTTTTGCAATTGCTGCCCTAGCGTCTCTGGCACCTGAATGGTGATCTCGACAGCCATTCTTCGCTCCCTTGAAACTAGCCTCCCCTCGCCGCCGACTGGGAATCGGCGGCTCAGTAAGGTGAAAATCGGTAGAGACCTTTTCCAGTATAGCACAGACTTGAGAAATGCAGGCTTGCAACCTGCGGGAAGGTTTCTGTCTTTTGCATTTACCTCGGCGCCGCCAGCAGCATCGCGTCGAGCAATCGCTTTTCTTCGCTCTGGGGCGGATAGAGCGCGGAAAGCGCGTTGGCCAGGCGCAGGAAATCCGGGCCGCGCTCCTGTTCGGCCTTGAGCAGGGCGCGCAAGGCGTTCGTCCGTCCGCTCTTTTGGAGCAGCATCGCCGCGTGGACGCGGTCGAGCGTCGTCGCCTCGCGCTTTGTCTTGAGGATTTCATCCGATACCTGCGCGGCTTCGCCTGTCTTGCCGCGCTTCCGCGTCTCCTGGTCTCCTGGTCTCCTGGTCCCCTGGTCAGCTTGTTCAGGAAAGAGTGATAGTTGAAGCTGCGCCGCCGCCTGCGAACTGCGCTCCAACTCGGTCGCCACCGCCTGCGCGCCTTGTTCGCCAAAGAGCTGTTTGGCCCGCTCGGTCACGGCAAGGAGCCGCACAATGCCTTTGTGCGTCTCGATGATGCGGCCTTCCCAATCCGGCAGGTGGATGCCGAGCGGCTGGGCAAAGCGTCGCACGACATCAAAGATCAGGCTATAGCCCCTGGTCCTGGCGCGAGGCGCTTCTTCCTCTTCTTCGCCCTCCAGTTCTTCCTCGTCGCTTTCCCTCTCCCCCGGCCCCTCTCCCGACAGGCGAGGGGAGTCGCCATTTGTGCTCTGCAGCGTCCACAGGAACAGCGCGGTGAGGCGGGCGTCTTCTTCCAGCGCCCCGGCCACGCCGTTGCGCGCGCGGGCCTCGGCACTGCCCAACACCTGTTCCAGCGCGGTGCGCCCGACGACTTCCCAAACATAGGCCAGATAGCCGCGCTGATGCGGCTCGCGGGCGGTCGGGTCGCCGCCCAGGGGGATTTCGTGCTCTTGCGCGTCCACGACGCGAGCATAGCGGCTGTAGATTTCCAGCGCCGGGCCGATGCAGGCAAAGACCAAATCCGCGCCGCGCACGCCTTCGGCTTGCAGGCGTTCCATCCAGTCCGCCACGCGGCGGGGCAGCTCGCGCAGCACGTCGCTCCAATCGCCGATCAATGCAGAAGGCAGAGTGCGAAATGCAGAACTGGCGTCCGCGCGCGGGCGGCAGACGAGGTGGATGCTGGTGGCAAGCGCGGCGGATTCTTGTGAGCGCAAGCGTCCAGGCCGTTCGGTAGCAATCGGCCACGAACCGGTGATGACCCATCCGCCGCGAATTAAGCCGGAAAGCAACGCTTCCCAACCCTCGGTTGTTTTGTGGGCAAAGACCACCGAGCCGATGCCGTCTTCTTTCAACACTCGTCGGCCTTCAGCAAATGCCTTTGCCATTGTCGCTTCAAAGAATGTGCGGTCTTTGGGGCGGCCTTCAAACTGCTTGATTTCGTCTTGAACAGCTTCACGAGTCTTGGGTGTCAGCAGATTGTTAGGGTCGAAGGGATCATGCATCAGCGGATGACCTGGCAGTGCTCGCTTGAGCCAGACGAAAAAGAAGTCAGAGAGATCAGCGTATGGCACAGCGTCGTAATAAGGTGGGTCGGTAAACCAAATATCGGATGTCTCGTCAAGGAAAGGTGTTTGTGTGGCGTCGGCGGTGTGAACTTGGCCGATAGTTGGACTATTAGGCCATGCTTCTATCACACGTGCTACCCAGTCAATCGCCCCATCAAGATTGCCTGATGCACCGGCCCACGGTACTGCTTCTGCAAAGTCCCAGACAATAGGCAATGCTTGTCGTCCGAAAGTATGAGCCACAAATTCGCCCTCTTGCGCCCACACCACACCCGAGCTCCAATAGTCAGCACAACGACTAACCAAAGTCCCAAGCACAGTTCGTATTGATTCGTCTGCTTTAGTCGTTCCATTTGCTATAGCTGTCAACGCCAACTTTTGCCGCGCGGTGAAGAGGTCGCCCCAACGCTCCATGCCGTAAAGCTGGACACGAAACCCCAATGTGCCTTGCGGCGGCAGCGGCTCATCCGGCACGGCGCTCAGTCCATTGGGCAGCGGTTGGGCGGCAACCTGTTCCAGCCGCTTTATGGCTTTCCACACGGCCTGGTAATCGCGCTCGGTGGGCAGGCGGTAGTGGCGGCCGCCCCCACCCCCGTCCCCTCCCCCGCGAGCGGGCTAATCATTACCCACATTTTTGGGAGTGTGGTAGAGTTGGGCTGATAGGTGGTTTGTCATAACTTTTCAGGAGGTCAATATGGTCGGTCTTCAAACCGTTCAGGTGGACACTCGACCATCGGTGGAGGCGGT
>DAOTXX010000172.1:0-51745 GCA_034434835.1 Thermoflexales bacterium | reverse complement strand
CCGTCTGGTGGAGCCAGACGCTCAGGGGGTGTACCGCTCTGCCATACTGCCCGGCTTGAGGCTGCGAGTGGAATGGCTGTGGCATACACCGCCGGTTTTGCAGGTTCTACGAGAATTGCAGGTCATTTAGCGCGTCTTTCTCTCGACCGCCATCAGGTAGATGCGTTGCAAGTAATATCGAGCCGCTCGCAGGGGGTGAACGTCAATGGCAATCGGATCATGCCAGCGTTCCGCTCGAGATCGCCCGAGTGAGGGCCAGGTCATTTGGCCGGTCACCATGTGAGGAAACCCGCATTGCGGCTCGACCAACGTCAGGGCGAGCGCGTTGGGTCAGACGCACGGCGACGCTGGAGTGGCCGATGAGTAAAAATCTCTCTTGCCAGTGTAGTATTTGTATGAGGTGGTGAATACAAGTGGCGACTTTTCTAGTCACTGGCGGAGCTGGCTTCATTGGCTCACACATTGTAGATGAGCTCGTTCGCCGAGGCGAGTGTGTCCGCGTGCTGGACAACTTTAGCACTGGCAGGCACGAGAACCTGCAATTGGCTATCAGCTGTCGGCACTCTAGAGTTGAAGTGCTCGAAGGTGATATTCGTGATCTAGGCACACTGCGCCAAGCTATGCAAGGTGTGGGTTATGTATTGCACCAGGCGGCGCTACCTTCCGTGCCTCGCTCGGTGGCCGACCCGGTGACAACGAATGAGGTCAATGTGACCGGCACGCTCAACGTGCTGATGGCCGCGCGCGAAGTAAACGTCAAGCGCGTGGTGTATGCTTCTTCTTCCTCCGTGTATGGAAACAATCCTACTTTGCCCAAGCACGAAGATATGCCCGCGAACCCACTTTCGCCCTACGCGGTCTCCAAGCTAGCGGGCGAAAACTATTGCCGTGCCTTTCACCAAGTGTACGGTCTGCCGACCGTAGCACTGCGCTATTTCAATGTGTTCGGTCCGCGCCAGGATCCCACCTCGCAATACTCGGCGGTGATTCCCAGGTTCATCGCGGCATTGTTGCGCGGCGAGCCGCCGACAATTTATGGCGACGGCACACAGTCGCGTGACTTTACTTATGTGGCAAACGTGGTGACAGCGAATCTGCTAGCGTGCGAGAGAGAAGAAGCAATTGGGCAGGTGATGAATGTGGCTTGCGGCAAGCGGCACACGTTGTTGGACCTTTACCGTGAGTTGGTCGAACTGACAGGCAAGATGTTGCAGCCCACGTTCACTCGGCCATGCGCTGGCGATGTCAAACATTCGATGGGGGCCATTGAGCGAGCCACGCAGTTACTGGGCTATCGCCCCATCGCGGACTGGCGGGAAGGATTACGCCGGACCGTCGAGTGGTATGTTGCCCAGGTGCAGGTGTAAGGTTGATGGATGCAGCAAGGACGAAATGGTCAGGAGCTGGACTGTGTGTGATACTGATATTGCCTTTGATGCTGTTGCGCACGCCTGCTCTGATCAGCACCTGGCTAAGTAACCAGGGCAGTCTTTTGTTTTTCAAAGAGCAGCGATCTTTCCCCTTGTCGGTGATTCCCCGATGTGCGCCGCAATTGGAGCGTTTTTCTGCAGTTGTGCCGTTTGAGCAGGCTCTGCGCTTTAATCCACGCAACCAACGTGCATGGTTATACCTGGGACGCTCGGCTTGGCTACGAGGAGAGTGTGCGCCTGCTATGTCTGCCTGGCAGCAAGCGATATATTTGTCACCTCACGATATTATGGTTCAGTTGGAAATCGCCCATGCGCTTTATGCGAGTGGCCGCACTGAGCAAGCCCTTGCGGCCTATCGAGCCATGTGGGCTGCCGGGTATTTTTATGGGCGCGGCCAGCAAGCTCAGAAGGCGGGCGACTTGCGTGCTGCCTTGACAGGCTATGAATTGAGCATGGCGATTGCTCCGACGCGCCAGGCCGCCGACCCGCTGGCAGTGTTGTACCTGACGCTGATGCACGACCCCCAACTTGCGGCAGCCACATGGCGGAAGCTAGCCGCCGCGACCGGTGCCAATCAGGCAGATCATTGGTGGGCCATCGGGCAGGCGGCAGAAATAGACAAAGATTGGGATACCGCTGTACAGGCGTATCAACGTGCCTTCCCGCTTGAAGAGGATGACTATCAGCTCTATGTCCTGTACATACAAGCTGGCAATGTCAGTCGGTACCGGCAGAGCTATGCTGAAGCCGAGCACTATTTTGAGTTGGCAAGGGCCACGAATCCAAAAAGCATATGGCCGTACTTGTATTTGGGATTCATGGAGCAGGATCGGAAACACTACGATGCTGCTTTGTCATGGTACTGGCAGGCCGGCCAGGTTGACCCCCAAAGTGAGTCGCCCAAGTATTATCAGGCTGCCTTGCTATGGAGTATGGGCAGGAAGCTGGAAGCTCGGGATTTGTTAGCACAGGCGGACGCGCAGAATCCCAAAAACGCCTACGTCAAATTGTATCTGGGGCTAGTAGCTCATGAGCAGGGAGATTTGGCGCAGGCCATCGAGTATCTGCGGCAGGCTATAGCGCTATATCCAGGCACGCCGGTAGATTGGATGAAACTCTTGGGTGACTGGTACATTCAGGCAGGACATTGTGCTGATTCGATGGCTGCTTACCGGCAGGCCCTCGAGTGGCAACCCGCCGACGCCGCAACACTCCAGCAATTCGAAAGAATACAAAAAGCATGTCAGTGATCTCTACAGTTGGGGCAGGTGGCAATAGTATGGGAGACACCTCTATGGAACCAATCCAACTTTTTGTGCCCACTTTCCGCATAGATGAATGTCTGGCGGAAATCCGCGAGTGCCTTGAGAAGGGCTGGACGGGTATAGGATTCAAGACCGTTCAGTTTGAGAATGCTTGGCAAGAGTTCACTGGACTGCCGCATGCCCATTTCTTGAACTCGGCGACGGCTGGACTCCATCTTGCCGTTCGGTTATTGAAAGAACACGGGGGATGGCAGGATGGGGACGAGATCATCAGCACGCCGCTCACATTCGTTTCAACTAATCATGTCATCTTGTACGAGCGCCTACATCCCGTATTCGCTGACGTAGACGAGTTCCTTTGTCTTGATCCGGCCTCGGTCCTAGAACGTATCACACCGCGTACACGAGCGGTGATGTTCGTAGGCCTCGGCGGCAATACCGGGCAATTAGAACGGGTGGCGCGCGTGTGTCACGAGCGCGGTCTGAAGTTGATTCTCGATGCTTCGCATATGGCGGGCACACGGCAGCGCGGCAAGCACGTGGGCGGCGAGGCTGACGTGGCTGTGTTCAGTTTCCATGCTGTCAAGAACCTGCCGACTGCAGATGCAGGCATGATTTGTTTCGCCGACGCGCAGTTGGATGCCGAGGTGCGCCAATGGACATGGCTGGGTATCAACAAGGATACCTATTCGCGCACCATCTCTCAGGGTGCGTACAAGTGGTACTATGACGTCGAACACGAAGGATTCAAATATCACGGCAACTCGATTATGGCAGCAATCGGGCTGGTCTCGATCAAATACCTGGATCAGGACAATGCTTACCGCCATCAAATCGCGACATGGTATGATGAATTATTGGACGATGAGCCGCGCATTCAGCGCATTTCGGCTGCACCAGGATGCTTATCAGCACGTCATTTATACCAAGTGATGGTGGATCACCGTGACGAGGTGATGCTAGCACTGAATGAACAACAGATCTACCCGGGTGTCCACTATCGCGATAATACCGCCTATAGAATGTATGCCTATGCGCGCGGGACATGCCCGCGTGCCACATGTGCCAGCGAGCGTCTCATTTCTTTGCCTATACATCTACGAATGAGTTATCGCGACGTGCACCGTGTTGCGATCGCCCTGAAGGCTATTGTAGCTCGGTTGGGATGAGGTTAGTGATAAGCATGGGAGTGAAGCTTCACTGGCCGCTGATCGTGAACCAGCGTGTTCGGCTTCGTTTGTTGGAAGACTCCGATCTGCCGATGACGCTGAGATGGCGTAACCAAGACCATATCCGCAAATGGTTTTTTCATTCCGATGCGATTACGCCCGAACAGCATCAAGCTTGGTTCAAAAGATACTTGCAGCAGGATGATGATTACGTTTTTATCATCGAAGAAGTTGCCGCTGCCTTCCGCCCGGTCGGGCAAGTGGCAATTTATCACATTGACTGGGCAATCCGGCAGGCAGAATTTGGCCGGCTGATGATTGGCGAGCCTGAGGCAGTTGGTAAAGGCTTGGCGCATGCGGCCACCAAGCTGCTAGTTGACACTGCGATGGACAGTTTGGGGTTACAAGAAGTATATCTGGAGGCGTTTGCCGACAATGTGCCTGCGCTGGCGATCTACACTGCCTGCGGTTTCCAAATCACAGGTCGGCACGATAACGTGTTACGCATGAGCAAGACGAGGTAAAACTTGTTTTTGATTTTCTTGTTTCTGGCCCTTTTTAGCTTGACGTTGTCGCACCGGTTATATCATACGATCTTGTCGCCCATTGGGATATTCGGTGTGTTGTGGAATGGGTTGCTAGCCCTGTTCGAGATTCGGCTGCTGAATTATAATCTGCTCTCGGCGCAGGCCTACGTGGCATTCATCGGCTCGTTTGTGCTGTTTGTGTTCGGTGTTTTGATTGCCACCTTACCTGTTTCGCCAGTCAGGCGTTGGCCGACGCCTATCCAGGTCCTTAATCCGGAAAGGACGCGGCGTGTGCTTGACCTTTTAAACACACTGGGGCTGCTGGGCTTGCTCTTGACGACCGTTCAACTTGCTCAGTTAGTGGGATGGGGCGCGCTTCTGGAAACCGTTGCCGTTCGACAGGCCGTCGCTGGGCTAGAGGTCGGCCAGTTCGGAGGCGGCCTGGCTGGTTATTCTCTCGCGCTGGCTCCGCTGGCCGGAATTATCGGAGGTATCTACCTGGCGCAGGATCCGTCTGGACACTTGCGTGCAATGGTATGTTTACTTGTCTCTTTGGGCAACAGTGTGCTCACGGGCAATCGTTCTTTGTTTATTTGGACATTAGTGTTGTTTGCAGTGGCATACATGTTGACCCGCGTATTTGCCAATCATGAGCCGGTGCGCAATCTGGGACGTTGGCTGATATTGGCGAGCGTGGCGCTCTTTGTTGTCTTTGGGGCCATTGGGGTGCTTCGCTTTTCGCAATTTCTCCCCTTTGAAGAATCCAATGTTAATGTCAAGTTGCCGTGGACGGTGTTGCAAGCCTACCACTATGTCACATCGGGTTTTGGCGCCTTTTCCATGCAAATTGCTGATCCCGTTCATATTGATCTGCCAGGCGTGCATACTTTTGCGCCAGTCATCAGAGCTATCGCACGAGTCAATTTGGGAATTGCAGGTTATAGCTATGAATTCATAGTCCAGTATGCTAATATGCGTCATACCGTTTATATTCCTGTAGGAACTAATGTGTTCACCTATTTAGGGGGATTGTTTGATGATTGGGGATGGTGGGGAATTGTTCTTGTGCCCTTGGGGATAGGGACTTTGAGCGGATTCACTTTCCTGAAATTGATCAAGCGCCCGAGTTTTGGTGTCATTGCACTATATTCTCTCTTATGCTTACAATATGTTTACGCTTCTGCACTACCAATAACCTACTCTACTCCGATTCTTGTGACGATATTGGGCCTATTGATGCTTCGAAACTACGTCTCCAAGAAAAGAGAACATGCTCAGCATCTGTTGCCTGTTGTTGACGCCATCGGCGTGTCCAAGTAGCCGCTATTCCGTCTATAGCCTTTTGCCTTATATGCGTGACCATGGCGTGGAGGTTAGCGTTTTCCCTTTTTGGTCTTCACGAGCCTATTCCAAGATCCAGAAGGGGCAACTACGTTCCGCGGAATACATCACCCGGTTAGGACAAGGCTACCTGAAGCGTGTAGTGGAAACTATAAAGGCGAGCCGCGCTGACGCGGTGTGGATTCAACGGTTTGCCATGCCGGCAGCGACACGCTTGCTGGGGGCTACTTTGAAGGCGATTGGGCGGCCATTAATCTTTGGATACGATGACGCTGTCTACGTTTCAAGCGGAAAAAAGAATCTTATAAGGTCGTGGTTTGGAAGTTGGCGCGATGTCAACTGGCTGATTTCGAATAGCGCTCTCGTCATTGCCCGCAATGGAGGTTTGGCGGCCCATGCGCGCCAGTATAACTCACATGTGTGCATGATCCCGGCTGGAATTGACGTTTCGTATTACGATCACGTGCTGGCGGGCGTCGCGCGGGGACGCGAGGACACCTCGACTTTTGTGATCGGCTGGATCGGCACCCCTTCCAGTGTGCCGTATTTGGAGCTGGCGCGTCCGGCCTTGGAATTGTTGGGGCGCGAAGGCCCGGTCGAGTTGCGTATCATCGGCGGCGGGGCGTTTAGCCTAAACAGTGTATCGGTGAGGCATATTACCTGGCGAGAGGATACCGAAGTGCAAGAACTAGCTCAGGTGGATGTGGGTATTGCTCCAATGCCCGATGACGAATGGGCGCGCGGGAAAAGCGGTTTGAAGGTGGTGCAGTATATGGGGTGTGGTATCCCTGTCGTGGCGTCTGCTGTTGGCGTTCATCTCGAGTTGATAGAGTCTGGCAAGCAAGGCTTTCTTGTCAGGTCCACCGAAGAATGGATACAGGCGTTGCGCGCGCTGCGTGACGCCCAGGCGCTGCGCGTGGCGATGGGCCTGGCGGGGCGGCGAACGGTCCGGCTCAAACACGATTTTCCCTTGATCGGCAAGGCCCACGCAGACGCGTTGATGCAGGTTGGTCGTCCATGAGTGCCAATTCGTCCCTGCCACCTCGTATCGCGCCTCTGCCAGTGTCCAACTTGAGTAACATCATACGCACGGCGGGCGTAACAGGGGGAAGCACGCTGTTCGCGCAAGTTGCTGGCTACCTGATGGTATTTGCACTAACGCTGTCGTTGGGCGTAGGTGGGTTTGGCTTGTTTTCTCTAGCGACGACGGTGATGGGCATTACCACGTTGGTTGCCACTTTGGGGCTGGATGTCACGGTGGTGCGGTTTGCTGCGTGGTATCGCGGGCGCGGCGAAACGCCCGAGCTGGAAGCACTCCTGTTCTTTGTGATGGCGTTCGTGTTGGCCTGGAGTGTTGTCGTGGCCGCAGGGTTGTGGGGACTCGCCCCCTTTCTGTCGGTCAAACTCTTTAGGGAGCCGGAGTTGGTCTCACTCGTGCGAATCGCCAGCGTGGGACTCCCTGTCAATGCGCTGTTTGCTATTTTCGTTTCCGGGTTGCACGGTTGTGGCTTGACGACGCGGCGCGTCTACGCCGAGCAAATTATTTTGCCGGTGTCGCGCCTGATGTTCATTGTGGTCGCCGGGGTGGCAAAAGCTGGCGTTGGGGCGGCATTGTGGGCTATGGTGGCTGCTGCTGGCCTGTCTATGGTGATAGCGGGATGGTGGCTCGCACGTGCGAGCCGGTTTTGGAAATCATCCTGGGTCGGTCTGCCCGATCTAAAGGCTTGGGCCAAGTACGCGACCCCTGCTTTCTTGGATTCGCTGTTGGTCACTCCGTTGGGCGGCTCGCTAGAGATTTTCTTTCTAGGCATGTTCGGCACAAAGGAAATAGTAGCAGTTTACAGTATAGTTTTGAGATTCAAGTTCATCATTTCTTTGCCCATGACAGCGTTCAATACTACGCTGGCGCCGTTGATCAGCGAAGCGCAGGCACGCCTGGATCGCGAGCAGATGAAGGAATTGTACAGTTCTGCTACGCGCTGGATCATGATACTGAGCTTGCCGCTCATCGCCGTCAACGTGCTGTTTGGAAGACTGTTGTTGGGCCTGTTTGGCCAGGCGTACACGGTGGGGTATGTGACATTAGCGTTGATGACATTGGGGCTACTAGTGAATGTATGCGTGGGGCCTGTCGGGCACATGCTGCTGATGACGGGCTATGCCCGGATCAGGCTGGTCAACTCTTTGGTGCTGCTAGCGGCCCAATTGGGATTGGGCCTGTTGCTTATTCCTGTCTGGCGATTGGAGGGTGCAGGGATGGTAGCCGCGGCTTCAATGGCCATAGTCAGTTTGCTTGGGCTGATCGAAGTTGTGGCACTCTTGAAGATTCACCCTTACCAGCGAGATTTGGTCAAGCCGCTGTTAGCTTGTTGCGCAACGGCGGGCGTGATCGCTCTTGGTCAATCTGTATGGGGGAAAACCTGGATTGCCGAGTCCTTACTGTTGATTGGGTTTGTTATGGCTTATGTCGGAGTGCTAATGGGATTGGGGTTGAGTCCCGACGATAAGCAACTCGTGCTACAAGCCAAAAATCGTCTGGCAGCAGGTCGCTTATGAATCTCGTCTTTACGCTCGAGTATCGTTTTGATCGTCTGCCCGATGGAAGTGTGTGGACGCAGACTTCGTTCCCCTATTCGTTTTGGAATTGCTATCTGCAAGTGTTTGACTCGGTGCGTGTTGTGGCACGGGTGCGCGATGTGTCGGATGTTCCTGCGGACTGGAAGCGTGCCGACGGCGAGCGTGTATCGTTTGTGTCTGTGCCATATTATGTTGGCCCTGAGCAATTTGCCCTCAAAGCCGCGTCGGTGAGCCGGACCGTGCGAGGCGCTGTCACCCCTGCTGATGCGGTGATGATGCGCGTGCCGTCTCATCTGGGCAATGTTTTGACGCCGTTGCTAAAGAGGACGCTCCGGCCATACGCAGTTGAGGTAGTCGGCGATCCTTATGATGTTTTTGTTCCCGGCGCTGTCCGACATCCTTTGCGGTTTTTCTTCCGGTGGTGGTTCACCCGCCAGTTGAAATGGCAATGCTTGCACGCTTGCGGCGCTGCATACGTCACTGAACACACACTTCAGCGTCGCTATCCGCCTAGTTGGAGGAGCTATTCCACCAGCTATTCGAGTGTTCAATTGACTGATGCGGCGTTTACCGCGCCGCGTTTGTCGGGGCCTGCTGTCTTTACCACTTCTTACACGGATGGGGTTTTGACAGACGAGGATTACTGCTCTGTGCCACACGCGCTGAACAAGCCAAAGGAACACCCCTTTACTCTAGTGACGGTAGCTTCCCTCGCTCAACCTTACAAAGGAATTGATGTGCTGATTGATGCCGTTGCGATGTGCGCGCGCGACGGCCTTAACCTGGATCTGGTTATTGTAGGAGATGGAAAATATCGGCGAGAACTGGAGGTGCGCGCAGTCGCGCGCAACCTGGGCGAGCGAGCGCGCTTTTTGGGGCAATTGCCGGCTGGTGCGGCCGTACGCGCCCAACTGGATTCAGCCAATTTGTTTGTTTTGCCGTCCCGAACCGAAGGCTTGCCGCGTGCTATGATTGAGGCAATGGCCCGTGGCTTGCCTTGTATTGGTTCCTCGATCGGGGGCATCCCAGAGCTGTTGTTGCCAGAGGATTCGGTACCGCCGGGCGATGCGCAGGCTTTGGCCTCTAAAATCAAAGAGGTCATCAGTGACCCACAACGTATGGCGCGCATGTCAGAACGCAATCTTGCTAAAGCGCGCGAATATCACGAGAATGTTCTGCGCGAACGGCGGTTGGCGTTCTATCGCCACGTGAAAGAGACAACGGAACGGTGGCGGAAGGCAAATGGAATACGATGAGAGTGCTTCATCTGGTCAAAACGTCGGTCGGGGCAGCGTGGGCGTTCCGGCAGATGAGGGAATTGGTCAAGTTGGGGGTGGAGGTTCACGTGGCGGTCCCGCCGGGCGGGCCATTGGTCCGCCAATACCAAGAGGCAGGTGTGATTGTTCATTCGGTGACGCTTGACTTTCCCGTTCAGTCACCGCAACGTTGGCAAAGTATCATTGAAGATATGCGATCGCTGGTGGTACGTGTTCAGCCTGACATTATTCACAGCCATTCTGTGGGGACAACGCTAACCATGAGGCTAGCGTTGGGTAAGGCCGATCCAACACTACGCATTTTCCAGGTGCCTGGACCCTTGCATTTGGAGCATTTCTTTTTTCGGTGGGCGGAGTTGGTGATTGCTGGAAGGTCAGACTATTGGATTGGCTCATGCCAGTGGACATGCAACCGCTATCGGCAATCAGGTGTTCCGTCCGATCGAATTTTCTTGTCATACTATGGGACTGACCTCGACAATTTCGTCGGCCGCAAGCCAGGCAAACTTCGTAAAGTATTAGGTGTCAACGTAGATACCAAGTTGGTGGGCATGGTGGCTTTCATGTACGCACCCAAGCGCTATTTGGGGCAGGCGCGTGGTATCAAAGGGCATGAGGATTTGATTGACGCACTTGCGCTTTGCCTTGAAGCAAATTCAAATATTTTAGGAGTCTTTATCGGCGGAGCATGGAACAACGCAGTTAGTTATGAGAATCAGGTTCGTGCGTATGGCAAGGATCGCTGTGGAAATCGCGCAGTGTTCCTGGGCACACGCTCCGATGTGCTCGAACTCTATCCTGACTTGGATGTTGTGGTGCATCCATCGCACTCCGAAAACGTTGGCGGGGCAGCCGAGTCATTACTTTTAGCTGTGCCGACAATAGCAACAAACGTGGGGGGACTTCCCGATCTGGTCAAACCTGGTAAATCTGGGTGGTTGGTGCCTCCCAAGAAACCTGAGCGTTTGGCAGCATCAATTTTGGAGGCTTTACAGGACTTGGATAAGAGTCGCGAAATGGCGCAAAGGGGGCAAGAATTGGCGAGACAACTGTTTGATGTCAAGCAGACAGCAGCACAAGTGGTGTACATTTACCAGCGAATTCTGGCAGAAAGAGGCATACGAACAACCGCCGAATTACAACCCGACCATCTCGGTCCAGGAAGAGGTAGCGCGGTTTCTGGAGTGGTATGAACAGGCCGAGCTTAACCAAGTCGCGAGAAGAGCAGGAATAGTATGAACCGAAACGTTCAACTGATGCTCAAACGCGCTTTGGACATCGTTGTTTCCGCTACTGTGCTGAGCTTACTCTCCCCCCTGATGGCCTTGATCGCTCTGACCATCCGGCTCACCATGGGGCGACCCACCCTCTTCCGCCAACAACGCCCCGGCCTGCGCGGCAAGCCGTTCACCATCTACAAGTTTCGCACCATGACCAACACACGTGATGCCCAAGGTGACTTGCTGCCCGACGCTGACCGCTTGACGCCCTTTGGCCGTTTCCTGCGCAGCATGAGCCTGGACGAACTGCCAGGACTCTTTAATGTGCTGAAGGGAGACATGAGCCTGGTGGGCCCACGCCCACTGCTGATGCAATACCTGGAGCGCTACACTCCAGAGCAGGCGCGCCGACACGAAGTCAAACCGGGCATCACCGGCTGGGCGCAGGTCAATGGCCGCAATGCGCTCACCTGGGAGCAAAAGTTTGCCCTGGACATATGGTATGTGGACCATCAGTCGTTGTGGGTAGACCTCAAGATCATGGCCTTGACCTTATGGAAAATACTGAGGCGCGAGGGTATTAGTCAGCCCGGGCAGGCAACAGTGGAAGAATTCATGGAAAGTCATACGTAAAGTATGCGAGTACTCATCCTTGGAGCAGGAGGACACGCTCAAGTTGTCGCTGATATTTTGTTACGCACCCAGGAGCAGACTGGTTCTGTGCACCCTATTGGCTACCTGGATGACGACCCGGCACTGATAGACCAAAGCTTTATTGGTTTGCCGGTCTTGGGGGCTATTGCCTGCTTGTCGGAAATTGAACACGATGCTGCCATTGTCGCCATTGGGGACAATGCAACTCGTCAACGTCTGTTTGAGGCTGTACAGAGCCTTGGAGAAAATTTGATTGTTGCACAGCATCCTGCTGCTGTTGTTGCTCCTGATGTATGCCTAGGCTCTGGCAGTACGATTTGTGCTGGCGTCGTGGTCAATCCGGGGGCTATGATTGGTGCGAATGTCATCCTCAATACGGGTTGCACAGTGGATCATCACACTCGCATAGGCGATCACGTCCATATAGCACCAGGTGCTCACCTGGGTGGCGAAGTCACAATTGGTAAGGGCGTTTTGGTCGGCATAGGCGCTATTGTTATGCCTCGTGTGCACGTTGAGGAATGGAGTACCATCGGCGCTGGTGCCTGTGTGACCCAATCCGTGCCCGCCGGCCTGACAGTCGTCGGCATTCCGGCCAAACCATTGCAGCGATCCTGAAGGATCCATGATGCAAATTCCCATGTCCTCCCCCGATATCACCTCAGCCGAAGTTGAGACCGTCAACACTGTGCTGCGTACTCCATGCCTCAGCATCGGCCCGCGTGTGGACGAGTTCGAACGGCGGGTGGCATCTCCTAGGCCTGATCTCCGGCAATAGATCTGCGGCAAGACGTCACTGGTTTGGCATTTGCTTTTTCCGATGTACAATAAGGGCACATTTAAAAGTCGGAGGTGTTTGATGACAGTACAAACAGATACCCTTCTCAGTGCTGTGGCTCAAGAGATGCATATTTCGGAGAGCGATTTGCTCAAGCAGGGATTGCGTGTTTTGCTGGAACGCCAGCTGCGCGAAATCAAGGCGCAGATGTTTGAAATTGCCGGGCGCTACGGCATCTCCTCTGTGGAGGAAATGGAGGCTCGCTATCGGGAGGGCATGCTGGAGGAGGCTGATTCCTGGCAAGACCTCCAACGCCTGGATCACCTGGAGTACAAGCGAGATCGCCTCTCACAACTGCTTGAGGCCCTCACATGAGCCAGGTGGACGTCAAGCGGCTGCGCGAAATCGCAGAGAGCGAGTTTGCCGCTATTGTGGTAGAAGTGCTGGCTCCCGATATCAATGAGCTGCGCATCATCTTGATGGATGGCAGCTTTGTGGATGTCTGGTTCTCGTTGAAACTGGTCGGCCGATACAGCCTTCATTGGGAACGACGGGCGATTGATGGCAGAATCTATCGTTACGATAACGCACCGCACAGACGTTGGCAGTTCGTAGCGACATTTCCTCATCACTTTCATAACGGCAGTGAAGGCGAGGTGGTGGAGAGCCATCTCAGCCATGACCCTGCAGATGCCTTGCGGCAATTCCTCACCTTTGTACGTGACAGAATGGGAGCCTTAAGCGGGAGTCATCAATGACCGCTCAACACCACACCCCCATGTCGTCTCCTGACATCGCGCAGGCCGAAATTGACGCGGTCAACGCCGTTTTGTGCACTCCCCACCTCAGCATCGGCCCGCGCGTGGACGAGTTCGAGCGGCGAGTGGCCGAGTACATTGGCGCGCGACACGCTGTCGCAGTGTCCAGCGGCACAGCCGGGTTGCATCTGTCCATTATCGCCGCAGGTGTGGCTGATGGAGACTTGGTGATCACCACTCCATTTTCTTTTGTTGCCTCAGCCAATGTAATACTTTACGAGCGGGCTATTCCGATTTTTGTGGACATTGACCCGCACTCACTCAACCTTGATCCGGCCCAGGTTGCCGAGGCGGTTCATGACTTGACTGGGAATACTGCTGCAGCGCGGCGCTGGCTACCCCCGTCAATCCGCAATCCGCAATCCGCGATCAGAAATCTAAAATCCATCCTGCCCGTCCATGCTTTTGGCCAACCAGCGGATATGGACGCGATTCTCGATATCGCCCATCGGCATCGTCTGGTCGTCATTGAGGATGCCTGCGAAGCGATCGGCGCAGAGTACAAAGGGCGCAAGGTGGGTGCGATGGGCCGCGCCGGCGTTTTTGCTTTTTACCCTAACAAGCAGATGACGACCGGTGAGGGTGGAATCATTGTCACCAACGACGATGAATGGGACAGCCTGTTTCGTAGCCTGCGGAATCAAGGCCGCGACATATTTGATGCCTGGTTGACCCATAACCGTCTTGGCTACAACTACCGGCTGGATGAAATGAGCGCGGCGTTGGGCGTGGCGCAAATGAATCGTATTGAGGAACTGCTGGCCAAGCGCGAGCGTGTCGCTGGTTGGTATGCTGAGCGTCTGCAAGCGATCGAGGGGGTGACCGCACCATTTGTTGCACCCACAACCAGCCGCGTCAGTTGGTTTGTCTATGTTGTGCGCTTTGCGCCAGAGATTGATCGCAATCGAGTCATGTCATTGCTAGAGTCTCGAGGCATTCCTAGTCGCCCGTATTTCAGCCCAATCCATTTGCAACCTTTTTACCGCCAACGTTTTGGGTACGCGCCGGGCGATTTTCCGATCACCGAGCGAGTGTCTGCTTCCACCCTGGCGTTACCGTTCTTTAGCAACATGTCTGAAGAGCAAGTGTCACTAGTTTGTGATATACTACAAGAGACCATTGTCCAGGCTCGCGAGTAAGGCTCGTAACACCCAAGATGCGGCAACCGGTGCCTGTGTATCGCCGTAATGCCAAGGAAACCTGCAATGAGTATTCGCACTTACCTCAAACGTTCACTTCCCCTGATCTTGGCAGACACAGTCGTGGTCAACCTGGGCCTGTTCCTGGGTGTGCTGGCCCGCTATGTTGTGCTGGTCGGCATGGATGAAGCGCCTCGCATTTTGCTGGGTTTCACCACATCGGCTGATCTGTGGCGCAACTCGATGCTGGCCTATCGGTTCGCGGCTCCTTTGCTCACGGTCATTAGCCTGGTCGTCTTTGCGTTGAGCGGCTTTTACCGGGCCGATTGTCCCTACCGGGACCGAAAGAATTTTGATGTGATCCAGGCAGTCAGCATAGTATTTCTGACGTTTGCTTTTGTCTCTTACCTGATCCTGGTCACAGGTTACCTGGCCCGCCAGTGGGGCTTTACGCCGTTCCCGAGCAGTGCGTTATTTGCCGGTTGGGCGTTTTCCGCTGGATTGCTACTGACCGCCCGCAAGGGCGCATGGGTCTGGGCTGCGGCGCGTGAAGGGCGACTCTCGGGCCAGATCGTTCGCAACCGCTATTTTGTTGTCAGCGACCTGATTCTGATCGCATTGGCGGCCTGGCTCAGCTTTGTCGCCCGACTTGATTCCTTCGACGTGGGAGGATATTGGGCTTCGTTAGGGGTTTACCTGGGAATCTCACTCGTCGTCAAGCCCGTCATCTTTCAGGCGTTTGGACTCTATCGGCGTTATTGGCACTATGCCAGCGTCAGCGAAGTCGTCACCATTGTCGGGGCTAATGGGGCCGCTATGCTCGGCGTTATCCTGCTCGCCTATGTGATCGTGCCGATTTTCCTTCCCTTTACTCCGGTCCCACGCTCGATCCCGTTCATAGATGTCTTTCTGACGACGGCATGTGTGGGCGGCACACGGTTCCTGGTGCGCTTGTTGAGCGACCGGCCCATCATGAGCAAGCTGAGGCGAGGCTCTGCTGTCAAGACGCCGGACCTGCGGGTGTTGATCGTAGGCGCCGGCGACGCCGGGGCCATGATCGTCAAGGAAATGCAGGCCAACCCGCAGTTGGGGCTGGAGCCAGTGGGCTTTGTGGACGACGACCCGGCCAAGCGGCACGTGCGCATTCACAACGTGCCGGTGCTGGGCGGTCGCCTTGCGATCCCCCAACTAGTCCAAAAGCACAAAATAGATCAGGTCATTATCGCCATGCCTACCGCGCCGGGCCGGGCCATCCGTCAAGTCGTAACTATCTGCGAACAAGCCGGCGTGACCAGCAAGATCATCCCGGGTGTCTATGAGATCATTTCGGGCGCGGTCAGCGTCAGGCAGTTGCGCCAGGTGCAGATTGAGGATTTGCTGCGGCGTGACCCGGTGATCACCGATCAGGCCGGAGTGAGCGCCTATGTGCGCGGCACAGGCGTGATGGTGACGGGCGCGGGCGGGTCCATCGGCAGCGAGCTGTGCCGCCAACTGGCACGCCACGAGCCGGCGCAATTGGTGCTGGTGGGGCACGGTGAGTTTAGCATTTTCAACATCGAGCGCGAGTTGCACAAACATTTCCCCGGTCTGCTCCTCGCCCCGGTCATTGCTGATGTACGCGACGTCGAGCGGATCGGGCATATTGTACGCCAATATCGCCCGGCGACGATTTTCCATGCCGCGGCGCACAAACACGTGCCGTTGATGGAATGTAACGTCGAAGAAGCGTTCACGAACAATGTGTTGGGCACACAGTCTGTGTTGCGCGCCGCTGAGCGCAACGGCGTCGAGCGATTCGTGATGATCTCGACGGACAAAGCCGTCAATCCCACCAGCGTGATGGGTGCCACCAAGCGCGTGGCCGAAATGTTGGTACGCGACATGGCCATGCGGATCCACAAGCCCTTTGTGGTGGTGCGCTTTGGCAATGTGCTGGGCAGCCGGGGTAGCGCCATCCCCATTTTCCAAGAACAGATCGCAGCCGGCGGCCCGGTCACTGTCACGCATCCGGACATGCGCCGCTTTTTCATGACGATACCCGAGGCAGTGCAGTTGGTGCTCCAGGCCGCCGCGCTGGGGAAAGGCGGCGAGATTTTCATGCTGGATATGGGTGAGCCGGTCAAGATTGTGGATCTGGTCACCGACTTGATCAGGCTTTCAGGCCTAACGCCGGGTGAAGACATTGACATCGTTTACACGGGCATACGCCCGGGCGAAAAGCTCTACGAGGAAATAGTGTTAAAAGGTGAAGATTACAGCCCCACGCAGCATGACAAAGTGTATGCGTCCCGCAATGGGGCGCTGCCCGTTGGCGATGGTCATGACCTGGAGTGGCATGTGTCTAAGATGGCCGACCTGGCGCGGCGAGGAGATACACGCGGCGTGCTGGTGCACCTCCACCAGCTCGTGCCCGAGTTCAAGCCGGGCGACGTGTCCATGCATTACGTGGAGAATGTAATCGCGCGGGCCAAGTTATAATGGTCGGCGTCGCCTGCAAGGTCAGTGGGGTTCGACGATTCGTCCTGCCGCCTATCACCCAACTTTTGGGCGAAATTCCCGCGATTCCCAAATAGGAACCATGGGAATTTCGCCCAACAATCACGGGTTTCCAAAAAAGTCGAGCAATTTGGCCAGGCAAGAGGTCATTTCAAGGGCATAAGGGTGCGTTTCACGCAATGCTACCATTTGCAGCTGAGCACCCTTTATCACCACTTCACCTGGAATGCATAGCACGTCATTCACGAGTGCGAGTGGCCCATACGTAGCGAACCGACTCTCAGTGAACATCCAATCATGGGACCAAGCCAAGATGTTATGGGGCAAGTCGGTCAGCAAAATGAGCGCCTCTTGGGCAGCCATGTTTTTCTTGCGTCGCTTGGACATCAGGAGTCCGCTCTTGTCCATTTTGATTTCACTTTCCATCGCGCCGCGTTGATCGAACAAGTCGGGGATCATATGCCAATCCTGATCGAGTAAGGAGTGAACCAACGTCGCATACTTCATCTGTTTCGATTCATTCAGCCAACGCAAGAGCAAGGTCTGTGTGCGACGAGCATACCGAGGCGCGTGAGGCACGATAGCCACCCAACGGTCTTCGCGCAGAGGGTACCACTTTTCAGATGCGATACGACGCGCGAAGGCAGTGGCACGTTTACCATTGTACCCCTTCATCACGACTTGGTAGTCATGCGACAGGGCCCAGTTGATATTCGCATCCGTGCCTAATCCGCCATCAGTGCGCCAGACCGTGTTGCGCCGTTGTTCGCGCGTCAGTCCTAACAAGTCTTGCGTGGCTTGGACTGACGATTTGAACGTCGCCAGGCCACTTTGCGAGCCTGTGTAGACTTTGGACAAGAGCGTTTCTCGGTAAGTCGGAGCACTCACACGTACTAATTGACGCCCGTAGGTGTTGCGTTTACCGCTGAAGTAACCTTTCTGACTGCCTTCCGCGCGCGGTGAAGCGGGCAAGCCGGTCAGATCGTTGTCAAGCCAGAGGAGCTCCGAAAAATCGTGATGGAGGGCTCGCCCGTGTTGCTGGTAGATCACCTGCGTGGCGCGCCGCAACCGATCGACCGAGCTAGCCGTGAACGCATTGAGTGTGTCTGCTAATGTGGACTGTTCGGCGAACTGTTGTCGTCCCCACGCCTCGGCCAGCACCAAGTCTGGACGAATACGAAAATCAACTTGCCGGATGGAAGAACAGTTGGCCAGAACGCTCACGATGACATCTTGAAGTTTCTGATAAGGTTGGTGTTGGACGGCTTTGATGCCCACGTCTATTTCCTGCAAAGGATCAAAGAATCGCGCGTGCGTCAAACAGTAGCCCAGCACCGCCAACGGTGCGAAGCCTGTGTCATGACGTTGGGGCAACACGACCAAGCGGGTGTTCATCACATAGCCTCCTGATGCAAGATTTTAGGCTATGTAGCACCATTTTGGTCGTTTTGGAAACCCGCGAATTTTGGGCGAAATTCCGGCTATTCCATCCTGCTACAGCGTTTGGAAACGTGCGATTTTTGGGCGAAAGTTGGGTATCACTCTAAGCGGAGCAAAGGATCTCGGCCGAGAGTGAAAGAGATACTTCGCTGTGCTCGGAATGACAACATAACAGTTCTTGAAAAAGCCCAGGGGCGATGTGAATCGAGATGAATAGAATTCTTAACTTTGGCAACACCCACATCTGGCGGTTGGAGTGCAGGCTTCAGCCTGCCAAGCCGTCAGATGTAGCAGCCTGAAAGTTGCAATCCGGCAATTTGCCAAACACCAGTAGAATCGTGCTACACGGACGCCGATGGGCACGTGAGGTTGCTAACTGGCTCAAGCTAGACGCAGCGGACTTGGTGCTTTTGGCACTGGCTGCGCTCTATCTTCTTTTCCCAATTTGAGCGTGTTTCAAATGAAACATGCTCAAATCTCTTTTTCTGCTGGCCCCTCATCAAGCGACCACTGACATCCTCTCGTGCGTTTGCCCCGGCCCCCCCATGCAACCCAATAACCCCCGAGCGGCGCGGGCCGCTCGTTGTGTTTTGACCCCACCCCGTTCCTTTCCCGGCTTCACGGGGGAAGGCCACAGCACAGCACGCGGTCAGCCATGGAGCATTTGCGGCTTTGCCGCGCTGTGGTAGAATCATAGCCGCGGGGAGCCAAAATGGAAAATCAGCAGCTCAAACAAATTATCATGCGCGAATTACCGGGAATCTTGCAGCGCGACCCGGAAGTGCAAGAGTTCATCTTGCGCCTCGCACGGCAGCACTTTGCCGACAGAGAAGAAACAGAGAGCCGCTTTGATCGGCTGCTCGACGAACTGCGCCGCGACCGCGAGGAACAATACCATAAATGGGAAGAACATCAGAAAGAAGAGCGCGCCAGATGGGAAGCCCAGGAACGCAAGTGGGAAGAAAATCAGCAAGTCCTTCGGCAGATGATGGAAGCGATCCAGGCTCTTAGCCGCAAGCACGATACCACCATTGGTGCGCTGGGGGCGCGCTGGGGGCTGTACACCGAGCAATCCTTCCGCAATGCGCTGAAAGGCATCCTGGAGGACACGTTCAAGGTCGAGGTGCTCAACGTCACCGAATACGACGACGAAGGCCAGGTCTTTGGCCGGCCCGACCAGGTAGAGCTTGATCTGATCATCAAGGATGGGATGCTGATCATCTGCGAGATCAAGTCCTCGATGAGCAAAGGGGATATGTACATCTTTGAGCACAAGGCGCGCTTTTACGAAAAGAAACACCAGCAAAAGGCCTCCCGGCTCGTGGTGATCTCACCAATGGTAGATAAACAGGCGTGGAGCGTGGCCGAGCGGCTGGGCATCCAGGTCTATAGTTACGCCGAGGACGTTGCCCCGGCCATCCTGGCCGGCTCGGCGGACGCGGCCTGAGCGTCTATATCGAATCGGCGGCGTTTGCCCCTGACCCCCAGATGCAGTACAATAGACAACGAGCGGCGCAGGCCGCTCGTTGTATTTTTGCCCCCTCCCCGTTCCCTTCCCCGCTTCATTGGGAGGGCCGGGGCGAGGATGCGGCATGCAATAAGCCATTTGCTATCGGCCATTAGCTATCAGCCATCCGCCATCAGCTATCTGCCAATGCAATCCGCGCTCAGCGAACAAGAACTCGTTTCAACCGAACCAGCGAGCATCACGCAGCCTGCCGGCAGCGCAGCCATGGCGCGCGCCGCGGGCGTCATCGCGCTGGGCAACGTCACCAGCCGCGTGCTGGGACTGGCGCGCGAGACGGTCAAGTCGCATCTGTTCGGCGCGACGTGGCGTGTGGATGCCTTTCAAGTATCCGCCGTTGTGCCGACCCAGCTTTACGAGCTGCTCGTCGGCGGGATGATCTCGTCCGCGCTGGTGCCGGTATTCAGCGAGTACGCCACGCCGGACGCTTCGCGGCGCCAAGAACTCGGCCGACTGGTAGGGACGCTGTTCGCGCTGGCCGCAGTCGCTTTTGCCGCGCTGGTCTTGCTGGCCGAAGCGTTCGCGCCGGGCATCGCCTGGCTCCTGGGCAGTGGCTTTGACGCGCCGACGCAAGAGTTAGCCACCCACTTGCTGCGCCTCACGCTCCCGGCTGTCATGTTCCTGAGCCTGTCGGGTCTGCTCACCGGGCTGCTTTACGCGCTCAAGCGATTCACCCTGCCCGCGTTCACGGCAGCAGTGTTCAACGCGACCGTCGTGGCGGCGGCGCTCGCGCTCGGACCGCGCCTCAACGTGACGAGCATGGCGTTGGGCATTTTGGCCGGGGGCATGGTTCAGATTCTCTTGCAGACGCCCGGCCTGCGCGGCTTGCAGTTGCGCCTGGCGCTCGACTGGCACCACCCCGCCCTGGGCCGCATCTTCAAGCTGTACGTCCCCGTCGCCGCCAGCCTGATCATCAGTCAGGTGGCGATTTACCTGAGCTACAACCTGGCCTCGCACGCAGGCGAAGGCAGCATCGCCTGGATGAACTACGCGACGACGCTGATCCAGTTTCCCCTCGGCCTGGTCGCTACAGCGATCTCGATGGCGATTCTGCCGACACTTTCCCGTCAGAGCCAGGAAGCTTGTGACAGCGCAGACGTGCTGACGGCCAATCGCGCCTTTCTCACGACGCTCGCGCAAGGCCTCAAGCTCGTGCTGCTGCTCATCATTCCCGCGACGGTCGGGTTGTTTGTGCTGGCCTATCCGATCGTCGCGTTGGTTTTTCAGCACGGCGAGTTTACACTGCAAGACACAGCAGCGACGGCGCAGGTCTTGCGATTCTATCTGTTCGGCCTGGCCTTTGCGGCGATCGATCAGCCGCTGGTGTTTGCGTTTTACGCGCGCAAAGACACGCGCACGCCCGCGCTGGTCGGATTGGCCTGCATCGGCGTTTACCTGGTGGCGGCGCTGGCCCCGACGCTGTTCCGTCCGCTGCATGTCTCCGACCTGGCGCTGGCTAACTCGATTCAATGGATCAGCCACGCGCTGATCATGCTCTGGCTGCTCCGACGACGATTAGGTGGACTGGGCGAGTATGGCGTGCGAGCATTGATGTTCAAAGCGGTCGCCGCTTCAACCGTGATGGGAGCCGCCGCGGCGCTGATCGCGTGGACCCTTGCGCCAATCACCGCGCTCAGTCATACGGGAGGCAATCTGGTCATCGTTGGCGGAGCCGGGCTGGCGGCCGTGTTGATATACGGTGCATTGATGGCAGTATGGCGCGTCCAGGAATTGGACATGCTGCGACACCTGGCCGGACGGCGAGCTTGACACACCCCAATCAAAAATTGCAATCGAGAAATCTGGTATAATTTTTCAGGATTGAAAGGACCGACGGTGTCGCGAGAGGAACCCAAACCTGCCCTGCCCTCCGCTTTATATGACAAAGACTATTTCCTCACCGCCTGCGAGGGGCACGAGGAATTTATCAAAACGCAGGGAGAGCATCTTTCGCGCCGACTGCGTGAAGCGCTCGCGGTCGCGTCGGTCGAGCCGGGCATGCGCGTCCTCGATGTGGGATGTGGGCGCGGAGAGGCCTTGCGCTACTGCGCGCACTTGGGCGCGGATGCCTACGGGATTGATTACGCGCAGGTCGCCGTTGATCTTTCACAAGAATTGATCCAGTCTGTCCATGGGCCGGTGCCCGGCAAAATGAGAGTATGCCAGGCCGACGCCAAGCAGTTGCCATTCCCCGGCCAGATATTCGACCGCGTGCTGATGTTCGACGTGGTTGAGCACCTGTACCCCTGGGAGCTGGACACGGCGATGGCCGAAGTCAAGCGCGTGCTGCAGCCGGGGGGCATGTTGGTCGTTCACACCGCGCCCAACCGGTGGTACGACGCATATGCCTACCCCGTGGTCAGATTGGTCCGGACCCTGCAAGGCAGAGGGCAGCTTTATCCCAAGAACCCGCGCGCGCTCAACGTGGCGGTCAATCAGGACGTCCACGTGAACGAACAGGACATGGTCAGCCTGCGGCGCAATCTCAAGCGGGCCGGCTTTGGCAAGATCAAAGTCTGGCTCGGCACGCCGCCGCAGCGCCGCCGCGAATCGCTGCCGTTCAAGATCGCGCGCCATATCGCGTTCCATTGGCCGCCATTCCGATGGTTCTTTGAGCGCGAAGTGTTCGCCGTGGCCGTGAACACTGACCCATCGGCCTGAAAACCAGTCGAGGGGGAGAAAGAGTGCAGCATGCCCGATCGTCGTCCTGTGGATCAAATCTCGACTGAAGAGCTGGAACGCATCCTGGCGATCCGCAAGCGCAAGGAACGCGCTCAGCGACTGCGCCGGCTGGCCGTGCAAGGTCGGATTGCGCCAGTGAACCCGCTCACCGCGCCCACGCCGGACTCGGGGGAGGCTCGTACACCCACGCCTTCCAGCGCGCGTTATCGTACGCTAGACCTGGACACGGAAAAAGAGTGGGAGCAAGAGCCGCCGCGCCGGGGCATCGCCTGGGGCTGGATATTCAACAAGGTCTTGCTGCTGGTTGAGCTGGCGGCGCTGATCGGGATCATGGCGATCGCGCTTGACCTGCTGTTTTTGCGCAACGAGTTGAACCAGTCGGCGAGCCAGGCGCTGGCGACGCCGACCTCTGCGCCCAAGCCGCTGATTGACGTGGTTGTGCTGCCCGGCGGTCACCGTCCGCCCAGCGCGCCCGGCGGCGAAGCTGCGCCGAACCCGGACGAAATCCCCGAACACCTGCGCGGCCTGGTGCAGGCTATCACACCCAAGCCGATCCCCACGCAGGGGCCGGGTCAACCCACGCGCATTGTGATCAAATCCATCGGCGTGGACGCGCCCATCGTACAGGGCGACGATTGGGAGCAACTCAAGAAAGGCGTGGGACATCACCTGGGGACGGCCAACCCCGGCGAGCGCGGCAACATGGTGCTTTCGGCGCATAACGACATCTACGGCGAAATCTTTCGCAACCTGGAACGGGTTGAGCCAAATGACGAAATTCTGGTATACTCAGGGAATCGCCTGTTCCGTTACGTGGCTGTCCAAAAGCGGATCATTGAGCCGACCGAAGTCAGCGTGATGTATCCGACGCGCGACCCGACGACGACGCTGATCACGTGTCACCCATACCTGGTGGACAATAAGCGGCTCGTCGTCATTGCGGAACTGAGACCGTAAGCTTTCGCCTGTGCCAGGTTCTGAAACTTGTGCAGGGGCGTGAAACAATTGGAGGAAGAAGAAGAATGGCAAAAAAGACTCGACGCGCGCGACTTTCGCCGACGCAACGTTACATGCCCACGCCCGGTGCGCCCACGCCCGCCGAAGCGCCGGTCGCTCGTCCGGCAGCGCGCGCTGCTCCAATCATGACTCGACCAGAGCCTAACCCGGAAGAGTACAAGTACATTGCCTCTGATCTCAAGCGCATTGCCATTTTGGCCGGGAGCATCCTGACCGTGCTGATCGCTTTGCGCCTCTTGGTCTTCCACTAAGAACCTATCCGAACATCCGTCACCGACGCATCCCTATGCGTCGGTAAGCGGCCAGCGTTGCCGCTTGTACGAATTTTCGGATAGGCTCTAAACACATCCCCCCAAGAGCATCAGTGGCTCTTGCCTCCCATGGGAGCATCTACAGTCAGGCCGATGGCGGATAGCAGATGGCCGCTCTGCGTAGCTTATTAGACGAGGCCATGTGATATAATAGCAGTCGGAGGTGACGCATGGCGTTTACCGTGAACGATATACGGGACCTGACCCAACTGCTGACCCTGCACCCTGAGTGGCGGGCGGAAGTGCGGCGGCTGGTGCTGACGGACGAGCTGCTGGCCCTACCCGATCTGGTGCGAGAATTGGTCGAAGCGCAAAAGCGCGCCGAGCCACGGCTGGATCGTCTCGATGCGACGGTGCAAAAGTTGATCGAAACGCAGATGCGCACCGAACAGCGTTTGGATGCGTTGGCCGAAGCGCAAGTCCGCACGGAAGCTCGCCTGGAGGCGCTGACTGCTCGTGTAGACACATTAACCGCTCGTGTAGATGCATTGACCGTCCGCCTCGAGTCGTTGACAGCCATCGTCCAAGACCTGGTCAAATCCCAGCAGCAAATCGTCAACACCATGAGCGGGATGAAAGGCCGCTTGTTAGAGCAGAGTTATCGCGAGCGAGCCGTAGCGTACTTTGGCCATTTGCTGCGCCGCCCTCAAGTCGTGTCCATCAACGATGTGTGGGAGATGCTGGAAAGCCGACTTTCCAGGCTTGAGTTCAATGACGTGCTGGCTTTGGACTTGATCGTACGGGGACATCCGCGCGAGCAGCCCGACCTGGGGGATGTCTGGCTGGCCGTCGAGGTCTCGGCGGTGATTGACCAGGGCGATGTCGAGCGCGCACAGCGCCGCGCGTCGCTGCTGCGCAAGGCCGGCTTGCGAGCGGTGCCGCTGGTGGCAGGCGAAGCGCTGACCCAGGGCGCAACCGACCTGGTGCGAGAAACGCCTGTCGTACTGCTGCTGGATGGCCGCAGCGATGGCTGGGAGGCAGCTTTGGCGGCGCTTACATCCTGACGCCACACATAGGGTCGGCCTGTATCTTCTCAGAGCCTATCCGAAAAACCGTACTGACGCATCTCTATGCGTCAGTACGGTTTTTCGGATAGGTTCTCAATATTCATGAGATAGTCGGCCTCCCCCTTGCCTGCCCGGCCGTGGGTAGTGCTTCGCGGGAGGCTGAATTCATTTGAGGCCTGATGATTGCACCCGGACATTGGATAGCCAGGGGAACCATCCGCGCGCATCGTAACGCAGATGGGTGACGCCTTTCGCAGCGACGTTGAGATTGATGTAATCGCGGATGGGAACGATGAGCGCCTGGGCCATGATGCGCTGCTGAATGTCCGCATAGACCGGCGCGCGGTCACTCGGATTGACCAACGTCACACTCCTGTCGAGCAGGGCATCTATAGCCGGGTCAGAAACCTTGGCAAAGTTGAAGGACGAATCGCTGCGGAAAAACTTGCGCAGAATGTCCGGATCGCTGCCCGAGTCAAAGAACGGGATCGCATTGACCGAGCCATCGCGGCCCGCTTGAAGCAGCGTGCCATAAGGCACGAGCTGCGTCTTGAGATCAACACCCGCCCTGGCCCACTGCGCCTGGAGCAATTGGGCCGTCTCCGGCACAAAGCCAAAGCCCATCAGCACGGCATCCACTTGCAGCCGCTGGCCATCCTTTTGACGGATCCCATCCGCACCCGCGCGCCAACCCGCCTCGTCGAGCAATTGCCTGGCTTGCTCCAGATCGAATGGATAGAGTGACTTGACCTTTGGGTCATACCCAATGGTCACAGCCGTCAACGGGCCGAACGCGGCAGGCGATTTGTCGCCAAAGACGGCTTTGACAATCGCCGCGCGGTCGGTGGCATGGATGAGCGCCTGACGCACACGCAGATCATCCGTCGGCGCGCGCCGTGTGTTGAGGAACAGTTGCAGCGGTTGACCGGGGATGGGCACGGCATACAGCATGAACTTGCCGCTGCTTGTCAACCGGTCAACCTCCTGCGGCGGAACTTCGCCCATCACCTGCGCCTGTCCCGATTCGAGTGCCAGCGCGCGGGTGGCGGGGTCTTCGTAGAAGCGAAAGGTGATCTCGTCGAGATAGGCTGGGCCGCGATTCTCCCAGATAGACGGCCCCCACTTGTAATCAGGATTGCGGATCAGTGTAAGATGATCTTTGGGCACGTACTCTTTGAACATAAACGGCCCGGTGCCGACCTGATGCAGTTGATAATCCTTGCCCCATTGGCTCAGCGCCGCCGGCGACGCCATCCCCAGGTATACCTGACTCAAGCCGTCCAGCAGCGGGGCGAATGGCTGTTTGAGGTGAATCCTGACCGTGAGCTCGTCCACTGCTTCTGCGTAATCGAACGGGCCAAGCAGGAACACAGCCTTTTGTGATTGCGTGGCCGGGTTGATGATACGATCAAGATTGACCTTGACAGCCGCCGCATTAAAAGGTGTGCCGTCGTGAAACTTGACATCGCGGCGCAACGTAAAAGTGTACGTCTTCCCGTCTTCGGAAATCTGCCACGAGAGCGCCAGTCCCGGCACAAATCGGCCGGTCGCCGGGTCCTGATACACCAGCGTGTCATACACGCTCGTGAGCGGAATGCCCAGCTCCGATGAGGAGTTGATGTGCGGGTCAATACCGGATGGGGCCAACGTCAAGCCGTAAAACAAACGTTGGGGAGAGGCTGATTTCGTGGCGCAGGCTGTCAGAAGCACAAGGATGATCAGCGCGCCGAGTGTGATGGAAGCAATGGAGCGCATAGTTCCCCCGAATTTGAAATATCTGACCTTGTCAGTCCCAAAGGACTTGGCTGAAATGTGACGTTCACATTTGGGACTATAACATAGCTTATGCCGAGCCGCAACCGACGACTGGGCGTAGGTTTCGCATGGGGAAGCCGTCAAGCCTGCACAAGCAGCTTGTGCTATGCTATCTACAGCAGAGCGGGCTCTCTCCTCCTTGCATAGAGAGCCGAGGGCGGGGCCTCGGCTCTCTTTGCTTTAAAAGACGAGACCAATTAGTGGCCGCGGCGCACCCGCCGGCCCCAGCCTGGATTACAACAGCGCCCGGCCTTGTAGCCGGGAGCTGTACTCTCACGCTCTGCGATGATCAATCGTCCAACAACTCGGAGGGAGCCACGATCCCCATCTCGGCGCCTTCCCCCACACCGGCGACAGTCTGGGACATCTGCTCCTGCCGCCGGAAGCCAGTGCCCGCCGGGATGAGCTTGCCGATGATCACGTTCTCTTTCAGGCCGCGCAGTTCGTCCAGCTTTCCCTCAATGGCCGCGCCCGCCAGCACTTTGATCGTGTGCTGGAACGACGAAGCCGAAAGGAACGACTCGGTGTTGAGCGCCGCCTTGGTCACACCGAACAGCACTGGCGCTGCCGTCGCGGGCCGCTTGCCTTCCTTGTGCAGCCTTTCGTTGATGTCCTGCAGGATCAGGCGATCCACCAGTTCGCCAGGCAGCAGTTCGCTATCGCCGCTCGTCACCACCTGTACCTTGCTCAACATCTTGCGAATGATGACCTCAAAGTGCTTGTCGTTAATGTTCACGCCCTGGCTGCGGTACACTTTTTGAATCTCTTGCAGCAGGTAAAGCTGGGTCGCCTCGCGGCCCAACAGGCGCAGGATGCGATGCGGGTTCCGGGTGCCCTCCGTCAACTGATCGCCGGCCTTGACCCGCTGGCCTTCACTGACAAGCAGTCGCGCGGAAGCCGGGGCTTCGTATTCGCGGTCGTCGCGCACTTCATACACCACGGCAAGGGGCTTGTTCTTTTTGATGACTACACGCCCAGTATGCTTAGCCACAGTCTGTTCCTCACCGCGCCGGGCGATCAGATCACCTGCTTTGATCTCCTGACCATCTTCGACTCTGACGGACCAATTGCCGGGAATATCGTACTCATCCTTGACGATCTGGCTATCCACCACTCTGATCCGGCGCACACCACCCTCGGCGCGGCTGATCTCGACGATGCCGTCAATATCGGACATGACCGCTTCGCCCTTGGGCTTTTTGCGCGCTTCGAATAATTCTTCGACACGCGGCAAACCGGTCGTAATGTCGCTCGCGCCGGCCACGCCGCCGGTGTGGAACGTGCGCAGCGTCAACTGGGTGCCCGGCTCGCCGATGGACTGCGCGGCGACGATGCCCACCGCAGAACCGACCTCGACCATCTCGCCACGTCCCAGGTCGCGCCCGTAGCACATGGCGCACACACCATAGCGCATCTGGCACGTCAGCACCGAGCGCACGTACACCTGCTCGGCTCCCGATTTGTCGATCGCTTCAGCCAGGTCTTCGTTGATCAACACGCCGCGCTCAGCCTTCAGTTCACCGGCGGTGACGATCTCTGCCGTCTTGGAGCGGGTCACCGGCCCGGCCAGCACACGACCCACGATACGTTGCGCGAGCGTTTGCCCGCCGACATCGTCGGCGCGGCGAACCCAGATGCCCGACTTGGTGCCGCAGTCATAATCGTTGACGATCATGTCTTGCGCAACGTCCACCAAGCGGCGGGTCAGGTAACCGGCATCTGCAGTGCGCAGCGCGGTGTCGGCCAGCCCTTTGCGCGCGCCATGCGTCGAGATAAAGTACTCGAGCGCGGTCAGGCCTTCGCGAAAGTTGCTGCGAATGGGCAACGCGATGATGCGCCCGGCCGGGTCGGCCATCAGGCCGCGCATGCCCGCCAACTGGGCCAGCGTCTGGAAGCCGCCTTTGGTCGCGCCGGACTTGGCCATGAGCGCCAGCGGCACTTCGGGGTCCAACCCTCGCTTCACCGCATCGGCCACCAGGTTGGTGGCCTGTTGCCACAACTCGATGGTGCGGTTGTACTGCTCGTCTTCGGTGAGCAGGCCACGCCGATATTCGCGCTCGACCTCGGCCACCTCGGCGCCGATCTTGTCCAAGATCGAGGACTTGTCTTGGGGCACAATGATGTCTGAAACCGCAATCGTCGTGCCCGAGATCGTCGCATACTTGAAGCCAATCGCCTTGATGCGATCCACAAAGTCCGTTGTCGCCGCTGAGCCGAGCCTTTGATAGCACTTGGCGACCAGCTTTTGCAGGCCGCCCTTGTCCAGCAGCTCGTTGACGTAGCGGATCTCTTCCGGCACGATCTGGTTAAAGAGCGCGCGCCCGACGGTCGTCTCGATCGGGGCCTTGCGCTTGCCACCCTCTTTGTACTGAAGCAGCTTGATCTTGGCGTGCAAGCCCACCAGGCCCAGGCCATAAGCCAATTCCACCTCATCCAGGTCCACAAACGTCATGCCTTCACCGGCCTGGCCTGGCCTCTCCATCGTCAGATAATAGACCCCCAACACCATGTCCTTGGCCGGGCCGACAATCGGCTCGCCATCACCCGGCTTGAGCAAGTTGGTGGTCGAAAGCATCAGCTTGCGCGCCTCTTCGACGGCTTTATCGGAAAGTGGCACGTGCACCGCCATCTGGTCGCCATCAAAGTCGGCGTTAAACGCGGCGCACACGAGCGGATGAATCTGGATCGCCTTGCCCTCGACCAGGATCGGCTCGAACGCCTGGATGCCCAGGCGGTGCAGCGTGGGTGCACGGTTGAGCAGTACCGGTCGCTCGCGGATGACCTCTTCCAAGACTTCCCACACCTCGGGCCGCTCGCGCTCGATGATGCGCTTGGCGCCCTTGACGTTCGATGCATAGTTATACTGGACGAGCTTGCTGATGACGAACGGACGGTAAAGCTCCAGCGCCATCGTCTTGGGCAAACCACACTGATGCAGCTTGAGGTTCGGGCCGATGACGATGACCGAGCGGCCGGAATAGTCCACGCGCTTGCCCAGCAGATTGCGGCGGAAGCGGCCCTTTTTGCCCTTCAAGATGTCACTCAACGACTTGAGCTCTCGCTTGCGGCGCCGCGAGAGCGCCTTGCCGCGCTGCGAGTTGTCAATCAGACTGTCCACCGCTTCCTGCAACATACGCTTTTCGTTGCGGATGATCACATCGGGCGCCCCCAGTTCGATCAGCCGCTTCAAACGATTGTTGCGATTGATCACGCGGCGATAGAGGTCGTTGAGATCGGACGTGGCGAAACGTCCTCCGTCGAGCTGCACCATCGGGCGCAAGTCAGGCGGGATGACCGGCAGGATGGTGAGGACCATCCATTCGGGCCGGTTATTCGACTTGCGAAAGTTTTCGACCACGCGCAGGCGCTTGATCGCCTTTTTGCGCTTTTGCTTGGACTTGCTGGTTCTGACCTCACGCCAGAGTTCCTTGGCCAGCGCATCCAAATCCATTCGGGCCAGGATGTCATAAAAGGCTTCCGCGCCCATATCGGCCTTGAACACCTGACCCCAGCGGGATTTCAAGTCCCGGTAGCGAGTCTCGGTGAGGAACTCGAGCTGCCGGAGGTTCAGCAGTTCCTCGCGTTCGGTCGCTGCCTTCGCCTGAAGTGTCTCGACCTCCTGACCAAGCTGGGTCTCGATCTCGGCGATCTGCTTAGACAGGTCTTCTTTGAGTGCAGCGATGTCCATATCGAGCTTGGAGAGGGCGCGCTCGCGTTCCTCGGCATTCTTGTCCTTCAACTCGTCCAGCCGCTGTTTGACCAGCTTGCGCAGCTTGGTGAGATGTTCCTTGCCGACGGTCTCGCCCGCCTCCGCGATGGTGACCTTGGCCGATTCAAAGACAATATCCGCACGGATTTGAACGCCCTGCCGCTCCTCGAGGCGCTTTTCGAGCTGCTGGGCTTCTTTCATCAAAGGCTCGGTCGCCCCGTTGAGCTTTTCTTCCAGCTTGCCGAGCCGCTCCTCGCGCTGGGCCTTGCGCTTTTCCAGCTCGCCTTCAACTTTGGCCTTGAGATCGGCAATGTTTTCTTTGGCCTCGGCCTCCAGCCGCTTGCGCTCCTTGTCCATTTCCTCTTCCAGACGCTTGAGCGCCTTTTGCCGCGCCTCCTCGTCTACGTAGGTGATGATGTACTGTGCAAAGTAGAGGACACGGTCGAGGTTGCGACGGGAAACATCGAGCAACAAGCCGAGATAGCTGGGAACGCGACGGGTGTACCAAACGTGCGCAACGGGCGCGGCCAGATCGATGTGGCCCATACGCTCGCGGCGCACCGCGGCGCGCGTGATCTCGACGCCGCATTTATCGCAGATAATACCCTTGTAGCGGACGTTCTTGTACTTGCCGCAATAGCACTGCCAGTCCTTGGTCGGCCCAAAGATGGCCTCGCAGAACAGCCCATCCTTTTCTGGACGCAAACGCCGGTAGTTGATCGTCTCTGGCTTGGTCACTTCGCCGTATGACCACGACCGGATCTGCTCTGGAGAAGCCAGGCTCACACGCAATGCACGGAAATCTTTAGCTTCCACTCAATGCCTCCTGTAGTGGCTTCAGATGCCGCCGCTATAAACCGTCGAAAAACAAAAAACCACCAGGCAAGCATAAACCAGCCCATCTTCCAGTTGTATAGATGGGCTGGGCTTGTTACGGTCTGGTTGGGTTGATTCACTTGGCGTGCATTATACCGGGTTCGGGGAGTTTCGTCAAGGGGTCAAGGATTGATGATGAGGTACTGACCGGCGACCCACCCCTCGCGGCCCCTGGGATCGCGGACTCGTTGCCATTCAATCGTGCCATCAGACTTGCTTTCGCCCAAAAGCTCGACGACCGTGCCATCCGGGAGCTTGTCAATCAGCTCGCCCGTGATGGAAGGGGCCCGGCGCAGGCTCAGGCCGCCCACGTCGGAGGTCCCAGTGACGACCGCCGTCTTCCCCTTTGGCGAAGGTGTGGCAGTGGATGGCCGGGGGGTGTTGGTCGCAGCAGGCGGCGGAGCCACCGTCGGCAAAGCTGAAGTCACCAATGGAGTGGGCGTGGCCGGCTGGCTGGGTGTTGTGCCCGCGCGTGGCGTGACGGTGCGCGTCGGAACACGCGTGGGCTGCTCGGCCGTGGGGGGATTGCCCAAGCCGATCAGCGCCAGGGCAAAGAACAGGAACGTCAGCCCCAGCAGCCCCAGCCCCAAGGTGCTGGACCGCGCCACACGCTCGTTGGTGACTTGACGCTCGGCGTCAAACAGCACCGCCCGGCCCGCCCGTCGAGTGCGGTAAGCGTCCACCAGGTAATAGGCCGCAATGACCGCGCAGAGCAGCGCCGGTATTCCAGCATATCTCACAAGAACATCCCACAGTTCCTGCACAGGCCCTCCCTTTGACGCCGAGACAAATAGACCAGAACGATCAAGGGTGCCGCCTTACCGTTTGGCCTGCTTGGCGGATTCCCACAACTGATCCAGGTCGGCCAGGCTCATCCCCTGGAGATGACGCGCTTGCGCGCGTGCCAGCGCCTCTACCTGGCGGAAACGCTCGGCAAACTTTTGATTGGCTGACCGCAAGGCTGCTTCTGGATCAATCTTCATCCAACGCGCTGCGTTGACCAACGCAAACAACAAGTCACCGAACTCGGCGGCGCGCTGGTCCGGTTCTTGCGTATCACGAATCTCGCGCAGCTCCTCGGCCACCTTGTCCAGCACACCCTCTACGTTCGGCCAATCAAAGCCGACGCGCGCGGCGCGATCGCTGTAGGCCTCCGCCTGAGCTAACGCCGGCAGAGCGACCGGCACACCATCCAGCGCCGACTTGTGACCGTCGCCATTCTCAACGCGCTCGTTCTTTTTGATCGCTTCCCAGTTGGCAATCACCTCGCCCACACCAGAAACCTGCACATCGCCAAAGACGTGGGGATGGCGGCGCTTGATCTTGGCGTCAATCGTCGCGATGACATCGGCCATGCTGAATTCGTCTTCCTCGACGGCGATCTGGCTGTGCAAGACAATCTGCAGCAACAGGTCGCCGAGTTCTTCACGCAACGCGCCGGGATCGTCGGCGTCCAGCGCCGCCAACGCTTCATACGCCTCTTCCAACAGATTGCGCCGCAGCGACTGATGCGTCTGCTCGCGATCCCACGGACAGCCATCCGGCGCACGCAGGTGCGCGATGGTATCCTGGAACGTCTCGAACGCGCTGGGCCGCGCCAGCGGTGGGATGTACAGCGACGTCAGGTGATCCACCTCGCGGCGGTCCAGCTCGTAAAGCGGCAGTGTCTCGACGCGCTCCTGCGGCGAACCCACCGCGTGCAACAGCCTGACCGGGTGATCGTTCGGATACTGATTCATCAGGGTCAGCTTGACGTCGGACGCGATCTCGCGGTTGTACAGTTGACCGACGATGACGGGAGCATCGGGATGGAACGATGGATGATACCGCGCCGCCAGGTCCACCGCGTCGGCGATCTGCAGACCGCTCATCGCATCTATGCCCAGGCTCGCCAAACTTGGCGACACAAAACTGAGGCCATGGACGATCCGCACCGGCACGCTGGCTTGCTCAGCCAGTTCGAGAATGCGCGTGACGGTAGACTCGCCCACGAGCGGATGCCCCGGCACCGCATAGATCACCCCCTGCGGTCGCTGCCCTAGCCTCACGACCTCCTCAGCGATTCTGTCATAAAGTTGAGCAAAGCTGTCCGTTTCTTCGTACAGGCGATCAAAACCGTGCAAGACAAGCCCTGTGGGCAATCCCTGAACGGTCGGATGACGTTCCGTCCGCAAATAGACTTCGTCGGCCATCGCCAGCAGCGACCACGCCTCGCGCGTCAACTGCAAGGGATCGCCAGGTCCCAAGCCCACAATCGTAATCGCCATGTGCCGCTTACTTTATCCTGAAAATGTAGGGGGTCCCCCAACTTGGCTGGAATTGCCTACCATTAGGGTGACTTGATTATACCATAGAGACACACTGCCTAAAAGGCAAAAGAGGCAAAGCAGGTCGCTTTGCCTCATAGAATTCGAACGGGTCACCCTGAGCGCAAAAGATTTCGGAGATTCGAGTATTTCCCACTTGACGCGGATAACACTGTCATTGCGAGGGCGTCCTTCGCTTTCGCTCAGGATAAACTCCGCGCCCGAAGCAATTTTTACACGGCAAACACGAGATTGCTTCGCCGCACCTGCCCCCGCAAGGGGGTTCGGCGGCTCGCAATGACAAGCGTATCAACGCTTGGTGTACTGCGGAGCCTTGCGAGCACGCTTGAGGCCGGGCTTTTTGCGTTCTTTGGCACGTGCATCGCGCGTGAGCGCACCGGTGGGGCGCAGCACATCCCTAAAGTCAGGATTCACCTTGGTCAGCGCGCGGGCGAGGCCCATGCGAACCGCGTCAGCCTGGCCGGTGATGCCACCGCCGTTCACATGGACACTGATGTTGTAACGACCTTCCGTTCCAGTGACCGTCAACAGTTCGAGCAATCGCCTATAATCATCAGCGCGGGAAAAATACTCCTGGCCCGGCTTGTCGTTCACCACGACATTGCCACCGCCGCCCACATACAGCCTGACCCGCGCGGTAGAGGTCTTGCGCCGTCCGATACCCTCAAAGTACTGTTGTTCTGCCATCTCATAACTCCAATTGCTTCGGCTTGTGCGCCGCGTGCGGATGTTCTGTACCCGCGTACACCTTGAGCTTCTTGAACAACTTGCGTCCCAGCCGACCACGCGGCAACATGCCTTTCACAGCAGCCTGCAACACACGCTCTGGATGCTTGGCCAGTTGATCGCGCAACGTGATCTCTTTCAGCCCGCCAGGATAGCCAGTGTAGCGATAGTATTTCTTGTTGTCCAACTTGCGCCCGGTGACCACCACCTTGTCCGCATTGATGACCACCACGTAATCGCCCGTGTCCAGCGAAGGGCTGTAAATGACTTTGTGCTTGCCCTTCAAGACAGTGGCGATTTTCGTCGCCAGGCGACCCAGGTTCTTGCCCTGGGCGTCTATGATATACCAATCGTGTTTGACATCTTTTGGTTTGGTAGTATATGTACCCACGGTCAATTCCTTCAACTCCAGGGCGCTATCAGGATGGCGCCCGACATTTCAATATTTCAATACCGGACTCGCGTCAGACACAATCCATGCGGAGGCGCAACCGCTTCCGCGCGAGACCGGTCACGCGATTTCAGCACATCACAAAATTGCTCCGGCGTCATGCCACCGCGCCCCACCGCCAACAACGTGCCGACGAGACTGCGCGCCATACGGTACAGAAAGCCACTGGCCTCCAACTCGACGCGGATGAACGGCAGCTCGGCGCGACATTCGGCCCGCATCATCCGCCGGAGGGTGACCTCCCCCGCCGTAGGCTGCCCGAACGCGGCGAAATCGTGCTCACCCACCAGCCTCGCCGCCGCGGCGTTCATCACGCTGACGGCAAGAGGCTCGACGACGTGAAGTGCGTACAATCGCCACAGCGGATGACGCACTGGAGCATTATAGATCGTGTAAACGTACTCGCGGCTCACCGCATCATATCGCGGGTGAAAATCGGGAGCCGCTTCGGTCAAATCCAGCACTGCCACATCGCTAGGAAGGGTTGCGTTGAGCGCGCGCTTCAAGGCTTCCATCGGATGACGCCAGTCCGCGTCAAACGCAATCACTTGCCCGGTCGCGTGCACGCCAGCGTCCGTGCGCCCGCTCCCCGTGACGGTGACATTCGGCTGCCCGATCCTATTCAGCGCCCGTTCGAGTTCGCCCTGAATCGTCGGCTCGTGCTCAGGCGCCTGGCGCTGAAAGCCGTGATAGCCCGTCCCGTCGTACGCAATCGTTGCCCGGTATCTCACTCCTCGATCAATTCCAGCAGCGCGATCGGCGCGGCGTCGCCCACACGGCGGCCCAGCTTGTAAACCCGGGTATAGCCGCCCGGTCGCTCTTTGTACTTGGGCGCGATCTCGTCAAACAGCTTCTTGACCACTTGAGGATCGGTCAGCATTCTGGCGGCCAGACGGCGCGCATTGACTTGCTGACTGGCATTGCCAGAGGCGATCGCGCGTTTGGCCGAAGTGATCATTTTTTCCGCCTGGCCGCGAACCGCTTCGATTTTGGCTTCCGTCGTCTGGATAGCCCCATGTCGGAACAAGTCCGTGATCAGATTGCGCCGCAGCGCCAGGCGCTGCTCCTTTGTTCGGCTCAACTTTTTGCCGGATACTCGATGTCGCATCGTCGCACATCCTCTACTCGTCGTCTTCCCTGTCGTCGCCGCTCGCCTCTGGGGACGGCGGCGGCTCTTCCTTCAAAAAGCCCTTGGCGAACAGCTTTTCGCGCAGTTCGGATAAAGACTTTTGCCCAAAGTTGCGAATCGTCAGCATGGCCTCTTCACCGCGGCTCAACATCTCAAGCACCTCGCCCACGTTCGTGATGCCCGTGCGCTTGAGCGAATTGAACACCCGCACCGAAAGGTCAAGCTGCTCGATCGGGGTCTCGTAAATCTCTTGCGCGATGGCCGAGGCCGCCTGCGGAGCTTCTTCCAGCCTGACCTCTTCGCTGACGCCCGAGACCAACTGAAAATGCTGAACCAGGATGCGCGCCGCCTTGCTGAGGGCCTCCTGGGGCTTGAGCGTGCCGTCCGTCCAGATTTCCATGATCAGCTTATCATAGTTGGTCATCTGGCCGACGCGCGCGCGCTCGACCTCATAGTTGCATCGCTTGACCGGGCTAAAGATCGCGTCCACCGGCAATTCGCCGATGGGCAGCCGCCCGCGCTCTTCTGCCGGACTGTACCCGCGCCCCGGCTCGACGGTCAGTTCCATCTCCAGCCGGGCCCGGTCGCTGTCCACCGTGAACAAGTACAAATCCGGGTTGATGATTTCCACTTCCGGCGGGCATTGGACATCGGCTGCGGTGACCGTGCCCTCGCCACGCACGCTCAGGCGCATCCGCACAGGCTCCTCGCCCGTCAGCTTGACCCGCAACTGTTTAAGTTGTAAAAGAATCTGTGTCATGTCCTCGCGCACGTGTGGGATGTCCGAAAACTCGTGATGGACATCGCTCACCCGGATGGACGTGACGGCGGCGCCGGGCAATGAGCTCAGCAAAACGCGCCGCAGCGCATTACCCAACGTGATCCCATAACCGCTTTCCAGCGGACCGATGATGTAACGCCCGTAGTTTTTCGAAGTGGCGTCGCATTCGATCTTGGGCAGAACCATGCTCAGGCTAGCCAAGTGACGCCTCCCTTTGTGTTTGCACAGTGTCAATCCTATTGAATGAACCCAAGCCTTTGACCGTCCTCGACGGAGCGGCACGCCTGACAGCACACCGCTCCGATCAGCATCGCCTGGAATTACAACCGGCGGGAGTAGTACTCGACGATCAACTGCTCACTCAGCGACAGGTCAATCTCTTCACGCGACGGCAGATGCAGCACACGACCCGACAACCCTTTCACGTCCACGCTCAACCACTGTGGCGGGGCCGGGCGCGCCTCGTCCTTCGCCAGGTCCTTAAAGTACGTGGTGTTCCGGCTGGCATCCCGCACACTGACGATGTCGCCTACCTTGAGCAGGCGAGAGGGCGTGTCGGCGCGGACGCCATTCACGTCAAAGTGACCATGCTGGACCAGCAGCCGCGCCTGCGCGCGCGAATCGGCCAGCCCCATCCGGTACACCACGTTGTCCAGGCGACTTTCGAGCAGTTGCAGCAAGACCTGACCGGTCAGCCCCTTGCTGCGCCGCGCAATCGTAAAGTACCGGCGGAACTGACGTTCCAGCACGCCGTAAATGCGGCGGGCCTTTTGCTTTTCGCGCAACTGCATGGCATAGTCGGACGAGCGACCCCGCCGGAACTGGCCGGATTGACCGTGCTGGCCCGGCGCATAGGCGCGACGCTCGATCGCGCATTTGGGTGAAAGGCAGCGACTGCCCTTCAAGAACAATTTCTCGCCTTCCCGGCGACACAGTTTACACACTGGCCCTATCGCACGAGCCATGCTTCCTCCTGGTTTAGTTCGATAGTTTGTTAGTTCGATAGTTCGTTCGTGCGTTAGTGCGATGGTTCGTGGGTGCATGGCGAGGTTAACGCACTATTTGCACGAACGAACTAGGGCACTCCACTAGACCCGTCGCTTCTTCGGTGGACGACAACCGTTGTGCGGAATCGGCGTCATGTCGGCGATCGAGCGAACCTTGAGACCGACCGCTTGCAATGTACGAATGGCAGACTCACGCCCTGGGCCAGGCCCCTTGACCAGGATGTCCACCTCGGTCATGCCCTGATCCATCGCCGTCTTGGCCGCCATCTGCGCGGCCATCCGCGCCGCGTAAGGCGTGCTCTTGCGGCTGCCCTTAAAGCCTGCCGCGCCCGCGCTGCCCCACGCGATCGTGTTGCCTTGCAGATCGGTGATCGTGACAATCGTGTTGTTGAACGTGGCGTGAATATGCACCTGACCGTGCGAGACCGCTCGCCTGGCCTTTTTGGTCGTCCGCTTGACTCGCTGGCTACGTCCCATGCATCCTCCCTTGATTTCGGATTGCGGATTTTGGATTTCGGTACGCGCAAATCATGCGCCGAGATCCGCAATCGAAAATCCGAAATCGCTTTACTTCTTCTTGGCTCCGCGCCGACGGCCGCGCCCAGGCACCGTCTTCTTGGGGCCTCGTTTGGTGCGCGCATTGGTGCGCGTCCGCTGACCATGCACCGGCAGGTTGCGCCGATGGCGCAGACCGCGATAGCACCCGATCTCGGTCAACCGCTTGACGTTCATCGAGACCTCGCGGCGCAGGTCGCCTTCGACCTTGTAATGCTTCTCGATAATGTCACGCAACGCGGTGACCTCGGCCTCGGACAGGTCTTTGATGCGCGTGTCAGGATTGACGCGCGCCTGGGCCAAAATCTTTTGGCTGGCCGGCAGGCCGATTCCGTAGATGTACGTCAGGCCAATTTCCACCCGCTTGTTGCGGGGCAGGTCAACGCCTGCAATACGTGCCATGTCTTTCCTCCACCACAATCTCTGTGCCTCGCGCATATCACCGAGTGAAGCGAAGGGTCTCGATACCGCTGACCGAGGTTCCCCGCTTCGGCCGGCATGACAGTCTACCCTTGCCTCTGCTTGTGCTTCGGGTTCTCACAAATCACACGCAGGACACCTTTGCGCCGAACGATCTTGCACTTGGGGCATCGTTTCTTCACGGATGCTGTTACTTTCATGTTTGCTTCTCCGCCGATACCTGATACCCAATACCTGATATCCAATCCGGTCAGGTAGTCGGTATCAGGTATTGGGTATTACAATTGGGTCAAAATCTCCGCTTCACCATTGCGAACGGCGATGGTATGCTCAAAATGAGCTGATAGTGTACCATCCGCCGAAACAACTGTCCAGCCATCATTCAAGACTTTCGGCTCGCCGCTGCCCACGACGACCATTGGCTCAATCGCCAGCGTCATGCCCGGCCGCAGCAGCAAGTTCGGCGGTCGCCCACGCGGATCCGAGAGCGAATTCGGAATACCAGGGTCTTCGTGCATCTCGCGGCCAATACCGTGCCCTTGATAGTTGCGCAGCACGTCATAGCCGGCCGAGTGCGCCGTCGTCTCGATGGCACGAATCACGTCCCACAATCGGTTGCCCGCACGCGCCTGGGCAATCCCCGCCCAGAGCGCCTGTTGCGTCACCTCCATTAAGCGCTGCTGTTCCGGCGAAGGCTTACCTCCGACGCAATAGGTCATCGCGGCATCACCATGATAGCCTTTGTAAATCGCGCCTACATCCACGCTGACGAGATCGCCTTCGCGCAGGACACGCTTTTTACTTGGAATCCCGTGCACGACTTGTTCGTTGACAGATACGCAAATCGAGGCCGGGAAGCCATGGTATCCTTTGAACGAAGGGACTGCGTTTCGCTTGCGAATCAGCGCATCGGCGGCGGCGTTCAAATCGGCTGTCGTCACACCCGGGGCGACCATCTCACCCATCAGCACCAGCGTTTCGGCAACGATACGGCCAGCCTGGCGCATCAACTCTAGTTCCCTGGCTGACTTGAGCACTATTGGCATTGTCAAAGGACCATTTGGACGGCATCGGGATGCCGCCCCGAACCTACTTGCGCGACGATTTCTTGGTCGCGGCCTTTTTTGCCCGGGCCGTCTTCGCGGCGGCTTTCTTTACGACTTTTCTGGCAGTCTTTTTCGCAACTTTGGCCGGCTTCCTGGCTCTAGCCTGGCGAGCCGGCTTGGGCTTGAGCGCGGCGAGCACTGCCTGATGAACTTGTTCAATGCTCAGACTGCCATCAATTTCCTTGAGCAGTTTCCGGCCATGATAATACTCGATGACGGGTGTCGTCTGCCCAAAGTAAATGTCCAGCCGTCGAGCGATGGCCGCTTCGTCGGCATCGTCCGCGCGTTGGATCACCTCACCGCCACACTGGTCGCACACACTCTCAACTTGGGGCGGGTTAAACATGACATGATACACAGCCTGGCAACGCTTGCACGTCCGGCGGCCCATGATGCGCTTCATCAACTCATCACGCTCGAGCTTGAGATACACCGCCGCCGAGACATCCGTGCCCCATTTGCGCAGCATGGCGTCGAGCGTTTCCGCCTGTGCCCGGTTGCGCGGGAAACCGTCCAAGATCGCGCCTTGGGCCGCATCCGGCTGCAAGAGCCGCTCCTCGACCATCGCCACAGTTACGCTATCGGGCACCAACTCGCCGCGGTCCATGTACGACTTGGCAAGCTGGCCCAATTCCGTGCCCTGGCTCAGGTGCATGCGGAACAGATCACCCGTCGCCACCTGCGGCACACCCAGCTTGTCCTGCAACAGGCGCGCCTGGGTGCCCTTGCCAGAGCCTTGTGCGCCAAACAGGATCAGGTAGGTCCGCTTATCTGCCATGGCTGTCTCTTGGAAACCTGCCCGTCAAGACAACACCTGCCTGCCCACGCACTAACCCATACGCTTGAGAAAGCCGGCATAGTGGCGCATGCTCAGTTGCGCGTCGAGCTGCCGCATGGTATCGAGCACCACCCCCACGACGATCAACAGGCCCGTGCTCATGAAAGAAAAGCTCGTCGCGGTCGGCAGAACGGGTGTGACCAGAAACGGCAAGATCGCCACCAGGCCCAAAGCCAGCGCGCCCACCAGCGTGATCCGGCGCATGATGCCGTTGATGTATTCTTCGTACAGCTTGCCATCCTTGCCGGGACGCCGACCCGGGATCATTGCGCCCTGCTTGGTCAACATCTCGCCAATCTTTTGCTGCTGCATCATGACATCGGTGTAAAAGAACGTAAAGCCAACGACGAAAAGGAAATATACGATCCAGTAAAACCAGGCGGTCCAATCTGCCCAGCTCGCATGGGTTGTCCGCCCACCGCCAAACATGGAACGAATGATATAGGCCAGGGAACCTGTCTCGAACGAGCTGGGAAACAATGAAACAATGATCGCCGGAAAGGTCAAGATGGACTGGGCAAAGATCAAGGGGATCATGCCCGCCGTGTTGATCCGCAACGGAATGTGCGTGCTGCCACCGCCCATCATCTTGGTCCCCACTACCCGCTTGGGATACTGCACCAGGATATTCCGCTGGCCTTCCTGCATGTACACGATCACGACGATGGTCGCAACCGTGATGAGCGTAAACGCGATCAATTGCTGCACCGCCGTAGTCGGGTCAGCGAGTATCTGGCCGATGTTCTGCGGCAACCGCGCGACAATGCCTCCAAAGATGATGAGCGAAATGCCGTTGCCGATACCCTGTTCGTCAATCAATTGGCCCAGCCACATGGCAAACATCGTGCCCGCCGTCATCGTGGCGATGATCGAGAGCGAGGGCAACAGTTGTTCACCCGTAAAGCCAAAGTTCGGCAAGACCTGCTGGCCCGCCCCGGCTGTCAACAGACGAATGTTGCCAATGGCGTTCAAAGCTGCGAGCGGGATAGTGGCATACACAACATACTGGTTGATCTTGTCACGCCCGTCCTTTTCCTTCGATAGCTTCTCCAGGTACGGGATAATCGGCACAAGCAACTGGACAATGATCTGGGCCGTGATGTACGGGTACACCCCCATCGCCAGCACGCTAAAGTTGGAAATCGCTCCCCCTGAAAGGAGATCGAGAATGCCAGCGAAACCCGAAAGAGGCGTGCCGCCTCCAAAAAGCGACCTGAGCGCCTCTTGATTGACGCCCGGCACCGGCACGTGCGCCGCCAGGCGATAGATCGCCAGGATCAAGAACGTGTACAAGATCTTGCGGCGCAGGTCAGGAAGACCAAAGGCGTTGCGAGCGGCCTGGATCAGTTGCATAGGTCCCCTATCCGTGTTGGCGACTTGCTTCAAACGGCAAGACTTCGATCTTGCCCCCAGCGGCCTGGATCTTGGCTAGAGCCGACTTGGAAAAACGATGCGCCTTGACCGTCAGCGCGTGGGGCAATTCGCCTCGCCCCAAGATCGCTATCGGCGATTTGGCTGAGCGCACCATGCCGGCGGCGACCAATACCTCCGGCGTGACCTCAGAACCCGCTGTAAACATCGCAAGCTGGTCAAGATTGACCGGTGCATAATGCACTTTCCAGCGGTTGACAAAGCCCACGCCGCGCGCAAACGGCAGCTTGCGCACAAAGGGCAAATTGCCGCCTTCTTTGTAGAGTTTGCCGCCCGCGCCTTGCCGGGCATGTTGGCCCTTGCGGCCCCGGCCCGCATACGTCCCCTGGCCGGAAGCGTTGCCGCGGCCCACGCGCTTGCGCAGTTTCTTGGAACCCTCCGCAGGTCTCAGTTCATGCAGCTTCATTTCTTTTCTTCCACCTTCACCAGATGCGCCACCTTTGCAATCATGCCCCGCACGGCCGGCGTATCGGGCCGCTCGACCGTCTGATGCATCCGGCGCAGACCCAACGCCTTGACCGTCGCCTTGTGGCGCTCCGAGTATCCGATGGGGCTTTTGACGAGCGTGATCCGCAACGATGGTTGGCTAGACATTCTTCCGACTCCAGAACGGCAGGACCTTTTCCACTGGCTGACCCCGGCGCTCGGCCTGCACCTGAGCGTCCTTGAGCATCTCCAGCCCTTGCATCGTCGCCCGGACCACGTTGAGTGGATTGCTGCTGCCCTTGGACTTGGTCAAGATGTCGCGCACGCCCGCGGCTTCCAACACGGCGCGCACGCCACCCGCCGCGATCACGCCCGTGCCCGGCGCCGCCGGTCGCATAAAGATGATCGAGCCGCCGAACTTGGACTCGACGGCGTGCGGGATCGTCGTGCCCGCAAGGTTGACTTGCTTCATCGAGCGGCGAGCACGGTCGGTCGCCTGGCGGATAGCATCCGGCACCGCGCGGGACTTGCCCACGCCCACGCCGACATGCCCACGATTGTCGCCCACGACCGCGGTCACCCGGAAGGCAAAGCGCCGACCGCCCTTGATGACTTTGGCCACCCGGGAAATGTTGATGACGCGCTCGTCGAGTTCTTCGCGCTCCTCAGTCACTTCGCGGTCCCGCACGGGACCGCTGCCTCGCTGCTGTTTCGCCATCGGCTGCTCCTAAAACTCCAGGCCGCCTTCGCGGCTGGCCTCAGCCAGCGCCTTGACGCGACCGTGATACCGGTATCCCCCTCGATCAAACACGACCTGTTTGACGCCGATCTTTTGCGCGCGCTCGGCCAACGCCTTGCCCACCAGCCTGGCCTGCTCGGTCTTGTTCTTGCCTTTGACTTGGGCTTTCAGCTCGCCGTCGAGCGTCGAGGCCGAAGCCAACGTCTTGCCCACTGTATCATCAATCACCTGGGCGGTGACGTGCCGCAGGCTGCGGAACACGCTCAGGCGTGGACGCTCCGGCGTGCCGTTCGTATTCACACGCACGCGGCGGTGTCGCCGCTGTCTTGCTTTGTCTCGTGGATTCTCTTGACTCATTGCTAGGTCTCAATTCTCAATTATCAATTGACAATTGGTCATTGGTCATTGTCTAACCCACCTTACCTGCCTTACCAGCCTTGCGGCGGATGCGCTCGCCTTGGTACATCACTCCCTTGCCCTTGTAAGGCTCTGGAGGGCGGAGCTTGCGCAGGTTCGCCGCCACCTGGCCGACCTGCTCGCGGTCGCTACCTTCAACCGTGACCGTCTTGGCTTTTTCGTCGGCAGCAAAGTTGATGCCTTCCGGCGGTTCGACCCTGATCGGGTGCGAGTAGCCTAGATAAAAGACCAGGTTCTTGCCTTCCATTGCGGCGCGATAGCCAACGCCCTCGATCTGAAGCACCTTGGTAAATCCCTTGGAAACGCCCGTGACCATGTTGTTCAGCAGCGCACGCGCTGTGCCGTGCAGCGCGCGATGCGTAGGCGAGTCGCTGGGTCGGGTCACCACAATCTTGCCATCCTCCAGCTTGATGTCAATGTCGGGGTGAAACTCGCGGACGAGTTCTCCGCGCTGGCCTTTGACGCTCACTTTGTGGCCGTCAATTCTGACTTGGACGCCGGACGGCACGGCGACTGGCAGTTTACCAATACGCGACATGACAGTCCCCCTACCACACGTAGCACAGGACTTCGCCACCGACACCCAATCGGCGGGCCTGGTCGCCAGACAGAACGCCCTTGGGCGTCGAGAGGATGGCAATGCCTGTCCCCGACAGCACCCAGGGGATTTCGTCCTTGCCGCTATAGACGCGGCGGCCTGGCTTGCTCACGCGCTCCATGCCGGTGATGACCGGCCTGCGGTGACGACGGTCGCCCGTGTACTTGAGCCACACGCGAATCATTCCATGGCCTTGACCACTGGCGGTCACTACCTCAAAATCTTGGATGAACCCCTCATCTTTGAGAATTTGGGCAATCGCCACTTTGATGTTCGAGTGTGGCACCGCGACGGTATTGTGCCCCACAGCCGACGCATTGCGAATGCGGGTCAGCATATCGGCGATAGGATCAACACTCATTACTCTTGCTCCTCTCGACTACCAACTCGACTTGACGACGCCCGGGATCAAGCCTTGCAGGGCCAACTCGCGGAAGCAGATGCGACACAGGGCAAAGCGGCGAATGAAACCCCGGCTGCGGCCACACTTGCGGCAGCGATTCCGCACCCGTTGCGGGTACTTGCGACGACTCTCTTTGTTGATGAGTGACTTTTTGGCCATACTAGCTCCTGAACGGCATCCCAACGAGTTCCAGCAACCGGTGGCCTTCTTCGTCCGTGCGGGCCGTCGTCACGATGCTGACTTCCATGCCGCGAATCTTGTCAATCTTGTCGTACGGAATTTCTGGGAAAACGATTTGCTCGCGCAGTCCCAATGTATAGTTGCCGCGCCCATCGAATGCGTCCGGCGCGACACCGCGAAAGTCACGGATGCGCGGCAGGACGACATTGCACAGCCGGTCGAGAAAGTGCCACATCCGCTCACCGCGCAGCGTCACCTTGACGCCGATGGCGCGTCCCTCGCGCAGCTTGAAGGTCGCGATGGATTTCTTGGCTTTGGTGATGATGGGCTTTTGACCCGTGACGGTCGTCACGTCGCCCACCGCGGCGTCGAGCGCCTTGGCATTCTGCAAGGCTTCGCCCACGCCCACGTTCACCACGACTTTGGTGATGCGCGGGGCTTGCATCGGCGTACGATATTTGAACTCTTGAACGAGCTGCGGCAAAATCTCCTTCTGGTACCGTTCCTTCAGTCGAGCCATGACATCTCTCCTCATGCCTTGTGGGACAGGTCAGGGCCGCCCTAGGCAATCTCGGACTTGCACGCTTTGCAGAGACGGGTCTTGACGCCGTTCTCGTTGATGACAAAGCCTATGCGCGTTGGTTCGTTGCACTTGGGGCACACCAGCATCACATTCGAGAGCTGAATCGCAGCTTCGAACTGAATCTTTCCGCCGCGCACTTGGCCGCGCCCGCCGGGGCGGGGCTTTTGGTGCTTGGTGACCAGGCGCACGCCTGCAACGACGACCCGGCCATCCTTAGCCAGTACGCGCTGAACTTGGCCGCGCGTTCCTTTGTCTTCGCCGGTAATGACCTCGACGGTATCACCCTTTTTAATCTTTGCCACTGCGAAACTCCTGCTGTGGGCAAGGACAAGCCTCGCCTCTACAGTACTTCGGGCGCTAGAGAAATGATTTTCATGAATCCTTTGTCACGCAGCTCCCGGGCCACCGGGCCAAAGATGCGCGTGCCCTTGGGGTTCTGCGAATCGCTATCTAAGATGACCGCGGCGTTGTCGTCAAAGCGGATGCGACTGCCATCGGGTCGGCGGTATTCCTTCGACGTCCGTACGATGACCGCGCGCACCACCTCACTCTTTTTAACCGAGCCATTCGGCGCGGCTTGCTTGACGGTGGCGACGATGACATCCCCCACGTAGCCATAGCGGCGGCGGCTGCCCCCCATGATGTGGATACACAAGATTTCTTTGGCGCCCGTGTTGTCGGCGACGCGCAGGCGAGTTTCTTGTTGAATCATCGCGCCACCTCACCTACTCGGCCGCCCTGCGAAGGACAGCCTCAACCACCCAGCGTTTGTCGCGGCTCATCGGGCGGGCTTCGACGATGCGCACCAGGTCGCCCTCTTTGGCTTCATTGTTCTCGTCGTGCGCCTTGAAATTACGGGCGCGGCGAACGACCTTGCCGTACAATGGGTGGCGCGTCGTCCGCTCGACCGTCACCACGACGGTCTTGGTCATCTTGTCGCTCGTCACGCGGCCAACCAATCGTTTGCGTTGTTCTTTCATGCCGCTTCACCTTCCATCAGTGCCAGCTCGCGCTCACGCAGGATCGTCTTCATCCGCGCAATGTCATGGCGGAGCGCCTTCAAACGATTATGGTCTTCGAGTTGTCCCATCAGAAACTGGAACCGCAGGTTGAACAATTCTTCGTAGGTCTCGTCCAGCTTCCGATGAATGTCGTCGGTCGTCATGCCACGGATCTCGCGCGCGTTCATGATTGCTCCCCCTGGCTCAACACCACCATGTCGCGGCGGCCGATGAACTGAGTGCGGATAGGCAACTTGTGGGCGGCAAGCCGCAGCGCCTCACGCGCCACCGCCTCGTCCAGGCCTGCCACTTCGAACAAGATGCGGCCGGGCTTGACGACGGCGACCCAATGGTCAACCGCGCCCTTGCCTTTGCCCATGCGGGTCTCGGCGGGCTTTTTGGTCACGGGCTTGTCCGGGAAGATGCGCACCCAGAGCTTGCCGCGGCGCTTGCAGTAGCGCACAACCGCACGACGGGCGGCCTCAATCTGGCGTTGCGTCATCCAGCACGGCTCCAGTGCCTGCAGACCGTACTCGCCGAAGGAGACCTCGACACCGCGCGTCTCGGTGCCCTTCATGCGGCCACGCATTTGCTTTCGATATTTCACACGTTTTGGCATTAACATCACAACCACTCCGACTCTCAACACCCAATACCTAACATCTAATACCCAATACCCAATCTCGGATCCCCAATGCCAGATTGATATGAGGTATCAGGTATTAGGTATTGGGTATTGGGTATTGGGTATTAGGCCACCACCTCTTCAGCCTTCGCTTCCGGCAGGACCTCGCCTTTGTAAATCCAGACTTTGACGCCGATGCGGCCATAGGTCGTGAGCGCCTCGGCGCGAGCAAAGTCAATATCCGCGCGCAGGGTGCTGCGCGGCACGCGGCCCTCCATCACGGTCTCGCGACGGGCCATTTCGGAGCCCGCCAGCCGGCCCGAGCAGATGATTTTGATGCCGCCCGCGCCCAGGCGCATCGCCTGTTGAATCGCGCGCTTCATCGCCCGGCTGTGGCTGATGCGGCGCTCCAACTGCTGGGCGATGTTGTCGGCCACCAGCGTCGCTTCCAGGTCAGGCTTTTCGACTTCTTCGACCTCGAGCTTGACCTTCTTGCCGGTGAGAGCTTCGAGCCGCTCGCGCAGGATTTTGACTTGCTGGCCTTTGCGACCAATGATAATACCAGGCTTGGCCGTATGGACGGTGACGATGACCTGGTTCGGGAAGCGCTCGACATCCACCTTCGAGACGCCCGCCTTGCCCACCTGCTCCATCACGAACTGACGCAGCTTCAAATCTTCCGACAGCAGATCGGCATACTGCGAGCCTTTCTTGGCGTACCAGCGGGCATGCCAGTCACGAATCACCTTGAGCCGAAAGCCGTAAGGATGAACTTTTCTACCCAATCTAACCTCCTACGCGATCTGTTCGCGCTCACTCAGGACGACTGTGATGTGCGACGAGCGCTTGAAAATCGGCTTGAAGCGGCCACGCGCCCCAAAGCGCCGCCACTGGCGACGCGGACCCTCGTCGGCGCGAATCTCGGCCACATACAAGTCATCACGCGACCAGCCCTGGTTCTCCTCGGCATTGGCAATCGCCGAGCGAATGGCCTTGGAGACCGGCAACGCGGCCGCCTTGGGCATGAACTTGAGGACATTCAACGCCTCATCTGCGCCGAGGCCGCGCACAGTATCAATCACCAAGCGCACCTTGCGGGGCGTCATCGGAACAAATCGAGCCACTGCACGCACAGAGTCAGCCATCGTCATTCACCTCATGCGCCCTCGACCTTGGTCGCCTTTTCCTTGGTCGAGTGACCCCGATAGGTGCGTGTCGGCGCGAACTCGCCCAGCTTGTGCCCGACCATGTTTTCTGTGATGTAGATGGGCACGTGGCGGCGGCCGTCATGCACGGCGATGGTGTGGCCGACCATCTGCGGAAAGATGGTACTGGCGCGCGACCAGGTGCGAATGACCTTTCTATCGCCGATCTGATTCATGGCTTCGACTCGCCTCAGAAGCTTGGCTTCAATAAATGGCCCTTTTTTCAGTGAACGTGACATCGCAAACTCCAAATTCCAAATCTCAAATGTCAACTCATCTCTGACATTTGAAATTCGATCAGCGTCGCTTCTTGCTACGACGGCGGACGATGAACTGGTCGGAGCGCTTGTTGTTGCGCGTCTTTTTGCCCAGCGTCGGCTTGCCCCACGGGCTGCGCGGCCCTGGTTTGCCGATGGGCTGACGGCCTTCACCCCCCCCGTGCGGGTGATCGCGCGGGGTCATCGCGCTGCCGCGCACGGTTGGGCGGATACCCACGTGTCGCTTGCGGCCAGCCTTGCCCAGCTTGATGTTGCTGTGATCCAGATTGCCCACCTGGCCGACGACAGCAAAGCAATCCTGCCGCACCTTGCGCATTTCGCCCGAAGGCAAACGCAGCGTGGCGTAATCGCCTTCCTTTGCCAGCAGTTGCACACCGGCGCCCGCCGAGCGAGCCATCTGCGCGCCCTGCCCCGGGCGAAGCTCGACGCAGTGGACCATCGTGCCCAGCGGCATGTTCGCCAGCGGTAGACAGTTGCCCAACCGAACTTCGGCGTTGGGGCCGCTGAGGACGCTATCCCCCACGCGCAGGCCGAGCGGCGCGATAATGTAGCGCTTTTCACCATCGGCATAGTTCAGGAGCGCAATGCGCGACGAGCGGTTCGGGTCGTATTCAATCGCCACGACCGTCGCCGGGATGCCATGCTTGTCGCGCTTGAAATCAATCACACGATAGTGGCGGCGGTTGCCCCCCCCTCGATGGCGGACGGTCACTTTGCCCTGGGCATTCCGACCACCGTGCTTATGCAGATCACGAATCAGACTGCGTTCAGGAATATCCTTCGTGATATCCTCAAAGGTATCCCCTGTCATCCCGCGCCGACCGGGCGAGGTCGGTTTGTATTTACGAATACCCATTGCGCTAGGCTCCCTCAAACAATTCCAGCCGTTGACCTTCGGCCAGCTTGATGATCGCTTTCTTCCAGCCTGGCTTGCGAACCACCTGCTTGGCACGGCGACCCAGGATGCGACTGCGCGGATGACGCCGCCGCCGGGCCGCCACGTTGAGAATACGCACTTCTTCGACCGTGACATGAAAGATTTCTTCGACGGCCTGCTTGACCTGCATTTTGTTCGCGCGGCGGTCCACCTCAAAAGCGTACTGCGGCTGCATCAGTTCTCCCAGCCGGTTTACTTTTTCGGTGCTGAGCGGACGCTTCAAGACTTGATACAGATGCATCACGACGCTCCTATCCCAGAATGCCCTGGATGATTTCCAGCGAGCGCATCGGCATCACGATCGTCTCGTAACCGAACAGGTCACGAATGTTGAGATACTGCGCGCGCAAGTATTTGACATCGGGTAAATTCTGCACCGACCTTTCGACGTTGTCATTCTTTTCCGGCAAAAGCACCAACGCCGACGACGGCACGGCCAGCGCATCGAGCATCGCCGAGAATTGCCGGGTCTTGGGCGCTTCCATTTCCAGCTTATCGAGCACGACGATCTGTTGAGCCTGGGCCTTGACCGACAGAGCCGAGCGCAGCGCGGCGTGGCGCATCTTGAGCGGCATCGCCTGCACATAGCTGCGCGGCTGAGGGCCAAAGACCGTGCCCCCCTTGCGCCAATGCGGAGCCTTGCGGCTGCCCTGGCGTGCGCGACCGGTGCCCTTTTGCCGCCACATCTTGCGCGTGGAACCGGCCACCTCGCCGCGGGTCTTGGTCTTGTGCGTGCCCTGACGAGCGTTCGCCAATTGGCGCGTGAGCGCCTGATGCATCAACGCCGTGTTCGGTTCAACTTCAAAAATCTCGGGCGGCAGCTCGACTTCGCCGACCTGCTCGCCAGTCATGTTCTTTAACGGTACTTTCATCGCCACTGCTCCGCCGTCAATACCCAATACCTCATACCTGCTGCTTGAAATTGGGATTTGGTATTAGATTTAGGTATTGGGCATGGTTAACCTTTCCGCGCTTGCTTTACCATGACCAGACTGCCATTCGCGCCAGGGACAGGGCCACGCACCGCGATCAGGTTGCGTTCCGCATCCACCATAACGACCGTCAGGTTTGAGGCCGTCACGCGCACGTTGCCCATGTGCCCCGCCATGCGCTTGCCTTTGTGAATCTTGCCCGGCGAAGTCGTCGGCGCGATGGACCCCGGCGCGCGCTGGCGGTCGGATTGGCCGTGCGTGCGAGGCCCGCCGCGAAAGCCATGCCGCTTGACATTACCTGCAAAGCCCCGACCTTTGGAGGTGCCAATCACATCCACGTGTTCGCCCACGGCGAAAATGTCCGCCATGATCTTTTGACCTTCAGTGTAACCCTCATCCCCCTTGATACGGAACTCGCGCAGAAAGCGCACCGCGGGAACGCCCTCGACGGCCCGCCGCTTGGGATGCTTATCATCCGCCTTGAGCAGACCCAGGTGACCGCGCTCGCCGCGCGAGAGGCGCTTGTCCTTAGTTTCTTCAAAACCCAGTTGGATGGCCGGGTAGCCGTCCTTTTCGGATGACTTGACCTGTGTGATGTAACAAGGTCCCGCCTCGATGACAGTCACCGGAATGACCTGGCCTTTCTCGTCAAAGATTTGAGTCATCCCCACTTTCTTGCCCAGGATGCCTTTCATGCTCTCTCCTCGTGGGACTGCCGACACCGGTCGTCTCATCATCCCAATCCCCAATCCCTAATACCTGCTATCAGGTATTAGGGATTGGGGATTACAGCTTGATCTCAATATCTACACCCGCCGGAAGGTTCAGGCGCATCAACGTGTCAATCGTCTTCGAGTCCGGGTCAACGACCTCGATCAGACGCTTGTGCGTCCGAATCTCAAAATGCTCGTGACTGTCCTTGTCAATGAACGTCGAACGACGGACCGTGAACCGTTCGATCTTGGTCGGCATGGGCACCGGCCCGACGACAGTGGCGCCCGTACGCTCTGCCGTCTCGACAATCCGCTGGGCGGATTGGTCGAGCACACGATGGTCGTAAGCTTTCAAGCGGATGCGTATTTTTTGCTTCATGGCTCTCTCGACTGGGGCGATGTGCAACAGAGACCGCCCCTGCAAAATGCTATTCGTAAATCTTGGTGATGACACCCGCGCCGACGGTCAACCCGCCTTCACGAATCGCAAAGCGCGACCCCGCCTCCAACGCCACCGGCGTGATCAGCTTCACATGCATGTTCACATTGTCCCCCGGCATCACCATCTCCACCCCCGCCGGCAACGTGATCTCCCCCGTCACGTCCATCGTCCGTATGTAGAACTGCGGCTGATACCCCGGAAAGAACGCCTTGTGCCGCCCTCCTTCGTCCTTCTTCAGCACATACACCTCCGCGTCAAACTCCGTGTGCGGCTTGATGCTGCCCGGCTTGGCCAATACCATCCCGCGTTCCACTTCCTCCCGCTCGATCCCGCGCAGCAGACACCCCACGTTGTCGCCCGCCTGCCCTTCGTCCAGAATCTTGTGGAACATCTCGACGCCCGTGCACACCGTGTCCCGTATC
>DAOTXX010000171.1:0-5284 GCA_034434835.1 Thermoflexales bacterium | reverse complement strand
AGCCAACAAGAGCATACGCGCCCAACCGGGCGAAATCTTTGACCAATGGGCCGCTGGATAGCCTACCATGGGGCCTATTGGTCATCCAGCCCCTGTGCGCTGCGCTCGCAGGGGTGCGAAATACAGGCTTAGTAGCAGAGTTGACCGACTCGGTTGACTGGCACTGTGAATGATCAGCAGGCGTTTATGTGGGTGCGCCATACGGACTAGGTTATCAAAGGTTCGGCAGGCGGTATCATACCGGGCGAGCAATTCATCTTCAGAGTCCTCATCAGTTGGCTCTGGTGACCATTCGTGTGATTGTGGCATCTGCAACCTCGACAGTGTACGTCTTCGCCTGGCCAAACAGCGCCAGTGTTGTCTCGCCTCTGCAAACTACGCGCAGCCGGTGGCAACCTTCAAACCCATCCCGTATGTTTCCCTCGCGCATGGATCCCGTCAACTTAGATTGCATAGGTATTCAAAATATGTTTCTGTATCTCATTTTAGCACTAGAAATCGCTTTTGTCAAGACAAATTACAACGATAAAACGATGATTATGTTTAGTTATGAAAAGTTTTTATTGCTAAATACACCGATTCCATCTTGACAAAGGCATATTTTTGGTGTAAGATTGCATACGTATTCAAATAACACGCCCTACACCTCTTCCAAGTCGTAAAATCGGTTACGCCAATGCCAACTAGAGCAAAAACCGATCGCAAAGCAAAGAAGGAAAGCAGGCGAGTCTCCTCCATCGAAGTCGCGCGATTAGCTGGCGTATCCCAGGCGGCGGTATCGCGCGTCTTCACCCCGAACGCCAGCGCTTCTGCAGAGACACGCAAAAAGGTGATAGCCGCAGCCAAAAAACTGGGCTACCGTCCGAACGCGATTGCCCGCAGTCTCATTCAACAGTCCACGAATATCATCGGACTGGCGATGGTGAGATTCACCAACCCCTTTTACGCGTACCTGCTGAAAGAGTTCACGAACAAGCTGCAGGAACGCGGCTATTGGAGCCTGGTGCTGAATGTCGCCGAGGACAATCATATTGAACAGGCTTTGCCCATGGCCCTCCAGTATCAGGTAGATGGCATCATTGTCACGTCCGCCACGCTCACATCAACACTGGCCGACGAATGTGCCCGTGCCGGGACCCCCGTCGTGCTGTTCAACCGATATGCCGTCGAGACCAACGTGAACGCCGTGTGTTGCGATAGTGTCAATGGCGGACGGATGGTCGCGGATGCGCTGTTGGATGCGGGGCACCAACGCCTTGCCTACATCGCCGGTGAAGAAGGCAGCTCGACGAATCGTGATCGCGAAAAAGGATATACTGAACGATTGCAGGAGCGTGGCCACACGCTATATCTTCGTGAGAGTGGCGACTATTCATACGAGTCGGGCGTTGTTGCGGCACGACGGATGCTTAATCAAGTGGAACGCCCCGACGCCATCTTTTGTGCCAATGACTTGATGGCGATGGCGGCTCTTGATGTGGCCCGGCGCGAGTTGGGAATCAAAGTGCCAGAAGAGCTTTCGATCATCGGCTTTGACGATATTGCCATGGCAAGTTGGCCCGCCTATTCCCTCACCACGTTCAGGCAGCCGATGGATAGATTGGTGGACGCGACGATCGAAGTTCTGCTTACTGCGATTGAGAACCCTGATGGCGAGCGGATCATGCGCTGGATCCCCGGAACACTGGTGGAACGCACTTCTGCCCGACTCGCGCCGCCCATCCCGGATAGCGCGAATCAAGGTGATTGACCGTAGACCGAGTCCATATTGGGAAAGGAGGCGCCAGAAACACATCGAAAGACCTTGCCACGCCATGAGCCTTGCGATACCGTAACTGACCTTTTGAGCAATCAAACCCTAGAGGAGGAACCCATGAAAAGCTTCAAGTTTGTCAGCCTGCTGCTGGTTGTGAGCCTGGTGTTAGTAGCTTGCACCCAGGCAACCCCGGCGCCCACCCAAGCGCCGCCCCCCGCACCGACCAAGGCGCCGGAACCGACGAAAGCGCCGGCCGCCGAACCGACCAAGGCCGCCGCAGCCCCAACTGCTGCACCAACGGTGGCAGCTGCGGCAGTGAATCTGACACCGCCCGGCACCTGCACCCTCAAGACGCCGCCGGCGCAACAGGCAAGCATCGCCTACCTGAGCAACAAGTTCTCAGTGCTTGAGTACTATGCCAACGCCCTGGATCAGTGCGGGAAGAACCCGGCCAACAACGTGAAGATCCAGACCGACTGGCTGCCCTCCAACGAGCGCCTGCAGAAGGCTAACCTGGTCCTTTCCTCCGGCGACACCGCCTACGAGATCATCCATGCCACCACCAACAACATGGTGGACTTCGCCAGCGCCGGTTGGCTGCTGCCGTTGGATGACCTGATCGCCAAGTACAAGGATCAATACAAGCTGGGCGACATCCCGGAGGCCGTCTGGGCCAAGATGCGCGTCAACGGTAAGATCTACGGCATCCCCAACTCGGGCAACGCGCAGATCTTCTTCTATCGCAAGGACATCTACGAGAAGTACAATCTCAAGCCGCCCAAGACGTGGGCCGAGGCCGAGGAGCAATTCAAGCTGCTGGCCGAGAAGAAGGACACGCCGTACGTCTTCGCGGCCACGTGGGCCAAAGGCTCCGACCTGGCCGGCGAGTTCGGCCGCTCCCTGCTGACCAAGGGCGGCGCCTGGTTCGAGGGCGGCCCGGCCAACCCCAAGTTCAACGATGCGAAGGCGGTCGAGCTAGGCGAGTGGATGAAGGGCCTGCTCAAATACATGCCCGCCGATGTCTTGACCTACAACAACGACAAGGTCATGATCGCGCTGCAGCAGGGCCAGGTCGCAGCGGCCATCACCTGGGTCACGCGCGCCAAGCAGATGGATGACCCGACGCAGTCCAAGGTGGTCGGCCTGATCAACTTCGCAGCGGTGCCGAGCTTCGGCGACGGGCCGACCGGCACCAGCATTGGCTTCGACACCTTCGTCATCCCGGCCAAGACCGATGTGCCCGCCGATGTGATCTTCCAGGTGCTGATGGAAGCCACCAACCAGGAGCGCCAGGCGGGCGCCGCAGACCTTGCCATCATGCCGCGCGCGGCTGTAGCCAACGATCCTGCGATCGTACAGCGTAACCGCTACCTGGTCGCTATCAACGACGCTGTGGCACGCGGCATGTATAATCAATTGCCGACCATGGTACCCTACTACGGCATCGCCTCGCGGGCGGTCGGCAACTATCTGGCCGATGCCCTGGCCGGCACCAGCACCGTCAAGCAGGCGCTGGACACCGCCGCTAAGGACTATATGGCGCAGGCCAAAGAGCAGGGCTTTATCAAGTAACTTGTGTGTTATTGCGAGGCGCGTAGTTTGTGCCGAAGCAATCTCATCCTTGAAGCCAGAACAGGAAAGATCCTCGCCCTCTTCTCCCCGTCTTACGTGAGAGAAGGGGGCGAGGAGGATGAGGAACACGCGCCCGGCAGGACGTCGCCGCGCGCAGGGCGATTCCCAGGAGAACACTCATGAAACGACACGAGTTCTATGCCTTTGTGGCGCCCAGCGTCATTACAATGGTGGCGCTGATGATCGTGCCGCTCCTCTTTACGATCTATCTGAGCTTTACCGCCTACACCTACGGCCAGATTCCGCGCTTCATAGGGTTTGACAACTATATCAACGCGCTGCAAACCCCGCGCTTTTGGAACTCGATCGGGTTCACCCTGATCTACATGGGCTTTGCCATCCCAATCCAGATCCTGATCGGCTTCATCATGGCGCTGTTGTTGGACAAGGCGACGAAGCTCCAGGGCCTGATGATCAGCACGGCGCTGTTGCCCAACGTCGTCACACCAGTGGTCGGCACCCTGGTCTTTTCCTGGCTTTTCCAGGACAAGTGGGGTTTTTACAGCTGGCTACTTTCGCTGATCGGCATCAACATCAACTTTCTGGCCGATGTCGGTAGCGCGCGGGCTTTGCTGATTTTATATGCCATCTGGTCGGCTACGCCGTTCGTCTTCCTCGTCCTCTACGCCGGCTTGCAGGGGATTTCGCGCGAGCAATTCGAGAGTTCGCAGCTTGACGGCGCTAACTGGTTGCAACAGGTCTTTTATATCGTCATCCCGAACCTGGCACCGTTGTTCGTCTTTGTCGCCATGATCAACATCATGGACGCCTACCGGGTGTTCGACCCCGTCTACGTGATGACGCGCGGCGGCCCCGGTTCTGCCACCGAAAGCATCGTCTTCTACAACTACATGGTGGCTTTTTCGCAGTTGCGCCTGGGCTACGGCAGCGCCATCAGCATCTTGACCATTCTGGGCATCCTGGTGTTGTTGGTACCGTTCCTTGTCCGCACCTACCGCCAGCAGACCCAGGGGTAGTCCGCGCGTGGAGGGAAAAATGACCACAAATCACAGCAGGTTCTTGATCGGTAGACGGCTTCTCTCAGTGCTGGTGTACGCGGTGCTGTTGGCCTGGATGCTGGTAAACATCGTGCCATTCCTGTGGACGATCACGACCTCGTTCAAGGAGGTGAAGGACGCCTTCGCGATCCCGCCGGTGCTGATTTTCAAGCCGACGCTGACGGCCTGGGAAGCGCTCTGGACAGAAGCGCCCTTCGGCAAGTTCTTTGTCAACAGCGTCATCGTCACCACTGGCACGGTCGTGATTTCGCTATCCCTCGGCTGTTTGGCTGGGTATGCGTTGGCGCGCTATCGCGGCAAGATCGGCTTTGTGATCCTAACTGTAGTCTGGCGAAAATCTGATTGAACTTGAACATGGAAAGCTTCATGAGTAGAAAGGCTGTAAAGCCAAACTACCGGTTCCAACAGGAGGACATCCCATGCTCACGCGTATTTTACACAATTCTCCATCTTTATGCACATTTGTCGAACAACTCGATCTGTCTCTCAGCAAACCGCAACAGCAGCATGTCATCAACTTGGTCGACGGTCTGCTGGTCTGCGAGGGACCCAAAACACTGGCGGCGCTCCAACGCGAATTTGTCGAGTGCGTCGATGTCTCCAACATGGCGGACACATTACGCATTGCCCCCTGGACAGCCAATGATCTCCAAGAACCTGTGGGGGCCTTTCTGATTCGCACCGCAGTGGCTCAGGCGCGTGCCGTCGGCAAGTTGAAATACATCACGATCAGTTTAGACGACTCGCTGGCGCGCAAGCACAAATCCACGCGACATTTGGAAGGTGTGGATTGGCATTACAATCATCTCGAGAGCACCCCGCAACAACCGCGCTACGCCAATGCTCTGGCTTACCTCGCTTGTCATCTGTGCATTGG
>DAOTXX010000170.1:0-46395 GCA_034434835.1 Thermoflexales bacterium | reverse complement strand
GTTGCGGCGATTGATGTACAATTGTCTTGAGCATGGAGGAACCTCGACATCAGATAGGGTTGGAGCAAGCCGCTATCTTACACCGAGAACGCTCGATGCTCAAGTGAGCTCATTTTTGGCGAAAGTCCAGTTAAAAGTCGAAAACTATACCAAGCAGTTCGAGATCCACCAACTCGAGCGCAAGATTCTGGTATTGAGCAATTTGAGCTTTACGCTCGACGAAGGCCAGTTCTTGCTTGTCACCGGCCCGAACGGATCGGGCAAGTCCACACTGCTGCGCTGCCTGTATCGCACGTATCGTCCGACCGGCGGGCAAGCCTTGTATTATTCGCGGCATGGCGTCATTGACCTGGCCCAAGCCGCCGATATAGACATTGCGCTGTTGCGGAGCCAAGAGATCGGCTTTGTCACCCAGTTCTTGCGACCCAGGCCACGCGTGACGGCGCTGGAACTGGTGGCCGAGCCGCTGCTGGCGCTGGACACGCCTTTCGAAGAGGCAACCCAGCAGGCAGGTGAATGGCTGGACGCCTTTGGCCTCAAGCCCGAATTGTGGATGGCCTATCCCACCACGTTCTCTGGCGGTGAGCAGCAAAAGGTCAACCTGGCCCGCGCGCTGATCGCACCGCGCCGGCTGTTGCTGCTCGACGAACCCACCGCCTCGCTCGACGCGCACACACGCGCCGCGCTGATTCGCCAGTTGACGCACCTCAAAAGCATAGGCGTGGCCATGATCGGCGTGTTCCATCACCCGGAAGATGTCGGGCCGTTGGTGGACTACGATGTGGCTCTGGGAAATGTGGGCAAAATACCGGACTATATCGAAGCGGAGCAAGCCTATGTGGTTGAGTGATTTTCGGCTCGTCTTGCCCGATCGGGTGCTCGAGCGCGGCTCGGTGCGGATTCAAGACGGCTATATCGCCGAGATCGTCGAAGGAGCAGTGCCTTGCGCCGATTTGGCGGGCTTGGGGCTAACCCTCTTTCCCGGCATTGTTGATTTGCACGGCGACATGCTGGAGCGCGAGATCGAGCCGAGGCCCAAGGCGATCCTGCCGATTGACATTGCGCTGTTCGAGCTGGACAAGCGGCTGGTAGCGACCGGGGTGACGACAGCCTACGCGGCGATTTCGTTTCACTGGCATACGCACATCATGCTGCGGTCGGAAGAGTGGGCGCGCCAGATCATCGCAACGGTCAACCGCCGGCGCGATTCACTGTTGACCGACATGCGCATCCACGCCCGATTCGAAGTCACGAACGCCGAGGCCGGGCCGGTGCTGACAGAGTTATTGGAAGCCGAGCAGGTCCATCTGATCTCCTTGATGGACCATACCCCCGGGCAGGGCCAGTACCGCGACATTGAGCGATACATCCATACCATGCTCGAGTGGCGCAAAAGGCGCAGCGGGATCGTCGTGAGCGAAGACGAACTGCGCGAGTACGTCCGGCAGGCGCAGAGCCGCCCCAAGAGCTGGGACGTGGTCAGCAAGGTGGCGCACTTGGCCACGCAGCGTGACATTCCGCTGGCGTCCCACGACGACGACACGGTAGAAAAGGTAGATTTTGTGGCGGGGCTGGGTACGACGATCAGCGAATTTCCAGTGACGCTCGAAGCGGCCCAGGCAGCCAAAGCGCGCGGGATGCACATTATCATGGGCGCACCCAACGCGTTATTGGGCCGCTCCAACACCAATAACCTGAGCGCGCTGGATGGGATCAGAGCCGGCGTGGTGGACATTCTTGCCGCCGACTATCACCCGGCCGCACTGTTGCAGTCGGCATGCCGCATGGCAGCCCAGGGCATTTTGCCGTTGCACGAAGCGGTGCGGCTCATCAGCCTGAATCCGGCTAACGCGGCCAGGTTGTATGACCGCGGCAGTATTGAAGTGGGCAAGCAGGCCGATCTTGTCGTAGTGGAAATAGCCGAGACGCCGCGCGTGCATGCCACCCTGCGGCGCGGCGCACCCGTCTATTGGGATGGCTATCTGGCTAACCTGGTCAAATATCCTTCTGTCGTTCTGCCGGATCCACTCCTGGCCTACTCGTAACGCGGCACACCTCGCGCCACAACCCATTTGGAACTGCCAAGACGCAAAGGACGCCGGATTTTTTTCCAACGCTCTACATTGCTTGTCGGCCATCAAACAAAAAGCCTTTGCGTTCTTGGTTTCTTGGCAGTTCAGACGAGTTTCGCAGATGGTGCAATTGTTGCAGAGCAATTCTGTATAAGGTGATAAGCTAACATGCTCCAATATATAGACAGCTTTCCCGAGTCAGAGATGGCCAGCGCGCCGCGCGCCAAACAATTAGGCGAACGGCCGCATATCCATCCCACCGCCAGAATTCGCCAGTGCTACCTGGGCAACTGGACGGACGTGGGGCCAAATTGCGCCCTGCTCGAGTCGAGCCTGGGCGATTACAGTTACCTGGCTGGCGATGTGACTATCATCTATTCCGAGATCGGCAAATTCTGTTCGATTGCGTCGCACGTGACGATCAATCCGGGCAATCATCCGATGGGGCGCGTGACCCAGCATCACTGCACTTACCGCCGCGTCCAGTATGGCCTGGACGATCACGACGACGAGGGGTTCTTTGATTGGCGTCGGGACAATCAGTGTGTCATTGGTCACGATGTGTGGATCGGGCACGGCGCAACCGTCGTGGCCGGCGTGCGCATTGGCACGGGCGCGGCTGTGGGCGCCGGCGCCGTGGTGACCAAAGACGTAGCGCCCTACGAGGTCGTGGTGGGCGTGCCAGCCCGGCCGATCCGCAAGCGTTTCTCAGACGACGTGATTGAAAAATTGCTGCGCGTGGCCTGGTGGGACTGGGATCGCCGTGCCCTGGAAGAGCGTTTTCACGACTTGATGGATCTCGATGCTTTTCTTGCCAAATATGCGTGACTTGCAACAAGATGACCATGACCACAATCCGGCTCATGACCTTCAATGTTCGAGGCGCGCCCGAAACAGATGGCGTCAACATCTGGGCCAACCGGGCGGCGTTGACCGTCGAGACTATTCGGGCATCCGCGCCGGACTTGATTGGGTTTCAAGAAGTGCAGGCAGAGAACCTGGCGACTTTTCGAGTCAAACTGAAAGACTATGACTATGTGCTGGGGCCGCTCTCGAATCGGCCTGACCGGATCTTGTTCAATGCCATCTTTTGGAATCCAAAGACCCTGTCGCAAGCTGCCTCAGGCGGTTTTTATCTCAGTCGGACGCCTCATCGCTGGTCGCTGGATTGGGATTCGGCTCGTGTGCGAGTGCTCACCTGGGTCCGGCTGCGCCTGGTCGAAAGCGATCTCGAGCTTTTGCATCTCAACACTCACCTCGATCACATTGGCTCCCAGGCCCGCGCACAAGGCAGCCACGCCATTGTACGGAATTTGCGCGACATTGACTCGGGCAGTCTCCCGGTTGTGCTGACGGGCGATTTCAACAGCGCCCCTCAAGCGACATCCGCCGATTCTCACTCTGATGTCGAGAGGCCCTACCGTGTCTTTCAAGAAGCCGGGTTTGTGGACGCTTACCGGGCATTCAACCCGTTGAACGACAAAGAGGAAAATACTTTTCATGGGTTCAAGGGCAAGGAATTCTCGGGAAACGGCGATCTGTCAGCCTGGCGGATCGATTGGATCCTGGTGCGCAGCGGCGCTCGATCCATCAATGTCAAGTCATGCGCCATTGTGCGCCACGCCTTTCCACCGCTTTACCCCAGCGATCATTATCCAGTGGTAGCTGATCTGCAAATAGATTAAAAGCGCCAATCCCATTTCGTGCCGTACTCTTCGGAGGCGACAAGGTAGGCGTACTGCAACATGCCCGCGATCATCGGCGCGAGGCGATGGGGGCGTCCGTCCGGCACAAGACGACGCAGCATGTCCACCCACACGTCATACGTTGGCTGACCAACAACATCTTTGAGACTCGGCGCGCGCTGGGTTGGCATGGCGACACTCCTGATTCTGATTTGCCGTAACTGTTCAGCCCGCGCCCGGCGGGATGATGAATCATCCCGCTGATACTGAAAACTGGCTAAAGCCAGTAACAGTTACGATTTGCCGAGATTATGCGCCAACTTGCCAACGTTGGCAAATGGGGAGACAATACGGCACGACCATTACGAGTCCACGAGAGGGATGCCGTGAACCTCAGCCGCCTCGCCGAACGCAGCCGATCATATACCGCGATTTTCCAACGCAACGCGCGGCTGTACCTGCTCAACGCGATCCTGGGCGGGATAAGCTTTAGTATCTATTCGCTGTTCTTTAACTTGTACATCCTGGCGCGCGGCTATCCCAAAGATTTCCTGGGACTGCTGTCCGCATTGCCCAGCGCCGTGGCCCTCCTGGCCGCCGTGCCGATGGGTGCGCTTTCGGATCGCATCGGTCGCCGCCGGGCCATGATCTGGGGGACGCTCGGCTCAGTGCTGGGTGTGGCCGCTGTCGCATGGGGAGGCAGTTCGGGCGTGCTGGTCGTCGCCGTCTTGGTGATCGGCATGGGCAGCGAGCTGTTCAACGTCAGCGCCGCGCCGTTCATGATGGAAAACTCGGCCCAGCGTGAACGCACGGCTCTGTTCAGCGCGAGTTTCGGACTGAGCACGCTGGCGGGATTCGTCGGCAGTCTGATCGGCGGACAATTGCCAGGCCTGATGAGCAGCGCGCTGTCCCTGACGCCCGACAGCGCCTCGGCGTACGGCGCGGCGCTGCTGGTCAGCCCGGCCTTGATGGCGCTTTCGCTGGGGCCGCTTCTATGGATGCAGGAGCCGCCCCGCCCCAACCGGCCGGTGAATTGGGCCGTGCCCAACGCGCGCCTCATTGCGCTGGCAATCCAAGATACCTGGATGCGCGTCCGGGCTGCGCCGGTCCTGGCATGGCGAGGGCTGCGACATCAAAAACTGATCGTCAAGCTGCTGGTGCCCAATGTCCTCATCGGCCTCGGCGCCGCGCTCTTGATCCCGTACATGAACGTGTTCTTCCGCGAGCGGCACAACGTCCCCGATGGCACATTGGGATTGGTCTTTGCGATCTCCAGCGTCGTGACCGGCGTCGCGACGCTGGCCGCGCCGCTCCTGGCGCGGCGATGGGGCAAGGTGCGCGCCGTCGCTTTCACGCAAGGATTCTCGCTGCCGTTCCTGTTGATGATTGGTTTTGCGCCGTGGCTGTCTCTGGCCGTGGCCGGCTTTTGGACACGCGCCGCGCTGATGAACATGGCGGGCCCGCTCTACAGCGCCTTTATGATGGAACAGGTCGCCCAAAGTGAGCGCGCCACTGTCAACGCTTTTGCCAGCATCACGTGGAACCTGGGCTGGGCCATCGGTCCCTACGTTTCAGGCGTCGTTCAGCAGCAGTGGGGGTTCAGTCCGCTGTTCGTGGCGACCGCGATCCTCTACGGCCTGGCGGCCGGGCTGACCTACTGGTTCTTTGCAGCCAGCGAACCTGTGAGTCCGACGGAGCCGATCACCCTTCAAGAGTGATAGTATCCTGCGCTATCTCACGCAAGGCTTGCATCGCCGTGTCAACCGGCGCAAAGCAAAGCGCCTGCATCCCGGTCTTGCGTGCGCCCTGAACATTTTCTGCAAAATCGTCCACCAACAAACAATCGCCTACGGATACGCCCAAACGCTGAGCCACCACCTGGTAAATTCGCGCGTCGGGCTTGACGATACCTTCTTCGCCAGAGATGACGATCGCATCAAAAGCGTCTGTCAGGCCATACTGCCCCAACAGCGCGCGCAGCGAGGTCGGAAAGTTGGAAAGCAGCGCCGTCTTGAAACGCGGACGTAAACGGCGGATGAACGAGACTAGGTCGGTATCGAGTTGATCCCCAGCCCAAAAGTCACAGCGCAGTTCGGCCAGCACTGCCGGCGCAAGAGCCAACCGGGCGCCCAGACTGGCCCAAACCTGATCTTCGCCGATCTGGCCGAGCTGTGCGCGCCGCCACTCGTCGCTTTCGAACACGAGCCGATGGATGCCGCCTGGGTCAAGTCCCAAACGAGCGTCCCAGGCCAGCCGAGGGGCGGGGTCAACCGTGCGCATCAGCACGCCGCCCCAGTCAAAAATGACAGCTTGGATCTCGGATGGCCTGCCGCAAGACGCAGGTTGCAAAGGAGATGAAGGTATCATATATCACCTTATACTGGCTTCACTTGAATTGTCAAGCGCACCGCGCACGAGTATAATAGCCCTGTATTTGGCAAATCGCCGGATTGCAGCCTTCAGGCTGCTCCATCGGGCGGCTTGGCAGGTTGAAGCCTACACTCCAACTGCCAAGTCCAGTAATAGCATCGTGCCATATCTCACCCCATCTCAAGGAGTCCACGCATGAAGCTCAACTACAAGCAAACGTTTCTCCTCGGCTTTGGGTTCCTCGGCATCAGCGTGATCTGGACGCTCTATAACGCCTACGTGCCCATCTTTTTGCAGGCGGGCAATCCAGAGTTCAAGACAGCAGCCAGGACATTTGGCTTTGGGCTGGGCGCCGGCGTGGCCGGCTTTATCATGACGCTCGACAACATTGCGGCGCTGTTCATCCTGCCCTATGTTGGCTTGTGGAGCGACCGCACACGCACACGCATTGGGCGACGGATGCCCTTTATCCTGGCCGGCGCGCCCTTGGCGGCCATCGCTTTTATCCTCATCCCGCTTGCCCCCAGCCTGATCCCGCCACAGCTCAACGGGCAGCTTTCGCAATTGACCGGGCCGTTTGCGCTGTTGATGGTGGCGTTGGGCGTGACGCTCCTGGCCATGGCGCTCCTGCGCACGCCCGTCATCGCGCTCATGCCCGATCTGATCCCCAGTCCGCTGCGGAGCAAAGCCAACGGCGTCATCAACTTTATGGGTGGCGTGGGCGGTTTGTTGGCGACGTTCGGCGGCGCGGCGCTGTACGGGCTGGGGGTGTTGGCGCCGTTCGTCGCTGGCTCGGCGCTGCTTGTCATCGCAATTGCCATCTTATTCGTCGCGATCAAAGAGCCGAAAGAATATGCTGAACCGGCAGCAGAAGGCCCATCAGGTATCGGCTTGCTCAAGCACCTGCGCGAGGTGCCGTCCGAATATCGTCGCAGCCTGTTCCTGCTGATGGGCGCGATCTTTTGCTGGTTCGTGGGCTATAACGCGGTCGAGACATTCCTGTCGTCTTATGGGGTGGCTGTTCTCAAGGTTCCGGAAAACCAGGCCGCACTGCTGATGGGCGTCGCGCAGATCACATTCATCCTCTCTGCGATCCCCAGCGGCTTTCTCGCCGGGCGGCTGGGACGCAAGCGCACCATCATCACCGGGTTGATCACATTCAGCATCTTGCTCGTGATCGCCTACTTTGTGCCCAACTATACCGCCATCGCTGCGATGATGGCGCTGGGGGGCATCGCGTGGGCGCTGGTCAACATCAACTCGCTGCCCATGATCGTGGATATTGCGCCGACGGCTGTACTGTTGGGGACGTACACCGGGCTGTATTACCTGGCCTCGCAACTGGCGGCGGTCATCGGGCCGACGTTCAACGGCATTGTCATTGACCTGACCGGGCGCAACTTTAACATGATCTTTTTCGTCGCGCCGTTTTTCTTTGCGCTGGCGATCTTGTGCATGATGGGCGTGACGCGGGGCGAAGCGAAGGCCGCTGTCCCAGCGTGAAGGGACGCACTCAGCGCCTGGCATAGGATTGGCGAAAGCGGTTGCGCACAGCGGACAGCACCTGATCGTCCTTCCACTCACCTCGCAGAGCCAGCCGGGGGAGCGGGCGCAAGTTATCGTGGGCATACGTGAAGAAGGCGATACGCCTGGAGGGAACACTGTACTCGTCGCGAAACCACTCGATCTGATCTTCCATCTGCGCTTCGATGACCATTGAGCTGGCCGGCTCAAAAACAGTGTCGTTCGCCGGGCAATTCCGTTTCTCGCACTGGCACGTGACGACAACGCCGTCTTCCTCCAGGCTCCAGGCGCGAGACGCGATCGGCTTGTTCCCAGAGGATAACACCGTAGCCGCGACGACCGGCTCGTGGGCATAGATGACGACCTCGAGCTTGGCCCCTCTGATCGGGGCGGGTGGTTCCCACATCCAGCTTCGACGTGCGGCAGCGGTTTCAAGTGCCCTGCGCTCGCGTTCCATCTTTTTGCGCCGCAGCGACGAGAGGCGCGGCTTGTCCGGCTGCGGTTTGGCCGGAGGCGGCGGCTCTGGCGCGGGCTGCAACGGGGCCACAGGCTCCGGCGCGACCAGCCTGACCGGTTGTCCTTCGGCGGCGTGACACAGGCCCACGTGCTCGCGGCACGTGCCTCGCCCACACTCGGCGCAGCGATTGAGGCTGTGGACGCAAACAGGCCGCTCGCACACGACGCACGCGCTCAGCTTGCTTTCGCATAACTTGCAAAACGCGCGTTTGCAATCCACGCACTGCGGCATCAGGCACTCTTCGTGCGCCAGATGTCCTCCACTGCACAGGTACAGCCGCGTCGAAGGCTGACCGCATGCATCACAGACCAACGGCTCGATGCGATGCAAGAGCGGATCCCAAACGACCGTGCGCTCGATCGTCGCCGTGCGGTTTTCGATCTGCACAACGCGGATGATCTTGGGCTGCTCGATCACAAGCAAATTGACCAGTTCCAGCTCGGCGCGCAGCTTGTACTTGGCTTCGACGTCGGCCAGCTTGGCCTGACGTTCAGCGCGCGTGGCCTCGAGCTTGCTCTGGATAGAGGCGCGCTTGTCTTCGTCCGCTGCGCGCCCGGCGCGGCGTTCGAGGTCGCGCTCGATCTGATCATAGTATTCATTCAGCCGGGCGCGATCCAGTTCGAGGTAACGCGCGGCATGGCGCTCAAGGCTGACGATGGAGGGCGCAAGCTCATCGAGCGCGGCGCGTTGAGCGCGTTCGAGTAGCCCCTGAAGTGCAGCGCGAGAGAGCGGATGAGCCTCGCTGCACCAGCGCATCGGCGCAGGCGAAAGGTTCTTGAACGCTGGCTCGGCCTCCAGTGGGGCCAAGTCTTCGATGCGAGCCAGTTCCTTGACCGCATAGCCTGCCTGCGCGTCCATCATCGCCGAGACCAGGTGCTCGTGTTTTTCGTCGGTGATGAGCGCGGCCTTGAAATTGAAACGCACATAGTGGCTCATGGCGCGCGCTTCGGTCTGGCGCGGCGCTTCGACCAGGCGAGCGTTCGGGAACGCCATCGCCGCGCGCGCCAGGTCCACCAATCCATGCTTGTCCAACCGGACCTGATTGATGTAGAGTCGCGCGCATAGCGGCTCGCTCCGCGCGGCTTGGGCCATCTGCTCGATCAGCGGATGACCGTACCCCAGCGTGATCACGTCAGGCGCAGAAACCCGGTCGCCAAAAGCGAATCGCTGCAAGGTCGGCATGCGCCAACGCGCCGCGACCGGGTCCGGCAGGAGCACATCATAAACGCCGTCGGAGGCCGGCTCAACCAACGCTCCGATACGGCGGCAATAATTCAGGGCAAAATCAGCCAGCTCGTTCATGCCTATCTTCTGAGCAAGGACGCCAGCAGGCCCTCCTTCGTCTTTCGTCCTTCATCTTTCGTCCTTCGTCTTCCGTCACGCAAAGCCATCATGCGGCAAAGTCCTGGCCGAACAGCGCCTCGTCGTACTCGCGGGTGCGCTGATATGCTTCGCGGGCCTTGACCAACGCATCGCCCAGTTGGGCAAATCCTTCGGCGGCTTGTTCGGGCGTTTGAGCGCGCGCCCAGACATCCATAACCAGGTCCTCAAAATCGCGCTCATCGGAGAGATGCCCCAAGATCATATCCATCTCACCGATGACCAGCTCGAACATGTTCAGTTTGCGGTCGAGAATATCCAAGATATAATCTTCGACGGTCCCCTCCGCCGAGAGGTTGAAAATCTCTACCTCGCGCGTCTGCCCAACGCGATGGATGCGGCCCACGCGCTGCTCGATACGCATGGGGTTCCAGGGCAGGTCAAAGTTGACCATCGTCCGGCAGAATTGCAGATTACGCCCTTCGCCGGCCGCTTCGGTCGAAAGTAGCACACGCGCGCTTTTCTCAAAGCGGTGGATCGCCTCATTCTTTTCGGCAGTCGTCATGCCGCCGTGATACAGTGCAAAATCCACCCCCATCCCGCGCAGGCGGTCGGCCAGCAACTCGAGCGTGACGCGAAAGTGAGTAAAGACGATCACCTTGCCCGGATCGCTTTGAGGCGAGGCCTGGACAAAGGGCAGCAAGAGTTTTTCGAGCGCGGCGGCTTTGGCCCACGTGCGGACATGCGCAGCCCGGTCGGCCAACGCCAAGAGTCTCTCGCGCTGAGGTTGCATCACGTCCAGTTCGGCCAGCTTGAGCAAGGTCGGGCGGGCCGCGAGCGGCGCGCTGCCGATCTCGCGCTGCAAAGTCTGGAGCGTAAAGCGGTGCGCCGTCGAGAGGACGGGCGCTTCATCAGGCTCCAGCAGCTCTTCACCGCTTTCATCGTTTGGCCCGGGGCCGGGTTTGATCTGCGAGCGGATCAAGGCGGACATGTCGTCATACAACGCGCGCTCTTCGGGGCCAAGCGCCAATCGGACAATGTGGGCGCGGCGTGGCGGAAGCCGCAAGCCCACCTGTCCGCGCGCGTGACGCACCATCACATCGGCCAGCAGCTCGCGCAGCTTGCCGCGATTCTTGGGCAGGCGCGGGTCGCCGTGGACGACAAATTGACGCTGAAACTCGCGCGGCGTTTTGAGCTGGCCGGGCTTGAGGATCGTGATGAGGTTGTACAGTTCATCCAGGTTGTTCTGAACAGGCGTAGCCGTGAGGAGCAGGATGTATTTCTTTTGCAGCGCATTGACAAATTTCCACGACACGCTGGCGCGGTTTTTGAGGTGATGCGCTTCGTCCACGATGACCAGATCGTAAACGATCTGCGTGATGACCTCGCGGTTCTCGGCGCGGCGGGCCGTCGCCAGCGAGGCGATGACGCGGGGAAATATTTCCCAGGCGCGCGTGCCCTGCGCCCTAAAGTCCTCATCAAAGCTGGCGACGAAATCATTCAGCCGGAACTTGCCGACCAGTTCCTCCCGCCACTGCTCGACCAGCGCAGGCGGCGTGAGGATCAGGACGCGCCCGACCATCTGGCGCATCAGGTATTCTTTGAGCACCAGCCCCGCTTCGATGGTCTTGCCCAGTCCGACCTCGTCGCACAGCAGGCCGCGTCCCCGAAAACGGCGCAGGGCAGCCTGCGCGGCTCTGATTTGATAGTCGAACGGGGTAAAGTCAACACTGTCGAGGCACACCAGCTCGTCAAAGCCAGTGACGAGTAACAATCGCTCAGCCTGCAGCCGCAGCAGATAGTCATCGCGGTCCACAAACGCTCCGGCGGCGACCGCGTCGAGGATGCGCTCCGCGCCGGGTAGCAATCGCATGTTGGGGAAAGATTGAAGTGAGCCTGGCATAGAGAGATGATGTGGTATTGGGTATTGGGCGCGGAATACCCAATACCGAATACCTACCATTGATACCGCTCTTCTTCCCAGATCCTTGCGCTCATGGAATATCCGGCCTGCTCCCAAAAGCCAGGGCGATCCTCGACCATAAACTCCAGCGCGCGCAGCCACTTGCCGCCTTTCCAAAAGTAACGATCGCTGTCGCTGTGCACGCCGGGGATCGCGCCGGCCACGCCGCGCAGCGGATAACCGTGATCGGGTTCGAGCGGCTGACCGTTGTAATGTGTCGCCAGCAGAAAAACGTCCGACAGGATCACGGACAGCGGCGCGTTGACGGTGAAACCGTACTCGCAATGCTGCATCACATAGCGCGCCTCCGGCTTGAGGCGGATGATGCCCTGGTCCACCATGTCCTTGACCGATACGCCCTCCCATTCCGTGTCGAACTTGGACCAGCGCGTCACGCAGTGAATATCCATCTTGATCTTGCGGCGCGGCAACTGATTGAACGCTTCCCACGTCCAGCGTTTTTCTTCTTCCACCAAACCGAATACGCGGAAATCCCACGTGGCCGGGTTGAACCTGGGCACTGGGCCATAGTGCAGCACCGGGAATTTGTTCGTCAGCGCCTGGCCGGGCGGCAGGCGTCCTTCGCTCTTGACTTTTTCTTCTTGCTCACGTCTCCCAAATAGACTGTTCAGCATAGATTCCTCCTGTAAATCTCTTGCCTGAGGGTGATTATACCACGCAAAGGTTACCAAGGTCGAAACAAAAGTTTGCCTAATGCGGGAATGGGTGCTAAAATGATTTCCAGTGCTTGGCTTCGTAGGATTCCATCCAAGGGATAAGCGATCGCCTGTAAGTCAGCATCTCATCATCGGGACAGCTCACAGACATTGTGGAAGGGAGGGATGCCAGGGAAACTAACCGGTGACTCTACCTCACGTTGTTTCTCACCTCAAAATCCTGAATGGAGGAGTTAAAATGTCACGCCGAATCAAGCCTGTTGTGCTGGCTATTGCACTGTTGACGATTGCCAGCCTTGTGTTGAGCGCCTGCGGGCCGGCTGCGACGCCCGTTCCCACTCCCGTGCCGCCGACCAAAGCGCCCGAGCCGACCAAAGTGCCGCCAACAGCCACCAAGCCACCTGAGCCGACCAAGGTGCCGCCGACGGCGACCCCGCCTCCCACGGCGACCAAAGTCCCGGATCTGTTGGACACCATCAAGGCGCGCGGCTACATTCTTGTCTCTACGGATCCCAATTATGCGCCGCAGAGCGTCCTCAAGAAAGACGGCAAGCGCAGCTCTCCCACCAAGTGCCCCGGCGACGCGCTGACCGCAGGCGAGCTGGAAGGGTTCGATATTGACGTCGCCCTCGAGATCGGCAAGCGCCTGGGCGTCGAGACCTGCTTTGCCACGCCGAACTGGGACAGCATCACGGCGGGCAACTGGGGCGGCAAGTGGGACATCAGCGTCGGCTCGATGACCATCACCGAACCGCGCAAAAAGGCACTCGCGTTCACCAGCGCCTACTACTATACCCCCGCTCAGATGGCGGCCCGCAAGGACGCCGGGATCACCAAGCTGGAAGACCTGAAGGGCAAGGCCGTCTGCGTGGGCACCGCCACGACCTATGAAGACTGGCTCGGCGGCAAGCTCGAGATCCCGGCCGAAAACATCTATGCCAAACCGCCGGAGGGTGTCAAGGTGGTCCCGCTCGATACCGACCAGGAATGTGCCCAGGCGATCAAGGCAGGCAAGAAGGACTTTGTAGCCTATCTGACTTCTGGCACAGTCGTGGATCAAAACATCAAGGCCGGTTTGCCGGTCGTCAAGGTCGGCACCCCGGTGTACGCCGAGAACCTCGCCATTGCGATTGACAAGGCCCACAAGCTGGACATCACCGCGCTCGTCAAACAGCTCGACGAGTTCGTCAAAGCGATGCACGCCGATGGGACACTGTCCAAGTCCTCGCTCAAGTGGTTCGAGGCAGACCTGACCAAGTCTCCCAAGTAATCTGTGCTGCTCAATGGGGAGGCGGAGGCAGCCCGCTTCCCCATTTTTGCATACGCTCGGAGTGATGCATGAGTACCGACAGCCAAACGGTCAAATCCCAGGCTCAGTTGCTCTATGAACAACAGCAACGCACCCAGCAAGTCTTTGGGGCAAGCGTGGCAGTCTCGTGGGTGATCTTGCTGGCGTTGCTCGCCACACTGTTCAGCGGAATCTATCTCCAGCTAGGCCCATTTACCTTCACCACGATCCAATTGGACATCGAATTCATCCGATCCTGGGCGCCATACATCAGCACAGGGATTGTGCAGACCATCGAAATTTCGATCCTCGCCATCTTGCTGGCTACCGTGCTGGCGCTGCTGGCCGCGCTGGGACGTCTGTCACGCCTGGCCCCGTTATTCGCGCTGTCTACCTTCTACGTCTCGCTGATCCGGGGCACGCCGCTGTTCTTGCAAGTCATGTTCTTTTTCCTGGCACTGCCTCAACTGGGCATTGACCTGCCGGGCCTGTGGGCAGGCACGATCGCGCTGGGGTTGAACTATGGCGCCTACATGAGCGAGACCTTTCGCGCCGGGATTCTCTCCGTGGGCAAAGGGCAGCGGGAGGCCGCCATCGCTTTGGGGATGACCTATGGGCAGATGATGCGCCGCATCGTGCTGCCGCAGGCGCTGCGATTTGCCATCCCGCCCATTGGCAACGACTTTATCGCCATGACCAAGGACTCGGCCCTGGTTTCAGCGACCGGCTTTGTCCACGAGATCATGTGGCGCGCCACGCGCGTTGGACGAGCCAATTTTCGCAATCTGGAGGCACTCATCATCGCCGCGATCTTTTATTGGATCATGACCCTGATCTTTACCGCCTTCCAAAGCCGCCTGGAAAAATACATGGCCCGTGGAGAACGGTGAGGTAAACCTATGCCGCCGATTGTCAAAATCTCGCATTTGGACAAATACTTTGGCCGGTTGCATGTTCTCAAGGATATTTCACTCGAGGTGCAGCCGCGCGAGGTCATTTGCGTCATCGGACGCAGCGGGTCCGGCAAAAGCACACTGCTGCGCTGCATCAATTTTTTGGAAGAGCCTTCGGCCGGCACGATTGAAGTGGACGGGCTTGTCGTTCCGGCCGGCAAACGGGACCGACAGCACAATCAGATGGTGCACAACATCCGTATCCGCACCGGCATGGTGTTCCAGGAATTTAACCTCTTTCCGCACATGAGCGTGATCGAAAACGTCATCGAGGCTCCGGTCACCGTCAAAGGGATGCCACGCGAGCAGGCCATTGCCCTCGGCGACGAATTCCTGGTCAAAGTCGGGCTGATGCAAAAGCGCGACGAGTACCCGAATCGTCTGTCCGGCGGGCAAAAGCAGCGCGTCGCCATCGCCCGCGCGCTGGCGATGGAGCCCAAGGTCATGCTGTTCGACGAGCCGACCTCGGCGCTGGACCCGGAACTCATCGGCGAGGTGCTCAACGTGATGAAGGACCTGGCCTTTGAGGGGACGACCATGATCGTCGTCACGCACGAGATGGGCTTTGCGCGCGAGGCGGCCGACCGGATCATTTTCATGGACGATGGGGTGTTTGTAGAACAAGGCCCGCCGGAGCAAATCTTTACGAACCCTGAAGACCCGCGCACACGCCAGTTCTTGCAGCGGCTGCTGGCAGGCGAAGAAGGGCGCGGGAAGAAATAACAAACAGCCAATGGCCGATAGCCGTGATCCGCTTACCCCCACCAAGCGTCCAGCCGCCTCACGTCTCACACTTCACGTTTCACGTTTTACGTTTCACCTGCTATAATCCCCCATCATGGAAGTCAAACATTGGATCACACTCGAACTGCCCAAAGTCCTCGAACGGCTGGCTGGCTTTGCATCGTTTTCCGCCGGCATCGAACGCTGCCGATCGCTCAGACCTTCCACGATCCCGGTCGAGGTCAAGCGGCGACTGGCCGCCACCGCCGAAGCGCGCCGGCTGCTTGCCAGCAACGTGGATGTGAGCCTGGGTGGCATCCACGACGTGCGTCCACTCGTCGAGTCGGCCTCGCGCGGCGCGGCCCTCGTGCCGCAGGAACTGCTCGACCTCCGCGAAACGCTGGCCGCCGGGCGCGACATTCATCGCACGCTCGCGCGGCTGGCTTCCCAGTATCCGCTACTGGCTGCCATCGCAGCGCGGATCGTCGAGTCAGCCGGCGTGATCGCCGAGATCACGCGCTGCATTGACGATCACGGCGAGGTGCGCGATGAGGCCAGCCCCCAACTGGCCGAGATCCGCCATGAGCTGCGCCTGGCGCACGACCGGCTGCAAGATAAGCTGGCCCGCATCTTGACTTCGCCGCGCAATGGGCCTCTCCTGCAAGAGGCCATCATCACCATGCGCGATGGCCGCTACGTCATCCCGATCAAGTCGGATTTCAAGGGCCGCATTCCGGGCGTCGTCCACGATCAATCGGCTTCCGGCGCGACGCTGTTCATCGAGCCGCTTTCGACGGTTGAACTGAACAATCGCTGGCGCGAGCTGCAACTGCGCGAGGAGAACGAGATCCGCCGCGTGCTGCTTTCGCTCTCGAACCTCGTGGCGGAAGACGGGGTGTACATCGTCGGCACGGTCGAGGCATTGGCGGAACTGGACATGGTTTTCGCCTGCGCCCAATACGCCGATGCCATCGAGGCGACCGAGCCGCACATCAAGGATTGGAAATCGGAAATCGAAAATCGAAAATCCGCGCACCCAGGCTCCACGCTGCGCCTGATCCGGGCCCGTCACCCGCTGATCGAGCCCCAGCGCGTCGTGCCAATTGACGTGGAACTGGACGACGAGACGTTCATCGTCGTCATCACCGGTCCGAACACGGGTGGCAAGACCGTTGCGCTCAAGACGATCGGCCTGATGTGTCTGATGGCTTATTGCGGGATGCACATTCCGGCTTCGACCGGCTCGGAGCTGTGCGTGTTCGACCACGTCTTTGCCGACATTGGCGACGAGCAATCCATCGAGCAGAGTCTCTCGACGTTTTCATCGCACCTGGCGAATCTCAACAGCTTTCTAGGCCAGGCAGATCGCAAATCGCTGGCCTTGCTCGACGAACTTGGCGCGGGGACAGATCCCACCGAGGGCAGCGCACTGGCGCGCGCGATCCTGGACTTTATGCGCGCCAGGTCGGTGACGACATTCGTCGCCACCCACTACCCCGAATTGAAAATCTGGGCGCACAACACACCGGGCGCGGTCAACGCCAGCGTCGAGTTTGACCCGGAGACGCTCGCGCCGACGTACAGGCTCACCGTGGGATTGCCCGGTCGCAGCAATGCCTTCGCCATCGCCACACGACTGGGCCTCGATCCACACATCGTCGGCGCGGCGCGCGCGATGGTCGCCCAGTCCGACTTGCAGGCCGAAGACTTGCTGGCCGGCATCCACCAGACGCGCCAGGAGGCCGAGGTGGCCCGTGCGGCTGCCGAGCGCGCTCAGGCGGAAACCCAACAACTGGAACGCGAGCTGCGCACGCGGCTGGCTGGCATCGAAGACGAGCGCAAGCAGATTCTGCAAGCCGCACGGGATGAGATGCAGGCCCGGCTGGAAGCGCTCGAAGCCGAGATCGCTTCGCTGCGCGGCAAGCTGACCGAGCTGCGCGCGCAGGAACTGGCCGAGGTCGAAGGGCGGCGGCGCGCAATGTTCAAGCAAACGCAGACAGTGGTGCCCTTGCCCGCCGTCGAACAGCCGCCCAAGCATCCGATCCGCATGGGCGATGTGGTGTGGATCGAGCGGCTCAAGTCCGAAGGCACAGTGGACGAGATGGACGGTGCCAAAGCCCAGGTCACGTCGGGGCGCTTGCGGCTCACGCTGAGTCTGGATGAACTCGAATGGCGTCGGTCGCCGCAACCCGAAGCCGTCGTGCCTTCCAAGAGCCTCGGTCGAGTCGCCGCATCGCCGGGCATGGAACTGGACTTGCGCGGCGAACGCGCCGAAGATGCGCTCGCTCTGCTCGACCGTCACCTCGACGCGGCCTTTCTGGCCGGGTTGCCGTTTGTGCGCGTCATCCACGGGCACGGCACAGGCGCGCTCAAGAAAGCCGTGCGGCAGGCCTTGCGCAGTCACCCGCTCGTCCGCGACTTTGAGCCGGGACGCGATGGCGAAGGCGGCGACGGCGTGACCGTGGTCAAGCTGGTGCAGGAAAAATAGAGACCCAAAGGGTTTGAGGGAACCCTTTGGGTCTGTTATGTGAGCGCGGCCATCTCCACTGAACCGGAGGATTGGATATGGCAAAACTAGGCACAAAACAGAGGCCCATCATAGTTCGCGTCAGGAACGAGAAACGTCTGGCCGAAGTAGCACGCATTTGTAACGAGCACGGTTGGATTTTCATCGCCGGGCTGGAGCCAGACAAGCCGGAGGACATTTCCGACCTCGAAAAGATGTTGCACCCGACCCGGCCAGAGGTGGTGGAGCAAACGCCCGGGCGCAACGATCCATGTCCTTGCGGCAGCGGCAAAAAGTACAAGCACTGCCACGGGGCGCGCCGCTGAGAGCGCACCATGCCCCATGGCATCCATGACCTCCAAGTGGACACATCGCCTCTCCAGTCCGATGGAATGTGCGCTGCAAATCAAGCAGCGGATCGAGAGCAGCATGCCGCCGAATGCGTTCAAACGTCTGAAGCAAAGCGCGGGATAGCTTGCGCAGGCCACACCGCTCGCACCAACGCCGGCAAGACCTCCCCCGCCGGGCCGGGTAAGACAAACGTCGCGTCATGTGACTGTCACCTCATCACAACCGGCAGGTACGTCTGGTACGCCACCCCCACCTGGTACGGCCCCATTTGCACTACATTGCCCACTTTGTCATACGCTTCCACCCAGAGTGTATAGGAACCTGGTGTATCCGACCGGAGGATGTAGACCCATTCCTCAGCGTTGCTTTCGGCGCTGGAGCTTGCACCCACCATCGCACTCGTCGCAAAAGAAGCATCGCTCTTGATCACCAACGGCAGATACACGCGATACTTGACCCACGTTTGTTGTGCGAGCGCGCGATATGATGCGCCGTCCGGCGGGTCAACGCGCAGGTACACGGCTTCCATCTCGCCGCCGTCGCTTACCAGACCGGCCAGCACGGGCGACGAGTATGATTGCGGTATCCAGGTGATGACCGTCGTCACCGTCAACCCGGGCGCGACCGTATCGAGCCGGTACGTCAGGCTGATGGGCTGCGTGGTGCGATTGCCCACATCGTCCATGCCGTAGATGGCAAGCGTCTGCGTGACGCCGTCCACGCCCGAAGGTGTGGGCAGCGGATACGACCACGTCCCCGCCATCGGGAGCGCCGCGCCCTGCGGCGTCAGGCTCAGGCGGGCGCGGTTGTACGCGCCGCCGCTTGCCAGCGGGTTGAGGTCGCAGACTATCAAGCGCCACGTGCCGCTGACCGGCTCGCCGTTGAACGCGCTGAGCGGCTCGTAAGGCCGCGCCGGGCGGTCAAAGTATGGCTCGGTCGTGTCGTCGTCCACGCTGTTGTGCAGCGGCCCAGGCGCGGCGTCGTCCAGCCACACGTCATAGTTTTGGAACGCATCGGCCAGGTCGCCCAGGATGACGCGCGCGCGCGTGCCGGAGGGAGAAACCAGCTCGGCCATGATGTCATCGCGCCAATCGTGCGTGGCGTTGAATCCCAGGTCAACATCGCCCGCGATAAAAGTGTCCGTCACGTTGAACGTGCGCGTAAACTCGCCGCCGCCGCAAAAGGTTGTCGTCGTGATGGCGATGGGCGCGCCCGGCGCGTCATCGTAGACCGAAGCTGTGCTGGTCGGGGCTTGCGTCGCCAGCAGCAGCGTCGCCGCTTCGCACAGCGGGCCAGCATCGGTTTCGCGGCAAACCTGAACCGCGCCGCTGCTGTGATTCTCGGTGAAAACGCCCGTGAGCGGATAGCCGCCCGGGCCGACGAACTGCCCTTGCACAGCAGCATACACGTCCGAATCGAGTGTGACGGTAGGCGGCATGGCATCGAGCACGACGTTGCGCCAGGGACTGGTCCACGCGCTCACGTGACCCAGACCATCGGTCGCGCGCGCGCGGAGGTCGAACTCGTCGCCGTCGCTCCCACTCACCATCCAGTTGCACGACCATTGCCCATCGTGCGGCGTGGCATCGGGACACGTCAACGTCGTCATCACGCCGAGCGGGTCGCGTATTTCGACTTCGACCAACGGGACGCCGGACGGGTCAGACGCATAGCCGCGCACCGTGTTGGTCAGCGGGCCGACGACGGACAGCGGCGATTCAATGCCGACAAACTGCGGCGGGTCAATGTCCACTGCGTGGTCGGCCCACAGCCACTCGACGGGCGGCTGCAGCGGAACGGTGATGCCCGGCGTCGTGGTCAACGGATTGCGGCTATCGAACAGCCAGCCGTCCAACACCGCCCACTGCTTCATCACGCGGCAGACATCCTCCGTGTACTTGGTCATGCACAACGTATAGCGCCAGTTCGAATCCACTTCTACGCTGCCCGCAAAGGTGCGCGTCAGGACTGCGCCCGCAGTCACGTCGCCCACATCCACGATTTGATATTCGCGGTACGAGGTCGGGTCGGATACGCCGTCTGGCAGGTGCAGCCCATAGTACGCCGAGACGAGCGCCTTGACGCCCGTGGCGGTGGACGCGCCGTGATTGGCGACGCGCAGCGTGTACGTGATGACCTGGCCCTGGCCGACCGGCGGATGGCTGTTATCCAGGAACGCAAAACGCTGGCTCTTGACGCCGCTCTCCTGAAACAAGGTCTGCCATTGCGCAAACAGGTCATCGGCCATCAGCGCGTAGGTCGTGCCGACCGGGTCGGCGGTGAGGCTGGCGCGCAGGTCGCTATCCACGAACGCCAGCGCCTGCATCCACGGCAGCGCCTGGTACGGGCAGATGTTTGGACCTAGCCCGCTCCAGCGATACGCGCGCGTGAGGACATAGATGTGCTGGGTCTCTGCCGCACTCAGCGGATTGACGACAATCTGGCTATCCACCAGGTTGCGCTCCGGCATCACGGCCCACAGACGCAGCGCGTTTTCTTCGCTGGCCGCAGCCAGCAGCTTGAGTGTCGTCGTCGCCGGAATCGTGATGCCCAGCGAGCTGAAAGGCAACGCGACGTCCGTGACGCCGTTGACGAGCTGATATTGACTGGCGGAAAGCGTCGCGCTGATGACCCACGCGCTGCCGCTCCACGCCATGAGCAGGGCCGTCTCATCATCTTGGACCCATACCACGTAATCGGCGTCCATCTTTTCGGAAAGGAGCGATGTAATCATCTGGCTCTGGCGAATCACGTCAAAGTCGGGCCAGCCCGTCGTCGTCATCGTGGGCGTGTTGCCCGGCAGGTAAATCACCGTGTCCGTCTGCGTGACGGTGTAAGGATTGTAGAGCGTCGTCGCGCCGCCCGGCCGCGTGTCCAGGTAGATGAACAGGTCGCCTTCGGTGTTCCAGTTCGCGCCGGTCCACGTCAGGCGCAATGTGTCGGTGTCCCACGTCGTGTAAAACTTTTGCTCCTCCGAAAGCGACGCGCTGCTCGCCGCCCGGTCGGAGACGCGCCGGTCAACGCCCAACTGTGTGCAGCCGCTGTCCATCCAGGCGTGATAGTCCAGCCCGCCGGCGGTTCCGCCGCCGATGGCGGGATACGGCTGGATGAGGTCCGGCGTGAGCGGCCAGTCCACAAACACCGGGCCGAGCACCTGCTCGCGCCGGTTGCCGTGAATGTCGAGCGCGACGTGATGCGCGTACCACGCCTGCGCCTCGCCCACCAGTTGCGCGTATGACGTGAGCGGATGCGGGACAAAGACCGCGCTGGCCGTCGTCGTGGGGCTGGTGCTCCAGCCGACCAGATACCCGCTCACGCCGCTGCCGTCGCCGCCCGGCGTCCATTCGATGATGAGGAGGTTGCCGTCGGTGATGGTCTGATGCGGCGCGAGGCTGCGGCGCAGTCCGAGGTTATCGGTATACGCCAGCGTCACGGTGACGGGCGCGGGCGGGGTCATGTCAAAGATGATGGGCGCAGTGCTGGTGACGGTGCGCGAGGCGAAATCGGTCGCGCGCACGGTGACCGTGTACGTTTCGCCGTCGGGGTCGCTATCGCCCACCTTCCACAAGAACCGCCAGTTCACGCCGTCGTGCGAAGCGTCCAACCAACCGAAATCGTCGGGGTTCACCTGTATCTGCTTGAGGCCGACGGCGTCGGTGACGACGCCGCTGAGGATGGCGACGCCCTGGCTGGAGCGGTGCGCGGTCGTGATGACGGTCGTCGCAAAGGTCGGTATGGTGGGCGGGATCGCATCCACCGTGACGGTGATGGGCTGCTGCAAGACTGTCTGTACCGCGCCGGTCGAGTCGCTGACGAGCGACTCGAACCGGTATCGCCCTTCGCCGGAGGGTGTGTAAATCAGATTCACATCCTGGTAGACCGGATAAGGGAACGACCAGGTGTTGTTGTACCAATTACCGCTGTTGACCGTGACAGTGACGGCCTGCAGGCCGCTGGCGGCATAGGCTTTGCCCTGCACCGCAAACGGCACCACTGTCGTGAACACCGTTCCGTCCGTCGGCGTGAGGATGGCCGAGTACAGAATCGGCGTGGGCAGGAGGGTGCTGGTCATCACCGTCTGGCTGCAATGCCCGGCCAGGTCGCACGCGCGCACCGTGGGCGGCGAGATAAACTGTCCCACGCGCGCGCACGCCGCCTGGATTTCGTACAGGCGCGTTGTGTCGGTCGTCACGCGGCGATACCACGGCGAGACCTGGTCGTAGGTGGTGATGCGCCACGTCGTCGGCTCGCACGGGCAGCCGGAAAACGACGCGCCGTCCAGGTTCACGTCGCGCGCCAGGCAGGTGACGTTGCTCTGATACGTAACGTTCGGGACCACGCCAATCGGAACATACTGGACTGTAGCGTCCACGCGCGGAGCGAGTGTGTCCACGTCGCCCTGCCAGGCCGACCATGTGGCAGGCCGGTCGTTGCGATTGCCCAGCGCGTCCGCGCCGCGCAGATAGAGTTCATACGAACCTTCCACACTGGACGGCGTGCTATACGTCCAGCTCGAGGCGACCGCGCCAGGCTGCGCAAGCGCCGCGCTGCTCCATGGGAGATTGGCCGATTCATACAGCGCGAGCACCTCATCGGATTCCAGCGCGCGATTGTACACCGCCGCATCATCCATCAAACCGATGAAGGTCAAAGCGTCTGGATCCCAGGGCGGCGCGCCGAGCCGCAGCGTGCTGGTGCTGACGCCGATGGGATAGACGCTGGCCGGTATGCGCCCCACTTCTTGCCCATTGATATAGCCAATCATCCAACCGCCTGTCTTCCAGGTGACGGCCAGATGCGTCCATTGACTGGACGGGATGCTGCCCCACGTGCCCGAGTAAACCTGGCCTGTGTTGTCCCAGATTTCGGGGTAGAGCCGGCGGTTGGCGTCAATGCCCAACAAATAGCCATCTCCGACTTGGGTCTTGCCCATCACCTTGCCTTCCACGTCGCCGCTGGTCAGGTACACCCAGGCCGCCAGCGTCAGCGTATCGGTGATGTTGAGCAAAGCCGAATCGGGCACGTCCACGTAATCAGAGCCGTCAAACGACACAGCGCCATCCACCTTGCCCGCAAGGCCCGCCGTGGGGCAATGCGGAGGCTGACAACTCCCGCGATGATTGTAGCCGGAGCTATCGGCAAAAACTTGCATCCCGGCGGGTTCATCGAACAACAGGCGCAGCACGGTGCCGCGCTGCGCGTCGGCCTGCTCGCGCAGGACGAACGCCGCCTGCACTCCGGCCACGCCGCTTGCCACCGCGCCCACGTCGGTGACGAGGCCGGTGATGGCAATGGCGGTGTCGGTGAGAATGTGCGTGTCTGAATACGGATAGGTGAGCTCGGTCTCGGGCGCGGTGTTGTCAAGCTCCAAAACGGGCGGATATGCGCCTTCAGTATTGTTGTCCACGCTGTCGCTCCCGCGCAGATTGACCGTATAGACGCCGGTCGGCTCGGTGAGCGCGTTCGCGCTGTTGTCGAACGATGGCAAGACGTAGCTCACGTTCCACGTCACGCCGCTGACCGTCGCCGTCTGCCAGCCGGAGCCAGCCACATCGGCCTGTCCTTCCAGGAGCGCCTGCACCGAGACCGGCGTGCTCGAATCGCTGACTGTGCCGGAGAGCGGAACCGTCCACAAGCCCTGAGCGTTCCGAACAGCTTTTTGCGGCTGATTGCTGCGCGCCAGTTGCGGCGGCGTGCGGTCAATGACGACGGTGAGGGTCGTCGCCGCGCCGGCGTTGCTGCCCGCGTCAATCGCGCGGACCGAGAGCGTGTGCGCGCCTTCGCCCAGCGCGCTCGTATCCCAATCGAACGCCCACGCCTCGACGCCGCTGGCAGCCTGCCACGCGCTGCCGTCCACGCTCACCTGGACCTCGGTGACGGCCGTGTTATCGCGCGCCTCGCCGCCGATGACGAGCGTGCCGGTGACGGCGAGGCGCTGCCCGTTCACCAGCGACGTCAGCGTGGCCGTCGGCGGGCGAGTGTCAATCGTGAGCGTATCCTCTTTGGTCTGATGCGCTTTGCCCAAGAGCGTCGTCGCCTCGCGCACGGAGACGCGGTTCATCTGCACGTCCGGGCCGCTCGTCAGCGCGCGCGGCAAGGCGCACTCGGTCACCGAATCATCCAACACTTTGACTTTTTCGTACAGCGTCTTGATGTCTTGGGCGGAAAGCGCCTGGCCCCACACAGCCAGCTCGTCAATCCGACCGGCCAAGTTGTTGCCCCAGGTCGCCTTGCCGATGTTCACCAGGCTAAAGCCTTGATAGTTGGCAGGCGCAGTATCCTGGGCGACCTGCGCGCCATCGCGGTAAATCGTGCGCTTGCGCGTGCTGGCGTCATACGTGCAGGCCCAGTGACGCCAGTTGGTGTCGGTATAGACGCCCGTCGTCGCCAGCAAGTTGCTGGACGTGTCGAATCCGCAGACGAATTTGTTGTCGCTCCGCAAGCCGACGAACAAGTTTTGATTGGCCGCGTCCTTGCCCTGGCTCAAGACATAGTCGTCCCGCCCCGCCTGGTCGCGCCTGGCCCAGAACGCGACGCTGAATGACGAGTTCGCCAGCGGCACATTGCGATTGTTCAAACGCACGACGACGTTATCCAATCCCCAACGTTCCTCTTCCAGGTCAACGCCTTTAAAATTGACCTGGATGGCGCTGGCCGTGTGGTCAACCGCCTGCTTGATGTGATAGACTGCGTCGCTGTCATAGCCCAGCGTGTTTTGCTCGACGGGCAACACGGAGGGGTTGGGACGAAAGCTGAGGCGAGGCTGCAGCGTGTTATCAATGCGCCATTCCCAATCCTCATCCTCCCAGCCATGAATCACAAAGAGGTCGAACTCGACCTCGGCCTGGTCGTGCTCGGGTAAGCCGGAGAGATTGAGCGTGACCGTGTCGTTGGCGAACTGTCCGAGATAAGCGCGATTGCCGTTGGGCGTGTGCGACCAGTTTGTATGACTCCACACGGCGGTCGGCACGCCGCTCTCAAAGTCGTACACGTACTCGGTGATGGCGCGCGGCTGATTGGCAATTCTCACGACATTGTTGCTCCCGTCGAACTGCGCCGCCGCGTACGCGCGCCCCTCGACGCCGGCGGTGGGGCAGCCCGAGCCGCTGCACGAGCCGGTGTAGCCGTTGCGCGCCGCGTTCTCGAACGAGGTCGCGCCCTTGGCCTCGTCGAAGGGATAAATCGCAATCGCCGCGCGATAGCTATCGCTCACCTCGCCGGCCGAAAGCGCGCGCGGGTAAACCGTCACCTCGTCAATCACCCCGTCGAAATATCCACCGTATTGATATTCGCCATAGCCGATGTACACATCGTTTTCGAGGGTATAGTTGGACGAGGCGAGCTTGCCCGATGCTTTGAGGTCGCCGTCCACGTAAAGCCGCTGGCCGCCCACGCCGCCGCCGAACGTGTGCGCCACCTGATGCCACAGCCCGTCGGCATAGCTTTCGCCGGAGGTGCAGATGGTCTCGCAGCCTTTGGCTTCGGTGCAGCGATTGTCGCCGCCAAAGCGATCGCCCACGCGCGCGCACAGATTACCCCGGCTCAGGTACAGCGTCCGGTCGCCCGTGCGGTGACCGACTTCGTACAGCCCGCAGCTCTGGCACGTCGTCTTGAACCACAACGTCACGCCATAGGATGTTTCCGAAACATCGGGCATCCGGACCGAGACCACGTCGCTCTGGACGCGGGTGAACTGGACGGCGTTGCCGCTCTTGCCGCCCACGCCCGACTGTGGGCACGCGCTGCCCGAGCACGTGCCATCGCGCCCAAAGCCGGAGCTATCGGCAAACCGGGTCGCGCCCGCCTCTTCGTCAAAATGCAGTTGAGCCGCCGGGCGCGGCGCGGCGCAGGCCAGCGCCAGTTGGGCCGTGTTGCTGCCGGGCGTGGCGGTTTGCCGTTGACCGCGCAGGCCGCCGTCCATGCCGATGGCCTGGTAATACACCTTGGGTCCGCTGAGCCGGCCCCACACGGCGATCCAGCCGCCGTTGATGGGGTCGGCGCTGAGCGCGTGCCGGGGCACGGCGAGTTCGAGGTTGGCGATGTTGAACTCGTCCGATGTTGCGCCGCCCGCCAACACTCGCCCGCGCAAAGACATCTGGTTGCCGGTCTTGCTGACGTAGGTCGCCAGCGCGCGCTGGCTCAACGTATCGTAAGCGATGCGGGGCAAGGTTTCCTCGGCCGAGGCCGAAGCGATGGCGCGCTTGTTCTGCACGGTCTGGGCCATCACGTCGGCGGCGTGAATGTCTTTGGACTTGTCCCACACGACCAGATAGCGGTCGCTGCCCCACGCCAGGTCCATCTCGCCCAAATCGCCTGTATCCAGCTCAAGCGTCGGGCCGACCTGAGCGCCCTGGGCGTTCACAATCGCCAGCTTGGCTTGCCAGTTGCTCCCCGAGCCTTGTTTCCACGCGGCGAGGAACGTGCTGCCATCCGAAGCGACGCTCGCGCCGCGCACCCCCACCGTCGGCGAAATCGTGACTGTGCCGACCGCGCCGGGCGATTCCATCGTCGGCGTGATGATGCGCCAGCGGAAATAATTCTTGCCGTCCACATTGTTGCTGGACGCCCACACGACCAGGCATGTGCCTTGGGCATTGCACGCAATGTCTGGGTCGGACTCGGACTGGTCGCCGCCCCAGCCGATCGCCAACACACCATCGCCTGTGACGGCTTCGGCGGTCGCGCGATAGACGAGCACGCGCGAGTATTCCAGGCTGGCTGCCACGTAAGGGCTGCTCCAGCGATTGACCGGCGCGACCGCCACTGCGCCCGAGCGCACCTGCGTCGTCGTTGTAGACGTCTTGGTCGTCACCGGATCCCAGGCCCAGACTGAGGGCGTGTGCAACTGACTGTCTACGGTCGTGGTCAGGGTCACGTCGCGGCTGCCCCCGCCGGTTGGCGCGCTGAGGCTCGAGTACAGCGATTGCGAGGCGTTCCTGGGCAGGTCAAAGAACATGGTCGTCGGGCCGCCTGTCAACGGATCGCGCGTCAGGTCTGTGTCGCCGCGCACCCACAACGGCGGGTTGAGGTTGTTTTGCACCGTCGTCGTGTAACGCATGGTCTGGCCTGGGCCGAGCACGCCGTCGTCTTCGCCCATCGTCGTGTAAAGCCCAATCGGGCTGTTGTTCCAGGTGTACGGATAGTAGCGGTTCTCCAGGGGCTCGCAGCCCGGGCAGGTGTGCAGCGTGCGCTCGAACAGGTCGTCCATGCCGTCGCCATCCCAATCGGCTTCGAGCGGGCTGCTATAGACGCGCAGCGTCTTGCCCCCGGCATAAGTAAACTCCCAACCATTGAGGACTTCGTCGGCGTCGGTCAGGCCGTCGCCATCGGTATCAGGGTTGTTGGGATTCGTGCCCAGGCGCGCTTCTTCTCCGTCGCTCAAGCCATCGCCGTCCGTGTCGGCGTTGCGCGGATCGTAAAAATAGCCGCCCTCGTCCGAGGCCCGCGAGGACATTTGCATCTCCCACGCATCGGAGAGGCCGTCGCCGTCGGTGTCCCATTGGGTATCGTCGGGGTCGTCGCCTTTGTACGCGCGGGCGATCAGGCCGTCGCCGTCGGCGTCACGCAGGACGGCGCCCGATGCCCATCCGCCCACATCCATGAACTCGTCGAGCGTCTTGGGGAACACGTCCATGATGATGCTTGCGCCCATGTCGGTCGTCGTCGAGCCTCCGATGCTCTTGTCCACGCAAATCGGAATGTAGATGAGACCGAACGGCGTCGGCAGGATGAGCGACCAGCACTCGACGCCGGGCAGCGCATAGGCTGTCGTCAGCGCCAGCGGCACGGTGCGGTTGACGCCGGGCGTGTCCAGCGAGCTGACGGCCTTGAGCGAGTCGGTGATCCAGCCGGTGTACATGTCGTGACCCAGGAATTCGTGGTGCGGACTGATGCGCCAGGTGTGTGTCCGGTTCGTGTCCCACAACGAGACCGAAAGCGACTGGCCCTGCTCGTCGAGCCGGTACGCAAAGCTGGTCGAGCGCAACTGGTCCCGGTCATACTTCCAGAGATACAAAATCGTGCGAATGTCTTTGGGGTTCTTGTGCGTGACGGTGGTGGTGACGACGGTGCTGAACTCGAACTCGGCGCCGGCCATCATGCCCAGCTCGGGATGAACCAGTTTGCTGTCGAGCGATCCCATTCTGACCATGTCCTTGTCCTTCTCATTGATCGCCAGCTCGAACGAGAACAAGAACCTGGTCAGGGCGTCGGTCAATGCGCCGCTGATCGTCCACTTGACGCCGAGGAGCGTCAAGACCATATCCACCAGCGTGATGACGGCGACGATGAGCGTGCCGATGACGGTGAGCGATACGACAAACATGATGACCGCCAGGATCGTCGCGGCGATGGTCTGCGCCAGCAGCATGTCGAACGCCACGCTGCCAGGCTGCACGCCGCCCTTGGTCACGGCGTAGATGAACACGCCCCACACGATGCCCACCGCAATAATCAGGCCGACGACGCCCGCCTTCTTGGACATGCCGATCAGCTCACACGAGCCTTTGAGGACGCGGCCCGTGGCCGCCGCGGCCGTGAGGCCACGCAGCGCCATCGTCGCCCTGACCAGGTTGATGATCTGGAGGATCGGCAAGACAAGGGTGACGGCAGCCAGGAGAACGCCTGCCAGCACTGCCGCCGTGATCCTGGCGGTCGGGTTATTGTTCACATAGCCCCGACAAATAAAATAGATGATCACGGCGATCAAGACGAGCACGCCGACGACCGCCAGCCCCATCACCCCCAGCCGGGTCTTGTGCCACGATTTCGCCAGCAAACTGTGGTATTTGTTCTTGAGGCCCTGCTTGATGTTGCTGAACATGGTCTGCGACTTGAAGAACTTTTGGCTCTTCATCTCGTTGAACAATTGCTTCAGATCGGCGGTGCTTTCGAAAAAGTGTCGCAGGAACACCTGGTTGAGGATAAACGTCACGCCGGCCTTGTTGCCGACGTTCGCCAGCCGGGCTGCAATCGGCTTGTCGGTGCTCTGCCACTTGTGTTTGAGCGGTTGATCGCCCGCCTGCACGGTGACGTTCACGCCGTTATAGAGCGCCAGGTAATAGACCTGGCTCACCAGCACCCCGCCGCCGCGCGCGGCCTCGGGGTCGGAATCGTCGTTAAACTCGGCGCTAAAGGCTTTGTTGTATCGCCGTTCCAACTCTTTCCAGAAATCCTCAATCGGGTACGGCATCCATTCCGAGTCCTTGTACTTGTACGACGCCCAATTGAGGCCCGCCACAGTTTGCCGCTCGACATCGGACGGTTTGAGATCGAGCGTGAGCTGACGCCCATTGCTCGACCAGCGCACGAGCGTGGTACCCGGGTTGCGATGCTCGTCCAGGTTCAGTGCGCGGTAGCGCTCCTCGCGCGCAAACATGAGCGTCGGGCTGATCGGCGCGGACGACGACCAGTGCGCCGTGAAATGATCGTCGAGGATCTGTTTGGTCTCGGTCATCGCAATCGTCATCAACGCCTCGTCCGCCGTCGTGTAGGTGCGTGTGATGACGCTCAGCACGTTGCTGATGTGCCACGTCTGCGTGACGGGCACGCCGCCGTTGGTGGCGTGATTCCAGCGGCGATAGATTTCGGGCAGCTTTAAATCGCGCTCGCCGTTGCCGCTGACACATTCGTCGTCTTCGGGGTCGGACGTGCCTTTATCGTCCCACTGTTCGCAATCGCTGCCGGCCAGGAACGTGTACTCCAGCCCGTGCGTCAGCAGTTGCAGCGGGGTTTCCTCGTTCAAGTCGTTGTCCACGTCGGGATCTTCATAGACCAGCGCCACGTCCGTGCCGTGTTCTTCGCGCACGCTCAGGCCGGTCAGGCGCCAGTCGTCGGGATAGGTCTGGACGAGTTGCGCATCGTTCATCTTGTCGTAGCGTGAGCATTGGCCGTCCTTGAACTCGGCGCACACGTCCACCAGCGCCTGCACCAGCCAGACCAGCCGCGCCTGGTGCGCCTTGCCCCACGCTGCCGCCGGGCGATATTTCATCTTGCCCGCAAACGCCACGCGCTCGCCGCCGGTTCGATTGACGACGAGTTGGAGCGGAATGTAAACAGCCTTGTCCGAGCCGTCGTCCTTGAGCTTGCGCACCGAGACGCCATAGTTGTCCAGCTCGGGGTAGCAGGTGTAGGGCTGGCCCTCGTCGTCCTCGCACGTGTCCGAGGGCAGGTTATCGGGATCGCCCGTGATGCGAAGCTCGAGCATCGGGATGACCTTGACATCGCCGTTGTCGTTGGGCGAGCGAGAGGTGTTGTTGTCCTCATCGTAAAAAGTTTGGCCGTCGGTGTCCTGCATCTGGCCCTGGCGGTCGCCGTTGGGCCAGTCCAGCACGTTAAAGGCGTACCACAGGTGCTTGGGATTGGTTGGGCGCAGTTGGAACTCGACCAACGTCGGCTGGCCCTGTTCGAGGTTGTCCAGTATCAGCTCGAACGGCGATTTGTCGGTGTAGGTCTGGTCGCCTTTGTAGTAGGGAGAAAGGTCGAGATGGTCGGGGACGCCGTCGCCGTCATTGTCCAGGTCGAACAAATCCGGCGTGCCGTCGCCGTCCATGTCGGGCGGCGGGTCGCCGTCGTTCTGGTTGCCGGTGCGCCACTCGCGCCCATCGTCCAGCCCGTCCTTGTTCGTGTCGGCCTCCAGCGGGTTGGTGTACCACGTCTTGCCGTTGTGCTGGAATCCCTTGACCTCATCGCCGTCTTGGATGCCGTCGTTGTCGCTGTCGTCCACGTCGGGAGCTGTGCCCAGCACGCACTCGTTGCCGTTGGTCAGACCGTCCCGGTCGTCGTCTTTGGCGTCGTCGGGGTCGCAGTCCGTCACGGATGAGCTTGATTGCTGATTGTTGACTGCCGATTGCTGATTGGTGAGTGGCATCATCATCCGACTTACGACATTCGATCTCTGACTATTCTCAAATGCTCGCTCTAGATTGGCTGCATCAAGTGGATTGACGTGGGGGTTGAACTGCGGCTCGGCAAGCAAGCGGCGCAGGGTTTGCTCCATGTCGCTTTCTTTTTCGCGTTCCCTGGCGGCCTGCTCTTGGGCAGCTTGCTGGTCAGCAAAGCTCGCGGCCTGCGCGCTTTCCAGGAGCGGTGTGAACACCATCGAGACGCTCACCACGAGCGCGATGGCCGCATATAGCTTCCTCGAACGGCCATAGACCGCGATAGCCAAACTGAGCAATGAGGCGCCTGCGATAAGCGATAAGCGATAAGCGATGGGCGCCAGATCGGAAGGCAGAAGGCGGAAGGCAGAAGGTAGAGGACGAAAGTTGGAAAAATCTACCGTGACCTCGGCGCGAACGTCCTGGCTGTCGTCGCGTGAGGGCAGGCGAAGGCGCAAAATCTGGCGAACAGGCAAACCGTTTTCGTTTACCCACAGCTCGCCGTCGCCTGACATCTCGGCATAGGCTTTGGATACATCAAGCCTGACGCCGGGCGGCAGCTCACCTTTCTCGGCCAGGTAGCGCTCCATCTGGTCGCGCAGGTAAGCGGCGTAGCTGCGGCCATCAATACGAAATGTATACCGTTGAGCGTAGAGCGTGGAGTGTGGAGCGACGTCACGCTCTCCGCTTAACACTACACGCTCCACGTCACGGGCTGCGGAGAGAAATGCCATAAAATCGCCCTGCGGCGCAAACACGCCTGCGAAATTATTGATCTCCTGCCAATCATTCGCGCCCCGGCGAGCGTAGGCGCGGTCGCCTTCCACTCTTATTTCAACGCCCGTGCTGGCGTTGGCGACGCTGCCGCCCTGCGACCAGAGCGTGAGATGCAGTTGCCGGTCGGGCAGGCTCGTTTCACCCTCCAGGTGGACAGCGTCTTGCTTGCTTTCGCGTCCCACGTTGAGGATGGTGGGCTTGGGGATGATCGTTTGATGGATGTCGGCGGCAAAGTGATACGCGCCGGACTGGCGCGCGTTGCGCCAGACGTCGCGCAGGCTGACTTCGGGCGTTGTCGGTCGGGCGGCAGCCGGGCTGACAACAAGCAGCAGAGCCAACAGACACAATACAAGGAAAAACACGCGAGGGGCACGACGCTTGTTCATGGCGCTTGTCCTTTCTGTGTGAGGCCAGACTTGCCGAGGCCAGGACCCGAGTTATTCGTTTGGAGTACTTGTTTACCGCCTTTGGCAGTCATTGCCCAACCCGCCCCTGGCCGGATGATGAATCATCCGGCTGATACGAGAAACCGGCTGAAGCCGGTTGGCGATGGCCCCAGTCTGCTTCAGCAGACTTGGCGTGACAGCCGCGAAATTCATTTCGCGGCTACAGACGGTAAACAAGTACCGTTTGGAAATTGCCCAAAGGGCGTCTGGGGGTAGGCGCGACTTGCTGTAAGTATACTATGACGAGTGCGGGGTTAATATTGCAGAAGCGTTGCAGGTACATTGCCGCGCGTGCCAAGCCGCTCGGCGCTGTCACAAAGGGCGGCGTAGGAGCGCCGTCCCCGGCGCGATATCGCACCCATGAGGGCGCTCCTACAGTCATCCGATTTAACAAAATCCCAAGGTGCCCGGTATATCAAGCCGCGCGCGTTTGTTGGATATCCAACACGACCTTGATCGTGCTGGGGTCTTGATCCACCTTGGCAAACGCGGCGGCGATGTCTTGCAGAGTCATCTGGTGGGTGACCAAAAGTTCGGGGTGCACCAGCCCTTTGGACATGAGCCGGATCGCGCGCAGGAACTCGCCCAACGTCACGCGCGAAGCAATGATCTGCGCTTCCTTGAGGACCAACGTCTTGAAATGCACCGCCGACAACTGCTCGCCCAGCCCGGCCGTCACGATCCGTCCGGCCGTGCGGATCATCTTGACCGCCTGGGCCAGCGGCGCTTCTTGCCCGTTGACGGCGTGATAGTGGCCGACGCACTCGATCACACAGTCCACACCGGCGCCCCGCGTGATCTCCATCACCCGCTCGACCGGATCTTTTTGCGCGATGTTGATCACGTAATCTGCGCCGAGTTGGCGGGCGGTTTCCAGCCGGAAAGGTTGAAGGTCGGTGACGATGGTCATTGCCGCGCCCGCGCTGTGGCACAGCACGTCGAGCACCGATAGCCCCAGCTTGCCCGCCCCCAGGATCGCCACACTTTCGCCCGGTTGCACCTGCCCGCGCTGCAAGATGTGATGCCCCAGGCCATACATTTCGACCATCGGCGCATATTGCAGGGGGACATTCTCCGGCAGGGGAAAAAGATGGCTGGCCGGCACAGCAACGTATTGTCCGAATCCGCCATCGAGGTCCACGCCCAACAGCTTGAGCGTGCGGCACGCATTGATGTGCCCGGTCAGACACGCCGGGCAACTGTGACATGAGAGGATCGGGTCCACGGCCACCCGGTCGCCGACCTGGTATCCCTGCACGTCCCGGCCAACCTCTTCTATAATCCCGCCGAATTCGTGCCCCAGGATGGCCGGGAACTTGACCCGGCCGTGAAACTCGCCCCGGTAGATGTGCAGGTCAGTGCCGCAAATGCCAGTATAAGCAGGAGCGACCAGCACCTGATCAGGCTTGATCTTGGGATCGGGCGCATCGCCCAATCGGATGTCTCGGTCGTTGTAAAGAATGCCAGCTTTCATTTTTGTGTTCCTTGGTAACTACTCAGCCCAGTCTGCCGCACATGCTATCATTGCGAGAACCCCATATCGCCGTGGGGCAATATGCCAAACAACAGAAACTCGCCAACCATCCCCTGTCATTCTGAGCCGCGCGAAGCGCGGCGAAGAATCTCTGTCAGGCAGGGTGGAGACTCTTCGCGTCCACCTGCCCCCTTTGGGGGTACGGGATGCTGAGTGACATGAGCGAGTTTCTGAGCAGCCTACCGAAGGCAGGCAAAGCAATCTCCGTGCTCCGATCGCTGAGATTGCTTCCTCGGCCTGCTTCGCAGGCCTCCTCGCAATGACGGCTGAGCAGTTACGCGTGCGCTTAGTATAGATCAGGCATCCTCGCTTTCGCTCAATTCCTCAAGACAGGCGATCAAGTCGGCTTCGCTGACGTTACTCGATACGAGCGCCCGGCCAATGGCAGTTGGCAGGATCCAACGCGGCGCGTCCCCGAAAACCTTCTTGTCGCGCTGGACAAGCTCAAGCAACAGGGCACGCGAAACGACAGGCAACCGGGTGGGCAGACCGAAGTGAGACAGCAACGCACTCTGGCGCTTCTCCACTGCCGCATCGGCCAATTGAAGCCGGCAAGCTAACCGGGCCGCTACGGTCATACCGATCGCGACGGCTTCACCATGGAGCAACGCATAGTCCGTCGCAGTTTCCAGGGCATGTCCAACCGTGTGCCCATAATTGAGCAAGATGCGATGCTGTCCAAGGTCGCGCTCGTCGGCACTGACGACCTGGGCCTTCAAAGCTACACAACGCGCCATAATCGGCAGCAGCGTCCGTCGGTCCAACTTTACGAGCGCATCTATGCTGCCCTCCAATTGCTCAAAGAGGGTCGGGCCGCTCACCCCTCCCGGCAGAAGTGAACTTTCCAGCATAGCATACTTGACCACCTCTGCCCAGGCTGCGCGCAACTCGCGTGGTGGCTCCTCACGCAAGAGAGAGGCGTCCGACCACACCAGCCACGGCTGGTAAAAAGTGCCGATCAGGTTGCGGGCACGCGGATGGTTGAGCGCCGTCTTGCCTCCAAAGGCGCTGTCAATCATACACTCCAGCGATGTCGGCACCTTGACCAGAGGGACGCCGCGCATGTAGGTAGATGCGACGAACCCGCCCAGGTCGTCAATAGCTCCACCGCCTACAACCAACAGGATGTCGTCACGCCGCATCCGCATGTTGAGCAGCCAATCGTAAACAGCGTTGGCCTCGTCCAGGGTCTTGCCCCGCTCGCCGGACGCGATTTGTCGGACATGAATCTGCAGTCCGACCGCCGTCAGCGAGTCCTGCACAGCGCCGCCCAGCCGATCCCAGGTGTGGGTCTCGGCAAGAGTTGCCACCTGGCGGGCGCGCGGTAACAATCGTCGAATCTGCTCTCCCAACGCAGGTAGGTTTTGCCATCCGACGACCACCTGATATGGTAAGGGCCCAGCCGCTACCACGACCGCGGGCGGTAGATCGGGGTCGAGCGAGTGGCGCATGGGCGGGGCATGGCGGTCAAGCACAGCGGGCGGGTTGGGAGTTTGCTCTAGTAGTTCGACGGCATGGATCACCTCCGCCACTACCTGATCCGGGCTCAACCGGTCAGTATGCACTGTCCAGTCTGCCAGCGCATACGCGGACTGCCGACTATGTTTGAGTGATCGGATCTGCTCGAGTGGATAGACGGCATCCAGCAATGGCCGAATAGCACCTGGCTCCGCTCGCCGCAATTGCTGCTCGATCCGCGCATGGAGAATCTCGGGTCGACCTTCCAGAGCGATGATCCAACCCTTGCTCTCCATGAAACGACGGTTTTCTACCCTGACAATGGTGCCGCCTCCCGTCGCTATGACGAACGGCGCAGCATTGGAGACCTCTCGCAAAGCTTCAGCCTCGCGCGCGCGAAAGCCCGCCTCACCCTCGCTCTTAAAGATGACAGGAATCGTCATGCCGCTACGCTCGACGATGACGCGGTCGAGGTCGTATACAGGCCAGCCGAGGCGCTCACCAATCAGTTGGGCAATCGTTGACTTGCCCGAGCCGCTGAATCCAACTAGATAAACACCCTTGGCTGTCATGGTTTCCTTCTGTCATAACAACTACAGCGCCGGCCAAGATGCTCATTCTTGGCCGGCGCTGTCACACAGCCTATCCGCCAAACCGGGCGCTCAGGTCGAGCAATACAGCCAGGCGCTGCTCTGCCGGCCACGTTGACAATGCCTGCACCTGCGCCTGAAGTGGATCGTCGGGGGCATCAGCCAGATAGACCATGAGGCGAAACAACGCCATCTTTTTCGCCTCAGGGAGTTTCTGGAGGTCAGTCAGCGGCACGTCAAAGACAAGCGAGAGACCATCATAGCCAAAATCGGACCAAAACCCGTTGTTATCGCGCCAGGCCTGGAAAGGCGTCAGGTCTTTCCCGACCCTGTCTCCGATCTCAGGATCACGGCACATGCCCGGTAGATGAGAGATTGCTTCCATGAAGGGATTATATCATGGCATGGCGAGTGTCGTCAAAGGTCATCCGACATCGAACAGCGATGCACCCTTCTTGATGACGCCGCGCGCGACAAGGATGCGGTGGATTTCTGACGTGCCATCAAAGATACGGTAGATGCGCGAATCGCGATAAAGCCGCTCGATGGGCAAGTCCTTGCAGTATCCCATCCCGCCAAAGACCTGCACTGCGCGGTCGGCGACGCGCCCCAGCGTCTCGGCCGCCTGGACCTTGACCATGGAGATCCAATCGCGCGCATCCCGCCCCTGATCGATTTCCCAGGCAGCGCGGAGCAGCATGAGCCGCGCAGCGTTGATTTCGATGGCGCTGTCGGCAATCATCTCTTGAATGAGCTGAAATTGACCAATGGGCTGACCAAACTGGGAGCGCTCCTTGGCATACTCGGTCATCAGGCTCAACAGCTTGGTCGCCTTGCCCACGGCACGTGCGCCGACCTGTGTGAGGCGTACTCGCCCCAAAGTCTCCAGGACCAGTCGCATGCCCTGGCCTTCCACGCCCAAGAGATTCTCTGGTTCAAGTCGGATGTCGTCAAAGAAAAGCTCAGAGTGCGTGGTGCCAACCAGGCCCATCATGGCCTGGTTTCGACCGAGAGTAAAACCAGGCGAGGCCTTGTCTACCAGGAACAGCGAAATACCTTTCGAGCCTGCGCTCGGATCGGTCACAGCAGAAACGACAAAGAAATCAGAATATTCGCCGTCGCTGATAAAATGCTTGCCGCCTGAGAGCCGCCATCCATCGCCATCCTTGACTGCTCGAGTCTTGATGGCGGCAGCGTCCGACCCTGCGTTAGGCTCGGTGATGGCAATCGAACAAGTTCGCTCGCCCCTGACGGCGGGCAACAGCCAGCGCTCTCGTTGCGCTTCGTTGCACTTGAGCAGCACTTCGTACACATTGCCAAAGGCACGCCGGATCAAAATGTCCTTGGTGTGGCCGAACTGTTCCTCAACCAGGCAGGTGTCTACGGCCGATAGCCCGCCACCACCGAACTCTTCGGGAATATTCATCGCGTAAAAGCCCAGCGCCTTGGACTTTTCAAATATCTCTTGAGCTTTGCCCGGATCGAGACGGCCCGTTGTCTCGATTTCATCCTCCAGCGGAGCCAGTTCACCTTCGATAAAATCACGCACGCCTTTGATCAAGAGTCTTTGTTCATCGCTCAATCCGAATTCCATCGTGGTTCTCCTGAGTCATCTGTCGGATGGTAAAGATTGTCATGCTACAAAGTAGCTGGCTGACATGATCTTGGGTTCTCGGGGGATCAGTGGCGCAAATCCCATGCGCTCGAGCACGTCCCGGCGGAGGTCAACGCCCGGGGCCACCTCGGCGAGCATGACTCCCTCGCGTGTGAGTTGGAACACGGCGCGCTCGGTGACGCAGATCGCTTCATGCCCGCGCTTGAGCGCCGCTGCCCCGCAAAATGTGATCTGCTCCACCGCCGCGACAAGTTTGCGCACATCGCCATGTCGCTTGATGCGCAGTTGCCCATCGCCGGTTTCGATTTGTGTGCCCTTGGTGTCAAAGGTGCCGCAGAACACGACTTTTTTTGCGTTCTGCGCAATGTCCACAAAGCCGCCGGGGCCGACAGTGGCTCCACCCAGTTTGGAGACGTTGACGTTGCCCGCTGCGTCTAGCTCGCCGAAGCCGAGAAACGCGATGTCGAGTCCGCCGCCGCCGTAAAAGTCAAACTGCGACGGCCCATCAATCATCGCACTCGGGTTGCGGACAAAGCCCATCAAGGCGCCTGTGAGCATGGTGCCGCCGTAGGTGCCGTGCTCGATGGTCAGATAATAGCGCGCCTGTTCGCCCCGTGCCGCGATGAGTTTCGCTACTGCATCGGGGATGCCAAAGCCGAAATTGAGCACGGCGCCTTCGCGCAGCTCCGCGGCGGCGCGCCGGGCGATGACCTGGCGTGTCGAGAATGGTTCCGGCGATTCCACCGGTACCGGTCCGCGGCGCTCGCCCGACATCGTCGGGTCGTAGACAATGTCGTAGGTCATACTCTGGTTCGGGTCAACTACGACGGCATCCACCATCGCGCCCGGGATGCGCACCTCACGCGCTGGCAGGGTGCCGACATCCACCCCCGTGCGCACCTGCACCAACACTTTGCCGCCCGAGTTGTGCGCGGCCAGCGCTACGGCGAAAATGTCAACGTTAGCGGCTTCTGCCTCCAGACTGACGTTTCCTTCCGCGTCCGCGTAGGAGCCTCTGAGGATCGCAATATGCACTGGGAAAGGCTTGTAACGCAGCAACTCTTGCCCGTCTATGTGCACGACTTCAACCAGGTCCTCTTTTGCGGAGCGGTTCATGCGCCCACCCTCGTTGCGCGGGTCAACAAAGGTGCCAAGTCCAACATGCGTGAACAGCCCTGGCCGTCCGGCGCCGATCTCGCGGAAAAGCTGCATGACGACGCCCCCGGGCAGGCAGTACGCCTCGATTTTCTCGGTACGAGCCATCTCCTGCATCCGCGGTGACCACACCCAGTGTCCGCCGATGACCCGCTTGACCATCCCCTCGTGAGCGAAGCGATTCATGCCCCGCTCCTTTTGGTCTCCAATACCCAACGCATGGATCACGGTGAGGTCTCTTGGGTGGCCGGTCTCAAGGAAGCGTTTCTCGACGGCGGCATGCAGGCACGTCGCTTCCACCAAGCCACCGCCGCCGCCGACCAGGCCGATCGTATCGCCGTCTTTGATCAGCGCCACGGCCTGTTCCGCGCTGACAAACTTGTTGATAGGCATAAAATCCCTCTTGACGTCACGTGCCCATGACTTTATACGCGGCCTCGAACATGATCTTGACATCCGGGTCCTGCCCCGTCCACAGCTTGAGCGAGGCCGCGCCCTGGTAAACCAGCATGCCCAGCCCATTCACGACACGCGCGCCTTGCCCGGCCGCATGGCGCAGGAAGGGTGTTTCGGCAGGGCAATAACTCAGGTCGAACGCCAGCATATCAGAAGAGAGCCTAAGCGAGCGCAAATCAAAAGGCACACTTGGCGGAAGCGAGTTGACGACCAGAGCAGGGCTGGCTGGCATGTCGGCAAGGTCGGCGGCTGTCACGAGTTGAGGCGATTCACGGCGCAGCTCGTCCGCCAACGTCACGGCACGGGACTGAGTGCGATTGAGCAGCGTGATACTGGCTGCCCCGGCGTGGCCCAGGGCAAATGCCACACCCCGCGCAGCACCGCCTGCGCCCAGGATGACGATGTGAGCTCCGCAAGGATCGAGCCCTGCATCTCGGAGCGCCAGCATGAACCCGATGCCATCTGTATTATCGCCGATCAATCGCCCGCCACGGTTGATGATCGTATTCACTGCCCGCACAAGACGCGCTGTCTCGCTCAGGTCGTCCATGAGCTGGAAGACGATCTGCTTGTGCGGGATTGTCACGTTCGCACCGACGCAATCGTCCGCCCGAAGTGACGCCACAGCCTGGGGTACCTCCTCGGCCGGCATATCCCACAGGGAATAATGCCAGTCGAGCTTCATGGCACTCAGAGCAGCGTTGCAGATGGCGGGCGAAATCGAATAGCTGACATTGTGTCCAAATATAAACAGCTTTTTCATCTGTACTAGATCGTGACGAGACCCTTGACTGCCTTGCCCACCAGGAGTTGTTCGTACAAATCTTGCGCTCCGGCCAAATCGGCCGTCAACCCGATTAGAGGCAACACGTTGATCTGGCCGGTGGACATCAGATGGATCGTTTGGCCGAACTCACCCGCGTGATAAATGTACGAGCCTGAAATCTCTACTTCGCGGCGAACAACTGTAATCGGCGCGAACTGGGCGGGCTGGGTCGTGAGCCCGACAAACATCACTCGTCCCCCAGACCTCACCATGGCAACCGCTTGCTCTGGAACAGGCGAGACGCCAGCCGTCTCCAGAACGACCTCGGGGCCAAGGCCGCCGGTCATTTGCTTCACCGCATTCACCGGATCAGATTCGCGTCCGTTGACAATCTCGTCTGCGCCCAGCTTGCGGGCAAATTCAAGTTTGTCGGGGACCACATCAACCGCCACGACTCGGCACCCGGCGGCCTTGGCGCACAGCAAGGCCAGCAGGCCGATAGAGCCGCAGCCCATGATGGCGACTGTATCGCCCACCTGAGCGCGCGATTTGCGCACGCAATGCAGCGACACCGTCAGCGGCTCGACCAAAGCTCCCTGGGTATACGATACATTGTCGGGCAAAGGCCAGACGAAGCGGGCCGGAACGCGCACATATTCTGCCTGAGCGCCGTCAATGTCAACGCCCAACGGAATCCGGCTCACGCACAGATTTTGGCGCCCGGCTTGGCAGTAAGCACATTTGCCACACCAAAAGTTGGGTTCCGAAGTCACCCGCTGGCCGACCTGGAGGTGACTCACATTAGCGCCAACCTGGACAATATCGCCGGCGAACTCGTGCCCCAGGATGTGTGGATAGGGAATAATTCGGTCGCCATTGTAGAGGTGCAAATCCGAGCCACACACCCCCATCGCGCGGACGCGGATGAGCACCTCGTCCTGGTTGATTATCGGCTCCGGGACATCTTCCAAGCGCATATCCCGGGGCCCGTGTAGCCGTGAAGTTTTCACTGAAACACCTCATAGTAACGGGATATGAACCTGCTATCCCAGGAGCGCCCACATGCCCTGACGGGTACCTTCCAGGCGCCTGCTCTGGCGCATCGTGGTTAGCCGTCGCTGGTTCTGGCGCAACGACCAGGGCAATGTGCGCCGAAGCTATACTCATGATACGAGATACCGCACATCCTTGGATTTAGCTGATGCCCAGGTAAGCGTGCTGGACAACGGGGTTCGCCCGGAGCGCCGCGGCGGAATCGGCAAAGCGAATCTTGCCGGTCTCCATCACAATGCCGTGGTGAGCGATCTTGAGGGCGCCGCGCGCATTCTGCTCCGATAGCAGAATGGTGAGTCCCTGCTTGTTCAGATCCGCGATAATCTCAAAGACGCGCTTGACCAAGAGTGGCCCCAGTCCCAATGATGGCTCGTCCATGATTAGCAACTTGGGTTTGGCCATCAACGCACGGGCAATGGCCAGCATCTGCTGTTCGCCGCCGCTCAGCGAGCCTGCAAGTTGCTTCTCGCGCCCCTTGAGGGCGGGAAAGTACTCGTACATTCGGATCTTGTCCTTGGCGACCTCAGCCTGGTCAGAGCGATGATAGGCGCCCATATCCAGGTTTTCATCTGTCGTCATGACCGGAAAGACGCGCCGTCCTTCTGGGACATATCCCACACCCAGGCGGACCACCTGTTCGGGGCGCAGTCGTTGGATCGGCATTCCGTCCAATTCGATCTTACCCTCTCGTGGGTGTATCAGGCCGCAGATCGTCTTGATCGTGGTTGACTTGCCGGCGCCATTGGCTCCGATGATCGCGGTGATCTCGCCCTGGCGTACCTCGAAGGAGATTCCCTTCACAGCCTGAATGTGACCGTAGTATGTATGGAGATTCTCGACGACTATCACAGCTCCTCCTCTTTGCCCAGGTAGGCTTCGATCACCACTGGGTCGCAGTTAATAGCCGCGCAGGGGCCTTCTGCGATCTTTTTGCCATAGTCCAGCACCGTGATTATCTCACAGACTCCCATGACGAGTTTCATATCGTGCTCCACGAGAAAGATGGTGACGCCTGAATCACGGATCTTGAGCAGGATCTGGCGGAGTTGTTCGGTTTCGGCTTCGTTCAAGCCCGCCGCCGGCTCGTCCAGGAGCACGATCTTGGGATTCGTCGCCAGTGCTCGCGCGATCTCGACCCGGCGCTGATGTCCATACGGAAGACTGGTGGCTCGCTTGAGGGCAAACTCTTCGATGTCGAGCAGCCGCAAGAGTTCCATGGCTTTGTCCGTGAATGCTTTCTCTTCACGCCGAATAGCGGCCGGGTTAAAGAACTCTTGCCAAAGCGCGGTCTTGCCATGATGTCCCATTCCTACCAGCACGTTATCGAGTACCGTCATGCTGGCAAACAGGCGCAAGTTCTGAAACGTGCGCGCAAACCCCAGGGCTGTGATCTGATGTGCGGGCAGCCCCGTGACGGTCTTGCCCTCAAAGGACACCTTTCCGCTCGTGGCTTTGTAATAGCCCGACACCACGTTGAAAATCGTAGTCTTCCCAGAGCCATTCGGACCGATCAGACCGTGAATCTCACCTTGCTTGACACTCATCGTGACGTCGTTGACGGCGACGACACCGCCGAACCGCATCGTCAAATGCTCGATATCAAGAAACATTTGGCACCTCCATTTCCGGCTTTTCGTCGGCCTGCTTGCGCGCCCAAGGCCAGTGAATTCCACCAGCTTCCTCCAACCGCCGCGTCAGGCCTATCACACCGCCAGGCATGAACGTGACCACAATCATAATCGCAAGCCCGAACCCAACCAGTTGCCAATTCTTGAAGGCTCGCAAGTACTCTTGGGTGAGCGGCAAGGCAAGACCTCCGACAACCGAGCCAGCCAGGCTGCCCATCCCACCGATCAACGTCATGGTCAGGACGAACAGCGCGGTCCTGAACTCAAAGATATCCGGGCTAATGTAGGTGGTCATGTGCGCATACAGCACACCGGCCGCCCCGCAGTAGACGCCGGCTATCGCATTCGCCATAATCTGATATTTTGAAATGTTGACGCCCATGGCCCGGGCGGCTACATCGCTGTCACGGATGGCGACGAAGGAGCGACCAATGCGGTGACTTACGATTTGCCGGGCCGCCACATAGCCGATGATCACGCAAGCGAGGACGATGTAGTAAAAGCGTTCGGCGCCATCTATCGGAATGCCAAATAGACTCGGCATCTGGATGCCAGAAATGCCCAGCGGGCCCTGGCTGAACCATACTTCATTGACCAGGATGATGTTGATCGTCTCCGCCAGGCCGATGGTGATAAGAGCCAGGTAGTGTGATTTGACCTTCAGCATCGGCAAAGCGATCAAGGCACCGGTGACGCCGGCGAGAATCATCCCCAGCGGCAGGTTGACCCAGAAGGGCACTCCCAAATGGGTGTTGAGCAGCGCGGCGGTGTATGCGCCCACACCCATGAACGCGCCCAATGCCAGGTTGATTTGCCCGCAGTATCCCATCGTCAAGTTGAGCCCCAGGCTCATCAGAATCCAGAGGCCTGCCATATTGACGATGTGCACCTGATAGCGATTCGGCGCGACCAGGGGATAGGCCAGCAGGACGAGGGCTCCTATCCCGAACAGAACACCCTTGATGATGCTCGACTTGTTCTTCATTGGAGCTCCTTATACCTTATCAACGGTGACCTCACCCACGATACCTGCAGGCTTGATCATGAGCACAAGGATCATCACGACAAAAGCAATGCCTTTGGTGTATGCGGATGAGATGAACCCAGCCGAGATCGCCTCAAGGACACCGAACACCAGCCCCCCCACGATCGCGCCAGGGATGCTACCAGCCCCGCCGAGAATGAACGCTGCGAATCCCTTCAGACCGACAGCAGCACCCATGGCAGGATTCACATAGACGATGGGGGCCGCTAACATACCCGCCGCCGCGGCGAGTCCAGCCCCGATGGCAAACACCAACGCATTCGTGGTGTTGACGGGGATTCCCATGGCGCTCGCGGTTTCGCGGTCCTGCGCGGCAGCGCGCATCGCTTTGCCAATTTTTGCTCTTGCCAGGAACACATTCAGCGCTACCATGAGCAAGGCGGAGACAGCGATGAGCAAAAGCATCCAAGGCAACAAAGCCACCCCGCCAATGACGATCGGCTGATTGCCCAATGGATTCTTGACCGCAAATCCTTCTGCACCCCAAATGATGATTGCCAGGTTGTCGAGTACGTACCCCAACCCGATTGTCCCCAGCAGCATCAACATCAGATCATAGTTTGCCAGGGGGCGAAAGATCCGCTCGAGGACAAGGCCCAGGACCATATTCAGCAGGATGCCAATGACAAACGCCACCGGATACGGCACCTGCAGCCCCATCACCATCCCTCGGTACCAGATGATCCCAAAGAACGTGCCAATCATGTAGATTTGGCCGTGGGCAAAGTTGACCAAGCCCATCGAGCGGTAGATCATCGAGTAGCCCAGCGCGACCAGGGCATACAAGCTGCCGATGCCGATGCCCCCGACCAGGGTCTGAATGAAAATACTTAGAGTGTTCATGCTTCTCCTTGTCAACCAGTCAGAGAACCTCCAACGGGCTTGTATGAATAAGCCTTCTGGAGGCGGCAATGCCGCCTCCAGAAGAGGTTCAGAGCCTAGCCGCCTTCGTAGAGCGTCAGCTTGCCTCCCTTGATGACACCGAGCAGGGTCTTGGTGAGGGTTTCACCATTCGGCTGAACGCAGAACTCACCCTGAAGGCCTTTGTAGCCACAGATGGTGTGGAACGCGGCGGCAATAGCCTCGCCCGTGAGATTGGGGCATGCCTTTTCCATGGCCATCATGAGCATCTGGGTGCCGTCATAGGTGTTTGCGCCGTGGATTTCCGCTTCTTCACCATTCCAGCGGGCTGCGTACCTCTTGGCAAAGGCGCGCGTCATGTCGTTCAGATCGTTGGTGGGGTACGCGCCTGTGAAAAAGACGCCCTCGACTATGTCGGCGCCGGCCGTCTCAATGAATTTGGGAGTGCCAATCGCCGGGCCGCCGGCCATCTGTCCCTTGAAGCCGAGTTGGCGCGCTTGCTTAGCGATCAGGCCGGAAGCGATTTCAGAGCCGCCGAACAAGAGGACTTCGGGTTGGGTCTGCAAAATCTTGGTGAGTTGTCCCGTAAAGTCCTTGTCGTCAATGCCATAGCTCTCGCGCGCGAGGGGTTCCAGTCCATGAGCCTTGAGCGCGGCTGTTTGATAGTCCGCTTCACCCTTGCCGTAGGCGGAGGTATCGGTGATGAGGGCAAATTTCTTAAAGCCCTTCTTTGTCACCAAAAAGTCCACCAACGGGATTTCGTAAGCGGGGCCAGCCGGGCAGGAGCGGAAGACATACTCGCTGCCCTTGTTGGTGATGTCAACGTTGGTGCCATTTGTGATTTGGACAATCTTGTACTGCTTGAAAATCGGAATGTCGGCCAGGGCGGAGGTGCTGTTCGTCGTCGCCCAGGCCGCCACGACTTTGTCTTCCGTCGCAACTTTTTGCGCAAGGTTCACCGACTTGGTGGGATCGGCTTCGTCGTCATAGATGACCAGTTGAATCTGACGACCGCAGATGCCACCCGCAGCATTCTTTTCTTCGACGGCAAGTGTGACGCCCTTCTTCATCCAGTCGCCCAGAACGGCGTTGGTGCCGCTCATCGCGCCGATGATGGCGACTTTGATTGGCTCAGCGGACTTGGTGGCCGCGGGTTGAGGCGCTGCAGTCGGCCCTGCTGCGGGTTGCGGAGTCCCGCACGCGCTGAGCAGTGGCGCGGTCGCCAGGCCTGTTCCTACCACGGCAGACATTTTTAGAAAACTGCGACGGGACAAGCGTTTGTTACTCATCTCGATCCTCCTTTGGGATGCATGGCGGAATAACCGAGACATTCGGTCTATTCCATGTAGGGGACACCTGCATTATCGAACCCAAGTGCGCCGGACGTATGATGTTTTTGTTTTGCGTTTCACCTCCTCTCCCGATACAGCTTAGCGACCGGTCGAAATCGGGCTAAAGAGATGCGGACAAGGGTTGCCCACGCCTCATCCTCCAGACATGGGTGGACAAAAACACAGCCGGCAGTCAGGTGGCACAGGGTCTTGCATTTCGCTTTGGATCCCGTTAATGATGACCAATCCAACATCATCCGGATCCAGGCCCAGCAGAATGGCAATGTCCTGGGCAGTCATCGGACGCTCCAACGCAAGGATTCGACGACGTTGTGCACCAGGCAAGAGTTGTCCGAACAACTCGATCTCTACAGCCAATGAATCACCTACAAAGCATCAAAGACCGCATCCAGTTCGGAATCTGGCACGTCGAACGTGGCTTGGTGCGGCGCGAGCGGCTCTTCGCGCATGTATTCTGGAATACGATAATCCGCTGTTGTGATGCCAGCCCGGCGATTGAACTCTAGCTCGGTTCGCAACACATCACGATTGGCGCGATCCAGGTCTTCTTTCGTCCAACCCCAGCCATAAATGCCATTGAGCATATTCACCATGAGTTGTGGATCGGCGATCACAGGCGGGCGGGCGAACAGGCACAAGCCAGTGCTGTCGAGCATCGCCGCAATGATCTGCAGCCTGAGCGAAAGTTGCCGCTGGCCCTCGATGGCTAGTGGCTTGACTTCATTGCGGGCGCCAAAAGCATTGCCGGCCGTATGGTCCGCGCCTTGTGGTGACGTGGCATAGGTCACGCCGTTTCCTTTCAGGCTGCGGGGATCATAGCCCGGCATGGCCT
>DAOTXX010000169.1:0-23803 GCA_034434835.1 Thermoflexales bacterium | reverse complement strand
GTTGCGGCGATTGATGTACAATTGTCTTGAGCATGGAGGAACCTCGACATCAGATAGGGTTGGAGCAAGCCGCTATCTTACACCGAGAACGCTCGATGCTCAAGTGAGCTCATTTTTGGCGAAAGTCCAGTTACATTGCTGCTAAGAGTGACTGTGGCAGCATAGACGTATACGCCGCCGCCAGCCCCGTCTCTCCATGGATTGCTGCTTGGCCAGACTGTAAACCCGCCCGTGATGTCTAATCCTGCGATAGTGGCAGTGATGTCATTCGTGATGTACAACACCCGCCCCTGACCCTGCGCATCGAGTGTGGTGGGTTGTGTAATGGGATAGGGCGTGGTCCAGTTCGTGACGGTGTAGCCACCCTGGATGGTGATACTCTTACTGATGTAGACGGTTTGCGTTACGCCCTCGCGGACACTTACCCCGGTATACACGCCTGCGGCAACCTTGATGATGTCACCCTCATTGGCGGCATCCACCGCGGCCTGGACGGACGAGTAGGGGCAACCGACGGGACAAACGTGCAGTTCATTCGCTTGTGGTTGGGATAGCGCGGGGTCTGGGTTGAGCGACAGGCAGACTGCAACCAGAGTCAATCCAAGCCCCAGGGCCAAGATGGCGCGAGCAATGAGGATGCGTTTCATCGAAGCCTCCTTGTTCAATGGTGTTTTTGCGAAAGCTTGGCTGCGTCGCCAAACGTCAAACTCGAAATGCCAGCGCCTCTGACGTCTGGCATTTCACGTTTGACGCCTGACTCAAAACAGACTGAGTTGTTCCGCCTCGGGCGGCGGCGGCTCGCTCTCTTCGAGTTGGTCGAACTGCTTGAGGATTTCCGGCAGCTTGCGAAAGTCAGCCTCCACGTCTTTGCGGAGCGAGGGTTGATGCAAGGCTGCGGCCGGGTGATACATCGGCACGACGAGGCGGCCCTCAAACTTGCGCGGCTGGCCGTGAATCGCGCTGATCTTGGCGTTGGGGAACCAGCGCGCCATCGAGTAACGTCCGAGTGTGACAATGATCTTGGGCTGGATGAGTTCGATCTGCCGGTCGAGGTAGGGTCGGCATGCTTCGATCTCGTCGGGCATTGGGTCGCGGTTGCCGGGTGGGCGGCATTTGACGACGTTGGCGATGAACACCTCTTGCCGCTTCAAACCGATGCCCGCCAAAAGCTCTTCGAGAAACTGCCCGGCTGCGCCGACAAAGGGGCGGCCTTGCTTGTCTTCGTGAAAGCCCGGCCCTTCGCCAATGAACATGATCTGGGCGTTGGCGGGGCCTTCGCCGGGCACGGCGTTCGTGCGGGACTTGCTCAGGATACACTTTTTGCACACGGAAATCTCGACGGCTAGTTCGGACAAGTCTGACATGGATTCACCTGGAATGTGATAGCGCGCTGCCACGTTCAACGCGCCACGCGAAGCGAGCTGCGGGAGCCTGTCCTGACCCTGAATGAAGGCAAAGCACGGCGTGGTTGGCAGCAGCAGATTCCCTTATCCTTGCTTGGCTCCACATTCGGGGCAAAACTTGGCCGAAGTCGGCATCTTGGCGCCACATTCAGTGCAGTGCTTTTCGGCGCTGACCGGTTTGCCACATTCGGGGCAGAACTTGCCGCCAGTGAGTTTGGCGCCGCAGTGGGGACAGGTGCCAACGACTTTCTTTTGGAATTTCTCTTTGGTCACGTGCTTGACCTCGCGGGCGGCTTCCTGTGCCTGTTCGATGGCGGCTTGTTCCTGGGCCACCGCATATTCTTCTTCCAGGTCGGGCGCGCAGTCTTTGCACAACCCGCGCTCGGCGTTCCAGCATACTTCCTGGCAGACCCATTGGCCGCACCGTTTGCACTGATTAAAGTGTGGCTTGGCTTCCTTGACGGCGGCGCTGAAGGCATCGTCGTGCGCTTTTTCCCATGCAGCGGAGTGGACCCGGTGAGCTGCATCGGCAGCGCCGCCGAGCAGCCCGCCGAACAGACCCGAGGCTACATCCAATGCGTCGGTGACCAGTCCACTGGCCGTCGCCTGAAAGCGCGTCATGTAGCCGTTGCCGCACTTGTCGCAAAAGAACTCGAATTGAAAGCCTCGGTCAGTGCTGTGATCGGAATAATTCTTGGTGAACTGAATCAGCGCCATGTGCCTTCTCCTTTTTCTGTTTCGACGGGACAAGATTATAGTCTTGCCGTTACCTTTTGTCCAGCAGGTTGCCTGACCTCATCGCGCAGGCGCGCTACAAGCGCGGCCTGAAGCTCAGCGAGTTTCCTCTTGTATTCGGAGCTGGTGATCCCTTCGACGGTCATGATGTGGGCATCCTCTTCGTTATCGCGATAATAACGCGGGCGCGTCCCGGTGATGACGAAGCCATACTTGCGATACAGGTTTTGCGCCACCTGATTGCTGACGCGCACTTCCAACGTCACCATGGCCGCGCGCATGCTGATCGCTTGCTCCATCATGCTGATCAGGAGCAGCTCGCCCAGGCCCTTGCCGCGATGCTGTTTGGCGACGGCAAGCGTGCTGATGTGCGCTTCGTCGGCGACCAGCCAAAAGCCGCCATAGCCGACGATGGGCAGCGTACCCTGTCGCAGCAGCCGTCGCCACCACTTCCGTCGGTCGGCTTCGGGCAGGCGCGACCGCACGACGATGTAATGCGAGTTTGTGTTTTCGGTCAGCTCGTGGCGATAGGTGTATGAAGACCAGGGCAAGGGGAACGATTCGCGCTCGATTTCCATGACGGATGGCACATCGTCCCAGTGCATCGGCTCAACGAGGTAGGGCAATGGTCCATCGCCCATCAGGCAGGACTCCCGGAAGGTGTTTGGATGTAGATCGGCACGAGTGTGGTCGGGTCGTCGGTTTGCCCGGCTCGGAGTTTGGCCCAACCCACTTCGGCCAGATACCCGGCCCGGCGCAGCGAGGCCGCCGGGCTTGCCACCTCGACGTGGGCACCCAGGCGTTTTTTCAATTCGTGCCGCTCTTCGGCGGTCAGTTCGCCGCAGACCCGCACAGTCTTTTGCCAATCGGCGCCTAACTCGTGCACAGTGGTGAGCCACGCCTTGCCTTCGGCCACCAGTTCGTTCTTGTCCCGGCAATAGCGTTGTGCCACCAGTCGCCCTCGCCCGGCGGCGAGCACTGCCACGATAGGCATCCGTGTATCTTGCATCATCAGCGCGACGATATCAAGCGTCGGCACGCCGACCACTGGAAGATCGCGAGCCATCGCCAGCCCTTTGGCCAGTGCGACGCCGGCGCGCAAGCCGGTGAAAGAGCCAGGCCCTAGCGATACCGCAATGCCGGCCAGGTCGTCTACGGTTGCTTCAACCTGCGCCAGCATCCCAACGATGCGCGGCGCCAGCTCGACCGTGTGGTGATCGGGTGATTCCCACGAAAGCTCGACGCGGACACGCGCGCCATCGTGCAGCGCCAGACTGGCGGTTCGAGTGGCTGTGTCAATAGCCAGGAGCAGGGAAGCCGTCATGCTCATCCCCCAAAGGCCGCGTGACGAAAGCCCGTCAGCAGGGTTCGGTAATGCTCGCCCTGCGCGACCAGCCGCAACATCCTGCGCGTGTCGTCGAGCGCGGTGAGCCGGATCCACAGCCGCTCGGCGGGCAAGATGGCTTCGGCATGTTCCGGCCATTCGATGACGCACACGCCGCCGCCGATCCAGATGTCGTCCAGGCCCAAAGCCCATGCCTCGGTGGCATCTGCGATGCGATACAGGTCAACGTGATAGAGTTTTTGCCTGTCACCCGGACGGCGGAATTCGTGAATGAGGGTGAACGTGGGGCTGCGCACGGGGCCGGTCACGCCCCAGCCAGTGGCGATGCCTTGCGCCAGCGTCGTTTTGCCCGCGCCCAGTTCGCCTTCCAGACAAATGGTTTCTCCGCCGCGCAGCAGCTCGCCCAGGCGCATCCCCAGGCGGCGCGTCTGCTCCGGGCTGCGGCTGATGAATTCCAGCGTATGTTCGTCGAGGATCGGCATGGCGTTTGTGATTATACCTCTGTGTCAGAAGCGGGACAAATCGCATACTTCAAGTCATCCGGCCGGGTGGCGTGTCGGGCAAAAAAAGGATAGAATTGCACGGGGGGTATGTGCAAGATGGCTCGTTCAGCTTCGGTCCCTGGTTCTGCGATGACCGTCAGGCCATTTCTCAAGTGGGCCGGCGGCAAAGGCCAGTTGCTCGATCAATTTGCTTTGCTCTATCCGCGTTCGTTTGAAAATTATCACGAGCCGTTTATGGGAAGCGCGGCGGTGTATTTTCACCTGTGCAGCTCGGGTTTGATAAAGCGAGCAAAGCGGGCGCGGCTGACGGATTCCAACGTGGAACTGGTCAACTGCTATCGTGTGGTGCGCGATGAGGTTGACGCGCTGATCGAATTGCTGGCCGAGCACAAGAGGAGGCACAGCCGCGAGCACTATTATCAGGTCCGAGGCCAGAGACCGCAAGCCTTGTCTCCGCTGGAGGCTGCGGCGCGATTCATCTACCTGAACAAGACGTGCTACAACGGGCTGTATCGCGTGAACCGCCGGGGTCAGTTCAACGTGCCAATGGGGAGTTACAAGAATCCGGCTATCTTGGATGCAGAGGAGCTAAGACGGGCCTCGTGCGCGCTTCGAGAGACAGAGATCGCCGTAGCCGATTTTCGTGAGGTGGTCCATCATGCGAAAAGCGGCGACCTGATCTATTTCGATCCGCCGTACCATCCTTTGACCAAGACGGCCAACTTCACCAGCTACACGGAAGCTCCCTTTGGCGAAGAGCAGCAGCGCGAGCTGGCCCAGGTCTTTTGCCAGCTCGATCGCCAGGGTTGCCAGGTCATGCTCAGCAATTCGTGGACGCCTTTCATTCTCGACCTGTATCGAGGTTTCCATCTGGTCGAGGTCCGAGCGGCGCGTGCGATCAACTCCAAGGCGAGTGGGCGCGGCAGGATCAGCGAAGTGGTGGTACTGAATTACGATTGGCCGATGGCTGCTATTCGACCGGGACGCGCTCGGCGGGCACCAGGTATTGAATGTGCCGGAACGGCTTGACTTGCTCGGCGATCTCGTCCTTGTACACATTGCCCGAGACGTGCAACAGCGTGTCGTTGTAATCGGCGTCCACCCCCATGGTTGCCTGGCAGGGATAGTGGTGGTGCAACATCCCCGCTTCGAACTCGGCCTCATCCACGCCGACGCCCACGAGCTTGTCTGCGACAAAGCGCGCGCAGCCGCAGCACGCATCGCGCTCGACGGCGACTGACGCGATCTTGCCCTCGGCTTCGTTGACGCTGACTTTAAACTTGGGGCGGCCAAAGTGGCGCGCGAACTCGGCGATCAACGGATGGTCGTACGATTTCTTGTTGCGGATGACGTTATAGGTGTTCTCGGTCAGCGTGCAGAATGGCTTGGGAAACACGGAGGCCACGTTCATTCGCTTGAGCCAGCCCTCGACCTGCCTGGCCAATCCGTTGGGCAGCCAAGCAGCATTGTCAATCGGCGCGATGACGGCTTGCGCCCCGGTCATCTTGGCGATGTCGGGCAAAAGCGTCGCCACGCCGGGATGCTCGCCGAGTGAGAGGATCAAGTCGGCGGCAGGAAGTTGGGGCGGCAGGAACTCTTCGGCGTCGTCCACGATGGGGGGCAAGAGGCGCGGCGCTTTCCACGCCTCGATGCTCCAGCCCTCGGGCGTGTGCGCGCGTAGATTATCCACGTGTCGCTGACCGTAATCACCGTTGATGACGACCAGAATTCGCATGGTATCCTCCTCCTTCGATGGCTGATGACAGACCGCCGACCATAGATGCCTTGCTATGCGTGCGCGACGATCACCAGATCGGGCGACGACTCGGGATCGAACGCGCGGCCATCCATTCCACCAAACAGCCTCACATCCTCAAAGCCGACCTGTGTCAGCCAGTGGTTCAACTCGCGGGCAAACAGCGGGCGCTGCAGCGTGCTCTTGACCGTGGCTTGCCACTGGCCCTGCACGTCTTGCGCGATGGTCGCAATGTGAAATGTGATCAGGCCCGGCTCCGGGCACGGCTCGTCCAACCCCGCTACCCGCGTGCCCGGATCGTGATAATCGGCCATCCGCCAGATGAGCAATAGGCGACCGTCCAGCAAAGCCGGGTTGAGCGCGAAAAAGCGCGGGCGGTCCTTCCAGCGCAAGTCATAGTTGAGATTTTGCAGCACAAGCACGCCGCCTTGGCGCAACCGATCGCGCATCGCTTTTAACGCGCCAAGCTGCTCCACCTCAGTCAGCACGTGCGGGAGCGAATTGCCCAGGCAGAGCACTGCGTCAAAGGTGGAGGACGCCAGGTGTGTGCCCAGCTCGGTAAAGCCGTGTCGTTCAAACTGGACGGACACATGCGCTTGCGCTGCATGGCAGCGTGCCTGCGCGATCATCTCTGGGCTGATGTCGGTTCCGTAAACCGTGTAACCTTCACGGGCCAGCGCAATCGCGTGATGTCCGCTGCCACAGGCCACGTCCAGCACCGCTTGCGTATGAGCCTGCTCCAATGCTCGAAGGATAAAGGGCAACTCGAGCGAGAGGCGTGTCGGCCAATCGTTCATTGCTTCATAGAGGGCCGCTTGCCGATCGTAGAAATCGCGGCTGTTGAGAATGGGTGTAGTCATGCTCTGGTCTGAACATCCGTCGCCAGGACGATCTGATAAGGCAGACCGATCGCGCCGGTTGGACAGACGTCCTCGCATGTCGCGCAGTACGAACACACATCCGGGCGGGCTATCATGGGCCGCTCGTCCTTCATCGCCAGCGCGCCGGTCGGGCAACGCTCGACGCAGACGCCGCAGCCGTTGCACTTGGCGAGGTCAATGATGGGCATGATCTTGTCGGGCGAGGTCATGGCCTGATCCCTTTCGTGGTAAGCCGAATTTGCGCTTATTGTAGCATGAGCCAATGGGTTTGTCTGTGACTTTTGTTATGCTACTGGGCCGCCCGTCGTTCCAGGGCAGCGCGATCGGTGATCACGATCTGCCGTCCCTGTCGGTGCACCAGGCCTTCGGCTTCCAGCTCGCGGAGGGCGCGGCTGACCATCTCGCGGACGGTGCCCAGCCGCGCGGCCATTTGCTGGTGTGTGAGGGGAACCGCATCGCGCTGTGAGGCCAGCGTCAACAAGAGCTTGGCCAGCCGCGCGGTAACCGAGCGGAGCGACAGGTCCTCGATCATGTTGACGAGCATCCGCGCGCGCGCGGCCAGCACGGCGACGACGGCTTGCGCGATCTTGGGGTGGCGGTTGAACAAGTCCAGCATGGCAGACCGCTCGATCACGCACACTTCGACCGCGTCCAGCGTCTGGGCGCTGGCTGGGTTCGGGCCGCCGTCAAACACGGCTACATCGTTAAACGATTCGTGCGGGCCGCAGATGTGGAGGATTTGCTCGCGGCCCTCGGGCGAGGCTTTGTAGATTTTCACGTGACCGGTGTGGACGATGAACAGTCCGGCGCACGGCTCGCCTTCCAGAAAGATCACCTCGTTTGGCTCATACGAGCGGCGTGAGGTCAGCGCGGCGATGGAGGCCAGTGTCTCGGCGTCCAGTGAGCGAAAGTAGGGCAGCGAGCGGAGCAATTCGATCCGTTCGCGGATTCCTGGAAAAGGTCCGGTCTGCATGTTGCCCTCGGCGCATGGCAAGGCTAAGCTGCTTTTGCCATCACGGGTGACGCAAGCGCCCGGCCATAGAGCATCTGTATCCGGTCGGCGATGCACTCCCAACTGTATTGCTGAGCATACAAGTGTGCCGCGCGCCCCATCCGCTCACGCAGCTCAGTATCTTGCGCCAGCCGCGCGATCGCTTGGGCCAGCGCGACCGGATCGCCATCGGGCACGTGAATGCCGGTGCTGTTGTTTCGGACCAGATGCGCCAGTCCGCCGACCTCGGACGCGATGACGGGCGTGCCACAGGCCATCGCTTCCAACGCGACCATCCCGAACGATTCGTAATGCGAGGGCATGATGACCATTTCGGCCGCCGAGTAGTAATGATGCAGCCGGTCTTGATCGCGCGCGCCGAGGAACGTCACCAGGTCGGTGATGCCCAGCTCAGCCCGGATGGCCTTGAGCCGTTCCATCTCTTCGTTTTCGGTGGTGTTCGGATCACCGCCAATGATCGCCAGGCACAGGTCCTTGCTCCAGAGCGGACACTCGTAGGCCAGCAGCGCCATCGCTCGCAGCAGAGTGTCAATCCCCTTGAGCGGCTCGATGCGGCCCACGAATAACACCATGTGGTTGCACGGCTTGACGCCGATGCGCAACTTGGCATCTTCCGGCGAATGGGGATGAAACATCGTCAGGTCCACGCCGGGCGGGATGATGGTGATCTTTTTCGGGTCTGCGCCATAGAGCTTGATCAGTTGCTCTTCTTCGGCGGGGGTGGCGGCAACCAGGTGATCCACAAACTGGACGATCTCGGTCTCGCCATCAATCCGACGTTGTGGTTCGCGCTCGCTCGGCGCGGCGATCTGATTCTTGACGTGGCCGAGCGTGTGAAACATCTGAATGATGGGCGCGCCCCAGGCGGCGCGCAAGTCGCGCGCGGCCCAGCCGGAGAGCCAGTAGTGGCTGTGAATGACATCGTAGATGAGACCTTCACGTTGGGCGAACGCCAGGACGTTGTCCACAAACTCGGGCAGATAGTCGAAAATCTTGTGCTTGCTGTAGGGTTCTTCGGGGCCGGTCGGGATGTGGATGACGCGACCTCGCTCGCCCAGGCTGTGCATGACGTGAGGCAGATGCGGGTTCTGCGAACGGGTGAACACGTCCACATAGAGGCCGCGTCGAGATAGCTCGCGGGAGAGGTCGCGGACATAGACGTTCATGCCCCCGGTTTCCTTGCCGCCCAAAGTCGCCAGCGGGCACGTGTGCACAGAAAGCATCGCAATGCGGCGTGGTGTCATGAGGTGTATCGCTCTGGAAGTCGGTTTTTCACTCTTGGAGAAAGGCATCGGCGGTGGAGAAAAACCCGTTTTCTCAGAGAAAACGGGTTTCTGAGTGGCCTGTTCTCCAAGAGCGATCCTTGGTTATGAATGCAGATTGGGATTATCTACCAGCAACCCTTCAGTGCGCGCGATAGACAGCAGGCGGTCATCGGCGGATAGAAACGTCAATCCGCAGTGAGCCATTTCACCCACGCGCTGCCAGGCTCGGCGACATAGCGTTTGACGACGACACTGGTATCCAGGAAAAGTCCATTTATACGCGATCCTGGCGGTTTTCTATCACGATTTCCGAGAGTGGCTTGCCGTTACCAGTCAGACGCATCAGTTCTTCTCGCCGCTCCGGTGGAACCAGAGATGTGATGACTACATTGGCTGGCGAAGTTAGACCGGCAGCACGACAAGCTTGTGTCAGGCGTTCCCATTCAAGACGCCTGGCGTCATCTGGCGTGGAGGTGATGATTTGCACTTGCACCTGGGCGCGCTCTGGCAAAGCCAGTGGCGTGAGGGGGCGCAGAACCCCCTGTTCATAGATCGCAGTAATGGTTGTGGTCATAATTGACTCCGTTTCAATCATACACCGGGCGGTATAGCGCGTCAAGGCTGGGTCTGGCGCAAGCCCACAGACCGAAAAGCTTGAGAGTCAGGCAATGCCATGGGGTGTCAAGTGTATCGCTCGATGTGGATTTTGTAGAGGTAGGTGTCCTGTCCGCCCAGGCGATACTTGTAATCTTCGCCGCCGCGCAGGAAATCAAAGAGCGCGCGTTTATTTTCGATGGCGTGCTTGATCAGTTCACCCATCAGCACGATGCCGGGGCTGAGCGGCTGAAACTTGTGCGGATCGAGTCCCGAGTTGTAGACCATGATGTGATTGCGATAGTCAAAGTTCATGTACCCGGCGGCCTGGACGCCGTTGACTTCCAGGAACGCCAGTTGCAGCCAGCCCGCGCGCTGTGCCGCGTGACCGATGGCGTGGAAAAAGCGACGCATGGTGTCGGTCATGAACTCGGCCTTGTCGGGTCGGCTTTGGATGAGCAGCGTGATGAAAGCGTCCAGATCGGCGTCGAGGGTAGCCTCGCCGGTCGTGATGCGCCAGGTGACTGGCTCTTCGCTCTGCCCGGCGCGGCGCATCTTGCGGCGCAGCTCGTGGCGCTCTTTTTTGTCGAGCCGGGCCAGGTATTCGTCCCATGTCGCGGGCAGGTGAATGACCGGGCAGACTTCAGCCTGGCGCGTTTCGACCTGCCAGCCGCGTGCTTGCGCCAGCCGACTCAAGACCTCGCGCGTGCGCGAAGCTTCAGGGATGTTGCACAGGTCTATGGCGTCCCATTCGGGCGCCTCCGGCCCAGTCAGCGCGTCGAGCAGCGCGCTCAGGACCGGCTCTTCGCAGCCGGGAAGAATGATCATATCCAGATAATCAGACACGTCAGCGCAGCCGATCGTGTTGAGTTCGCGGCGGCCCGTTGCGCTGTTGCAGAACAGCGGCGCGATTCCGCACAGCCTCCCCGCCGCGTCGCGGAAAGCGTACACGAGTAGCGGATCGCCTTGACCAAAATGCTGCCACCAAATCTGTTGCCATTCGAGCGTGAGAAACGGGACGTCCGACGTGCTGCGGTGCAAGAGGGTGTTCCATTCAGCCGCCAGCGCGGTAAAGGCTTCGGGAGATCGGTAGAGCGTTGTGTTCATGGGTGGTGATCAGGGTGCAACGAAGCGATATTCGAGCCTGGGCGCAGCGTCGAGGCCGAGCAATTGTTCCAGCGAGAGGCTGGGCGTGCGCGCTAGGGAGTTGAGCAAGATTTCCATCAGCGTGGGGCGGGGCAGATACTCGATCACGCGGGGTTCACCCTTGATCCCACCCAACTCGCCCGCCTTGGCCACGGCGTCATCCAGATAGCCCAGTTGGTCCACCAGCCCCAGCTCCTGGGCTTGCTTGCCGGTGTACACTCGCCCATCCGCAAGCTGGCGGACCTTGTCCTCCGGCAAATGGCGCCCTTCGGCGACGATCTTGACAAAGCCGTCATAAGCCTGATCGATCACAGCCTGCCACAGCTTTTTTTCCTCGTCTGTCATCGGGCGGAACGGACTGCCCAGGTCTTTGGTCGGGCCGCTCTTGATGATGATGAATTGCACGCCGATCTTTTTCAGCAACTCTTCGGCGTTCGGCAGTTCGCTGATCACGCCGATCGAGCCGGTGAGCGTATCGGGGTTGGCGACGATCCACTTGCCGGCACAGGCGATGTAATAGCCGCCCGAAGCCGCCGTTTCCCCGAAGGAAAAGACCACTGGCTTGGCGAATTCCTTGATCGCCCTGTGGATTTCGTTCGAGGCGACGACCGAGCCGCCCGGACTGTTGACGCGCATCACCACAGCCTTGACCGAAGCGTCGCTGGCGGCGCGGCGCAGGTCGGCCTTGATGCGGCGGGGCGTGATGCCGGTCGAGGGGGTGGCCGTGCTGGCGCTGCCGCTGGTGATCAGCCCCTCGGCATAAATGACGGCGACTGCGTCCCCGGTCCCCAGGCTCAGCGAGTCGCCGCGCATCGTTGCCGCCACCGCACCCAAACCACACAAACAGGCCAACACGGGCAGGCCGATAAAGACGAACAGCAAAATGGCCGTCGTCCAGGGGAAACCTTTCTTGGGAGCAGATGGGGTTGTCATTCCTACTTCCTGTTGAACATTGTGTATCAAACGTCATGCGTCAAACGTCATGCGTCAAACGTCATGCGTCAAACGTCATAAACCACTTCCTGACGTTTGACGTTTCACGCCCTGACTAATCGAATGAACTTGCGTTTGCCTACCTGGAGTACCCGCGGCGCGGCAACCTCGATGGTGGCTTCTACGCTTTCGACGATCTGCCCATCCAGCTTGACGCCATGCTGGTCCACCAGCCGCCGTGCTTCGCTCTTGCTCGATGCGAGTCCCGCCTGCACGATGAGGGCGATGATATTCGTCGGCCCGGCTACAGCAAACTCGGGCATCTCTTCCGGCCATTCCCGCTCCTGGAACACGCGCTTGAAATGCTCCTCGGCCTCGGCCGCGGCCGCGTCGCCGTGAAAGATGCTGACGATCTCGCGCGCCAGCTCCATCTTGACGTCGCGCGGATGGCGAGCCTGGCGGGTCAGCGCCTCTTCGATCGCCTGGATTTGCGCGGGCGTGTAGCGTGTGACGAGTTTGAAGAAAATCGACATAGCGTGATCGGGGATGCTCATCACTTTGCCGTACATATCTTCGGGCGTGGCAAGAATGGGAATGTGATTGCCCAGCGACTTGGACATCCGCACCACGCCATCGGTGCCGGGCAGGATGCCCATGATGATGCCGACTTGAGGGCGCTGGCCGTACAGTTCTTGGATCTTGCGCCCGGCCGTGATGATGTTGAAAAGCTGATCGCTGCCTCCCACCTGCACGTCGGTATTCAGGGCGACGGCGTCATAGCCTTGCATCAGGGCGTAAAACGTTTCGTGCAGGAACACCGGCTCACCTTTTTCCCAGCGGAGCTTGAAATTCTCGCGCTGGATAAACTGCTGCACCGTAAAGCCCGATCCCAGCTTGATGAGATCGGCCAGCTTGAGGTCGAGCAGCCATTCATGATTGTAGCGAATCCTGGTCCTGGCGCGGTCGAGGATCACAAACGCTTGCTCGGCATACGTTCGGCCATTTTGCATCGCCTCTTCCAGACTGAGTTGCGCCCGCAGCTCGCTTTTGTCCGAAGGGTCGCCGACCATGCTGGTGCCTGTGCCGATGACAAACGACACCTCGTGACCCAGGTCCTGGAACTGGCGCAGCTTGCGCATGGTGATCGTGTGGCCCAGATGCAGATCGGGCCTGCGCGGGTCATAGCCACAATACACACGCAGCGGACGGCCTTCGGCCAGCCGATCGCGCAATTCATGCGCCATCGCTGCCTTGAGCTGCTCGTCGCCATATTCTGCGCCTTGCATCAACAGGGCGACCTGTTCATCCAGGTTGAGAGTGGTCATGAAGCCTCCATTCATTGCCGCCGGATTATACCACGAAACCCGACCCGGTCTGTTTGACGAGACGGCCAGCAAGCGTTACAATGGCACGTAACCTCAAACGCCCGAAGGGGTTTCTATACGTGGATTCCCTCGGGCTGATCCTCGGGGGACAGGGTGGAATACCCACAAGACGAGAGCAAACTGGTAGCGCGAGCCAAAACCGATCCCTTGGCGTTTGGGTTGCTGTACGAGCGCTACGTCGCCAAAATCTACAACTATATCTATTACCGGACGGGCGATCACCACGAGGCCGAGGACCTGACGGCGCGGACGTTCCAGCGGGCTTTGGCGCACATGGGCAAGTATCGCGATCGGGGTCTGCCATTTTCCGCCTGGCTTTACCGCATCGCGCACAATCTGGTCGCCAACTGGCATCGTGATCAGGGCCGCCGCCAGGTCATGGGGCTGGACGAAGCGCCCATGACCGGCTTGAGCCGCGAACGGCCGGAATCGGCCGCTGAAACTAATGAAGAGCGCGCTCGACTCCTGGGGGCGATCCGCCGGCTGCCGGCTGAACGTCAGCAGTTGCTCATCCTGAAATTCGTTGAGCAGCTGTCCAACGCCGAGATCGCCAGGATCATGGGCCGGACGGAGGGGGCGATCAAGTCGCTGTATCATCGCACGCTGCTTGCTTTGCGTGAGGAACTGGGAGCGCCTAACGCTCCGGATGGAAAGGATGGCCTGGAATGATTCGAATTGTCACCGACAGCACGTGTGACCTGCCGCAAGAATTGATGGAGCAGTACAAGATTCACGTCGTGCCAATCCCGATCCAGTTTGGCGTCGAAACCTATCTGGATGGTGTGACGATCGATCGGCCGACGTTTTACGAGCGCGTTGAACAGAATGGCATGCTGCCCACGACCTCTCAGCCTCCGCCGAATGCGTTCATCGAAGCTTATCGCAAGCTGGCCGAGCAGGCCGATGCGATCATCTCGATCCACGTCACCGGCAAACTCTCCGGGACGCTCAACTCGGCCAAGATGGCGGCCGAAGCGGTGGCCGATACGATCCAGGTGCACGTGTTCGATAGTTGGGCCGGCTCGGGCGGGCTGGGGTTCATGTGCCTGGATGCGGCGCGCATGGCCGAAGCCGGCAAGCAAGTCGCCGAAATCCTCAAGCGGTTGGAAGAAACGCGCCCGCAGGTCAATCACCTGTTCACGCTGGCGAGCCTCAAGTTTGCCGAAATGAGCGGGCGGGTGAACAAGCTGCAGAGCGCATTAGCTTCGCTGCTCAACATCAAGCCGATCATCAAGGCAGACGGCGGGTTGATGGAGCTGGCGGCGCAGGTCCGCACACGCAAGAAAGCCATTGAGCGGGTGATCGAGATGGCGCGCGAGCGCGTGGGCGATGCCCGGGTGAACCTGGCGGTGATTCATGCCCAGGCACCCGAAGAAGCTGCCGAGCTGCTGGAGCAAGCCAAGACCGCTTTGCATTGTGGTGAGACGTTCGTTCACGAGCTGGCGCTTTCGCTGGCAGTTCATTTTGGGCCGGGAACGCTGGCGATTGTCACCTATCCGGCGGATTGAGTTTGGGGACGGGGCCATGGATGACCGGAGGATTGCCGAGCTTTTGTCCGCGCAGGCGGATCGGCTCAACGCGGGGCAGCGTGGGGCAGCCGCGTTCCCGGCGGGCAGCGCGGAGGAACCGTCGCTCGTGCCGCTCATGGAATTGGCCGAGCGAATCCAGCGCACGCTCGCGCCAGTTGAGCCGAATCCGGCGTTCGTCGGTCGGTTGAGTCGCCAGTTGTCCACGGCGATGGCCGAGGGTAGCCGTGAGATGAGCCGTCGCACGCGCCGGGCCGTCCTCATCGTTGCAGCCGCCCTGGGATCGGCTGTGTCATTGGCGTCGGCGGTCGGCGTGATCGTTTATCTGATTCGGCATCGGGAGCGGCGCTCCCAGGTTCCATGCCGCAGCGAGACGTAAGATCAGGCCCCAAAATGCCAGACGTCAACCAGTATCTAAAGTTGGCGTTTGGTGTTTTTTAACGGCAGACACCAATTCCAGGAGGTCAAAATGAAATATGGACGTATTGTCGGATGGGGCAAATATGCGCCCTCCAAAGTGTTGACTAATTTTGATCTCGAAAAAATGGTGGATACCACCGACGAGTGGATTTACACCCGGACAGGCATTCGCAGGCGGCACATCGCCAGTGAAGGCGAAACAACGACCACCATGTCCGTGGCGGCCAGCCGGGCCGCCCTGGCGGTGGCGGGCCTGGTGCCGCAAGACCTCGATCTGATCATCCTGGCGACGACTTCACCGGATCACTATCTGCCTGCCGCGTCGAGCATGGTGCAAGATATGCTGGGCGCCCGGTGCGGTGCGTTTCAGCTTCAGGCCGGGTGCACGGGTTTTGTCTACGGGCTGGCGGCCGCTCAGGCATTCATCTCGACCGGCTTGTACAAGAATATCCTGGTCATCGGCACCGAGACGATCAGCCGCAACGTGGACTGGAAGGATCGTGAAACGTGCGTGCTCTTTGGCGATGGTTCCGGCGCGGTCATTGTGCAGGCGTGCGATGAGCCGACGGGGGTGCTGTCGTTTGTGCTCGGCTCGGATGGCTCGGGTGCTCCGCATCTTCACATTGACATTGGTGCGCGCACGCCCATTACCCCAGAGGCGATCCAGCGTGGCGATCATTATGTGCGCATGAATGGCCGCGAGGTGTTCAAGTTCGCCACGCGCGTGATGGGGCAGGCCGCGCTCGAGGCCGTCAACCAGGCGGGGATGTCGCTGGCCGACATTGATTTGCTCGTCCCGCATCAGGCCAATCTCCGCATCATCGAGTTGGCTGCGCGCCATTTGAACCTGCCGATGGACAAGGTCTTTGTCAATATCGAAGAGTACGGCAACACCTCCGCTGCCAGCATCCCGATCGCGCTTGTGGAGGCGATCGAGCAGGGGCGCTGCAAGGATGGCGATACGCTGTGCCTGGTCGGTTTCGGCGCGGGGCTGACGTGGGCTTCGGCCGTGGTCCGCTGGGGCCTCTCGGAGCGACCGTTTGCGATGTCGTCGTTGTTTACGCCGGTCGTCCGGGCGCGCGAGCGTGCTCAGGTCACGCTCCGGGTGGCGCAGACGACGGCGGCGATGCGGGTGTTGAGCGCGCGGCGCGCACTCGAAAAGCGCGCGGCCAAAGCCGTAGAGGCAGCCAAGTCCAGAGCGAGCGCGGCGTTGTTGCCGTTGTACAGTCGCCTGGACAAACGGTACACGCAGGACAAAAAGTAGCAAGTCGTGTCATACTGAGACGAGTTCGGGGCCGTCATCGGTTGGATGACGGCCTGTTGTTTTAGGAAGGTATGTGTCGTGTTATACTTGGAATCTTAGGCAGTAGCGGGGTAGTACTGTTCAGGAGGAACCTGTCAACGAATGGGATAACGAATAAACGATTCGCAACCGTCATTCGTTTATTCGCTTGATATTCGTTGACAGGGACTTGCACTGGCTGAATAGTTGCGCCGGCTTTTGCAGCAGACCCTTCAACAAGGAATTCGAGTGCGCTCCTGGATCGATCTGGCCTGGCGGAACCTGGCCACGCGACGAATGCGGACTTTTCTGACGAGCACGGCCATCGCGTTGAGTGTGGCGGCGGTGTTTGCCACCAGCGTGATCGGCCAATCGGCGCAGGCGCGCACGGCCAGCCTCGCCCGGCAAGTGAGCCAGGCCGATCTGCAGATCACCCCGCGCGATGCCGAGTCCCTCGACGCGCGCTGGCTCGATGCTGTGCGCGCTCACCCGGATGTGGCGCAGGCTTCCCCCGAAGTTATCCATTCGACGGTTCTGCTGGAGCCGGCCGGCGCGTCGCTCATTCTCCTCGGCGTTGATCCGCAAATCTATTTTCCACTCGAGCACCTCGAAATGTCCACCGGCCGCGTGCCGGTTTCCGGCAAGCCGTGGATCGCGGTGCCGGAGCAATGGGCCAGGCAGTATCACGTGAGCCTCGGCGGGCAGTTGACCTTTCCGCGTGACAAAGCGGAGCCGTTCCAGTTGATGATCGCCGGAACGATCAAGCGACGCGAGGATACGGGCGCAGCGTTGCGCGAGCGCATTGGATTGGTCCCGCTCTCGACGCTGCAGGATGCTCTCGGCTTGCGTCAGCGCCTCTCGCGTATCCGTGTGACGATACAGCCGGGCCGCGACCTTCGACAGGTCGAGTCTGCCCTCTCTCGTGCGCTGTCCGACCATCCACTTGCGCAATCCAATGCCGTGATCGTGTCCCGGGTGGACACGGGCAGCAATACCGACATCCTGTACACCTGGATGACGATGGGACTGGCATTGACTGGCGCAGTGATTTTGCTGGCGGCGGCGCTGCTCATCGTCAACACGTTCGCGATGAACGTCGCCGAGCGCACGCGACAGATCGGCATCCTGCGCGCGCTGGGTATGGAGTGTGGCGGCATCCTGCGCGGTGTGCTGATCGAAGGGGCGCTGCTTGGCGCGATCGGGGCGCTCGTTGGGCTGCCGCTCGGCTGGGGATTGGCGCAGGGCATTGTGCAGTTGCTCGTCGCCTGGCAACGGCTCGAGTGGGAGCAGTTGTCGCTGTCACCTCATGGCTTGATCGGCGCGCCTGTCATCGGCATGGTTGTTGCGCTTGGCGCGGCGTGGTAGGCCAGATCGGCGCGGGCCGCCGCCACCACCTCCGGGCGGGGGGAGTTGAGCAGGGTGTACTGGCCCGGATGCATGGAGATGCGCATCCCCAGCGAGCGGATGAGGTCGCCGATGTGGGCGAAGTCCGGGGCGAACTCCTGGTCCCACGGGAAGCGGTTGGCCGGATGGGAGGCCAGGGGGACCAGGTCGGAAGTGATGCGCAGGAAGAGGAAGTCCCGTTCGGCGTTCCAGCGGACAATGCGCTCCAGACAGGCCAGGTTTCCGGCCACCAGCGTCCGCAGGCGATCCCACGTCAGGTGAGCCAGCCGAAGGGTGCGGCTGGGGCGACAGTCGAGGGAGAGGTTGATGCATGGGTAGCCGATGCGCAACATCGGGTAACACTATAACACGGCGGCAGGGAAATGACAAGGTGGCCCTGATGCGGGATTTCGGTTACTGCTCACTCTGTAGACAAGGATGTCACTCTGATCGCTCCTTCGCGGAGCGAAGGGGCGCGCAGATCATGGCCCGGCCCGGAGCGCAGGCTTCAGCCTGCAGATGCGGCCTGAAGGCCGCACTCCAGGACAGCAGATCATGGCCCGGCCCGGAGTGCAGGCTTCAGCCTGCCGATGCGGCCTGTGGCAGTTTAGCAGATTAACCTGGCAATCCATTCGCCGCAACGTGGGCCAGGCCGCCGTGGGCTAAACCCCACGGCTCAAAGCAAAAGCCTGCTCCGCAGGCTCACACAGCCCCCGCAGGCGTTGCCCTGAGCCCGTCGAAAGGGGGCTTCCGCGCTGAGCCCGCCGGTTGAGCGGCGGGCGGGGCTATGGTCAGGTGAATTCGTTAACGTGCAACAGCCTGCACTCCGGACCGACGTGAACAGTCACTCTGGGTGAGCAGTTACGGATTTCGAAGCAAATCCCAATCCGGGGACGGAATCGAGGCTTTAGCCGGTGCAAACGTGGCTCAAACCGGCTGAAGCCTCGACTCCGGGCGGGAAAAGCAGCAACGACGTAGCCTAAATCGCTTCTGCTTCGAACACCCTGGTGGCGTCATCCTCCCGCAGGTCTCAGGCTGAAGGGGGTCTACGGATAGTTCCGTAGCACCAACGGCAGGTAGATGCGGGGCTGCGCCGCCCCGCCGCCCCAGAAGCCGCCGCCCAGGGTGTAGCCCCCGCCGGAGAGCGCGCCCGCATCCGGCTGGCCGACGGTGCCGCCCAGGCTGTAACTCCCGCCCGTGCTGAAGGTATAGCCCCCGCCGTCTATCGTGCTCCAGGTCAGGTCATAGCCGCCGCCGGTCTGGGCCAGAGCCAGGGCCGGGAGGAGCACGAGCAGCGCCAGAAGCAGCCAGACCAGGCAGCGAAATGGTTTGCGCATGACCGCCTCCTTATCGCTCGCTGCCAGTGGGGAGGGGTTCGGTTTCGGGCTGCTCGAAGAGGTCCCGGTTGCGCTGGTAGTCCAGCCCCATCTCCGGCGGCTGGCCGTAGCCTTCAGGGTAGAGGTAGGTGCCCCGCTCCCCGGCCGGCTTGTCCACCTCGGCCTGCACCGGGTGGTCGCGCAGGTAAGGGTCGTTGCGGATGGCGGTCACCTCCCAGGAGACCTTCTTGCCAGGAGCGCCGCCGGCGATGCGGAAGGTGTTGTCCCGGATTTCCTGGGCGATATGCAGGTTGGGCATCGGCGCGCCGATGGCGGTGAGTTGGTAGCGGAAAGGGCCGGTGTTGAGGGCGGCAAAGTAGGCCGGCAGGGTGACGACCGCTTCGCCCTGGGCATCCAGGGTGACCACACCGTTGTAGACGTTCTGCACCTCGGGGCCTTCCTGGGCAAAGTGGTAGAGGTAGCGGTTGGCCGGGTCCATAGGGTGGTCAATCTTAAAGGATTTGCTGCCGCCGACAGAGAAGAAGCCGGTGACGCCCACGTTTCCCTCGAAGTAACCCGCGCGCGCTTCGTAGGTGCTAGGGGCGGTGCCGTAGACGCCGTAGCCGTTGGGGCTGGTGCTTGCGCCGTATACGCCGTAGGTGGTGCCGCTGGCAGCGGCAGCCCAGCCGACCACGCCGTAGCCGGAGGTGCTGTCGCTCCGGCCGTACACGCCCCGTGCGACACCGCTAGTGGCGATGGCATAGCCGTACACGCCGTGGCCCTCAGGGCTAGCGCTCTCGCCATACACACCGTGGGTGGCGCCGCTAATGGCGGTGGCCTTGCCTACCACGCCGATGCCGTCGGTGTTAGCGCTCTCGCCATACACGCCGTAGGAGCCGCCCAGGTATCCCACACTCCCCACACCGGTGTTGCGGCCATAAACACCAAACCCAGCGCTATGGGTATTCATGCCGTACACGCCGCTTTTGTTGGCTCCTGAGCTCTGGCCGCGCACGCCGTCGCCGGTGCTGCTGGAGCCAGTGACGCCGCTTCCGCTGCTGGTATTGCGGCCGTACACGCCCACACCGCCAGGGCTGATGCTCTCGCCATAAACGCCGTAGGTGGTACCACTGGCGGCGGTGGCGTAGCCGTACACACCATAGCCCTCCGTGCTGTCACTCTGCCCATACACTCCGTAGGTCGGGCCGCTGCTGGCGCCAGCCACACCGACCATGCCACGGCCGTTGCTGCTGCTGCTCAAGCCGTACACACCCCAGCCACTGGGGCTGGCGCTCCAGCCTCGCACGCCGTAGAAGATGCCACCGGCATCGAGCCCGACATTGCCGCCGGACAGGATCAGGGTGGTGCTGCCGCCGCTCACGACCGCCCCCGGTCGCAGGCTGAGCGCATAGGGCGCCGCGGTCAGCGCCTGACGCGGGCTGAGGTTGGTGTAGGAGCCGCTTCCCGCCGGGCAGCGCACGGCGATCTGTAACCAGCGGGCATCGCCGGTGAAAACGCTGCCAAAGTCCAGGCTGGTGGTAAAGAGGCCGTTGCTCACCGAGACGTTGGACCTGGTCTGGGTGCTACCGATCTGTGTTCCTCCGCTGCTGGCGTCCCACAGGCTGAACTGGAAGTCGCAGTTGCCGTTGACCGGGTTGCCGCCCTGCTTGAGTTGTCCCTGGTAGGTGAAAGCGGTGCCCAGGACGACCTGGACGCCCGCGTCCCCCTGAGGACCCGGCCCCTGGGCCTGGCCCGGCCCCACCGCCAGGGCCAGCAGACAGAGCGCCAGGAGCGCGCTGATGAATGGCCATCTGTTTTTCATCGGAATGCCTCCTGTTGGATTTCTGATTTGTGGCGCAACTGCCTACCCTCCGGCCCCGCGCTCCCGCTGTACCGCCCCAACGGCGGCTTGCGGAGAAGCCAGCCCCTGCGGATGGGTTTCGAGCGTCTGCGGGGGCGCTTTTTGAGATAGCCAGACCGGGGGTCGCGGCCCCCTGGCGAGCGTGGATAGGTAATCAGGACCGCCCTTCACTGCCCGCAGTACAACGCCGAGCAAGGCCAGCCCGCCCAGCGCCAACCCGGAAACAGGCAGAGCGGCACTCGCCGGGGCGGATGTGCCGCCCACCTGCCGTTCCAACGCCGTCAGGCGGGCCTCCAGGCTGTGGATCTGCGCCTGTTGAGCGGCGTTCTGCGCCTCCAGCGCCGCGACGCGCCCCTCCAGTTCGGCGATGCGGGCATCCTTTTCCTGGACGACCTCGTAGAGTCCCTGGATCGCCGCCAGGGCCACGCCGTCGGCGTCCACCGTGGTGATGTGCGTGTCGTCCTCGCCGACCCCGAAGGCGGCGTAGAAGTCCTGCGCCACCGGCCCGATGTGGCGGATGGCGGGGTCCTGGCTGCGATAGTTCCAGGTCTGGATGGGAACGGCAGCCAGGCGGTCCAGGATGTCGCGGCCGTCCACGGGAGCAAAGTTCTCCTTGGCGGCGCGGTCGCTGAGGTTGGACCACGAGCCGCCGCCGCTGGCCAGTTGCACGCCGGTGCCCGTGCCGGCGGCCGAGTAGAAGCGCGCACCGCCGTGGGCGCGGACGGTGAAGGTGTTATCGCCCCAGGAGGAGGTGGGGTCGACGCTCGACCAGACGAAGGAACCATTGTGGGTGGCCTGGGCCTGAGCGCCGGCGGCAAAGGAGTACGCGCCGCCGGCGACATTGCTTGCCCCACCGGGGACGGTGGCGGCGTTGCCGCTGGCGGTGTTGCCCCAGCCGCCGCCCACAGTGGCGGACTGGCTGCTGGCGGTGTTGTTGATACCCCCGCCGACGGTGGCGTAGCGCGCATTGGTCGTATCGCTGTCCCCGTTGCCGGCGCGGTTCCCCGCGCCCCCGCCGATCGCGCCGTAGTCATCGGTGACGCGGTTGTTGGTGTTGGTCGGATCGTTGAGATCCGACGGCCCGCCACCGGCGATGGTGGCATAGGCGGCGCTGGCGGTGTTGGCCCATCCCCCGCCGACGGTGGAGTCCTTGCCGCTGGCAGTGTTGTTCGCGCCCCCGCCAACGGTGGAGTCCCCGCCGCTGGCAGTGTTGTCATAGCCCCCGCCGATGGTGGCGTAGTAGGTGCTGGCGATGTTGCTCCAGCCCCCGCTGACCGTGGAAACAGGTCCGCTAGCGGAGTTGTGCGCGCCGCCGCCGATGGTGGCGGAATCGCCACTGGCTATATTGACCCAGCCCCCACCAACAGTGGAGGTGGCGCCGCTAGCGGTGTTAGTGTTGCCTCCGCCAGCGGTAGCATAGTCACTGGCAGTGTTACGAAAGCCTCCGCCGATGGTCGCGTAATTACCGTTGGCGGTGTTGTCCGCGCCCCCGCCGACGATAGCGGCGAAGCCGCTGGCCGTGTTGTTCACCCCGCCGCCGATGGTGGCGTAGCCAGCGTTGGTCGTGACGCTATCCCCGTTGCCGGCGCGGTTCCCCCCACCCCCGCCGATGGCGCCATAGATATCGGTCACGCGGTTGTTGGTGTTGGTCGGGTCACCCTGAACCGACGGCCCGCCGCCGGCGATGGTGGCATAGGCAGCGGCCGCGAGGTTGTAATCGCCTCCGCCGATGGCAGCCGATTCCCCGCTGGCGGTGTTGCTCCAGCCCCCGCTGACCGTGGAAGCAGGGCCGCTGGCCGTGTTGTGCGCGCCGCCGCCCACCACAGCATAGTCATGGCTGGCAGTGTTGCTCCAGCCGCCGCTCACTGTAGTGCCTGTATAGACGGCGGTGTTCTCTACGCCCCCGCCGATGGCGGCAAAGAGACCGCTGGCTATGTTCAGTTGACCCCCGCCGACGGCAGCGCCCGCATGCGCCACATTGCCATAACCTCCACCAATGGTGGCATATATCTGATCGCTCGTTGTACCAACGTTGTCGCCCGCCCGGTTGTTGAATCCGCCTCCCACCGTGCCGTAGTCGTCGGTGACGCGGTTGACACTGCCGGCTGCTCCCCCACCACCGATCGCGGCGCCCATAACGCCAGAGGTCGCGCTGTTGCCGCTATAGCCGCCGATCACATTCGGACTGGTCGTATTCGGCTCCAGGCGCAGGGCGCGGGCGTTGTTCACCCGCAGTTCCAGGGCCTGGTTGTCCGTGGTGCCCAGGAAATGCGTCGCCGGGTTGGTGCCGCTGTTGCCGCCGAGTTGCCAGTAGCGGCTATCGGTGAAGGCGGTATTCAGGCTGAACTGGGTGCCAGCCAGCGTCAGGCCGGTGCCGGCGGTGTAGGTGGTGTCGTTGTCCACCCCGTCGGCAAAGCCGGCCGGGATGCCGATCAGGCCACCCCAGGGGGCTCTGGCGGCGTAGAGGGCGTAGGGGGCGGCGGTGAGCGCCTGGCGCGGGGAGAGGGGGGTGTAGGAACCGTTCCCGGCCGGGCAGCGCACCTCGATGGCCAGCCAGCGGGCGTCGCCCTGGAACGCCGCGTCGCCGAAGTCCAGATCGGCGACGGTGAAGTAGCCGTTGCTGACCGGAACGGCGGCACGGGTCTGCGTGCCGATCGGCGTGCCGCCCGTCGCGGCATCGTAGAGGCTGAACTGGAAGTCACAGCTGCCGTCCACGGGGTTGCCGTTGCCCTGCAGTTGTCCCTGGTAGGTGAAGCCGGTGCCGAGCGGAACCGCAGCGGCCTGGAGGCCCACTTCTTCATCCAGCAGGGGCGGCTGGGGACCCTGGGCCAGGCCCGGTCCCACCGCCAACGCCAGCAAGAGCGCGGCCAGCAGGCAACCGATGAATGTCCGTTTGTTTTTCATTTTATACCTCCTGAGATTTTTGGGATGGTTCACAGATCGGTTGACACTTTAGCAACCGCATAGACTTGCCAGGGCTCCTCTTTTCGAGGAAGATAGGGTATCCAAACTCCATCACCGCGAAAAGGAGGAGCCCATGTCCCATTATCGCCTAAA
>DAOTXX010000168.1:0-22476 GCA_034434835.1 Thermoflexales bacterium | reverse complement strand
CGGATGCTGTCGGCGAGACGGGCCTCGTCGCGGATAAAGGGGATCACTTCAGGGCTAACCAGCCCGGCCAGGTCGAGCAGCGGGCGGCTGGCAAAGTAGCCGATCGCGCCGATGTCGTGTGCAGCGATGAGATCGCCGGGTGCGGTGTTGGCCTCCAGCCAGCGCGCCACGCGCACCATTTCCCCCTCGATGATCGAGACGTCGGTGGCATAGGCGCGCGCACCCATGATGACGAATCCCAGAAGGACCAGCGCAGTTGCCAGCGTCGCCGCTCGACTGAGGACACGCGGCCAGAGCCATGTATCGCTCCATCGCAGGAGCATCGCCGTCCCGCCGACGCCAAGAGTGATCGCGATGGGAATGACCGGCATCTCGTAACGGCCATGCTGATAAGTGACAGGCAGGCGCATGGCATAGAGCCACAGATGCGCGACTACCCAGGCCAGCGGCGCGATGTGCATCCAGGCTGACCGTTCGATCCGGCAGCGCGTCAGCCGCCAGGCCATGGCGAGCAGACCGGGGATCAGTAGCACCTGGGCGCCGATGAATGGCTGCGTCAAGACCTGAGTCAATCGCAGGATGAACGGGGTCGTCGCCAGGACGATGGTGTATTCTTGTTGCTTGGCGTAAAACGTGTTGGGGAATAGTGTTCCGCTACTATACCAGTTGAACGCCAGCCACGGAGCGAGCAGGACAGCCATCACGGCTACCGGCAAAGCCAGGCCTGCCCAAGTTGCACGTTCCTTCCAGCCACTTGTGATGGTCTGAGCCAGCCATACCAGCCCGATAAGGAGCAATCCTTCTGGCCTCGTCAGCACAAGCAGACCGCCCAGTACACCGACGATCACCGAATACCCAATACCTGATACCCGATATTGAACCACGATCAGCCAAACCGATAGCGCCGTGAACAGAACCGTCTCCATCCCGGAGACAGCGGCCCAAATCAAGTGCCATTCGAGCGCGCAAAAGACTCCGGCGGCCAACGCCGCGCCTGGACGCTCGGGGAACAGTCGCAGGCTGTATTGCCAAACGCCGAGCGCGGTTGCGGCAAGGCAGACGGTGCCCAGCACATATGTCCACCACTTGGAATCCACGCGGACAAGATAGCCCAGCGAAATGAGCAGCGTCCAAAGTGGCGATGTCGAACCGGCAGAAGGCTGACCGGGCACGAAAGCGAACTGCCCTGTGGTGATCAGGTTGCGCGCATAAGTCTGATGGATCCAGGCGTCGTCGAGCGCGAAACCCCACGCGCCCGACATGGCCGACCAGCTCAGGTATACGGCCACGCCAGTCAGGGCAGCGATGGCGATCCATACTGCTGCCTGCCGTCCACCAACCAGTGTACGCAGGAATTGATCACGGTTCACTGACGTTCACCGTCCCAACGATCACGTGATCATCCACTGGACGACCTTCTGCATCTACTATCGGCAGGCGGCGCAAGGTCGCCAACAAGTACCAGCCCACCTCAACCTGATAGGTTCCCGCTGGCGCGTCGCCAGCCAGCGTCACGCGATACAGATCGTCTATCACGCGCCCCGGCTGCCAATCGCGCGTGGGCAGCGTTCCATCGAGCGGCCATTGATCCACCTGTCCATGTAGTTTGCCATCCGGGCCGACGAGATGCACGAACACCGTATAGTCGGCGTTCCACTGGCGCAACCCTTGCCACTTGAGGCTGACCGGGAGCGTCTCGCCGGGGCGCAGTTGCGTTTGGCCGATTTGCGCGTCGAGCAGGATCACCTGATTGTCAAAGTTGATGCCTGATGCGCGCGCCTGTCCTTCAACGCGCAGCGTGCCGACCAGGCAATCACGCGATGTTGGCGCAAGCCAGGTGCATCGCGCGGGCAGTTCACGTCTGTCTGCGCTCAGCCAACCAACTCGAAGTGTGTAGGTGCCAGGGCTGGAGGGTGCCGAGAGTGTCACGCGCGACACGAGTGACTGCCCTATGGGCCACTGTGACGTGGGATACTCGCCCGCATAAGGCTCAATTTGCGTTGCTTCAATCTCGGCGCCACTTGGACCCGTCCATCGCAATCGCAGCGTGCGGTCCGGCCCTGGCCGGAGGCGTGACCATTCGAACTCGACGTTCAGTGGCTCGCCGGGCGGCAGCACGCCCAAATCGCTTGAGCCGGAGATGAGCAATTCATCGCCAAAGCTGGCGCGCATCTCGTGCGCCAAGACAGGACGCGCGGTCGGCGCAACCTGATCGAGCAAAGCCACTGTGAACCAGGGGCTATCGGTACCATCGCGGACTAGTCCTTCGTCGCGAAAGGGCAGGAACCAGCCGACATCGAGGCGAGCCAGTCCGGGGGGGATAGTTGGGTCGGCCGGGATCTCGTGATAGTCCGCGATGACTTCGCCGGGCTGCCAGGCATTGGTGGGATAATAACCGCCCACCGGATGCGCGCCATGATCCTGCCACCACACATGCCCACTCGGCCCGACCCAGCGCAGCCGGACGTGGTAATTCTCATCGAGTTTGGCGCGCGCCAGCCAATACAGCGTGATGCGCCAGGCGACGTTGCCTTGACCTGGCTCCACGTCCAAGCCCAACAACGCTATCTTGCCGCCGCCCCAATTGACGTTGTTGAGCGACTGGCGCATCGGCGGCGGCGAGAGCATGGGCTTGGTTGTCACGCGCACGAGTGGGCCGAGTGAGTGCAAACGGTACAGCCCGGCTAGGCCCGGCAGATAGCGCGCCAGATAAGCAGGTTTGCCCTCGGTGATGAGCTGATCCAGTCTGGCACGATACAGACTTTCGTCGCCCAGGACAATGGTCTCGATATCGGGCCGCTCGTTTTCGATGCGCTTGAGGTAATACAGCGGTGCGATCTTGACGCTGTCTGCAAGGATCGCTGAGCCAGCCGGCATGGGCAAACTCATGACGTGCTTGCCCCACCGATACAGTTCCCAACCGACGTTGCTTTGATCTACCACCGGACCGTTGGTCCAGATCAGGCTGAGGGGCAAGAGCGCGAACGTGCCCCATGCCAACGCCGTGGCCCAGTGGGTCGGTCTTGTGTCACCCTGACTGACACCCGGCGGCCCGAATTCACGCGCAAGAGACACTTTGCTTGGCTCAGAACGCGAGAATCTTGCACTCAAGCTGGCAAGCCCTTGGGTCAACTGTGCGACTGCCACGCCGATCCACAAAGCCATGATGATGTGGGCTGGGATGATGAACAGAGACACGTCGGGAACGTTGTAAACCAGACCATAGAACCAGTAACCGGCGCAAGCGACGAGAGTCAGCAGCGCGATGCGCCATTTACGTGCGACCAGCCACAACAGCCCCACCGAAGCCAGCACCGTGCCGACTGGCCCATAGGTATCCAGCGTCATCCCGCCGACGATGCGCCAGCGGGATTCATCTTGCCACAGCTCCCACTGAAGCGCGCCGCGAAATTGCTGACCAGTGACGTAGGCGATGGATTCGCCCAGTGACATCCAGCGTCCATTGTGTAATGCAGGCCATCTCAGCGGAACGAACAAGTTGAGCAGCAGTGGCGCGAGGAGACAGCCTGCGATCAGCAGCCAGTCCCGACGCGACAACTGTGGTCTCGCCAAAAACACGCCCAAAGCGATGGCAGGGAATAGAATCGTCATCGTCAAGTGATTGGTCAGGCTCAGGCCGAATATGGCGGCCAGCGTATAGAGCCATCGCTTCGAGTGGTTCTGGCCTGGCGTGTCGCTTGGCTCCAGGCGGCTGATCAGCAGCCAGAGGATGGCGGCGACAAAAGCGGCGTTGAGCGGATAGACCTCAGCCTGGACGGCTTGCGACCAAAAGGGGCGAGAAAAGGCCAGGCACAGCGCGGCCAGTGCCGAGATCGCGCGCTGACCGGTCAATCGGAGCAGGCTCAGGTACAGCAAACCAGTTGCGAGAGTGGCAAACGTCACCGAGACGAGATTGACACGCCAAGCTACCTGGCCGAATGGGATGAGCGAAAACAGTTTGCCGAGGAGGATGAGCAGAGGGTAACCGGTGGGATGCGCAATGCCCAATGCGGGTGCGACGACCTGGAACTCGAACGTGTCGGCTGCGCCGACCGTGCGGCCTGCAGTCTGCAGATACGCGGCGACGACGACCACGATCAGGACGTTGGATATGACCACATTCAGCAGCCGATTCAAAGGGTCGGGGATACGGGCGCGTAAAGCCAGCGCCAGGCTGAGGCTGACTGCTGCGATCAGGAGGAGCGACGCCATCAGCAAGTTGACGCGCGGCCAAAATACGTAAATCAGCAAAATCAGGAAGGGTAGGAGGGGATATGTGTTCCGTATTCCATATTCCGTACTGTCGGTTTGCCGGGTAAGGCGCAGCCAGCTCCACCGCAGTGCCAGTGCAGTCGAAATGGCCACGGCGACGACGCCGAGCGCGCCGGGCCAGGTGCTGAGCTGTAGGACAAGCCACCCCTCAAACGTCACGCGCGCGAGGAAAAAACCACCAACTATCCCAGTGAACGTGGCAGGCAGCCAGGGCAAGATCAAGTGAAAACGGGAAGGTTCTGTGTCGTTCAACTGGCTCCCAGTGCGGTCTGCCATCGGCGGTCTGTGGCAGGACAGGTTGCTTGACTGCTGGCGGCCCGGCGCATACAGGAAGACTATTTGCGACCAAAGTAATAGTCGAGAATCTTTTTGGCGACGGGCACAGCGCGCTCGGACCCCTCGCCGCCGTTGTAGATATAGACCACCAGCGCGATCTGCGGATTGTCCACTGGCGCAAATGAGACAAACCAGGCGTGATAGGGAGTATGACCCTTGTAGCAAAAACCGTATTTGATCGCCAGGTCATCGCAGTACTCGGCGGTGCCGGTCTTGCCGGCCACCCGCACACCGGGTACCTGCCCTTTGGTAGCCGTGCCCCACATCACGGCGGCTTCCATGCCCTGCTGAACGAGTTGAAGGTTCTCCAGCTTGATATTGACCCGGCCGATCACCTCTGGCTTAAAGGCCCTGATGACTTTGCCGTCAATGTCCGTGATACGGTCAATGACTTGCGGCCTATACAGCGTCCCACCATTGGCGACGGCTGCAGTGGCGTTGAGCATCTGAAGTGGCGTCACAGCCAAAAAGCCCTGACCGATTGCAAAGTTGTACGTGTCGCCGGTTGACCAAGTCTCCCCGAACGTGCGCCGCTTCCAGGTAGTGGTCGGCACGTGGCCCTTGGATTCTCCGGGCAGGTCAATGCCGGTCAGTTTGCCCAACCCGAACATCTCGGAATACTTGACCAGCCGATCGATCCCCAGCCCATCGAACTTGGGTTGATTGGGCACATCATAGCCTGCCCCGATTTCCCAAAAGTACACGTCGCATGAATAGGCCAGCCCGTGCAGGAAATCTACGTTCCCATGACCGGTCTTGAGCCAGCAGGTCAGTTTCTTGGCCTGGCCTGGATCGTTGGGGAAATATTTGTTGGGGATGACGATCGAGCCGGGATCGTTGATGATAGTCTTGGGCGTGATGACTTTTTCTTCCAGGGCTGCGGCGGCGGGGATCAGCTTGAAGGTCGAGCCGGGGGCTTCTTGGTCATAGATCGCGTGATTGAGCAGAGGCCGGTGGTCATCATTGTACAATTTGCTCAACTCGGTCTGCGTGATGCCGTGCGTGAACAAATTATTGTCATAGCTCGGCAGGCTGACCAGCGCCAGGATCTGCCCGGTCTGCGGGTTCATTGCGATCACCGCGCCGCGCCGCGTGAATTCGCGGCCCTGGTAACGGTTGATCTCGTTGATCTCGGCCTGAAGGGCCTCGTAGGACACTTTTTGCAGCCCGGCGTCAAGTGAAAGATAGACATTATAGCCGGGCATGGCGAGTTCCGGTTGACCGACGATGTGCACCTCGCGTCCGGCTACGTCTTCCTCGATGTACTTGCGGCCCTTGACCCCGCGTAGATCAGATTCTGCAATCCATTCAATGCCGGTGATGCCGACGCGATCCACATTGACGTCGTATCCCTTGGCTCGGTAGTCCTGGGCTTGTTCGCCGGGGACGCCGCCCACATAGCCGAGCACATGCGCAAACAGCGGCCCATCCGGGTATCGCCGCGTGGCATTGACTTGCATCTGCACGCCGGACAGCTTCATCGTCTGCTCGGCGATGATCATGGCCGTTTCGCGCGGGATGTTGTTCCGGATCATCACGGGACGATAATACTGCCCATCCTTGACCGCCTTGTCCACAATGTCCTTGATGCCGGTTTGACCCGGCGTGCCGCTCTGCGGGTTGGCCGAAGCCGTTTGACTCGTGATGGGCATGTTCAGCAGCAGCGAGAGTTTGCGAAAGACCTCCATCTCGGCCAGTTCGTCTTCGGGCAGGTAGGCCGGGACGATGGTGACGCTAAAGTAAGGCTCGTTTTGAACCAGCGGCGTGCCGCTGCGGTCGTAGATGATACCGCGTGGCGCCTCGAGGTAGACCAGCCTCGATTGGCTGATCTTGGCCTTTTCAGCGAAATCCTCACCCTTGACGACCTGCAAGTCCCATAGCCTGGCAAAGAACGCGGCGAACACGATAGCGATGATGCCGTACAACGAAAGGTGTCTCACCTCAAGTCGCCTGGTGTCCGGGGGCCTTTGAGCAGGCGGCTGAGCATCATGGCTGATCGCATGCTGCTCTTCGGTCGTCATCTGCAGGGTCTCGCTCGAGACTTTGATTTCCTCGCTCATGGTTCTCAGCCTACGGCGTGTGCGCTCAGTGCTTTTACCACTGCAATCGCTCGCGCTCCGTTTGCCGGTTCAACAAGCCGAGCAGCAAGCAAACGATCGGCATGGATGTGAGATTGAACGCGATGCTGGGCAGGACCACGCGCGTGATATTCACGCTCCAAGACGCGGGATGGCCCGTGAGCGCAAGCCCGACCAAAAAGACGAGATGATAGACGAGCGTTCCCACTGGCGTCACGAGGATAATCGAGATCGGCGTAGAGCTGGCGACCCCCACTGCCAGGATCCCGGCGACCAGCGCGGCTGCCATCAATGACAGGGCGCTCAGCCCCATCGGCGCGCCGGACAGCAAATCCAAAAACACTCCCCCGGCGAATCCCCAGATGACGCCATCGTTGATGCCGCGCCACAAACTGGGCGGCTCTCCCAGATATTGTAGCTCGCGCGTCCTGAACGCAGCCAGCAGGGTCCACGCGATGACCGAGACCAGCATCAGGTCAGGACGAACGCCGGACACGGCCAACCGCGGCGCTGCAGTAGATTGCAGGATCGCCACGATCAGCAAAAATGGAATCGTGAAATACGGACTGGGACTCATGTCAATTTTCAATTCTCAACTGTCAATTGACAATTGAAAATTGATTATTTACTCGTCGTCAAGGGTTCAAAATTCGTGATCACCAGTACCACCTCGAGACGGTTCAGGTCAACCGCCGGTTGCAGCGCGGCAGATTGAAACAAGTCAATGTCACGCTTGGTGATAGTGGTCACCGCGCCGATCACCAGCGCCCGTGGCAGATCGCCGCCCAGGCCGCTGGTCAACACAATGTCGCCCGGTCTGACCTTTTCCTCTTGCGGGACGAGGTCCATGACGAGCGTACCATCTGGCTGGCCGCGCACCAATCCCGTCGCCCGACTGTTTTGAATCATCGCGTTAACCGCGCTGGACACATCCCCCAAGAGTTGCACGTGGGCTGTGCGCGGATTGACCTGCAGCACGCGCCCAACAAGCGCCGACCCCCCTGTGATCACCGGCATCCCCGGCTTGAGGCCGCGGTTTTGTCCTACGTTGATAATGAGCGTGCTCAAGTATGGGCTGGGGTCGCGGCCAATCACATCTGCGGGTACGGTTGCATAGTTGGGATTGCTGCGAGTGAACTTGAGCAATTCGCGCAGTGTGACGTTTTCCGCTTCCAGTTCTTTGAGACGGACGTTGTCGGTGGTGAGCCGGTTGATTTCAGCGCGCAGCAGTTGATTTTCGTCGCGCAGCTCGCGCGCGTCACGAAAGGTGCTGAACAGATCACCTGCGCCGCCGACCAGGCTGGCGATCGAGCGCTGCACCGGGCCGATCACGATCTGCGCCAGGTCTTCGATAGGTTGGAGTTGGCCCAGTTCGTGCAGCACCAAGGCTGCGATGGCAGTCAGCGCGAGGACAAACAGCGCCCACGAACGCGAGCGAGGACGAGTAAGCATAGTCTTCTAGTCTGGTAGTCCGATAGTCTCATGGCCGGACACGGACTATTCGACTACTTGGCGACTATTTGAAGGCCGACCCGCCGCCCGAGGTTGGCGATCCGAACCGCATCCCATGCCGGTCGGCGCTGGTCAGCACCACCCGGAGCAGGTCCAGTTCTTCAAGCACTTTGCCGGCCCCGGCCGCTACGCACGTCATCGGATCAGGTGCGACCCAACAGCGCATCTTGGTCTCTTCGGTCAGCCGTTGCGCCAGCCCTTGCAGTTGAGCGCCGCCGCCGCCCAGAACAATACCGGTTTCCATCAGGTCGGCGATCAACTCGGGCGGCGTTTCGTCCAGCGCCGCCTTGATTGTCTCCACGATCGTGTTGACCGAGTTGGAGAGCGCCTCGCGCACCTCGATGGATGACATGTCCACGGATTCCGGCAGCCCGGTGACCAGGTTGCGTCCGCGCACCGTCATGATCTTTTCCTCCGGCAGTGGGTACGCCGAGCCGATTTCGATCTTGACGCGCTCGGCCATGCGCTCGCCAATGAGCAGGTTGTATTTTTGCCGGGCGTACATCATGATCTCTTCGTCCATCTCATCGCCCGCTACACGGATGGAACGCGCGACGACGATGCCACCCAACGCAAAGACGGCGACCTCGGTCGTGCCGCCGCCGATGTCTACGATCATGCTGCCGCGTGCTTCGATCACCGGCAGGCCCACGCCCAGCGCCGCGGCCATCGGTTCTTCGATCAGGTAAGCTTCGCGCGCGCCCGCGCTGATGGCGGCGTCGTACACCGCGCGCTTTTCGACCTCGGTCACGCCGCTGGGGATGCCGATCACCACGCGCGGGCGGGGGATTTGCAGGAGCATCTGGCTGTGCGCTTTTTTGATGAAATAGTCCAGCATCCGCTCGGTGACTTCGAACTCGGAGATGACGCCGTCACGCAGAGGCCGGATGGCGACAATGTTGGCAGGTGTGCGACCTACCATTTCTTTGGCTTCGTTGCCGATGGCCAGCACGCGTTTACTGCGTTTCTCAATCGCTACCCAGGAAGGCTCGTTGATGACAATGCCCTTGCCTCGGACGCAGACCAGCGTGTTGGCTGTGCCCAGGTCTATGCCGATATCAAGGGAGAACAAGCCCAGGATAGCATTGACTGGATTCCACAAGATTGCACCCCTTGGGGCAACTGCGAAGGTTTACTTGCCAAGTGATGATTATACCACACCGCCTATTGGAGGCAACTCGCCTTTTGTCAGGGCTACTGTTATAATGTGGTTAGGGCTTGTATAGGGAGCAGTGATGGAAACGTGGATCAATGGCATCCGTCTACATTATGTCCAGGCAGGGCAAGGCGTCCCACTGTTTTTGCTTCATGGCTTCCCACTCGATCATGCAGTCTGGCAGCCACAGATAGGTGGGCTATCTGACATTGCGCGGGTCATTGCGCCGGACCTGAGGGGCTTTGGTCAGAGTGATGCGCCCGAAGGCACTTGTACGATGGATGCCCAGGCGGAAGACTTGCGCGCGCTGTTGGACGAGCTGCAAGTCGTCCAGGCAATTGTCTGTGGGCTTTCGATGGGTGGGTACATTGCGCTGGCGTTCTGGCGTAAGTATGCTGAGCGCGTCAGTGGGCTGATCCTGGTGGACACGCGTGCCGGAGCCGACACGCCTGCGGGGCGACAGGGACGGCTAGAGATGGTCGAGAAAGTCAAGCAGCATGGGGCGGCAGTTGTCGCTGAGACAATGGTGCCGCGCTTGTTAGCCGAATCCACCAGGCAGACACTCCCCCAAGTGGTCGAGTTCACACGCGCGATGATCCTGCGTCAGTCGGTCAATGGCATTGTCGGCGCGCAATTGGGCATGGCCGAGCGGCCAGACTCGACGCCGCTGCTGCCCACGATCAATGTCCCGACACTCTGTATCTTTGGCGCAGAAGACGTCATCACACCCGTCGAGCCGGAGGGTAAGAGTTTGGCCGCCGCAATCCCGGGCGCAAGGCTCGTCGTGATCCCAAATGCCGGGCATCTCTCGAACCTCGAACAGCCGGAAGCGTTCAATGCGGCGGTGCGAGAGTTTTTGTCCACGAATTACACGAATCTCCACTAATCCCATCGCACTTGTGGTCGTCCGTGGACAAGATGAGAAACATGCATAGCAAGTCCGAGTTTGCTATTTTTGGCCATTGCTAACCGCGCCTACGGCGGTAGTCCGGAAGTCGTAGCGTTACTTCGGGTATTGTTCCAGCGGCATGACCTTGACGCGCGGATTGAGCTTGTGCCGGAAAGTGAGATTGTGGAAACCGCCAGGCGATTAAAGCCTGCGCTCATCCTGGCTGGCTACCGTGTGTTGGAATCAGAACTTGACCCGTCCATGCCGCCGTTTGGCGATGAGGCGCTCAAGACGCTCAAGGCCGATCCTGAGACACGAAGCATCCCTATCCTGATGTTGGAGGCTTATTACGATACTGAGCGAGTGGCAAAAGAGTGTGGAGTGGATGCCTGGCTCGATATGCCATTCGGCGCGACTGAAATCTATGAGACGGTCTTGAAATTGCTTGAAGCGACGAAAGGCTTGACGCGCAGCCCGTCATGGAATTATAGGTGATGAGCGAGTTGATCAACACCGTCCGCAGCACAATTGATTGTCACGGCCTTTTGCCGCGCGGTGGAACGGTCGTTGTCGGCGTGTCCGGCGGGCCGGATTCGTTGTGCCTGTTGCATGTCTTGCGTGCGCTTGCGCCCGAGTATGGTGTCTCGCTTCACGTCGCGCATCTCAACCACCGATTACGTGACGCCGATTCGGATCAGGACGCTGCATTTGTCGAGCGATTGGCCGCCGAATGGAATCTGCCTCACACGATCGCTGCGCGCGACGTAGCCGCCTACGCGGAGCGAGAACATCTTGCCATCGAAGAAGCCGCGCGGCAAATGCGCTATGGCTTCCTGGCCGAGGTCGCGCAGCAAGTCGGCAGCAACACCGTTGCCGTGGCGCATCACGCCGACGATCAGGCCGAGAGCGTCTTGATGCACGTCATTCGTGGGTCGGGCATTGCTGGCCTGCGCGGGATGCGGCCCAAGTCGGAGATGGGAGATTTGAGATTGGCGATGGGTGATCGTCTCCCCAATACCCAATACCCATTACCTGCTCTCTGGCTGATTCGTCCCTTGCTGTACGTGACGCGCGCCGATATCGAAGCGTACTGCGCAGCCAATGACTTACGCCCGCGCTTTGACCTTTCCAATCTTGACCAGACCTATTTCCGCAACTGGCTTAGACACACTGTCTTACCGTTGCTGGCGCAGCATAACCCGGGCGTACGCGAGGTGTTGTGCCGCACGGCCGAGGTCGCCGCCGCGGATTACCAGCTTTTGCATGCTGAGATGGAGCGCGCCTGGGGCCAAGTTGTGTGTCGCGCCGATGCTGACATCGTCTTTGACTTGGCGGCGTGGCGAGCGTTGCCACTTTCGCTCAAGCGCGCGACGGTGCGCGAGGCAATTCATCGCTTGAGGCGCCATCTTCGCAACATCAACTTTGTTCACGTCGAGCGCGCTGTGGACATGGCCGAGCGTGGCTCGACTGGCGATCAGGCCACATTGACCGAGGGGCTGACGCTCACCGTGTCGTATGACACGTTCGTCATCGCTGACGAGCGCAGCGAGTCGGCGTGGCCTGACTGGCCTTTGCTTGAACCGGACGCGCGGATCGCAGTCAACGTGGCTGGCCGTACGCCGTTGCCTGATTCGGACTGGGCGCTCGAAGCGGAAATCGTGACGCCGGCATCGGGCTACCGCGATAACGCCAATCCATGGATTGCGTACCTCGACGCGGATGTTTGCCCCGGCCCGTTTGTGCTTCGCACCAGGCGGCCCGGCGACCGCATCGCGCCGCAGGGGATGAGCGGCCACCGGGCCAGACTGAATGCGATCATGATCAACCAAAAGATCCCAGCGTATGTCCGCGACCGGATGCCGGTGCTGGTGTGTCGTGACCAGATCGTGTGGGCGTGCGGTCTGCGGATCGCCGAGCATGCTCGTGTCACGCCAGAAACGCACCGCGTCCTTCACCTGCGATTTATTCGGTTGACCATGTGATGCCATCGCCGTCCGGTAACGTGACTCGATCAGTGACATTGGTGAGATAGAGCACTTGTCCTTGCTTCAGTCTTTATCCATCCGTACTCGGTACATATCGTGGTTGCTTCTGGCGTTCATTGTGGCTATGGCCGCTCTGCTTCGCCTCGTGCAGCTGGATCGCGTCCCGCCCGGCCTCAGTTACGATGAGGCGCTTAATGAGCTTGACGCGTCACACATTCGCACATTGTTGCCCCCCCCGGTGTTTATCCCGGTCGAAATGGGCCGGGAGCCAGCGCAGATGGTGTTGATCGCGATTCTGTATCGGCTGGTGGGCCAACCCTTTGCAGGAGGGGGCCGTGTGGTGTCGGCCTTGAGCGGTGTTTTGACTGTGGGACTGCTCTTTTTCGCGGCGCGCGAGATGTTCCGGAAAAGCGTGGGCGAGGGCGAGGCCACAGCCCTCGGGTTGTTATCGGCAGGCGTGCTGGCTGTTCTTTACTGGCATGTGCATTATAGCCGCTTGGGGATGGAGCCGCCCATGGTGCCCACCTTTTCGACGTTGGCATTTTACTTACTGTGGCTGGCACTCAACCGAGGACACTGGCCTCTGTTTGCATTGGCCGGCGCGGCCCTGAGTCTGTGTTTGTACACTTATCTGGCCGGCTACATGGTGCCGCTTGTCGTGGCGGTGTATTTTATGTGGCGTTGGGCTGCACGGCCCGGCATGCTCAGGTCAGATTGGCGCAATGCGTTGGTGTACGTGACGGGAGCAGCCCTAGTCTTTGCGCCGCAGGCGATCTTTTTCATCCAGCACCCAGACTGGTTGATCAAGCGGCCTTTGCAAGTCAGCCCTTCAACGAGCAGCGTATGGCCTATCATAGCCGGGAATGTGGTGCACATGGTGGGCGGACTGTTCTGGCGCGGCGACACCAACCTGCGGTTGAATCTACCTGGCCGTCCGGCGCTTGATCCAGCACAGGCAGTTGCCTTTGTAGTGGGGGTCTGGCATGGATTGCGGCGACTCAGGCGTGATGGGGCAGTCTTTGCTCTGATCTGGCTGGTTATCATGCTGGTTCCCAGTGTGGTCAGCGATGTAGCGCCACATTTCGGACGTGCGATGGGAGCGACGCCGCCTCTCGCCATCATGGTCGCGTTAGGGTCGTACGGGATATGGCACAGATTCACGTCACTCAAATCAACTTCGCGCTGGCTGTCCAGTGCCGCAGGTATATTGATTGTAGGGGGAGCTTTCACTTATAGCGGTGTGCGCGCTGTTAATGACTATTTTTACGTGTGGGCGAATGATGCTGGATTGTTCACAGCGTTTGATGTCGGGTTGCGTCAATCGAGCGAATATCTGGCAACCTTGCCATCCGACAACATCATTTCGCTTTCACCCCATCCTCGCGATACACCCATTTTTCGGTTTTACCTGGGACCGCGATGGGACCGATTCAAGACATTCAATGGCCGGCGTTGCGCTGTTTTCCCGTATCAGCCCTCTAATGACTTTGTTCATGTGGCTATCTTGGCTGCTGAGCAAAGGTCACTGACGGCACTTCAGGCAGCGTTTCCTTCGGGACAGGTCACACATCGAATCTACGATCGTGAGGCACTGTATGCCGTCGCCTACCGGGTCCCTGCCGAAACTCGTGCAAGTGTGGCGCTCAACCCCGTGGGTGCTTTTGCTGGTCTCTTTGAACTGGCACGTCCAGCAGCCCTGGATCATGCTTTCAAACCTGGGGAGACAGTGTCTATCACGCTCACCTGGCGCGCTCTTGCGCCGACCACGGTAGACTATACCAGCTTTGTGCACCTGACACGTCATCCCGCTGAAGCGCCGCTGGCGCAAGAGGATGCGCAACCGTGTGACAACTCGTATCCCACCTCGTGGTGGTCGCCAGGTGAGATCGTGGAGGAGACGCGCTGGATCAAGTTGCCGCCGGATTTGCCTGCCGGAGACTATTACCTTTCTACAGGCTGGTATGACTGGAGCACCGGACGACGCCTGTCTTTGGATTCCGGAGGTGAGCATCTGATCCTTGCCCGGGTCCGAGTGATGCCATAACCTTGATCTGCCTGCTCTGTATCAGCGAAACGGCGTGTAGGTGCTGATTCCCGCTTGACCCTCTGAGCCGTTCAAGCTACAATCGTCGCGTGACTAGATCGCTGCCGGAGGAGATGATGCTATGCAACCTCGCTCGAACCTGTGGATCGAAAAAGACGGCCAGGTGGTGTTGAGCAAGTGGCGCGTCAATCTCTTGCGCGCCATTGACGAGACCGGCTCGATCAGCGGCGCGGCCGAAAAGATGCAGGTCTCGTATCACCGCGCCTGGGAAAAGCTCCACGAGATGGAGACCCGCCTGAATGTGACGCTAGTCGAGACCCAGACCGGCGGCTCGCACGGGGGAGGCGCGCGACTCACGCCCCTCGCGCGCGATTACATCGCCCGTTTTGAGCGCTTTAGCAGCGGGGTTGACGAGATCGTCGCGCGGCGTTTCGCCGAAGCGTTTGCCTCTGATTGAGCCCCATATCGGCTATCTCTGATCTTGCAGGAGGTTATTCGTGCGGCCCAAACTCGAATTGCTCACCCGAGAGCAGATCGAAGCTGTCTTGTCCGAAGCGTTTGAGTTGATGCGCGACCCGGGCATCAAGGTGCAGTGCGAGGAGGCGCAGCGCCTCTTGGCCGATCATAGTGCTGTTATTGAGAGTGACGTGGTCCGCATCCCCGAAGAGTTGGCACTCCAGTGTATCGCCAGTGTCCCGCGTGAGTTCGATCTGTATGACCGTGTAGGCCGCGCCACCGTCCACTATGGCGGCGACGCGGTGACTTTTGACCCGGGTTCATCAGGCGTTCACGTGCTCGACCCGGACACGCTGGAACACAAGAACGCGATGACGGCAGACCTCGCGCGGATCGTCATGGTGACCGAGCAATTGTCGCAGTTCGGAGCGCAAAGTACAGCGGTCGTGTGCAGCGATGTCGCCAAGGACATTGGCGATCTCTACCGCCTGTTCGTCGTGTTGCTGTATTCGGACAAGCCGGTTATCACCGGGGCCTTTTCTACCAAGACGACTCGGGTGATGATGGATATGCTGGCTGTGCTTGTGGGTGGATGCGACGAGCTGGCGCAGCGGCCTCGCGCCGTGTTTGACGTGTGTCCCTCACCGCCGCTAATCTGGAGCGAGTTTGGCGCGCAGAACTTGATGGACCTGGCGCGTGCGCGTGTCCCGGCGCAAGTGGTCTCGATGCCGCTGGCAGGGGCGACCGCGCCCGTGACCTTGCTCGGCTCGATTGTCCAACACGCGGCCGAATGTATCAGCGGCATGGTGATCCATCAACTGGCAAATCCTGGCGCGCCGATAGTGTGGGGTGGCGCTCCAGCGATCTTTGATATGCGGCAGGGCACGACGCCGATGGGTGCTATCGAGACGGCGATGATTGATGCCGCGTACGCGCAGGTGGGCAAATCGCTGGGGTTGCCTACACACTGTTACTTGGGCGCCAGCGACGCCAAGATCGTGGACGCGCAGGCCGGACTCGAATCGGGCGTGACGGCAGTGTTGGGTGCACTGGCGGGCATCAACATGATCAGCGGCGCAGGGATGCTCGATTTCCTCGCGTGCTTTAGCGTGGAAAAGCTGGTGATTGACGCCGAAGCAATTGGTATGGCATTTCGCTTGCTGGGAGGCATCGAACAGCGCACGCCGACCCTGGCGACCGAGATGTTTGCAGGCATCGCCTTCCGGGGCGACTTTCTCAAGCAAAAGGTCACAAGGCAACTGTTTGCCAAGGAGCAATACTTGCCTTCATCGGTAATCGATCGCGGCTCGATCCGCACCTGGCAGCAAGGTGGCAGCCTCGATACGTTCGCCCGCGCCCAAGCGCGCGTCAAGGAATTGCTGGCAAGGTATCAAAAGCCTGCGCTCCCATCAGAAGCTGAACGCGAACTGCGATCCATCGTTGAACGTGAAGCGAACAAGGCGGGGATGGCTCAATTGCCCGCGCTGCCTTAATGCACGGCAGCAAAATCCTCCCCGCTCTCAGGCAGTATCAGAAACCCGTCTTCTGAGAGAAGACGGGTTTCTCCCCAACTGGCAAAAGTCTTGACGAGTTGCCTATGCTAAAGCGCAATGTTCTCTGCGACTATGGTCTTCTCATTCTCGGCGCGATGGTCCAGGCTGCCTCGATGGTTTTGTTCTACATCCCTGGTCAGATCGCCTCGGGCGGCGTGAGCGGGCTGGCGCAGGTGCTCAATCGTTACACCGGCCTGCCGATTGGGATGATGGTATTGGTGATGAACGTGCCGCTGTTTATGCTCGGTTGGCGCTACCTGGGCGGGCGGCGATTCTTTGTTCGCACGATCTTTACAGTTGCTCTCTACAGTGTTCTGCTAGACTTGGGGCTGCTCATCTTGCCCGGCGGGCTGACTCAGAACGCGATGCTGAACGCGCTCTATGGCGGCGTCATCGGCGGGCTGGGGATGGGCATCACGTTCCTGGGGCAAGGCACAGGCGGTGGCACAGACATCCTGGCCCGCGTGCTTGCGCGTCTACGCGGCATCCCGTTAGCCCAGAGTTACCTGGTCACCGACGCGCTGGTGATCGTGCTAGGCGGGTTCACCTTTGGGCCGGAGCGGGCGTTGTACGCTATTCTTGCGCTCTACATCGGCGGCACGGCGGCCGAAGTGATCACCGAAGGCTCGAATGTGGTTCGCACAGCCCTGATCATCAGCGAAAGACCGCGCGAGGTGTCCGACGCGATCTTGCGCGAACTCGAGCGCGGTGTCACCGGCTTGCACGGCGAGGGGATGTACACGCAAAAGCAGCGCACCGTGCTCTATGTCGTCATCAGCCGCAGCGAAGTCTCGCGGCTCAAGGCGATCATTCACGAGATCGATCCGGATGCGTTTGTGGTGATCGGTCAGGCGAGCGAGGCGCTGGGCGAAGGGTTCAGGCCGCTCAAAGAGTGAAACACGGCAAGAAGCATAAAGCCCTGAAGGCATCTTCAGGGCTTGTTTTGATCGTGGCGGGTCAATGACTCACTGGTGTTTGGCAAATCGCCGGATTGCAGCCTTCAGGCTGCTACATCGGGTGGCTTGGCAGGCTGAAGCCTGCACTCCAACCGCCAGATGTGGGCGCAAGTCCAGTGACTTACGGACATTTGTACGGCATCATGATCGGTTCTGCGACTTGCTGACCATCGGCTGAGACTACGGTGATGGTATGTGGCTCGTCTGGCCCGCAGTTGTGCCAGTCTCGAACGTATTGGACGCCATCCGTAGTCGCCGTAGTTTTCTGGGCGATGTTGTCTTCCAGAACCTTGTAGGGCTTGGTGCCGCCCTTGATGTGCAGGATGACGGTGAGCTGAATCTTGTTGTCGCCCTTGCGCGGCTGCGAAGGGCCGAACTCGATGGTGAATTCGAGCTTGCCCCCCGACGTCGCTTTGGTCGGGACAACGACCTTGCCCGGCGCGGTGGTGGGCGTTGCAGTGGGGGCCGCCGTCGGCGCGACCACGACGGTCTCTTTGACCGGGACCGTTTCTTTGACCGGAACGGTCTCTTTGACCGGGACGGTCTCCTTGATGATGACCGTTTCCTTGACGGGCGGTTGAGTCTGAGCTGGCGCCTGGGTCGGGACCATGCCTGAACAAGCGGCCAGGACCAGCGAGCTGGCGATGAGCAGAACGAACGCAAGATACGATAACTTGGGCATCAGGTTACCTCCTGAAAAGATTCGGCTGCGTGGAATGCCGCCGATGCGGATAAACAATCACTTTCCAGTTTATGCGCATTGGGGAGCAGATGCAATAGGGCAAAAGTAACCCCCCCACGTTTCACGTTTTACGCTTTACGAGTTATAATCACGCCGAGAAATTACTTTTGGAGTCCACACGATGACCGCTGAGCCTCAACTCGATCAACTCTGTATCAATACCCTCCGCGCGCTTTCGATTGACGCCATCCAAAAAGCCAGGTCGGGCCACCCCGGTTTGCCGCTCGGCGCAGCGCCGATGGCCTATGCGCTGTGGGATCGTTTCCTCAAACATAGCCCGACCAATCCCAAGTGGCCTGACCGTGATCGTTTTGTCCTTTCGGCAGGACATGGCTCAATGTTGCTGTACAGCTTGCTTCACCTGACCGGTTACGATCTCCCGCTCGAGCAAATTCAGCAATTTCGTCAATGGGGCAGCATGACACCCGGCCACCCGGAATATGGCGTTGCGCCGGGCGTGGAGACGACGACAGGGCCGCTCGGCCAGGGCTGCGGCAACGCCGTGGGCATGGCGATGGCCGAAGCGCATCTCGCCGCGCGCTTCAATCGCCCCGGCCACACGATCGTTGACCACTACACCTATGCGCTGGTTGGCGATGGCGACCTGATGGAAGGCGTTGCGGCGGAGGCGGCTTCGCTGGCGGGGCATCTTGGGCTGGGCAAGCTCATTTTTCTCTACGACTGCAATCACATCTCGCTGGCGGCCTCAACCTCGCTGACCTTTACGGAGGACGTCGCCCAACGTTTTGAAGCGTATCATTGGCAGGTGCTGCATGTTGCCGAGGGCAACGATGTGAACGCCGTGGCCGAAGCGATCGCGGCTGCGCGGGTCACACGCGACCGGCCCTCGATCATCATCGTTCGGACGCGCATCGGTTTTGCCAGTCCAAAGCAAAACACATTCCAGGTGCACGGCTCGCCCCTCAATGCGGACGAGGTGATTCAGACGAAAAAGAACCTCGGTTATCCTTCGCCGGAGCCGTTCTTTATGCCTGAACAGGCTCTCGCGCACTTTCGGGAGGCCATCGAACGGGGCAAGCGGTGGGAAGCCGAATGGCAACAGCGCTGGGAGGCGTATGAAAAGGCTTATCCCGATCTCGCTGCCGAGTGGAACCGCGTGGCGAGCGGCAGGTTGCCTGAGGGATGGGATAAAGATATCCCGACCTTTTCGCCCGACGACAAACCGATCGCGACGCGCGCAGCGGGCGGCAAGGTGCTCAACGCCATTGCCGCTCGCGTGCCAGAGATCATCGGCGGTTCGGCGGACTTGAACCCTTCGACCGATACAGCGCTCAAAGGTGCGGGCGACTTTCAGAGTCCCGCTCATCAACCCGCCGATAAACAGGGCGCGGTGGGCGGCGAGTGGAGCTATGCCGGGCGCAACCTGCATTTTGGGGTGCGCGAGCATGCGATGGGCGCGATCCTCAACGGCATGGCATTACACGGCGGCGTCATCCCGTTCGGCGCGACGTTCCTCACGTTTGCCGATTACATGCGCCCGTCCATTCGCCTGGCCGCCATGATGAGGCTGCCCGTCGTCTATGTGTTCACGCACGATAGCATCGGCGTGGGCGAAGATGGGCCGACGCACGAGCCGGTCGAACAAATCGCTTCATTGCGAGCGATCCCCCACCTCACCGTGATTCGCCCGGCCGATGCGAACGAGACGGCTCAGGCATGGCGTGTGGCGTTGACTCAGCGCCTCGGGCCGGTAGCGCTCGTCCTCACACGGCAGGTTGTGCCTATCCTGCCTCCTGGCGGTGACATTTCGCGCGGCGCATACATCATCGCCGATGTGTCAGGCACTCCTGATGTGATTCTGATCGCCAGCGGCTCTGAGGTTGCGCTGGCACTGGAAGCGCGCCAGAAGCTGGCCGAGCAAAACGTCCAGGCGCGCGTCGTGAGTATGCCTTCGTGGGAGCTGTTTGATGGGCAGCCGCAGGAATACCGCGATCACGTGTTGCCGCCACAGGTCAAAGCCAGGCTTGCCATCGAAGCCGGCGTGCCGATGGGCTGGACCAAGTACGCTGGCGATCAGGGCGACGTGTTGGCGGTTGAGAATCGCTTTGGGGCTTCCGCGCCGTTCCAGGTGATCTTTGAAAAATACGGCTTTACGGTCGAGAATGTTGTGAGACGCGCTTTAAAGTTGTTGGGGCGTTGATCTTGTTGCTGGTGAAAAGAGGATGGGGGGCTAAATGCGCATTGCTGTCGCTGCCGATCACGGCGGGTTTCCACTCAAGGCGGACATCATTGCCTTGCTTCAACAAGACGGTCATCAGGTCATGGATTTGGGCGCGCACGAATTCGAACCGGGGGACGACTATCCCGACTTTGCGCTTGCGGTGGGGCAGGCTATCCAGCGCGGGCAGGCCGAGCGCGGCATCGTGATCTGTGGCAGTGGGGTAGGGGCGTCCATTGCGGCGAACAAGCTGCGCGGCGTCCGCGCCGCTGTATGTCACGACACCTATTCGGCGCATCAGGGCGTCGAGCACGACGACATGAACGTTTTGTGTTTGGGCGCGCGCATCGTCGGCGTCGAATTAGCCCGTGAGTTGGTGCGTGCGTTCGTCTGCGCGCGTTTTTCTGGCGAGGAGCGGCACGTGCGGCGGTTGGCTAAGGTCAAGGCAATAGAGAAATAGCAGTTCTTCCTTTGAAAGCAAGGAGAACCCTATGACAGTCCCAAGTTTCCAGAATCTCATGCTTCCGCTCCTGAACATTCTTGGCGATCAACGAGAGCACACCCTTGGCGAGGTGATTGATGCTCTGGCTGTGCGACTTGACCTCTCTGAGGATGAAAGGCGAGCACTACTCGCCAGTGGAAAACAATCCAGGTTTGATAACCGCGTTGGTTGGGCGCGTACCTACCTGAAGAAAGCTGGCTTGCTCGAGAGCACCGGGCGAGGCAGATTCCGTATCACTGAACGTGGCCTACATGTTCTCCGGGATAACCCGCGAGAAATCAGTGTTCGGTTTCTCAAGCAATTTCCCGAGTTTCTAGAGTTCCAGAGCGTATCGCGCCGGGGTGCAAGAGATGAGGGGGAAGAGACCATAGAGCTGAATCAGACACCCGAAGAAGTTTTGGAATCGAGCTACCAAAATCTGAGACTCAACCTGGCGCAGGATCTTTTGGAACGGGTCAAGAACAGTTCGCCGCGATTTTTCGAGAACCTTGTCATTGACTTGCTGGTGGCGATGGGCTATGGTGGTTCAAGACAGGATGCGGAAGCTGTTGGTCGAAGCGGGGATGGCGGAATAGATGGTATCATCAAAGAAGACAAGCTGGGGTTGGATGTTGTGTACGTGCAAGCTAAAAAGTGGGAAGGCACAGTGGGACGGCCCACTGTACAGGCTTTCGCTGGAAGCCTGGAAGGTCAACGAGCACGCAAAGGCGTCTTGATTACTACCTCTCAGTTTTCACCAGAAGCCAAAGAGTATGTGAACAGGATTGAAAAGAGAATCGTGTTGATGGATGGCGAGCAGCTTGCCCAATTCATGATCGATCACAATCTTGGTGTCACTGAAGTGGCGAGCTATGTCGTCAAGAAAGTTGACCTGGATTATTTTGGCGAGGAATGACCGGCTATAGACATTGTCAACCAATATCGAACGAATGAACGAATCAACCCGCTAGTCGTGTTCATTCGTTTATTCGTTATCCCATTCGTTGACAGGGATTTCCTAAGGAGGCATCTGAAATCTCATCGCAAAGACACCAAGATTTCGCTGAAAATGTTCAAGTGGAGCGAACCTGGTGATTTCTTGGTGTCTTGGTGGTTCAAAAGATGATTTTTCAAATGGAGATCAGTATGAATCCCTTACTCGAACTCAAACAACTCGGTCAGAGCGTCTGGCTCGACAACATCAGCCGCAAGCTGATCGCATCCGGCGAACTCGAGCGGCTGGTGAAAGAAGATGGCATCAGCGGCGTCACGTCCAACCCGACGATCTTTGAAAAAGCCATCTCTGGCGGGACGGACTATGATGAGGCCATGCGCGCCTTGATCGCCCAGGACAAGAGCAATGCCGAGATTTACGACGCACTCACGATTTCCGACATTCGGGATGCAACGGACATTCTGCGCCCGGTCTTTGACGCGACCGAGGGCGTGGATGGCTATGTGAGCATCGAGGTCTCGCCCAAGCTGGCGCACGATACCGCCGGCACCCTGGCCGACGCGCGGCGATTGTTCGCGGCGGTGAATCGCCCGAATTTGCTGATCAAAGTCCCGGCCACGCGCGAAGGGCTACCGGCCATCCGGCAACTGCTCAGCGAAGGCATCAACGTCAACGTCACACTGATGTTTTCGATGGAGCATTACATGGCCGTGGCCGAAGCTTACATCGCCGCGCTGGAGGACCGCGTCCGGCAGGGCTTGCCGATCCGCGATGTCGCTTCGGTGGCGAGCTTTTTCGTCAGCCGCGTGGATACGCTGGTGGACCGGCTGCTGGAAGAAAAAATGCGCACCGAAGGACCGGACGCGGAAAGGGCCGCTGCTT
>DAOTXX010000167.1:0-71827 GCA_034434835.1 Thermoflexales bacterium | reverse complement strand
CAGGACGCAAGTTGACCTCGAATGAAAGCGGTGTATACTTCATGGTGACCTCCCTCGGTGTGACGCGGATTTTCTCTGTCCAGATCATAACCGAGGAAGGTCGCGTTATCAAGGGACTTTGCAACAGCCCTGGTCCGACTCTAGCGCGGCCTGATACAATCCCTCCGGGCTGGTATCTTGGCCGCGCATGTCCACGCGATAGGGCCAGTCCTGCCGCTCGTCGGCGCCGATCAGGAAAGCCGAAAGCGTCCGATCCTTGCCGCTGCGACCCACGGTGGCCAGTGCATAGTCCGCAAGATTTTGCGCAACCGGCGCCAGGGTCAGGCCCCAGAATCCCAGGGGATAGGGTCGCGGGCGCAGCTCAATACGATCAGGAAAGTTGACAAACAACATACGCGCGTGTGGCGTTGCCGATAACACGCTGATCGCCCGCGCCAGGTGTTGCGTGCCGACCTCATAGAGTCTTTGGAATTGCCACCACTGCTGGAGTGAAACCGTCAGCACAACGGTGCACACCAGTCCACCCAGCCCGCGTCGCCACTTGGGTTGTTCGCTGGAAAAGGCCCACGCTCCCCACGCTGCCCACAGCGCGGCGATGCCAACAGAGGCCGGGTACAGCAAACGCGGCCCAAGCTCGACGTATGCCCACGATAATCCAGCCCAGATTGGCGCCAGGCCAACGGCGATCCAGGCCCAGATCAGAGCGATGGCATGGAACGACTCCCACTTCCATACGCCCACGGTGACGAGAATGGCTATCGCTGCAAATAAAACTATCAGTCTGACCTGTGGCCAGTCCATCACTGCGCTTGTGCTCAGGCTTGAAACGGGAAAGACCAGCCCTTGCAGCAAATAGCCCAGCACAGTGCTCTGAAAGCCCCGACCTGTCACGCTGCCCTGACGGGGCATCGCCAGCCACACTGATAGATAAAGCAACGCCAGTCCCAAGTGAAGCAAAGGCCACCATTCGAATCGCTTTCCAGTGACACGGGTTTCACGGAGCGCGAGACAGAAGAAAACAAAAACAAAAGGCACTGCCCCTTCTTGCGAAAGTAACGCCAAACCGCAAGCCGCTAGCGACAAGCCCAGGAACACGCTTGATCTGTGTCGCTCAAACTGCCAGGCTGCCAGAATCGCCAGCATAACCCATGTCAACATCAGGGGCTGCTGGCTCTGTTGCCAGGCAACAGCCTGGTAAGAAAGTGGACAAATTGCTAGGCCCAGGGCAGTGAGCCGAGCATGACCTTTCCTCAATCCGACTGCTTGCATAACTGGCGCTACAGCCAGCGTAATGACAATGTGCAGCATAATCTGCATGGCGTGTGCTGCTTGCACATTGACCACCCCCGTCCAAGAGATGAAAAAGCGATTATACAAAACAGCCACAGGCCGATAAAACTCGGTTGGAGGCATCAGCGAAGTGAGAATCTGCCATAGCGATGTCTGGGCAAATCCCCTTTGATAGTAGGTTGGATCGTCCCAGATCAACCCAAAGCGCAGCGACGGCGCATACAGGATCAACACGATGGCCACGAGCAAAACAGAGAACCACACGTCGGGGGATCGCGCGAGGGATGCAACCCTTTTCATCCTTCCGCCTTCATCCTTCATCCTTCAACCTGAACAAGTACACCGGCCGCCCCGTTTCATCGCGAAATGTCTCCACCAGCATCAGCCGCCGATCGGACTGCGGCTGCTCGTACAACCCGGCCAACTCCGCCGGGCGATTCGCGTCGAGCACGATCCATCGCGCGCCAAAGCGCCGGGCCGCCGCGAGCAAAGTTTCCACATCTCCGTTCGGGAGCGCGATGGCCGATTGGCCGGTATGATAGACATAGCCGGGCGGATTGTTCACCATCACGACCGCAGCCGCCTCATGGCTCAGCCGCGCACCGATAGCCCGATAGACCGCATCGGCCTGATTCCAGCCACGCAGCCGGGAGAGGTAAAGCGAGCCACTCATCAAGATCGCCAGCGTCACGAGTCCCCACGTGAACATGCGCCGCGCGGCCGCCGCGTTCCACGTCGCGCGCCTGGCCGCGATCCAATCCACCATCGCATCCAACCCGATCATCGCCGCTGAAGAGATGAACGGCAGCAGCGCCGCGCTCGAATGGAACATGCCCCCGCGCACACCGGGGAACGTAAAGACCAGCGACATTGCCAGGTAGAGCGCTGCACCATAGATCATCGCGGCCTGGAAAACCCGCTCGCGCCTCCGCAGCCAAAGGCCGAGCGCCGCCAGCGGCGCGAGAAACACCAGTCCATCTACGGCGATGAGCGTCAACAGGTTCGACCATAGCCCGTCCAGCTTGGAGCGCAAGATGTTCGGCCAGCCCCAGGCCAGGTACGTCGAAAGGTCGAGCGTTTTGCCAAAACTATAGAGGTCATCATAGTCCGTCAAAAAGATCGTCTGTGTGCCTGCGACCGAAAGCCATCTCCCGGTCACTGTCCAGTTGCGCAAGAGCCACGGGCCGATGACCATGGCATATCCCCATATCACCCATAGCCAAGACCGGACAACCCATGTAGGAGCGCCCTCATGGGCGCGAGGGTCGCCCTCATGGGCGCGATCCCAACCCTCACGAGCGCAATGCAAGATCGGCATGACCAACGCGGGCAACAGGAGCAGCACGCCATCCGCGCGCGTGAGGTGTGCCAGTCCCGCACACAGGCCTGCGATCAAGCCCCACCTTATCTCGCGTGGCTCACGACGGTGTAATGGGGCAGTCGCCCACAGGCATACCGATCCAAACACCGCGAACGGCGCGAATGTCTCGGGCGACGACCAGAACGGCACAAAGAACCCGGAAAAGATCGCAAACAGCGCGACGGCCCAGGCATGACGCCGATTGGCCGACGTCTGCCATGCCAACCCATACGCGATCACTGGCAACAAGGCCGAAAGCAACACAAATGGGATTTGAGCCGCGCGAAAGCTGGCTCCACCGGCCCACATGGAAAGCGCGGCCAGAATCGAAGCAAGCGGCATCCAGTATTGATGGCTTGGTCGAGGCAGACCTTGAGGATCGTCGAGATAATTCCAGATGAACGGCTCGGTAAAGCCGCGACCGTTTGCCAATTGCTGTGCGCCGACGGTGTAGTAATAGGCGTCCATGTAGCCGGGCTGCGTTTGCGGCAGCGCCAGAGCCAGCCGGACAGCCAGAGCCAGCATCAAGACCAGGAGAGCGTCACGCCAGACACCCGTGAGCTTCATTCGACATAGCCCCATATGAACAAGACGCCCGTCAGAAACAGACAGTGCAGTCCGGCTGCTCACGGCAGCGCCACCCGATAGAGGGCAACATCGTCCGCATCAAAGACCAACCTCAGGTACGGCGCGCGAGATGGATCAAATGCGCCCAATGCGCGCTCGTCCGGGCCAACCAGGACCCAGTGGATGTGCCCCTCGCGCACAAGCGCGCGTCGAGCCTCATCCGGCGTAGCCGCATCGAAAAACGAGCGGACTTGGGCGGTCTTGCGCGCGTAATCCAGTGTTTCGATCCAGTGTCCCAAAAAGACACGTTGGCCGGTGCGCGCCGGGATCAGATTGCCCACTGGGAAGGAGGCCAACACCACATCATCCGGCCCGGCGTTCGCGTTCAGCCAATCCACTGCCGCGACGACCGCGCTCTGGTAAAAGACTGTCGGGCTGCGTGTCAGCGCAGCGATGCTGGTTCCGACTACCAGCACCAGGTTCGAGGGCAAGGTCAGCGCGATCAGAAGCGCAAGCGCCCATCGCCTCCATCGCCGCGTGCGAAATATCTGGCGCAAGATGACGACCGCGCCGATTGAAGCCAGCACGGACAATGGCAACATCACGCCTTCCAGGAATCGCCGCTGCAGGTTCGTCGGCGCATAGAGCAGCGGCGCGACTGTGACCACCCACGTCACGGCCAGCATTGCGGTCCAATCGCGTCGCCACGCCACATGCACCGCTCCGCAAAGGCCCAGGATGAGCAGTAACCCATAGCTGGCGAGATAGTACTGCGGAGGCGGTGATAATGTGACGTTTTGCTGCGACCATCCAACAAATGCCGGCTGCGTGGAAAAGAGCCAGATATCGTAACCCAACACCGGCGCGGCCAGCAGCGCCATCATCAAAAGGCCCTGTGCCGCGCGGAGCCACGCCACCTGCCGCGCCCACACGCGCAGCGCCGCATAGATCGTCCCGATGAGGATCACTAGCCCACCGCCGAATGGGTGGATCACCGTCAGTCCGCATGAGCACACAGCCATCAACAGCGCGGCAGGCCACCTGGGGCGCGCCAGCCAGGCCAAAAAGCCCACCAAGGTCAGCGCCATCAGCGCAGTGGCTGCCGTGAAATGTGGGAACGTGAGCGCCGAAAAAAACGGAAAGCCGTCCATCAACCAAAAGTCAATCGGACTGATGCCGCCGGATGGCGTTGGCGCGACGAGCAATTGCAGCCAGCCCAGTCCGCTGCCCGCGCAGGCTAGCACGCAGGCAATCCAGCGCAGCGGCCGCACCGAGATCAGCGCCGCGATGAGTGCATACATGGTCAGGAGCATTGCCAGCGCGCACACCATCCGAGCCACCTGATAGACCCCCGGCACACTGCATCCTGTCCACCGTGCAACGTGCCCCAACAACAAATAGAACAGATAGACGAACGCGCCAGGGTGATCTTCTGATGTGTACAGAAGCGAGAAACGCCAACTGCCGCGCGCGCCCTGCTGCATCTTGGCCAGGTAACTGTTATAATCCACCAGGTCAAGCGTTGCGCCGCTGTACACGCGAGTCCCATCGGAACGGGCAAAACCCAGCGCGTAAGGCACGCTTGTCGCTATGACAATCGCCAACGCCAGCGCCAGGACACGCGCCCACTCGCTTCGCGTGATATGCGGCATTATGGCTCCTTCCTCGTAAACAGCATCACGTCTATATCTCCGAGCGAAAACGTCTGTGCCTGCACAAAGCGCTGACCCAGCCAGGCCACGTGCGGATGCACGCCTTTCGCCTCGACCAGCGCCTGCCGAAAGATCACCAGCCACACACGTTGCGCGCCAGCAGTCGCCGTTTCGAGTGTTGTTGCGTAGAGCCTCAAGGCTTGCTGCGTTGGATAGGCCAGCGTGTCCGCGCCGGAACCCGGCTCGTCTCGAATAAACTGCTGTGGCAGTGACCGGTCGTAATAGTGGGCGGGGAAAAAGCTCAATTTGTTGCTATGCACGATCACGTCGCCCGGCAAGACTTGCTTACGGAGCATGGCATCCAGTTGCGCAAATGGCCCGCGCGGAAAACCTTGATAGGCGTAGTAACTGGTCAGCGTCCACACGACCAGCGTGGTCCAGATCGCCAACAGTCCACCGCGCGCCACACGCGGCATTTGCATCACGGCCCAAGCGGCAAGCATCAAATAGAAAACAGCCGCCGGAAAAAGACCCCGGATGATGTATACCGGACGCCATTGCGAGACGAGAAAGAGTATCACCACTGGCGCAAGCGAGAGCGTCCCCCACAACCCCACGCCGAAACGCGCGCGATCGTCGAGTTTGGACCAGCGGCGGATGCACTGTGTAACTGTTGCGGCGAGCACTAGTACCGCGCCGAATAAGGCTGGGGCAATGAGTGACCGGGGCAGGATAGCGTTCTCAAAGTCAAAGCTAAAGACGATGAGCGTCTGCACGAGCGACTTGAAGTCAGGTCGGATGACCCAATAAGCCTGCTGAATCTTGCCGAACTGCGAGGGCACCAGGATCAGCCAGGGCAGAAACAGTAAAACCATCGCCCCCCCGGCCAGCGCAGTCTGGGCGACCAGTCGCCAGGCGACTCGCTCTCGCCTCCGCACAGCGCGGGCAATCACAAACAACCCCAGCGCGGCAAATGTGAGAGAGCCTAGATTGTGGCTGTAAAGTGCCAACGCCCCGCAGATGGTGAATGCAGTCCACGCACGCCAGCTCCCTGTTCTGGCGGCGCGCGCAAAAGCCCACAGCGCAGAGACGCTGCAAAATCCCAAGAGCGCGTACATGCGTGTCTCTTGCGAGTAGGCGATGAGGAATGGCGAGGCGGCGGTGAACATGGCGGCCCATGTTGCCACGCGGTCATCGAACCACTCGCGCGCCAGCCCCCATGCGCTCAGCACCGTGCCCAGGCCGAGCAGCACGGAAAGCATCCGCGCTGCGACCACGCTTTGACCGAACAGGTTCATCCACGTGTGCAGCGTGAAATAGTAGAACAGCGGATGCACGTCCGCCGCTGCACCTTGAACCTGGGCGAGCGTCCCATAGAGAATCTCGTTGATGCTTCGGCCTGCGTACAGAATCGCGAACGCCTCGTCATACCACAAGGGCCGCGCCTGGAGAGCGATCAGCCGGAGAGCAAACGCCAGAAACAGCACAAGGGCGATTCTGAGACTCGTCTGTCGAAAACGCGGAGCGAGTTGTTCAGGCGATTCGCGTCTTGTGCTGGTTCGAGTGATGACGGGTATCACGGCCAAACACCTGACCTCTCACCTTCCTCAGATTAGCAGCCCGGGCAGGAACAATACATAGGTGAGCGGGACCAGCCACGCCGGTGCGCCAACCGCACACAACATGTGCAGGCGGTAGAAATTATAGTACGGCACCGCCGGTGTGGAAACTGCGACTGAAACGTACGGTTGCTCATTGCGAACAAACCGGGCTTGCTAGATCGAATGACATGACCATCAGACCGGGAAAAGCGACTGTCTCGTGCGCGCAGTGCTCGGCGAGCCAGGCGCGCACAGCAGGTTCTAGCTCGTCACGTTCGGGGTGATACGGCTCACTCCAGGCCAGGTGATGTGCATCGTGGTGCCTGGCACGCGCGATCAGCCACAAACGTGTGTGTCCAGCGGCGAGTTCTTCCATAGGCGTTGTCTGCTCGTTGAGCGCCACCGCCTTGAGCTCGAGCGCGCCGCGGTAATAGTAACGCATCGGCACGACGTGCTGGAATTGGCGCAGGGTCAGGGCATCCCCCGGCTGTTCGCGCGCTTGAATCCAGGTTGCTGCTTCTCGCCATCCTTCTTTGGCAAACACAGCGTCAAGCTGAAAACGTGCTACGCCCCACAGGCCGACGCTCAATAATATCAATATAACGATCCAGCGGCCCAGTCGCGGCAGACGCTCCAGGCCGGCCGTCGCCAGCAATAGGAAAGCAGGCAACCCGCCGATGAAAAAACGATCCACATAGGTGGGGCGGCGCAGCGAGAGCAGGAATGTCGTCAACAGTGGCAATGCCAACGCCAACGCCAAAAATGCTCTGGCTTCTCTTTCGCCTCTGCCGCGCAACACCCCCATCGCCAACAGTCCATACCAGATCAGCACGACGATGACGACAAGCCAGTTGGCGCGACCATCGTAAGCCATTCCAAACGACCACAAGGTCCTGAGCAAATCCTCCGCATGTGGCTGCGGAATCCAGCCAATGCCGAACGTGCCGCCCGCCGTGGAATAGAGCCAGATAAGCCATAGAGCAGTCGGCAAAGCCGCGATTACCTGCGCGCGTGCCCAGCGCATCAATATTTGATAATTTTGACGAAACGTCGCCAGCAAGAAAACGAACTCGATCAACGGCAAGAACAGCGCAAAGTAATGAATCACATAGGCCACAGCGCTAATGGCGATCAGCGCGAACCATACATACATTCGATGGGTATGCAGCGCCCGTGCGAAAGCGACCAAGGTCGTCAGAGACAACAGCCCCAGCAGCGAATACATCCGCGCTTCCTGGCTGTACCAGACGTGAAAGGGATTCACTGCCAGGAGTATCGCAGACCATAGACCAACCCGGGCGCTAAACCAGGCTCGGCCTATCCGAAGCGCAAGCGCCACTGTCAACACGCCTGCCATTGCCGAAGGAAAACGCAAAGCGAATTCACTTTCGCCCGCCAGGGCCAGCCATGGTCTGAGCAGAAAATAGTAGAGTGGCGGATGGACAGCGTCCACAGTCATCGCCTGCCAAGCCACATCCAGCGGCAGACGAGCAAAGAGATGGGAAAACGCCTCATCCAGCCACAGGGACTGCGCTCCCAATCCCCACAGCCGAAGCAGAGTCGCCAGCCACAGAACCACAATGGCCAGCCTGCCTTTAGGGTTCATAATGGGTCTTTTGACATTGGTCATCCGCGATCTATAGATGTTCAGAAAAAGATTTGTGGTAGGGGCAGGCCTTGCGCCTGCCCTGGGCGACCGCAACCCCCATGCGGGGGCAGCTTGTGGCCCGCATGGGCTAGTGGTCGCCCCTACCCCAAAACATCATCTGAAGGTCTATCGCACCAGGTTCGAGGGCAACGTCAGCGCCGCTGCTACGATCAGCACGCCAACCATCACCCAGGGGACGCGCCGCATTGCGCCTCTCTCTGCGTCAATTCCTTGCGCCAGACGGCCAACACCACAGCCAGGCCCCATGGCATCGGCAAATACATGATCGGATGCTCAAACTTTTCGACGACTGTAGCCAGGAACAGCGCCCACAGTCCCACCAACAGCACTGCTTCAATTCCGACGACTGCCCATGTCCCACCGCGCTTCCACTGGGTCTGTATCATAGCCAGGATTTGAATGAGCGGGATGAGCAACACGACATAGTTTGTCGTCGCTGTGCGCAGCGCGATCAGGTTTGTTACGACGAGCGTTACCCCAACCGTCCACAAGAATACCATCCAGGACTCGGTGCGCCACACGCGCAGCCATGTGACCAGCGCTCCCCCGAGCAGAATGACCGACAGTACGATCTCGCCCGGCGTGCCAAGCGCCGGAATAAAATAGTGCGTGATGACCCACACGGGTGAGCCGATAGCCGTATACGATGGGTAATGCGCTACCTGCTGCACGAAATCGCTCAACCAATTCGGCACGGCGATAAAGCTTGCGCCGCACAAGATAGACAGGGTGACTATGAATCCCCCTACCACGTGCCATCGCCGTCTCGCCACAGCCCACAGCAGGACGAATGGTATCAGGAGGAAAACCATCTGTGGCTTGATCGTCGAAAGCGCCAGGAACACGCCAGCCAGGACATCGCGCCGGGCGCGCAGCGCCAACAATACCGTAACGACCAATGCCAAGATGGCGACGGCGAACTGCCCTAGGAGGACTGCCCGTGCGCTGTGATAGAACCCCATTGCCCACACCGATGTGACCACCAAGAGCGCCAGCGGCGGTCGCCAGTCGGCTATCATCGCCGTGCCCAACACGCTGCCGATCAATGCAAATTCCAAAAGCACCAGCCAGGCGGCCTCTGCCCAGGCGTAAGGCAAAAAAGCCAATGGTGCGATCAGGAATATGGTATAAAACGGATAGACAAACGGCCCCGGGTCTTCGCCGGGCAACGCGCGTCGGCCATAGATGCCGATCTCGATTTGAATCGAGGCTTCTTCCGAATACGGAGAAAGCCCCTGCATCCACCAGGCGCGCGCGCCGGCCCAGCGCGAGTAAAAGTCGTTCGCGCCGGGAAAGCGCGAGGTAAAGACCGCGTGCGTGGCGATTACATCGGCAACCCACAGGAGGCTCAAGAGAACGATCAGGATAACGATACGAATTCTGGACCTGGGCATTCGAGTGCTACCTCTCCAGCACGAACAAACTATAAGCGCCCCCCACGTCCCGGATCAGCCGCGCCCGCTCATGTAACAGATTATCCAGCGCTACCTGATCATCCCAAGTGATCGGATCAAAGCCAGCCCGGACGATGGCTTCGTACCCGGTCCGATACAGCAACACGTGCGTGAATCCCTGCCGCTGCCATTCTTGTGCAATCGCAGCGGGACTGTTCAACGTCCGCCGCAAGTGCCACCAGCGATCCAGCAGGCTATCGGGCCAACATTCCACCCGGCAATAAAAACTGCGCGGCTCCCACAAGAACACGACCCGCGCCTCCGAGGGCAACTCGTTCACGGCCTGCATCGCCGCATAGTGCGCGCCCAGGTGCGCCCGCAAATAGTCATCGTGCGATCGCGCACCCAACAGGAACGCCAGCCGATCCGAAGCCAACCCATCCCAAGCCAGCCCACCCAGAGTCAAGACCAGCGTCAACACAACCAACGCGCCGACGACGCGCCGCGCCGAAATCTGCGCTCCCTCCAACCCATCGAGGCCATCGAACCCTACCGCAGCCAGCATCGCCAGCAGCGGCAAGATGGGCAAGAGCAGCCGCGTCTGCACCAGTAACGCCGACCCGCCCACCTGCGCCAACCATACCAGATACACAATACCACACATCACCAGCGCATGGGTCGTCACTCGCCGCTGCGCTTCATCCATTCGACGCCAGGCCAATGTCACCAGCGGCGTAAGCATCAACAGCAGAGGGCCAATCGTCGCGCCGAATCCTTCCGCGCCTTCGATCCCCAGCATCGTCATCTCGAGTGGAGCCGTCAACAGTCGCCAGGGCGCGGTAAAGGCCAGCCCGGTTCCCCAACGGCTATACCACCACGCGCGCCAGGCGTCCCAGAACACACCGTCCCCCAAGAAGGGATAGAATGGGTTGCCGGTGGTCAGCCAGGTCTTGATGTACCACGGCGCAGCGACCAGCGCAGCGACCAGACCGAACTGAGCCACGCTCGCCAGGCGCGCACTAGGCGCGCGCCCTGTCCGCCAGACCAACACCGCCAGCGCCAAGGCCACCGACGCGGCCGTGTACTTGGTCGCCATCGCCAGCCCGCACATTACTCCGGCCAGGACGATCCTCTCCCCTGCGAAGCGGGGGAGGGTCAGGGTGGGGGTAGAAGCCAGTGCCACGAACGCAGCCAGCGTGTAAAACGCCAGCGCTAGGTCTACATAGGCCCAGCTCGCCAACCAGAAAATCGTCGGCGCGGACACCAAGACGGCTGCCGCCAGCCAACCGGTCGGGCGATTCCACCGCCGCGCTGTGAAATCTACAAGAAGCGCAACGATCAACACAGCGAACGTCCAGTGGATCAATTGCGCAGACGCGGGCGCATTGGCGATCATGGCTAGCAAATACAACATCTCGACCAGTTGCGGAAAGCCCAGGTACGGCAGGTCTAGTGTATGAGCAATGCGTCCCTGTTCCAGGTACAGCTTGGGGCCGTTCAGATGATAGGTGAGGCTATCCCATGCCGTCGGCGGGGTGAGCGCCCACAGGAACGCCATCGCCAACATCAGCCCGACAAAGGCAAATGTGATCCGCGCGAGTCTTCCATCGGGCCAGCGCCGCGGGAGCGCGTCGCGCAGATCGCGCGCCATTGCCCGCGCTGGTTGAATCAGCGCGCCAGCCAGCACAAGTAACGCGAGTATCCCCGCTACCCTGTTCGACATCAACCCTAATAGACCGGCGACCAACACCAGGCCGCTCGACGCTCCGAACCCTACGCCGAATGAGAAGGCGATTCGTTCGATGGGCGATTCGCCCAGGTCGCGGATCAGCCAGCGGCCCAATCCACCCGCCACCTCGACCATGACCGCCCACCAGCCGAGGGTCACCAGCCATCGCAGCAGCACCGCTGCGCGCGCCAGCGCCAGCGCCCGATCCGGCGAGATGGGCTTGTGGATGGCGAAATACGCTGCCACCACCAGCGCAGCCCAGGCAATCACGATCGCAACGAGAATCACACGAGGCTTCATTTTGGCAGCTTCCACAGGGTCTGCGCCAGGTCAACCAAAAGCAGAACCAAAATGATCGCGCGAAGTGGAACGGTCAAATAGAGCCACTGGTTCATCCCGCGGCTGAGAAACACCGGCCACTCAGCCAGATTGACAACGCTCAAGACCAGAATGAACAGCAGGCTCCGTCGGAGTGGCACGGCCAACAAGAGCAGCGGAAACAGCAACGTCTGCCATTGCGGACTCCAGCCTTTGCTCCACAAAAAGAACACCACAAAGGTCATGCAGACGAATGTGATCAGCCGCTGCGGCGACTCGCGCAAATCGGCCTTCCAAAAGAGCCAACCGTACAGCAGACCGAATACGATCAGCCTCACCCATTCGGGCACCACTGCGGGGTTGCCCACCGGCGTCGTCGCTTGGCGTATATCGAAATGAATGGACGGCGCGCCCAGCAGGCCGGTCCTCAGGTTACCGTCTATCAACGCCCACACGGTTTCCCACGACGACCAACCGCCGGGCGATGCGAATGAAGCAAGTGCCATCGGCCCGCCGATCAGCAGCAGCGGCACAACTACCAGGGCAATCACGACGGCGACGACTACGCCATAGGCCAGCCAGCGCCGCCATGGGCGCGTTCGCACGACCGACGGGAGCACCAGGAGCGGCACGAGCTTGACCAACGTACCAACGCTCACGGCCACCGCCGAGGCTGCCTCGCGTCCGCTCAGCAGCAAATCGAGCGCCAACAAACATGTGAATACCGTCAGCGCATCGAAATTCCACCAGGTGTAGATGAATGGGATGAACAGCACACTATACACCCAGCCCAACTTGACCACTGTATCTTCGCTGAACCACCGCCGCGCCAGGCGGATGAACAAAATCAAGTTGCCGGTGTTGAACACCAGCATCACCAGGCTCAGCAGGTACACATACGCGCTGTAGCCGCCTCGCGTGAGCCGGGCGAGCTGATAGATTCCAACTGAAAGAAATGGAAACACTGGCGGGTATTCCGACCAGTAATGAATGAACGGCCAATAGCCCTGATCCGAATAGGCTGCCAGCTCGTAATAGTACGGATAGTCTCCGAACAGCGTCAGGTTATCCGGCGGCGTGGTCATCAGCCACATCAGCCGGAAGGCGACGAACAACACGACCATCAGAGCCAAATCGCGATGCCGGTTCAGCCAGTTGAACATGCTGTGTCCTTATCCTACCCAGCCCCAAATCGCAAACTGGCCGGACATGAATAAAGCCCCTAACCAGGCAGGATAGAGAATGAGGCGATTGACCCAGGGGCGCTCACCCCATGTCCCCCAGAGGATGAACGCGGGGAAGAGGGCCAGCACGTAACGCGCAGTGCTCAACAGTGGCTGTGAGCCACCCATTCGCATCAGATAGGTCAACAGTACAATGAAATAGTAAACCGCGCATGTGCGCGAGAGTTTGCGCCAGACCGGGATCGCACAGGCCAGGAAGATGAGCAAAAAGCCCAGATCGAATAGGTCTATAACGTAAGACGATCCGGCCAAGATATGGCGCACGGTTTCGAGCATGTTCGCGCCCGGCCAGGCCAATCCCCCGCCAAAGCGTGCGCTTTGCACCCACAGCGGCATCCACGGCGGCAGTCGCAAGTCTAGCCAGATGTACAGCGGAAACACCAGAGCGCCGACCAGGGGCAAGACCACTGCGCTCCACGCGCGCCAAATGCGTTCTCGGCGCCAGGCTTGCCACGCCGCATAGGCCAGGGGAAACAGGATCAATGCACCGGGCAAGCGCGTGAGGGAAGCGATTGCCCCCGCGGCTCCAGCTTGCCACCAACGTCGTTTGCGAATGGCCCATAGTGCCCAGATCGCAGCTAACAGATAGAGGGATTCGGTATAAGCGGCTATCAAAAAGAAAGCGGTTGGGAACGACGCCAGATACACGACGGCGCGCCCGGCAGCGGCGCTGTCTCCTATCTCTTGGAGTGTTAGTTGATATAGGGCGATCAGACTGCCCAGACAGGCCAGGTTCGAAATCAGAATACCAGCCAGTAGAGTTTGGCCTCCCAGTAAAGCGCCCACGCCGCGCATCAGCAGTGGATAGAGCGGGGGGGCGAACAGAGCCGAATCGAAGGCAGTGTAACCCCGTTCGGCGATCGCCTGGTAATGTAGGGTGTCCCAGCGCTGCCAGGGTTCAAGCCATGGGTGCGTTTCGACTGCCATTCCCAGATAAGGCCGCAACACGGGATGAGGCGGCAGTGATACCGGATACACCTGCCGTACGCCCCACATCCATACGCTCAAAGCCAGGCGCATGACGACGAATGTGGTCAAAGGAACTCTGTTTTCCAGGAGAACCATTTTGCGTTTACGGATGGGTCACAACTCGTTCATGGATACCGGACGCGCTTGGGATTTGTCAATTCCATGCGGCGTAGGAGCGCCGTCCTCGGCGCGAGGATCGCGCCAGCTTGTCCCGCTTGGTGTCAAGACTCTGCCAGCCCGCTGCTGCTTGCCTGTTCAGTGTCCCTCCCGTATGAACACGGCTGCCTGATCGTCACGATAGCTCAACTTCCACTCTGGTTGCGTCGCCAGCAGCGTCGCCAGGAGACTGTCCCGCTCGGTCAGCACCAGCCGCACACGATACTTATCGAGCACCTCTTGCCAGCCCGGCCGAACAAACATCACCTGGACGTATTCGACCAGAAACTCGTTATACACGTCTGTGCGGCCATCCGCAAACACGGGTTCTTCTAGCAACGCCCACAGCAGATAGCCGCCCCAATTGTAGCTGTTGTACATCGGGCCGGTGAGGTGATTCTGTTTGATCCATTCGACCGCGCGCACCGGGGCGAGGTCGTTTTGCGCCTGCGTGATCGTCTTGGGCGCGAGCGCAACTGTGCCTTTGACGAATGTCGCCAGGACGATCAGACTGACGATCAGCCAGTTAAGCACGGCGGTCAGTCGGGGTCCCAAGTCCTTGCGCGCTGAGGTGGGAAGCTTGATCCGCGTCAGCGCCGATTCAACGATCGGCTGTGCGTGACGTGAGAGCACCGGGGCTGCCAACAGCGCGAACGGCGCAATGTTCCGCCGCGCCAGAAACGCACTGTAGCCAAACACGAGCGTCACCACCAGGTCGCTCCAGTCCCAACGTCGCCCGCCAAGTCCCATGACCGCCAGCAGGCCGAACACGATCCACAGCACCGGCTGTTCATATAGATTGTGGAAATCGGGCGAGGCCCACTCGGCAATATAACCTTGCAGCGTCTTGATGCCAACCGTGCGAAATGGCAGCACCCATGTCCCAAATCCGTACGGGCTGATTAGCAGCGCCAGCCCGCACAGGATGCCTGCGCCGATCAAGAGGCCGATCTCGCGCCAGGTCATCACTTCGGGCGCGTCGGCACGCCCGACCAGGCGGTTCAGGATCTCGCCGGCGATGACCGAGCCGATCAGCATCAATCCGAGCGCGTAACCGCCGTGGACGTTGCCCCACAGGGCGAACAGCGGGATCAACATCCACACCCGGTTGACCTGCCGCCATTTGTGCAAGTAGAGGATGTAACCGGTGATCGCCACAAATGCGAACGAAAGCATCTGCGGGCGCGGGGACCAGATGACCGAGGAGGCGGTTGCCGCCAGCACGATGATGAACGCGCGCAGGAGCACCCCGCCTTCCATTTGCAGGTAGACAAAGACAAATGTCACAACGACGATCACCGCCACGAGCAGCGCCAACAGCGCGTCGCCGCCAAGCAGGTACGCGCCGTACATGCCGATTTGGGGCAGCCATTGCACGTTCGTCCACGGCGTGCCGCGTACCGTGTGCGAAAACTCGTCCACGTGAAAGATGCGCCCTTGGGTGATGATGGCGCGTCCTACGCCCAGATGCCACCAGGTATCAGTGTCCGCGGGCGTGCGGAGCGCCATCGCAAACAGCGCGATGAACAATACGATCACCACAAGGCGGTTGAACGTCAGCATGTCTCGATCCTCGCAAGTTTTACTGAACTGGCCTATGACGCGTGGGTCTTGGTATTACCGCGCCACATTGGCCTTGTTCGCACAAATCTTTCACTCGTGTCACTGCGAGAACCTCATGGCCGATGGCCGATAACTATCTGCCATCCGCTATCCGCTATCAGCTATCTGCCATCTGCCATCTGCTAGGAGCCTGTCGGAGAAACCCGTTTTCTCCGAGAAAACGGGTTTCTGGGCCACCATTTTCAGCGGAAACTATCAGCTCTCCGACAGACTGCTAGTTGACTTGCGTTTCTGCGCCTTACCCAGAAATCTTCCATCATCAAATCGTCAATCTCAGAACGCAAAAGTGTCTCGAGCGCATCCTGCGGCGCGCACACGATCGGCTCGCCGTGCAGATTAAAGCTGGTATTGAGCAAACCTCCGCAGCCGGTGAGTCGCTCCCATTCCTTGAGCAAGCGATGGTAGCGCGGATTGGTCTCTGCCCGCACCAATTGCGGGCGGCATGAAAGATCGTACTGATGCAAAGCAGCTCTCAGATGTTGTTGCGCCAGCGGCGTGGAAGGAAACGCCAGGATCATGTAGGGCGCATCTACATCGCGCGGATTCACCAGATAGTCGTGGCGCCGCTCCCACAGGATCGAAGGCGCGAACGGCATCCAAAAGTCTCGCTGTTTGATAGCCGCGTTGATTTTGCGAATGATGGACAAATCGCGCCCGTCGGCCAGGATCGAGCGATTGCCGAGTGCGCGCGCGCCCCATTCCATTCGCCCGGCAAAGCGACCGACTACGCGCCCTTGCGCCAGCAACTCGACGACCTTACATTCAGGTTGGGCTACCCGTTCCCAGATGACTCGATCTTGAAAGTGCCGCAGGGCCGCCTCGATTTCGGCAGGAGGGAATTCGGGGCCCAGGTACAGCTTGTCTAGGGGTTGGATGTGCGGCTCGCCGCGCTGCGCAGCCACCCAAAACGCTGCCCCCATGGCCAGCGATTCGTCGCCTGCGCTGGGCAGGAAAAAGACGCGCTCAACCTCTGGCATAGCCTGGATCAGCATGTTGAGCTTGACGTTCATAAACAGACCGCCACCAATAGCGATGGTTCGGATCCCGGTATGCTGGATCCAGTTGCGGATGAACTGGGTGATGACCTCTTCGAGATGCAATTGTATGCCCGCCGCGATGGCATCGAAGCGGACGCGGCGCATGTCGCGCTCGAGTTTCCGCATAAAGCCCGGCCCCCACGCGCCGGACGTGTTGACGATGCGCAGCCCATCCGGCGAAAGGCAAAAGTAACCGGCAAAAATTTTGCGTGCCTGCTCGGCCAGTTCTGGGGGCGCATAGGGCGCCAGGCCCATCACCTTGTATTCGTGCTCGGCGGGCTTCATGCCGAGATATTGCGTGACCAGCGAGTACATCAGGCCCGGCGAATGATAGCTGGAAATCGCCAACTGCCGTTCGAGCGCATGGCCGCGCCCGAGGCTGACCGTGCCCGATAGCCCATCGCCCGAGCCGTCGAGTGTGATGACGAGTGCGGGCGATTGTTCCTGCGCAAACGACGAAAGATAGTAGCTGGCTGCCGCGTGCGCCAGGTGATGCTCGACGCGCTGGATCGGCACACGCGGCACCCCCAATTCATCCAGCAGCGTCACGATGCTTTTCATGTCGCGAAAGTGGCTCATCAGGCTCACATAGGGCGCAACAATGGCATCGGAAGCCAAAAGCCACTGCGGCAGAAAACGCGCGACAGGCGTCAGCGTGTTGGGCGGAAAATCTCCCTGGATGGTAAAGTCTCGCGTCGGCTGCACCAGCCACGACAACGCTACTGCGTCAATCGAGCGCGGGTCCGTATGTGTGCTTTCCACCACCCAGCGCGTTGCCTGGCTCGGCACGCCCCCCCAACTCTTTTTGCGGTTGAATCGCTCCTCGCTCACCATTGCCACCAGCTCGCCATCTTTCAGCAAGCAGGCGGTTGCTGTGTGACCATCGTGGATGCCCAAGATATTCATACATTTTCCTCTCGGTGTGATTTCGATCCCGGACTGTTCATGGACACGCGCAATCGCCACACAGATACCCCCAGCACGGCGACAAGCGTCAGTGCAATGATCATGATCGCTTCCAGCGGCATACCCATCAACCAGTCATACACAAACCAAAAGTCCGGCGCGTTAAAGGCCAGCAGACTGACGGCCTCCCTCCGCGCATCGTAAAAAATGTCGTTCGGATCAGATGTGTCCAGCGTCCGCGTGACCATCTCGCTCAATTCTTGCCGCGTGTTGGCATTTCGCAGGTTGCCCGTCACGGCTAGCCACTCGCCAATTTGCCCCAAGATGGGCGAATCGGCCCAGTGGAATTGCACGCGGTCAAAGTATTCTTCAGAGGTGCGAGACGTATTGTACACTGCTTGCAGGTGGCGCGCATAACCCACCGATACACCCAACGCCTGGACGAGGATGCTCGCCGCGATGATCACGACGATAGACCATGCTTGCCAGGCTGGGCGTGTCTTGCGCTCAAACCGCACCCCCAGTGGCAAGACCAGCCACACCACTATGGGGAGAATCAGGCGCGGCCCCCAACCGCCGCCGCCGGTCCAGTAATTAAAGATGCTGTGCGTGGCGAGGAACACAGCGGACACTCCCACGATCAACCAGCCTTCGGCCCTGGCTTGCCGCATAAAAGCTGGTAATGCTGCTACACTCAACGTCACGATCGGCATGAACCACACCAGACCCTTGCCGGAACTGAACAACAATCCATACAGCCCCGACCCCAACAAGGTCACATCCCATTGAGTTCCCGCATAACCTGTGATCAGCGGGCTGCCGAAACGCGCCGCGTTGTACCACCCCAACAGCAGCAGTGGAATGGCCAGCGCGCTACCCCACACAGCCCACTGGGTTTTGCTGGGACGACAGGCCAGGAACAGATAGCCGGCCACCACAGGCAGGATGAGCGAGGCCGTTGTCCTGACCAGCACGGCTGCGCCGAGCGCCAGGCCGCTTGACGCAAACCAGCCCCAATGAGGGTCACGGCGCGCGCGCATGGCGGCATAGCCGCCCAGGAACATCAATCCGCCCGTCAGCGGCTCGCTGAAGAATGACTTGGCATACGGCCAGGCCGGGGTAGCCAGCCCGAACAAGATTGCCACGATCGTTGATGTTTGCCGATCAAAGAATAATTGCGCTGCCTGTGCTACCAGTACCACAGTCAATGCAACGACTACCGAGTTGAGCAATCCTGCGCTGGCCCATACCCAAAATGCCTCGCTCCACACTGGCCAAAGTGCGTGCGCCAATTTGCCGATCAGATAAAAAGGAATTGCGGCAAACGACTGACCCGGGCCGAATTTGGCATAGTAGCGCCCGTCCACGCCGTACTGGCCCAGACCCGTGCCGAACTCTTGGCGTGGGATAGGCTCGCCCTGAGGCCCCAGCAGATCCTGCTCGGGCAATTCATCGGAGATGACAAAGCCGCGGCCGTTCAGCAGGCTGTCAGTGACCTGGAACATGGCGTTGCCGTCGCCGCTGTCAATGCGCGCTGAGGTGGTGAGCAGATACAGCGAAAGGAACGCCAGGAAAAGCCATCTATTCACGCCAGCCTCCCAACTCCTCTGGCATGACCTTGCGCGAGAGAGCATAAAATACATGAAAAGGCCCGATCTGGGTTTCCCGAAATGTGATCCCCCGGGATGTGAATCGTTCACGCAACCATGTATCCAGTTGAGGATGCTGCGATGTGACGTATACGACTTCTGGACTGTCATCGGCCATCTGATTGTAAGGCGCATACCCGGCATCGCGCGGCGAATAGGTCAGGTCCTCTTTGTAAGGCAGTCGCGCAGCGAGGATCACTCGTTCTTCGGATTGAAAGGCGATGCGATATGTCACCCAATAGTTGCTGTAGCCGCGCGCGCCCTTGTTTTCGAGCAGGAACGAGATCAGCTCCGCGTCGTGGCGATTGTCGAACCGCGTGATCGGCCCGAACTGGGTCGTGAGGCCGGGTGGATTGCGCCCGGCCGCCAGTGCCGTGCCGGCAAAATTGAACGCTACCGCGTAAGCCAGCAAGGCCAGCGCCGCGCGGGGATGAGTGCGCTGCACGTGTCGCGCGAGCATGACCGTCCAGATCGCCAGCGGCGCGACTAGCGGAAGCAGATAGCGTCCAGTCGCGTCTATGCCAAAACGACTGCCAATGAATAAGGCGATGAACACACTGACCTGGATCAGCAACAGTTTCCACCCGTCCGTGCGATCGATTGGATTCGGTGGCCGCACAGCATAAACGATCACAGCCAGGTACAGCGCCAAGGCCAGCGCGGCCAACGGAACCAGGATGAGACCCGGCTCCCACGGAAAGCGCATACCGAACAGCACCGGCAATCCCAGCAGCAGGAAGCCAGCCACCCGGTCGCCCAATGGCACGCCGCCCGGCGCCGATGGATCATAAAGCTGACGCAAGCTGGCATGGTTGTGTGTCCAATCGTAAATCCACCATGGGCTGCTGAACGCGACAAAGGCTGCCAGCGCCGCCAGGTACATCGGCCAACGACGGAACCGATCTCGCCACAAGATGAACAGCGCTGAGGGGATAAGATAGACGAGCGAGATGCCCAGCGTCCAAAACGCGAGTCCGCCTGCCGCGCCCAGTGCAAGCCACGCAAGAGTGCATCTGGTCCAATCGTCCGTGACACGCAGCGTCATCCATAGCACCAGTGTCCCCAGCACGAGCGATTCACCATAGCCGCCCACGCTGACGAGCGTATAGGTTGCCAGCAGCGGCGAAGAGACGGCGACGATCAGCGCGCTCGCGCGCGCGGTCCCTCGATCCCGTGTGACCTGCCCGGCCAACGCATAAACCAGCGCGACGTACAGCGCAAACAGCATCATCTGCACGATCCGTCCGCCCAGGATGCGCGGCCCGATCACCGCATACACGGCGGCCGTGAGGTAAGCGTCGAGCGCGCCCGAATAGTCCTGACCGTAAAAAAACGTGGGGCGCTCGCTGTTGAGCAGGATGTGCCTGGCCATCAGCGCGACTACGGCCTCGTCGCCATTGAAAGGGACTGCATCCGCCGCCAGCCAGGCCACCCGCAGCGCCAGGGCCAGGGCAAGGATGGCGATCAAAAGAATGGCCCGTTGAGATCGGAGCGCAGTTGTCACGAATGGCCTCAACCTCTATAATAATGCCATGCGTGGATTCATCGAGTCACAGCCCGGCAGGTTCCGCCGTTTGTCCATTCTGTTTGGCAATCTCCCGGCGGAACGCTGGATCATCATCGCGCTGATGGTGTTGGCGTGTGCTGCGCGAATCATCCCCGGTCCCCGGATGATTGATGACGCTTTTATCACCTTCCGTTATGCCCGCAACGTTGTCCAGGGCATCGGTTTCGTCTACAATCTGGGCGAGCGCGTGCTGGGCACGACCACCCCATTCTACACCTTGTTGATGGCGGCGCTGGCCGCCCTCACGCACAGTGAAAATTATCCCCTGCTCGCGCTCTCAATCAACGCTCTGGCCGACGCCGCCAGCACCTTTCTACTGTATCACTTGGGGCGGCGTTTGAGCAATAGTCCATTGGTGGGATGGGCAGCGGCGCTGCTGTGGGCGATGGCTCCGATGAGCGTGACGTTTGCCATCGGCGGGATGGAAACGTCAGTCTTTATCCTGCTGATGCTGGGCACGTTCACCGCGCATTGGCATCGTCGCCTTTACCTCAGCGCCGGGCTGGCCGCGCTCTCTTTGCTCACCCGTCCCGATGCCGCTTTGATTGCGGCGATTGTGTTCGGGCAACTGCTACTTGAAAATATCGCAATACCACAAAAGTCACTCTTCAGAAACCCGTTTTCTCCAAGAAAACGGGTTTCTTCCCTGCACCCCATGGCGAGTTTTGCGGTATTGCAAAATATCAGGTGTCAAAAGTCAAATATCAAGGTGCTGGCAGCCTGGGTCTTGGCGTTTGCGCTCGTGACCGCGCCGTGGTTCATCTTCGCCACAGCCTATTTCGGCAGTCCCATTCCGCAAAGTGTCTCGGCCAAAAGCCTGGCTTATCGCCTGCCCCCCGAAGCGGCGCTGGCGCGGTTTATCCAACATCTGGCCGTCCCGTTCTCTGAAAGCCAGGTGTTCGACCTCGGCGGATTGATCCGCCTCGTCCTGTATCTGACTTTGTATCTGAGTGCGATCCTTTCGACGGCCCGGCGCGAGCCGCGCAGTTTGCCGCTGCTGACTTATCCGCTCGTGTACGTTGCCGTCTTTGCGCTCGCCAACCCGCTGCTCTTTCGATGGTATCTGGCTCCGCCGCTGCCGGGTTATATGCTTGGTATTTTGCTCGGTATCTATCAGATTCTCAACGCCCAATACCGGCTATCCAAATTGAATATCCGGTATTGGGTATTGGGCGCAATTGTTGTCTGGTATCTGATCAGCGGCCTGCGTGCCTGGACGCTGCATCCCGATCACGGGCCGGATCGCCCGGCGCCGCAGATGGCCTACATTCAACTGGAGCTGCTGTATCACCAGGTTGCTTCTCATCTCATGCCGTTTGTCGGCGCGGACACGGTGATCGCGGCGGGCGACATCGGCGCGCTCGGTTACGATACGAACGCGCGCATCCTTGACACGCTCGGCCTGATCAGCCCGCAGACGCTGAGCTATTACCCACTCGATCCAGGCCTGTACGTCGGCGCCTATGCCATGCCACCGCAACTGATTTTCGATCAGCGACCGGACTGGATCGTCTCCCCAGAAGTGTACATCCGCAAAGGCATCTTAAAAGACCCTCGCCTATCCACGCACTATGAACTCTTTGAAACGATCCCCACCGACATCTATGAAAGCCGTGGGCTACTGGTGTTCCGGCGCAAGTAATATCCAATCACCAATACCTGCTGAGAGTGTGATTGGGTATTGGGTGTTGGATATTACACTTCGCGCATAGACGGTGAACAAGTCGCCCAGGTTGATCGGCACAGTCATTTGCCGTAGGCGTGTGGCATTCAGCAGCACATCTATCGGGCGTCCCCATTTGCCAAACAAAGCCGTAAAGCGCGTCCCTAAATAGCCCAACGTCTGAAAGCGCCCGTGCGGCCCGGACCACAGCACCTGGAAACCGGCCTTGCGGAGCATGGCTGCCATCGTGCGCTGAGAAAAGTAATAGATGTGCATCTCCATCAGCCACGGCCAGCGCGGTCCCATCACGCGCGAAAAAGGGCTATCAATATCCATCGTGTGGATCACAATCAATCCGCCCGGCTTGAGGAGGCGATGCACACGCCGGATTTCGGACATTGGGTCCGAAACGTGCTCGATGACGTCCCACAGCGTCACGACATCGAAGGAGCCGTCGGGGAGATGCGTCGTCGCCAGTGTGCCGTGAATCACGTTCAGCCCATTCTGACGTGCCTGTTCTGCTGCCCACTGTGAAGGCTCGATCCCCCACGCCTCCCAACCGTGTCGGGCGGCGATCTCCAGGAACACGCCGATGTAACAACCCACGTCGAGCAACTTGCGCCCATTGGCCGGGCCGGTGATTTTTTCCAACGGACGCAGGTGACGCTCGAACGTCAACACCCGTCCTTCGCGCTCTTGCAGATAGAGCGGGTCCTCGACGGCCTCGTAACTGTTCATCAACTCGGTGTCATCCCAGCGCGGATTGGAATAGACCAGGCCACATTCGCAGCACTGGACGATGGCGTGATGCCGTCCATAGCCGGAACTGGTGCAGCGGAAAGCTTCCGTGTCTTGTGGCAAAGAGCGATCCGGGATCGTGCTGGGGAAAACGAGTTTGGTTCGGGTCGAACCGCAGAGGTTACAGGAGACGTATTCCATCCATGACCCCTGAGCGTTGAATGGTCAAGATTATACTCGCCCCACGTCAAAATGTCGAACGCCCCCTTCTCTATCTCTATCTCCCCTCTCTATCTCTATCTCGTGTCTCTATCTCTATCTCGTGTCTCTATCTCATGTCTCTATCTCTATCCCCAATTGTGTTATAATCAGCCCCGCGAGGGTTCCGAATGACGATGCTATTCCTGATCCGGCATGCGGCCAACGACTTTGTGAAGGATGGCAAACTCTCGGGCTGGCTGCCGGACGTTCATCTCAACGACGAGGGACACAAGCAAGCGGAGCAAATGGCTGCGCGGATGGGCCAGGTCAGGCTGGATGCGATCTATTCCAGCCCGCTGGAGCGTGCGGTCGAAACCGCCGAGTATCTGGCGCGGCCACGCGGTTTGGAGATTCAAAAGCGTGAGGACCTGGGCGAGATTCGTGTCGGCGCGTGGGAAGGTCAAAAGATCGAGGACCTGAACAAGACAGACGAGTGGCGGATGTTCCAGATGTACCCGAGTGGCGCGCGTCCGCCTCAAGGCGAATCCGGGCGACAGTTGCAAACACGCGCGGTGGACCGGGTCGAGGCGATCTGCGCGGCGCATCCGGAAGGGAGCGTCGCCATCGTCAGCCACGCGGACACGATCAAGGCGATTGTCGCGCACTATGCGGGGGTTCATCTCGATCTGTTTCAACGGCTGGTCGTCTCGCCGGCTTCGGTGACGGTGATCTGGATCGGCCCGTGGGGGCCGCGCCTGATCCGCCTCAACGATGCTGGGCCGTTGGAAGACATCCAACCGCCCAAGCCCTCTGAAAAGACAGAATCCGAAAAAACAGAAGCATGATGGTGTCGTGACAAGGAAGGAGAGAATGCCGGGGGAACTCTATGATCTCAATCCAGTGACGCATATCACCGCAGACGCGGTGGGCGAGCCAGGCCAGCGCACGTTTTACATCCAGGCCAGGCAGGGCAGCCGATTGGTGACGCTCGTGTGCGAAAAGCAGCAGGTCGCCGCGCTGGCGCTGGGCATCGAGCAGCTCTTGGAACAGATCGCGCAAAAGGATGCTTCCCTCGTGGGGCGCTCCGATGAGGTCTTGGACATTGATATGTCGCTGGACGAGCCGCTCGATCCGGCCTTTCGCGTGGGGCAAATGGGGCTGGGTTACGACGAAGATCGCAACCTGTTGGTGTTGGTCGCGCAAGAGCTTTTGCCCGAGGGCGAGGACCCCTCGACCGCGTCGAGCGCGCGGTTTTGGGGGACGCCGATGCAGATGCGGACCATGGCCCGGCACGCTGCTCAAGTCGTGGCGGCCGGGCGTCCAGTCTGTCTGCTGTGTGGCGCGCCGATTGACCCGGAAGGTCACTTTTGTCCGCGCCGCAACGGTCATCAGATTCCCATCCCGGAATAGCGTATGGGCCATTTGAACTCCAGCCCGCCTCCCAGGGGCGAGCCAGCCCAGACCATCAGTCTGGAGCGCGCGGTCCAACTTCTCGCTGAAGGCGACATTGAACTCCACGGCCTGCTCCCGTGGAGTTCGAATTATACGTTCCTGGTCACGGTCAGCGATGGAGAACTGAACGCGATGGCGGTCTATAAACCCTGCCGCGGCGAACGTCCGCTGTGGGATTTTCCCGAGGGGACGCTGGCGATGCGCGAGGTGGCCGCTTATCTGGTCAGCGAAGCGTTAGGGTGGGGCTTGGTGCCGCCCACCGTGCTGCGCGATGGCCCACACGGGCCAGGCATGGTGCAATTGTATATGGATGTGGATCACGAGCAGCACTATTTCACTTTCGGTGCGCGACACGTGGAGGAGGCCCAGCGTGTGGCGATTTTCGATGCCATCATCAACAATGCCGACCGCAAGGCCGGTCACTTGTTGGAAGACTCGCAGGGGCGCATATGGGCGATTGACCACGGCGTGTGCTTTAGCCCGGAACCCAAGCTGCGCAGCGTGATCTGGGAGTTCGCCGGTCACCCGATCCCACCCGGCATACTGCAAGACCTGCGCCAGTTTCGGGAACAGATGAACAAACGCTCCGAGTTCACGCGCGCATTGGACAAGCTGCTGGCCCCAGAGGAAATTCAGGCGATGCGCCGCCGCCTCGACCGGCTGATCGCCCGGGCCAGGTTCCCGCTGCCCGGCCCCGATCGGCATTATCCCTGGCCGCCGGTTTGAAGTAGGGGCGACCACCCGCTCCCGCATGGGGGTCGCGGTCGCCCTTTGAGGACAGGCACGAAGCCTGCTCCTGCCTCACCACCTTACAATGACGGGCGTCCCCACGGGCGCCCACTCGTAGAACCATCGCGCCTCAGCCGTTGGCAGATTCACACACCCGTGGCTCATCGGACGGCCAAAGTTGTTGTGCCAGTACGTGCCGTGCAAGGCGTATCCGCCCGAGTAATACATCGTGTAGGGGACGTTCGGCAGGTAATAGCCCGGCCCGGTCATCAGCGTAGAGATGTACTTGGCATAGATGGCAAATCGGCCCACGCGCGTCGGGTAACGGGCGATGCCAGTCGAAGCCAGAGAGCTGTGCACCAATTGGCCGTTTTGATAAGCATACACTCGCTGTTCGCGCAGCACTACAATGATCTCTTTGCCGGTGTTGCTGGATGGCGAGGGTGGGGCGCCTGGTGCGGGCTGAGGAGCAGGTGACGGCGTCCCCGATCGGTTCGGGATCACCAGCCGCTGACCAACGTACACTACATTGGGGTTCCTCAAGCCGTTCGCCCACATCATCGCCTGAACGCTCACGCCATAGCGCAGGCTGATGCGAAATAGATTTTCGCCGCGGGCGACGATGTGGACCGTCGCGCCTTGTTGCACAGTGGGGCTGGCAAGCGCGCTGAGCGGCGGCGCCGCCACCACCGGACTGGCGGCCATGTTTTGCGTGACGACCTCGCCTTGAGCCAATACGGAACCCGGCGCAAGCGATAGCACCAGCACCAACCCTGCCACCACGCATTGCCTGATTATGGATCGCATCTTTCACCTCATCCTTGGCTTCGTCTGACCGGCCCTGCTCCGCGAACAGACATGCGCGAAGTATATACTGCTCGGAAATCAAATGAGTGCATTGGAGTCGAGGCTTCAGCCGGTTTCGCGGCCAATATCCGGCTAAAGCCTTGACTCCGGATGCACCGAATTCATTTCCGGTCAGTATATCACTTAACGGTCGCGTATGACAAGCCAGAGTATGGCGTGTCCAATTGAAGGCCAGCCTACTTTTGCAGCGTGCGCACGTAAGCAACAATGTCGGCGATGTCCTGATCGGCGAGGGCCGGATTGCCACCATGTGGAGGCATGTCAATCTTGGTGGTGTTCAGTGGATCGCTGGCGGGACGGCCCTTGACGACCAGGAGGATCAACTCGGCGTCTGAAAGCCCTTTGGAAACACTGCCGCTGACCAGGTCCTTACCCAGGTGAGGAATGCCCTTGCCGTCGGCGCCATGACAGGCCGAGCATACGCTGGCATACTTGGCCTTTCCGCTTGCGGCATTGCCTTTGAGTCCAGCGTACTTGTGCGACTCGGCTTGGGGATTTTGGGTCGGTTGAGCGCCAGAGCCTCTACCGCCACACGCAGATAGTAGCAGAGCAACGATCAAAAAGAAAACCCCCACGCTGGTTCGGGCTATCATCCCGGCCTCCCTGAGAGCAGTCTCGATGTACAATCGTGTCTATTGTACCGCTCACACTGCAAACTCGCAATCAAACACCGGGTCGCCTTGAGCTGTTGATCCAGACGAAAAAGCCGCCGGGGGTGCCCGGCGGCATGGGGAGCACGACGGGCTTGCCAGCTCGCCGCCGCTCCGCGCTGCTTTATAGCCTTTGTTCTTGCTTGACCATTTGAAAGAACGGGCACGTCCTGCAAACGAGCCGCTTTTGAGCAAACGTGCTCTGAGGCGTACCCGCGCACAGGGTGCCCATGACGATCCAACACGCCCGGCCCCTGTACTGGCCGCCATACAGTCCGCTATTGACTGTGTCCATGGCGGCCGGGCATACGCCGAACTCGTCGGCCTGTCCTCTCGGTCCTCGGCCGCACTGCCTGAACTCCCAACAGTTTTGCTTGAGAGCCATCGTTCTCCTTTCCAGCACCCGGATGGCTGGGTTGCCCCAAACGTCAGTAGAGCAGGGAGGTGAGCTAGGTATGCCGCGTATAGTCGGGCAACAACACCGGACTGAGCTTGCCATCAATGCCGGCCGTGTCGAGATCCCTGTTCCACGCGACGAGGTGTTCGAGCGTCGGCTTGCCGAGAGTCACGTTCCTGGCGTATTGCCCGGCTGCCGCGCCCGCTCGCCTCCCGAACACGACAATGTCGAGCAGGCTGTTGCCCATCAGGCGGTTGCGGCCATGTATGCCCCCGGAGGCTTCGCCGGCCACATACAATCCAGGGATCTTGGTCGAGCCGTCTGGCTTGATCACCACACCGCCGTTTTGATAATGCAGCGTCGGATAGATCAGGATCGGCTCTTGGCTCATATCAATGCCAAAGCGCTGGTACTGGCGGAACATTGCGGGCAGTTCGCGTTTGACGGTGCCTTCGCCATGCAAGAGATCAATGCGCGGCGAGTCGAGCCAGACGCCGGGTTGGCCGGTCGGCGTGGGGACACCTTTGCCGCGCTCTTGGCACTCACGGATAATGGCAGCCGATTCTACATCGCGTGTTTCGAGCGGAAAGACAAATTGCTCGCCGTCCACGTTGCAGACCTGCGCACCCAACCCGCGCACTTTTTCCGTCACAAGCTGTCCCAGGATTTGCTCCGGGAACGCTGCGCCGGTCGGATGGTACTGCATCGTGTCAATAAAGGCGAGCGGCACCCCCACCCGATAGGCCAGGACGAGTCCATCCGCCGTCGCGCCATAGTGGTTGGTCGTGGGAAAGCCTTGATAGTGCAACCGCCCGCTGCCGCCCGTGGCAATGACGACCGCTTTGGCCTGGATGTAAACCGTCTGCTGTGTTTCCAGGTTCATCGAGATCGCGCCGGCGCAGCGACCCTGCTGGTCCATCACCAGCTCGATGATGGGGTTGAACTCGATGACGTTGATACCGGGCCGGTTGCGCGCTTCATCTCGCAATGTGCGCATGATTTCAGCGCCGGAATAGTCACGCGCATAGTGCATCCGCTTACGGCTGGTGCCGCCCCCGTGGATCTCCTTGAGCGTGCCGTCTGGCTCTTTATCGAACATGCAGCCCAACGATTCCAGCCAGGCGATGACCAGAGGGGCGTCCATCACGAGCGCTTCGGCCAGATCGGGATCGTTGGCATAGCCGCCGCCGCCGATCACGTCGAGATAGTGGATGGCCGGGCTGTCTTCGGGGCGGTCGGCAGCCTGGATGCCACCCTGAGCCATCATCGTGTTCGCGTCGCCAAAACGCAGCTTGGTGGCAAGTATGACGCTGGCCCCTTGCTCTTGTGCCAGCAGTGCGGCGCTGGCGCCCGCGCCGCCGCCGCCGATGACGAGCACGTCTGCCTCGAACGCTGGCTGCGAGAGATCAAAATTGAGTGAGACCCGGCTGCGGCCTTCGAGCACATCGGCCAATTCGTGCAGCGTCTTGCCGCCCTTGTTCGGTCCGACGCGCAACTGGCGAAAGGCTCCCTCGACATAGTCGGGGTGGAATTGTTTGAGCACGGCTTGCCGCTCGTCCTGTGTCATGCGCCGAAATTCTTCGCTCATGCGGCGCGGTCGGCTGGCATGGACCTTTTCAAGCGAGGCTTGCATTTCTGGTGTGTAGAGCATGGTTTTCTCCGTTCAAGCGATCAGACGAAGGGCGAATGACCAATGACGAAAGATCGTCGTCCTTCGTCCTTTGCCTTTCGTCGTCAGGCGGCAACCCAGGGCAGCTTGTCTTCCACGCTGCGGCCCGGGGTGTAATCGAATTTGGCGCGCAAAGGGCGAGACAGTGCGCGAGCGACAACAGCCAGCGGCACGCCGTTCGGGCATGATTCTTCGCACATCCCGCAGCCGGAGCACGAGACGAGCCACCGGGCGACCGCGCTCAGTTGTCCGATGAGCGAAAGGCTTGTGTCGTCCAACTCGCCATCATAGAGCGGGCAGGCTTGCAGGCACGAGCGACACTCGGTGCAAGTGGCCAACGCGGTGAGCGCGCCCGCCAGGCCTCCAAACGACACTTCGAGCTGGGCAAGCGCGTGATCGGTGAAGGCATTATGCCTGGCGATGATGTTGGTGAGCGTCGCTTCGCGCTTAGCGACTTGCCTTTCGGTCGCTTCGCGCTGCGTCACCTCGCTCAGCCTCAAGCGCGCATCGGTGGATTCATCGGCGGCGATGACGAGCAGCTCTTGGGTTGCGTCCACGCCGATAAAGCCAAGCGTCACATCCGCGCCGCGCGGAGCGGGTCGCTCGCACATCTGGCAGGCTGTGCGCGTCTGGCAGGCGATCTCGCCCTCTTCGGCGACCTGCATGCACTGCGCCGCTATCTCCACCGCGCTGCCCGCCTTGAGCCGCTGGCGCATATAATCGAGCGGCGCCAGCGTGCCCAGGCAGTCAATCCCCACAACGGTGAGGTTAGCGAGGCTCGCGCGCCCGCGCTTGGCCAGCTCGACCAGCGCGCGGATTTCGCACGGCCTCAGCACCGCGCCGATGTGACGGTCGGGCTGCCTGAGGGTTTGCTCGGCCACCTGCCTGGCGGCGTTCGCCACCATGATCGGCGCAAAGGGGTTACTGCGCTGGATCGCCTCCGGGTGGCTGATCAACGCTGCGCTCACCGTGTCATCGGCGGCGGTCTGCGGGACAAACAGCGCATCTACCAGGTTGCGCTCAAGAAACGACGACATGAATGTCCGCACGGCGTTCAACGTGTTGCCTTCGCTGACTTGTATAATCCGGTTGACGTTCATCGTGCCTCTCCCTCACGCATCACGTTTCACGTTTCCTGTAGCGCGTGATGCGTGAAACGTAATACGTGATTATTCAGGCTCAATATCACGTTCCGCGTAGCGCTTCTTGAGCATTTCCTTGTCGGCGGATTTGAGTTCAGCGATGGCAGCCGTGAACACACCGGCCTGGATTTCTTGAATGCGCTTTTCAAGATGCTGCGGCTTGGGCGCGAGGTATTTGCCGTACAGCCTGCGCGCGAGGATAGCAATATTGTACTGTGATTCTTCGGCCGGGCAGCGAGCGGCGCACAGCCCGCACATGATGCAGTCAAACGACTTGTTGGCGACGGCGGCAATGTCGCCCTTCATCGCCGAGGCCATGTAGCCTTTCACGTCGAGCGACTGCGGGCAGGCTTTGGTGCAGGTGCCGCAGCCCAGACAGCGCAGCGTTTCGGGATAAATCTTCCATAGCGTCGAAGGCTCGGGCTTGAGCTGGTTCAGGTCATACGTCGCGCGCTGTGCGGGAAAGAACGGAATCTGCCCCAGATACATCTCCGGCTGGACGACGGTCTGGCACGCCAATCCAAAACGCAATCGCTCGTCGCCCTTGATGCGGTAGACCGTCGCGCACGCGCCGCAAAAGCCGCCCCGACAGCCCACGCCGCGCACCAGCACATAGCCCGCGTACTCCATCGCCTTCATGATCGTCAGACTCGGTGGAACCTCGTAGCGCTTGCCCATGATGTAGACAGGAATCAGTTCATTCTCTGGCATACTCACCTCTCTTCAGAGTAGACAGGTAGATAAGTAGACAAGGAAACAAAGAGTCTTGCCCACATCACCTTGTCTACTTGTATCCTCATCTGCTTGTCTACTAATGCTCTCCCAACTGCTGCAACTCGTTCACCTCAAAATTCTTGATGGGGATCGGATCGTCCACGCTGCGTCCAGCCACATAGTTAAAGATGGCCTGCGTCCTGGCGGCGACGGTGCGGAAGGCCGCGCCCACGTTGATGCCCACCGGGCACGCGCTCGTGCACAGCCCGCACCCAATGCAGGATGTGCTCATGTGGTTCATGCGCGTCAGGTGGAACAGCACCGTATCGGCCGGCATCCGCGTCGCGCCTTTGCGCTCAGCCCAGGCGATGAACTGCATGGGTTGGTGGTCAAAGACGTTGGTCTTGAAAAAGCACGTCTTGCAGTAACAAATGGGGCAGTTGGTCATGCAGTTGTGACAGCGGATGCATGTGCTAAACGCCGCCGCAAGTTTCTCTGGCGAGCTGACCTGGGCCTGCATCTCGGCAAATACGGCGTCGCGCTTGGCCGTCCGCTGGGCGATGAGCTTGTTCAGCGCTTCTGCACGGCCGTTCGGCGGCGCCTCGGTCAGGCCCAGCAGCTCGGGCCACGCGCCTTTGGCCTCGACGTGCAGCGCAGTCGAGTTGTCCACACCGATTTGCTGGATGATGATGTCAGCGTTCATCGGGGCCGGGTATTCGCACATTTCGCAGGCGGGTCGCAAGGCGCAGGTCGTCGGGTCAACGCCTTTGGCGATCTGGGCGTAATCGGCGACCTCATAAGTGCCCGTGCAATCCACACCAATGATCGTCATGCCTTCCAGGCTGGCCTGTTGCAGCTTGACCAGCTCGATCAGCGCGCGAATCTCACACGAGCGCATGACCGCGCCGATGCGGGGGCGCGGCGTATGCTGCGTGAGCATCGAGGCCAGCCGCGCGCCGTTGACCGGCAGCACCGGCACCAGCGGGTCGGCTTCGGCCAGCAGCGCGGGGTTTTTGACGAGCGCAGGCGTCACTGCGTCGCCCGCCGGATGGCGCAGCGGCACGAGCAGTGCATCCACCATGCCGGATTGCAAGACTTGAGTCAACAGCGCGTTCACCGCCGCACGGGTGTTGTTGCTTGTCACAGGTAGGATTCCAATCATGTCCACCTCACTCGGGATGACAAATGACTAAAGACGAAGGACGAAAGATGAACAACCGGCGATCAACTTTCGTCATTGGTCATGCGTCTACAATGCCCAGAGCTGCTTGGTCGGCGCCGGGCCTTTGGCGCGCAGCTTTTCGGTAAATTCCTTGACCGTCTCGGCAAACAGGCCACCCTCGCTCGCGCTGATCCAGCGCAGCAGGACGCGGTCCGGGTCAAAGCCCATCGCCCTGAGCGTCTCTTCCAGGATGGCGACGCGCCGCCGTGCCTTATAGTTGCCTTCCTGGTAGTGACAGTCGCCCGGGTGGCAGCCGCCGATGAGCACGCCGTCTGCGCCATCCAGCAGCGGCTTGAGGACGTAGCTCGAGTCCACTGCGCCGGAGCACATCAGGCGGATGATGCGCACGTTGGGCGGGTATTGCAGGCGCGACGTGCCCGCCAGGTCTGCGCCAGTATAGGTGCACCAGTTGCACAAGAATGCGACGATGCGCGGTTCAAATCCGTTGTCTGGCATAGGATGACTCCTGTACAGAATGTGTCAAGTCGTTTTGTCCCTCAGGAAGAGTGTAGCCGTGCGCACCGTCAGGCCGGATAAGCGCCGGCTGCTCGAGCGTTCAAACGCCGCACACTCTCGCTGAGGACCGTGATCCCTTCGTCGTCTGTCAAGCCTGGACTTGACATCAGTTCCTTTGACGAAAAACCAAAGTATGGCATCAGTTCCATCGTGTGAGGAGTATACTCACCGAGCTGCTCGATCTCTCCAATGTATTGTTTCAGCACATCTTGATCCAATCCCGACGATGGCGAGATGACTGTCTTTTCGCCTTCGTAAGGCTCCGAGTGCAGGGTCGCCTGAGGCCAGTCTTGCTCGACGCGCTCGGCCAGCGGACTGCCCGCGTAAACCCGGGTCAGTTGTGGCGCCGGGATGAACCCGGGGCTTGCACCGGTCTGTGCGGTGACCTGATCGTGAAGCTGCCTGACCTCCTTGACGAACTCTAATGTCGCTTGCAGGTCGGCCAGCGAGTCCCCCGGGAAACCAACCATGAGGCCCAGGATCGGCGTCACCTGGTTTTCAAAGCAGGCTCTCAGCACCCTGATCGCGCGCCTGAGATACTCCTCCGCCTGCGCTGCTGAGCGCACCTTGTTCATCCGCAGCAGGGTATCCGTGCTGGCCGACTCGATCCCCAGGAATATCACCTCAAGCCCGGCTTGGCTCAAGCTCGGAAGCAAGTCAGGTGCCAGCACGTCCACCCGGCTTTCCACGCCGAATTTGAAGCCGTATTGACGCAGCAAGTTGCATACTTGGAGCGTCCGCGTCCGGTTGATCCCAAAGATGGCATCCACCAGAGAGGCACGCACATTGGGCATGTGCGCTCTGACATGGTCGAGATGTTGTTCGACCCAGGTGAGCGGATATTCCGCGTAAGGGCGCAGTGCGCTTTCGAGGCAATAGGTGCACCGAAACGGACAGCCGCGCGAGGTGATCACAGCGGCGAACGAATAGCAGGACGTGTTGTGCAGGAGCCGCAAGTCAGGGATCGGCAAGCCGTCCACGGCCATCGGCCTGGCGGGTGTAGTACGAATCTCGCCGTTCTCCCGCCAGGCCAGGTTCGGCGTTTGCTCAGACAGAAACGATTGCCCCTGAGCCAGGCTGCGGCTGATTTGCAAGGCCGCCGCTTCACCATCGCCGCGCACGATGGCCGAGATGAAGGGGTATTGCCGAAGCAGGGTAGGATAGCTGCTGGAAGGGAAACATCCGCCAAAGATGATGGGCGTCTCGGGCAGTGTCACATGGATTTCGCGCGCCAGGATGATGCCGCTGCTCGTGTTGGAAAGCTGCGAAATGCCGATCCAGGCAATCGCTTCGGCTTGATCACGCAGATAGTGGGCCACGCGCCGAGAGACAATCTGCTCGGCTTCGCGGGTCAGGCCAAAGCCCACATCGGTCTGCACGTCAATCAACTCCACCGGCACGTCATGCTGGGCCAAAAAGGACCCCACCGACAGGATACTCAACGGGGGAATGACCGAAACGACCCATTCGTTCCGGCTATAGTCATTGCCCACGGCGAGCAACACGACTTTTTTCATATCTGCCTCTACCTGCTCGATGTGGCTTACACCCTCGCCAGCGCCGCGTCAATCATGCCAAAGATTTGCCCAAACTCGAATCCGCGCTGGTAGCTTGCGCCGTTCGGGCAGGCAGCCACGCACGCGCCGCAGCCCTGGCACAGCACTTCGAGCACGCGGGCGTATCCTTTCTCCTCGTCAATCACGCGCGCCGAGTACGGGCACACGTCCACGCAGATGCCGCACGCGGAGCAAATCCGCTCGTTGACGGCGGCGATGATGGCCGCGCTCTGCAGCTCCTTGCGCGAAAGCAGCGTCACCGCGCGGATGGCCGCACCGTTGGCCTGCGCCAGGGTCTCTTCGATAAAGCGCGGCGAGTGAGCCAGGCCCGCCAGGTACACGCCATCGGCCGCAAAGTCGAGCGGTCGCAGCTTGGCATGCGCTTCCAGAAAGAACCCGTCTTCCGAAAGCGGCACCTTGAGCATCTTGGCAAGCGCGTCGTTGTCTTGGTTCGGTTCGATGCCTGCTGCCAACACAACCAGATCGGCGTCCAGCGTGAACTTGGCACCTTCTGGTTGCACAACCACTTCCACACTCAACACGCTGCCCTTGTCTACTTGCCTACTTGTTTCCTTGACTACTGGTTTCTGCTTCTCGCTGTACTCCAGGAACAACACGCCTGCCTCGCGCGCCTGCCGATAGGCCAGCTCACGGAACCCGTAGGAGCGGATGTCGCGGTACAGCACCACGACCTGCGCCTGCGGATCGCGCCGTTTGATTTCGAGCGCGTTCTTGATGGCCTGCGTGCAGCAGATGCGGGAACAATACGGGCGCTCGTCGTCGCGCGAGCCGACGCACTGAATCATCACAACCGATTTTGGATTTTGGATTTTGGATTTTGGATCTTGGAGACGCTCTTCGAGCTCGCGTTGAGTAATGACGGCAGGGTGTTGACCGTAGAGATATTCTTTTGGTTTGATCTCATTTGCGCCGGTGGCGACGACGACCGCGCCGTGGCCAAGTTCTTCGCGTCGTCCATCCTTGAAACGGATCGTCGTCGTGTATTGGCCCACATAGCCTTTGACCTCTTCGACTTCAGCGCCCAGGTAGACATGGACGCGCGGATTGGCGGATACACGTTCAATCATCGCCGCAAGAATCTTTTGTGGATCAGCGCCGTCATCCAATTTGGTGTAAATATGACGCAAATTTCCGCCCAACACCTCCGCGCGCTCGACCAGGTGCACGTCATAGCCTTGCTCGGCAATCGAAAGCGCCGCCGTCATGCCCGCCAGGCCGCCGCCGATGACCAGTGCGCGGTGATCCAGCTCGAGCGTCTGCCGGTAGAGCGGCTTGAGGCGCGATGCTTTGGCAACGGCCATCGTCGCCAGGTCCTTGGCCTTTTGGGTCGCAATGTCGCGGTCACTGCGATGTACCCAGCTATCCTGCTCGCGGATGTTGGCTAACTCGAACAGGTGTGGGTTGAGTCCGGCCTGGCGAATCGTATCCTGGAACAGCGGCTCGTGCGTGCGCGGCGTGCAGGAGCAGACGACGACGCGGTTGATGCCGTGCTCCTGCACTTGTTGTTTGATTTTCTCCTGTGTGTCCTGCGAGCAAGTGTACAGGTTGTGCTCGGCGTAGACGACGTTGGGCAGATTCTTGACATACTCGACGACCTCAGGCACCTTGACCACGCCGCCGATGTTGATGCCGCAGTGACAGACGAACACGCCCACGCGCGGCGGCTCGCGACTGATGTCGCGCTCGGGTGGGTACTCGCGCGCGCGGGTGAGCGTCCCGCGCGCTGGGGCCAGCAGGCGCGAGGCGTTCGCTGCCGCGCACGATGCTTCGATGACGGTTTCGGGAATGTCTTTGGGCGCGGCGAATGCGCCGGCTACAAAAATGCCGGGCCGGGTGGTATACGTCGGCACATCGGCAAGCTGCTCGGCAAAGCCAAAGCGATTGAGCTGCACGCCGAGCCGCCCGGCCAGCTCTTGGGTGCCATCGGCTGGCTGTAGCCCGACCGAAAGCACCACCAGGTCGAATTCGTCTTCGTGCTGGACGGCTTTCCGCTTGCCGTTGCCATCCGTCTCCCACGTCGTATAGAGCAGACGCAGGTTCTTGGTCTGGGGCACTTGCTTGACTGCCGAGACCATCGAGCGGATGTAGGTGATGCCTTGCTCATCCTCCGCGCGATGATAGTATCGCTCAAAGCCTTTGCCAAAGGCGCGGATGTCCATGTAGAAAATGGTCGGGTGGATGCTGGCGTCGTGCTCGCGCGCGATGAGGGCCTCTTTCGTCGCGTACATACAGCACACGGATGAGCAGTAATCTTGCCCGCAGGTGATGTCGCGGCTGCCCACGCATTGGATGAAGGCGATCTTGTGCGGATGCGCGCCATCCGACGGACGTTGAACCACGCCCGCGAACGGGCCGCTGGCGCTGAGCATCCGCTCGAACTCGATGCTGGTGACGACGTTGGGATACACGCCGTAGCCAAACTCGGGCCGGATGTTGCCAGGCACCGTCTTGAGACCGGGCGTCAGGATCACCGCGCCGACCTTGAGTTCGATGATCTTGTCTCGGTCATCGTGACTGATCGCGCCAGCGCGGCAGGCGAACACACACTGCAAACATTCGGAACAGATTCCGCACTCTAGGCATCGTTTCGCTTCTTCAATGGCCTGAGCTTCGGTGAGCGCGGCTTCGACTTCGGCAAAATCGCGCTTGCGCTCATCCGCAGGACGCCTGGCCGGGCGCGCGCGCGGCGCTTGGGATTTGACCTGCAGCAGTTGCTCTAACTGAATCGGCGACGGTTTGGCTTCCGGCAGCCGTTCGAGTTTCTCAATCTGCGGAGGCCAGACGCGCCATTCCTGGCCGTCATGGGGATGACGGCTCTGCATGAGAAACGCGTGAATCGAGCGCGCGGCCTGGTGCCCGGCCGCGATCGCGTCCACGACGAACGTCGTGCCGGTGACCGCATCGCCACCCGCAAAAATGCCGGGGACGTTGGTCGCCAGCGTGTCCGGGTCCACAGCGACCGTGCGATGGCGCACCGTCTCGACCTTGCCGTTCAGCGCAGACAGGTCGGGCCTTTGGCCGATGGCAAAGATGACCACGTCGCACGGGATGATGGATTCGGTATTGGGGATTTCGTCAAAGTCGGGGCGGCCTTCGATAAAGCCGCGAAAATTCACATTGACCGTCCGCACGCCGGTGACGTGGCCGTTCTCACTCGTGATCTCTTTGAACGTCCGGCCCGGCATGACCTCGATGCCTTCTTCTTGCGCGTCGCGGACTTCCCAATCGTGCGCGGGCATTTTCTCGCGTGATTCGAGGCACGTCATGCCCACCCAACTCGCGCCGAGCCGCACCGCCGTCATCGCTGCATCAATCGCCACGTTGCCGCCGCCCAACACCAACACTCTTTGATTTGAAATTTGAGATCTGAGATTTGGGATTTCGGACAGGCTCACCGCTCGGAGAAAATCGGTCGCCACGTGAGTCTGTGGTAAATCGTTGCCTGGAATGGGCAGCTTGATGCCGGTGTGCGCGCCGACAGCGACAAACACCGCGTCAAAGTCATTCAGCAGCGCGGGGATGTCGTCCACGCGATGGTTCAGCTTCAACTCGACGCCCTGCGCCAGGATGTCGTCAATCTCGCGCTGAACCAGGTCATAGGGCAGGCGATATTCGGGGATGCCCACGCGCATCATGCCGCCTGGCTTGGGCAGCGCCTCAAACACGGTGACGCGGTAGCCTTTGCGAATCAAATCGCTGGCGCAGGTCATGCCTGCCGGCCCGCTGCCAACGATGGCGACCTTTTTGCCTGCGCCGCTCGTATCCGGGGCTGGCTGCACACCCGAAGCGTACACCTTTTGAATTTCATCGGGGTGCGCCAGCGCCCAATCGGTGACAAAGCGCTTGAGCTGCATGATGTTGACGGGTTCCGAGCCACAGTCATTGCGTGAGCAGGCGTCTTCGCAGCGGTGATTGCACACGCGCCCGCACACCGATGGGAACGGGTTGTCTTCCTTGATCGTGCGATAGGCATCGGCAAAGCGGCCTTCGCGGATGAGCGCCACGTAACCCATCGCGCGCTGCTCGATAGGGCAGGCGTTGCGGCACGGCGCTTCGCCCTTCTTTTCGATGGCGTAAGCGTTCGGGATGGCCTGCGGGTAGAGCTTGTACACCGCCTTGCGATTCGAAAGCAGCGCGTTGAATTCGTCCGGGCGGATGATGGGACACGCCGCTGCGCAGTCGCCGCAGCCGGTGCATTTGCTGGTGTCCACGAACCGCGCGCGCTGGCGCAGCCGAACAGTGAAATCACCCGGCTGGCCGCTGATGCTTTCGACCTCTGTCATCGTGAGGATGTCAATGTTGAGGTGGCGGCCCGTCTCGACCAGCTTGGGCGACATGATGCACATCGCGCAGTCGTTGGTGGGGAACGTCTTGTCGAGCTGGGCCATCGTCCCGCCGATGGCCGGGCCGGAATCGGTAAGGTAAACCTTGAATCCCGACTCGGCCAGGTCGAGCGAGGCCTGCATCCCGCCGATGCCGGCGCCTACCACCAGAACCGCTCCTACTTTGCCGTTGCCCGGTATATCTGTCATGGTCAAAACCTCGTATCAAACGTCAAGTGTCAAACGTCAAGCGTCAAACGTCATGGATTTATGACGCATGACGTTTGACGCATCAAAACCCTGCCTCGCGCTTGAGATGCAGCGCCATCTCGATCATGTCGTAGGTGTTGCCTTCCGCGTCTATAAAGCGGTCACGCAAGATGCCTTCGGTGCGAAAGCCCAAACTTTCAAAGGCGCGAATTTCCTGCGGCTTGGAACTGACACCCAATGTGAAAATATGATGCAGGCCGGCCAGCTTGGCCACGTCCACAATGCCCTGGATGAGCGCCGTGCCCACGCCGCGCCCGCGAAACTCGCGGCAGACAAAGATGCGCACTTCGGCGACGTGACGGTTGTAGCCGCGTCCGCGCAAGAGCACGGCCTCGCCGACCAATCGTCCACCGACTTCGGCCACCAAGGGGATGACGTGTTTCAGGTCCATGTCTTCAGCCCATTTGGTCACCAGCTCGCGGTCTCGCACGTCGTCGCGGAAATACTGCAAGTCGTCTTTGGTCACGCAGGTGAACAACTCCAGGAGACCATCGCGGTCTGCGGCAGTCAGCAGGCGCACGGTCACGTGCAGCCCGGTGGGCAACGTCGTCATCTTGCGATAGTTGGCTAGATTGTTTTCCATAGCAACAGCCTTTCAATATCCAATTTTCAATTTTCAAAAGGCGTTGCGGAGAGCGATGATTTGAAAATTGCTCATTGAACATTGACATTTAGAACGTCGTCGGGTTTTCGACGATCCGCAGGATAAGCAAAGCCACGTCCATCGTCTCGCCTTGCGGCGTCATGAAATAATCACGAAAAGTGAACTCGTGCTTAAAGCCGAGGTTCTGGAAGGCCTTGATGACTTGCACCTGGTTCATCACGATTTCGGCCAGGACCTGCTGCAGGCCGATCTTGCGCGCAATGTCAATCAGGCCGCTGAGCATCAGCCCGCCGACGCCGCGCCGCCGGAACTCGCGGTCGAGGTACAGCCGCACCCAGCCCACATGCCGGCTGTACCCGGTGCCGATGTGCAGCGTCGCATCGCCGATGATCTGTTCGTTGACGACGGCGACGAGTGGAAAGACCTTGCGATAGTCCAGCTCATCGCACCACGAAGCGACGACCTTGGGATCGCTCGCGTCGCTGCGAAAATAGTCCAGGTCTTCTTTCGGCGCGTTGGCAAACAGCTTGAGCAATTGTTCTTTGTCGGCCTTGGTCAGCGGGCGAATCAACACCCGCAGCCCATCGGTGAGCGTGACCAGGCGACGATAGGTAGCCAGTTGTTCTAACATGTCGGCCCTCCTTTGGCTGCATAATGGTTCAGGCTATACCAATCCTGCTACGTTCAGCACCGGCGTTGTGGAGATGAGGTGCTTGCCCCACCAGTTCTTGCTCTCCGGTAACCCGAACGCCAGTCCCATCAGCTCAGTGAAATAGAAAATCGGCACTCGGGGCTGATTGGCCTGCCGCATCTCCAGGTTCATCTGGCACAACGGGCAGGCGGTGACGATGGCTTCGGCGCCGGCTTCGCGCGCGTGCTGGGCCAGGCCGCTCACCAGCCGCGTGGCAATGTCCACGCGCGGCAGCGATGCGCTGCCGCCGCAGCAGTCGGTCGCGTACGACCAGTCCTTGACGTCCGCGCCGAGCCTTTCCAAAATCTGGTTCATCACGACGGGATGCTCGGGGTCATCGAACTCCATCAGGTGCGGTGGGCGAACGAGCAGGCAGCCATAATAGCTCACGACCTTGAGACCGGTCAGCCGGCGGGTGACCTTGCTCGCAATCGCTTCCAGCCCAATGTCGTGGATGACCACGTCGAGCGGGTTGCGGACGCGCACGTCGCCCGTGTACTTGAAATTCACCGCCCCTTCGATTTGCTGGCGGCGGGCCTCGTCATGGCGCAGCGCGTAATCGGCAGCTTTGGTGCGATTAAAGCACGCCGCGCATGGCGCGAGCAGGTCGCCGTGGTTGGCTTCTTGCGCCAGCGCGATGTTGATGGCCGGCAAGTTGATCGCCAACTCCGCGTTGACCGAGTGCGCCGACGATGCGCCGCAGCATACCCAGTCTTCGATCTCTACCAGCTTGACGCCAAGCGCATTGAACACTGCGCGCGTGGACTCGTCGTACTCTTGGCCTGTTGCGTGAAGGCTACAGCCCGGATAATAACTGAATTCCATCATCACACCTCAATCCTGACACGGTGACAAGGTGAGGGGGTGACAAGGTGACATGGTGAACTGGATCACCTTGTCACCTCGTCATTTTCAAAACACGCTTGACCCGATCACGGTTCTTGCTCAATCGAGGCAACACCGGCACTTTGCCTTTGACGAACAACTGAGCCGCCAGCCCCATGATGGACGGGTCACGGAACAGGTCGCCCGAGAGCAGCTCGTAGGCGCCCATGAGTCCGGCTTCGTGCATCTCGCCCGTCAGCCCGACGACGGTGAGGAAAAGGTCGTGGAATTTCTTGACGTTCGGCACGGCGGGCCGGATGCCTTCTGCGACGGCGATTTGTCGGAGCGCGTCCATGACATGCGCGATGTCAATGTCGTTCGGGCAGCGCGTGCCGCACGTTTCGCACCCGGCGCACAGCCAGATGTCGGGGCTGGTCAATGCCTCTTGCTTTTGGCCCAACTGCACCATGCGCAAGATGATGTCCGGCCCGTGCGTCATGTCCTGTGCCACCGGGCAGCCAGCCGTGCATTTGTGGCAATGGTAGCACAGTTGAATCGTCTCACGCGCCAGAGTGTTGACTCGCTGTTGAAAGGTCACGTCAATCATGTTATCTCCGACAAGCAAAGAGCGAGGAGTGAAGAGCGAAATCGGCACTCGCTCTTCGTTTTTCGCTCTTCGTCACACGAGAACGTCCGCCATAAACAAAATCTGCGTCGGCGTCCAGTTGCGAACGATGCTGGCTTTGTTGGGACAGGCCGCCACGCATGCGCCGCACGCCTGGCACAGCGCCGGGTTGACCGTCGCCACCTGCAAAATCTCGTCCACCTGCCGCGCGCCATACGGACACGCCTGGACGCACAATCCGCACGCCGAGCACAGTTCGGGCACAACCTGCGCGATGGTTGGCTCGGCCTTCATCTCGTCGCGGCTAAAGAGCTGCAAAACTTTGGCCGCCGCCGCTCCGGCTTGCGAGACGGTTTCGGGAATGTCTTTGGGCCCCTGGCCTGCGCCGGCCAGGAAAACGCCGGCGGTCAAACTTTCGACCGGGCGGAGCTTGGGATGCGCCTCGTTATAAAAGCCATCGGCGTCGGTGCTGATGTGCAATCGCTGCGCCAGTTCTTGGGCGCCATCGGCGGCCACCATCGGCGTCGCCAGCACCACCAGGTCGGCGGCGATTTCCACCTGGCGATTGCTAAGCGTATCGCTGCCCCACACGATGACCTTGTTCCCATCCTGGAAAATTCTGCTGACCTTGCCGCGCAGGTAGAGCGCGCGGGCGTCCGTCATCGCGCGCTGGACGTATTCATCGTACCCTTTGCCCGCCGAGCGAATGTCAATATAAAACACATAGGCTTGCCCGTGCGGCACGCGCTCTTTGAACAGCATCGCCTGTTTGGCGACATACATGCAACACACTTTGGAACAATAGGGCACGCCGTGTTCCGGGTCGCGCGAGCCGGCGCATTGAACGAACACGACCTCGCGCGGCGTCTTGCCATCCGAAGGTCGCTGAATTTTTGCGCCGGGCGCAAGCATCGCTTCAAAGGCCAGTCCATCAATCACATCGGGGATCGTTCCGCCGCCGTATTCGGGCAGGCGCGATAGCGGATAACTCGTGTAGCCTGTTGCAGTGACGATGGCGCCAATGTCAAAAGGGTTGGGTATTGGGTATTGGGTATTTCCCTTGTCTCCCTGTCTCCTTGTCTCCTTATCTACTGGCACAACGGTCGTCTTGAAATTGCCCACGTACCCATCCACTTGAGTAACCTCAGCGCCCGTGATGACTTGAATGTTCGGATGGTTGAGCACACGCTCGATGCGGCGCGTGAGCAGATCCGGCGCGGCGGAAAAGTTGAGATACGTGCCGGAGAGAGCGGCCATCCTGCCGCCCAGTCGGTCGCTCTTTTCGACCAGGATCACCGGATAACCTGCGTCCGCAATGCCGAGCGCAGCGGTGAGGCCGGCGATGCCGCCGCCGATGACCAGGGCCTTTTTTGTGAGCGGCAGGCTGAGCGGGTCGAGCGCCTCGTTGCGCTTGACCTTTTCCACCATGGATTGGATCGTATAGAGCGCCTTTTCGGTTGCGCGTCCCTTATCGTTCTGGTGAACCCACGAGCACTGCTCGCGAATGTTGGCGCACTCGAGCAGGTACGGGTTCATGCCGGCCGCGGCCGCCGTGCGCCGAAAGGTCGTCTCGTGCATCGCGGGCGAGCACGCCGCAACGACCACTCCATCCAACCCGTACTCGCGGATCGCGTCTTTGATGATCTGCTGGCCGGGGTCGGAGCAGGTGTACTTGTAGGTCGTGGCATAGACGACGCCAGGATAGCTCTTGAGGTCTCCGGCGATCTTGTCCACGTCCACTGTGCCGGCGATGTTGATCCCGCAGTGACAGATAAACACCCCGATTTTTCTCATGCTCGGTTTCCGCCCGTTTCTGTGCTATAATTCTTTCAGAGGTGCGCGATGAAAGAGTATAAATTCTCAGTCGTGATTGAACCCGCCGAAGAAGGCGGTTACTTTGCCGAGTGTCCTGCTTTGCCGGGTTGCGCTTCTCAGGGCGAAACCTACGCTGAAGCCGTTGCTAACATCCAGGACGCCATCCGAGGCTATATTGCCAGTCTCGTTGCACACGGCGATCCTGTGCCCTTTGAAGAAAAGCCGCCCCGACGCTTCAAGGTCGAGTTGCCGGTGAGCTTGCCTGCATGAGTCCGCGCTTTCCTGCTGTCACCGCCAAAGAGGTCCTCAAGGTTTTGCTGCGGCAGGGCTTTCTCATTGACCGGACCACCGGCAGTCACTATATCCTTCGTCGCGAGTCCGATCGTCGTCAAACCGTCATCCCGGTTCACGGCAATCTGATCCTCAAACGCAAGACTCTTAAAAGCATTCTCCATGGCGCTGGCCTGACGATTCAAGAGTTTCAGCGCCTACGCAAAGATTGAACCTCACAATCCCACCAGACTTGCGCCCACTGGCACGTCTAGGCCCTTGAAGCGCAGAAATTCCTCGACGGCAAAGAGCAACTCCATCATGTATTCGCGCGTTGTGGCGCGGCCCAGATGCCCCACGCGCCAAACCTTGTCCGCCAGTTCCCCAAACCCACCACCGATCAACAGGTGATGCTCGTTTGCCAACCACTGGGTCAATTCACTGATCGTAAACTCGGGCCGTGCCTTGATCGCGGTGGTGATCGGAGACGCGATCTCGTCCGGCACAAACATCTCGAACCCGATGTTGCGCAGCCCGGCGCGCACGGCCTGGCAAGCGCGCGTGTGCCGGGCAAATTGCGCTTCCAGGCCTTGGGCCAGAATCTTGCGCAGGCTCACGCGCAGCCCCAAAATGTTGTTCGTCGGCAGCGTCACCGGATAGGGATACCAGCCAGCCCACATGGCGCGGTACTCGCGCCAGACCTTGAGATCGAGATACCAGCCGTGCCCATGGCTCTTGGCTGCATCAATTTGCGCCCACGCGCGCGGGCTGACCGAAATGAACACCAGTCCCGGCGGACAGGCCAGGCACTTGTTGGAGGCGGTCACGCACACGTCAATGCCCCAGGCATCCACCGGCAAATCCACCCCGCCCAGCGTCGAGATGGCGTCCACAACCAGCACCCGCCCGGCCTGGCGCGTCAGCTCGGCCAGTTCGCGCAGCGGGTTCAGCACCGTCGTCGTCGTCTCGTGGTGAACGAGGGCGACCACCGGCGCGTCGGGATGTTCGCGCAGCGCACGGTGCAGATCGTCCGGCGCAAGCGCGTGACCCAACGGCGCGCTAAAGCGCACCACGTTCAAGCCATAGCTTTGGGCGATCTCGACCAGCCGCTCGCCGAAAAAGCCATTGTGCCCCACGATCACCTTTTGGCCGGTCGCCAGCAAGCTGCCCAGGGCCATGTCCGTGGCAGCCGACCCGGCGCCAGGGATGATGAACAGGTCGTTCCGAGTTTGAAAGACCTGCTGGAGCAAAGCCAGGGTCTCGTCGTAAACCTCGAGCCATTCCGGGCCATAGTGACGCATGACAGGCTGGCTCATCGCGTCCAGGACGTCATCGTCCACATCGCAAGGGCCGGGGATAAATAACTTGTAGTGGGTCATAGGGAAACTCTATCCACGTCGGAACATCGTCAACACTTGGGCCGCCGCGCTGCTGGCTTGAGCGACGGTCTCGGGAATGTCCTTGGGGCCGATGCCCGCCCCGGCCAGGAACACGCCGGGCAAGTTGCTTTCGACCGGCGCAAGCTCCGAATCGCCGGGTTGATAGAATCCATTCTCATCCAGCGATAAATCGATCCCCGGGATGCGTTGACCGTTGTTCGAGAACGCCGGGATCGCCGCAACGGAAAGCACGACCAAATCCGCCGCGATCTCGACCTTGCGACCGGACAGTGTGTCGCTGCCCCACACCATCACCTTGTCGCCCTCGCGGTAAATCTTGCTGACCTTGCCCCGCAGGTAGACCACACCTTCGTCCTCTTGCGCGCGGTTGATAAATTCCTCGTACCCTTTGCCGCCCGCGCGGATGTCAATGTAAAACACATACGGCTGGCCGTGATGCACGCGATGCTTGTAGAGGATCGCCTGCTTGGCCGTGTACATGCAGCAAATCTTGGAGCAGTATGGCACGCCGTGTTCCGGGTCGCGTGAGCCGGCGCACTGGACAAACACGACTTGGCGTGGCTCTCGGCCATCGGAAGGTCGCCTGACGCGGCCCCCCGTGGGGCCGCTGGCCGCCAGCAGCCGCTCGAACGCGAGCGCGTCAATCACGTCGGGGATTTTGCCGCCGCCGTATTCGGGCAGCCGGGTCTGCGGGAACAGGTCAAAGCCGGTCGCCACGATGATCGCGCCGACGTGTTCGACGATGAACGTGTCTTGCCCTTGCTCAAAGTTGATCGCATTCGTCGGGCAGAACTTGAGACATGCGCCGCACTTGGGCTTTTCGCCTTTTGCTATAGATTGCAGCCGCACACACACATCGGGGTTGACGACGGGCTTGTTCGGCACGGCCTGCGGCGAGAGGGTGTAAATTGCTTTGCGGACGCCCACTCCGCGCTCGAACTCGGCGGGCGCTTTCCATGGGCATTTTTCCTGGCACACGCCGCAGCCAGTGCAAACATCCCAATTCACGTATTTGGCCTTTTGCCGGATCGTGACAGTGAAATCGCCGGGCGCGCCGCGGATGTCTGCGATCTCGCTGTAGGTATAGAGCTGGATATTTTCGTGATGCCCGACCTCGACCGTGCGCGGCGTCAAGATACACTGGGAGCAGTCAAGCGTGGGGAACGTCTCGGAGAGCTGCGCCATGTGCCCGCCGATGGACGGCTGCCGGTCCACCAACACGACCGGGTAGCCCGAGTTGGCAATATCCAGCGAGGCCTGGATGCCGGCGATGCCAGCGCCGATGACGAGTGCCCTGTTGATCATTTCAAATTCCGCAATCCATGACTAATGATGACTTGCGTCCTTTGTCTTTCATCATTCGTCTGTCACTGAGCAAACAGCGGCGCAGGGCTGATATAGTGCCCGTCGAGCGCGCGCGCTTCGTCGCCCAGACCCAGTGCCACGGCGAGCAGTTGCGTAAAGTAAAGGATCGGCACGCCGTGCGATGAACCTTTTTGCTTTACATCGAGATTGTATTGACACAGCGGGCACGCCGTGACGATGGCTTGCGCGCCATTCTTGCGCGCGCTCTCGACAATCGTCCCCGAAAGCGCCGAGGGCACGTCGGGCTTGTTGACGGCCAGGTAACTCCCGCAACATTCGCCCTTGAACGGAAAATCCACTGGCTCTGCACCGAGCGCGCCGATCAAGTCGGCCAGGATCGTCGGCTGATCGGGATCGTCCAGGCCGATCTCGGCCGGGGGGCGCAGGAGCAGGCAGCCATAGTACGGCGCGACCTTGAGTCCTTTGAGCGGCTGTGTCACCTTTTCGCTCAGCGCCTTCCAGCCCAACTCGTCGCGGAGCTGCTGCAACAGGTGCGTTACCTGCACCTTGCCTGTGTAGGTTTGCCCGGCGCTGGTGTCGTCTGTGCTGACGAACCAGTTGATGCGCTCGAGCTGCTCCGGGTGTTGGCGGAGCGTGACTTCGGTGCGCTTGAGCACGTTGAAGCAGATGGCGCACATCGTGGTGAGTTTATCGGCTTTTGTCTGCTCGGCCTGGATGAGGATGCGCGTCGGCGCGATGAGCGCCATCGTGTTGTCCGTCGCCAGCGGGAACGTCGCGCCGCAGCACTGCCAGTCGGGCAGCTCGTCGAGCGGCATCCCCAACGCCGCCGCAACGGCTTTGCCGGAGGCGTCATAGTTTTTGGCTTTGGTGGCGAGCGTACAGCCGGGAAAGTAAGGTATGCCCATTCATTGCTCCGCTACTCAACGCAACGGATTGCCTTCGGCACAACGGATAAGCGGATGTGACGGATTGCATCCATTTATCCGATGTCTATCCGATGCGTCCTTGGGTGGCTAATGTGCAGCTAGGGAAATAGGGTTGCCCATGTGGACTCCAGTTATCGGTCAATCAGTTACTTGGTCTCCACTCCACTCCTTCAGGTATGAAGCTACTTCTTCACGCACTAACTCGTCGCTATCATGCTGCACCTGCTTGAGCAATTCTATTGCCCGCTCGCTCTTCATCTCGCCAAGAGCCATCACAGTGACCCATCGCACGGTGGCGTTTTGGTGTACAAGCATTTTGTCCAAAATGGGTAGTGCGGACTCTCCGAGTTGCGCCACGGCCCAAGCGATACCTGGTGCTGAATCCCAATCTACTTTTCCCTCAGCATCAATCGTAACAATATCTGTGAACAGGCTTTCTAGAGTAGCAAGGTTCCCCAGTCCCGCCAATGAGCTTGCTATAAGCATGCGGTTATAGGGATCCTTCTCGTCAGCATGTGCTGCCAAAAGCAAATCAACTGTCTGTGGGTTATTGAGCTCCATGAGCGCGATAATGGCATCGAGACGAGTTATAGCATCTTTGCTCTGCAGTTGGTGAGCAAGTCTCCTGATCCGTATCTCGACAAAGGGTCCCAGTAATGACTTTTTGATTTTTGCGAACATTGAAACAACAGTCACTTGGCAATTTGACCAAGCAGTCGACTAATTGGTCTACCACGCCATAAACTTCCTAAACCTCCCAATGATCGCCCTCTGTGGTACATCTGCTATTTCGACCAGTCACCCTGTCACCTTGTCACCGTGTCACCTTGTCATTGCAGCAGATACCACACGACGAACAAGCCAACTCACGCCGTAAACTTTCTAAACCCTCCAATGATCGCCATCTGCGGCGCATCGGCGATCAGTTCGGGATTCAACTCGGCCACATACAGCGGCGTGAAGCCGCGCTCCATCGCCATCTGGCGCAGCGCTTCCATCACGCGCGGCAGGTCCACGCCTTTGGGGCAGCGGCTGACGCACGTCTGGCACGAGGCGCACGTCCAGATAGTTTGGGCCTGAAGAACGTCTTCCAGGCCCAGTTGAGTCATGCGAAGGACTTGGTTGGGGAGCAGGTCAAGCGCAAACGCGACCGGGCAGCCCGATGAGCACTTGCCACATTGATTACACGCCAATAAATCCTGCCCGCTGATGTCTTCCACTTGCTGGACAAAATCGCCGCGCACCGTTTCTGCCGAAAGTCGAGTTCTCATAGGTGTACTCCAGGGGGTGACTGGTACAGTGGTGAACAAGTGACACGCCCGGCGTTTATAGTGTAATAGATTCGCCGCGTCAAGGGTATCAGCCCAAGGGACTATTTTGGGCAGTCCGATGGGACTAGTCGAATGCCTTTGAAGTTTGGCCGGGGTGTGCTACCATAACAGCATCTTGAATCAGGAGCAGGCGACAATGCGCACAGCCGAGGTCGTCATTTGCGGAGCTGGGATTGCAGGGATTTCCGCCGCATACCATCTGGCCGTCAAGCACGGCGTGACGGATGTGGCGCTGGTGGACGAACGCCCGCCGCTTTCGCTGACCAGCGCCAATTCCGCCGAGTGCTATCGCAACTGGTGGCCGGGGCCGGGCGATGCGATGGTGGCGCTGATGAATCGCAGCATTGACCTTCTGGAAGACCTGGCGCGCGAGACCGACAATGCCTTCCGACTCAACCGGCGCGGCTATCTTTATGCGACGGCGGACCCGGCGCGCATCCCGGCTTTTATGGCTGCGGCTGAGGAAGCCGCCTCGCTGGGGGCCGGGCCGGTGCGGGTGCATCCAGGCCAGGAAGACCACATCCGCTATCTCCCCGCGCCCCCGGACGGCTTTGAGCGTCAGCCGACCGGCGCAGATGTCTTGCTCGATCAGACTCTGATCCGAAAACATTTCCCTGACCTGGCGGAAGGGACCGTTGCGGTGGTCCACGCTCGTCGTTGCGGATGGTTCAGCGGACAGACGATGGGCGCGTATCTGCTCGAGCGAGCGCGCGAGCGTGGGATCCGATTGATGACGGCGCGTGTCGAAGCGGTGGACGTGGTGAACAACCGGGTCGAACGGGTGCGTCTGTCAGGCGAAACGGTCGCCACGCGCTGTGTGGTCAACGCCGCAGGGCCGTTTCTCCAATCGGTGGGCAAGCTGCTGGGCGTCGAGTTGCCCGTCTATACTGAATTGCACACCAAAGTAGCGTTCGCCGATCATCAACACATCGTCCCGCGTGATGCGCCGCTGTTCATTTGGAGCGACCCGCAGCCGTTGCGATGGAACGATGATGAGCGCGCCGAGCTGAGCCGGTCACCGGACACCCAATGGCTGTTGCAGACTTTTCCCTCAGGTGTACACACTCGCCCGGAAGGCCCGGCCGATAGCCCCATCATCCTCATCATGTGGGATTATCACGCCGACCCGGCGCCGCCGACGTTTCCGCCGCCATTCGACCCCTGGTATCCCGAACTTGCGCTGCGCGGCCTGGCGCGGATGATCCCGGCGCTGCGAGCGTATTTCGACCGGATGCCCAGGCCGGTGGTGGACGGCGGCTATTACACGCGCACGCGCGAGAATCGTCCACTCATCGGGCCGCTGCCGGTGAAGGGGGCCTATGTCATCGGCGCGTTCTCGGGCTTTGGCATGATGGCTTCGTGCGGCGCGGGCGAGCTGCTCGCGGCCCATGTCACGGGCAGCCCGTTGCCGCATTATGCGCCGGCGTTTTCGCTCGAACGGTATGACGATCCCGAGTATCGGAAGCTGTTGGAGAATTGGCCCAGCACAGGTCAACTGTGATCCGTCAAACGTCACGAGTCAAACGTCATGCGTCAAAACGGCACGTCTGACGTTTCACGTTTCACGTTTGACGCATCACTCTGGCAAAATACCTGACTTGACGAGGATGCGCCGCAGAGTCTCTTGCTCATCCCGCGCCAGCGGCATCAAGGGCGACCGCACTGGCCCACCGTAATGTCCCACCATGTCCATCGCGGCTTTGAGGCCGGGCACGCCAAAGCGCGAGGTCACGGCATAGTTGGCTTCGATGAGCGGGAGTTGGACCGCGCGCGCCGTGTCCAGGTCGCCGCGTTGAAAGGCTTGGAGCAACTGCGCGAGCTTACTCCCGGCAATGTTGCCCAGCGCCGGCACACAGCCGACCGCGCCGACGGCCAGCGCGCCCAAAAAGAACCCGGCTGATCCCGCCACGATCTGAAAGCCCGTGCCGCGCGTCTCGTGCACCATCAGGCCGATCTTGGTCACGTCACCCCCGCTGTCCTTCATGCCGATGATGTTGGGATGCTGGGCCAGGGCGATGACAGCTTGCGCGGGCAGGTCCAGTCCTGTGTTCGCCGGGACGCTGTAGAGCATGATCGGGATCGGCGAAGCATCGGCGACCTGGCGAAAGTACCCCTCCAGCGCGGACACGCTCATACGCGCCTTGTAGTAATTCGGCGTGACGACGATGGCGACGTCGGCGCCGGCCTCGGCCATGCGGCGGGTCAGGTCCATCGTCTCGCGTGCCGACTCCATCCCCGAACCAGCGATGAGCAGTCGGTCGCGCGGGATGACCTGCCGCGCCGCGCGCACCACCTCGACGCGCTCCTGGGCCGTGAGAAAGGGGAACTCGCCGTTCGATCCGCCTACGACGTAACCGCCGAGCGGCTCTTGGTTCCAGTGTTCGAGGTTGGACTGCAAATGGTCCAGGTCCAGGTCCTCGTTCGATTTGAAGGGCGTCGGGATAGGGGGAAAGATGCCTGCGAGTGAAATCTGAGATAGTTTTGACATGAATCCAAGTCTACCCCAAGGTACCGCAACGGCACGCTGTCATCACACTTCTTGCTCTCTGTCGCCTTTGCGGGTGCTCAAAGCTGATGTGGAGCACGTTGGCTTCCTGGTCGTAATCCACACAGAACTCTGGCTCAGTAAACCTCATCATGTGTGCCCACCGTTAACAGCAGGATTTCCTCCTGGCCCAATTCCGGGTTTTGGGTGAACTCGAACAGGATACGGTTGTCATAGTCCACCGTGCAAGCCCACGCGCCAGCCCACTCGCCTTTCAACTTGTGACTGTGCAGGGTAGGGTGAAATGGGTCTTGCGCCAACTGATCGAGTGCGCGCTCGATCCTGTCCCTCAATCCTGGATCACGGCGAGCCAATCGCTTGAAGGCTCGGGCAAAGGTTGTGCTCCAGATCAGGGTTCTCATTCATCCAGTTCTTTCATCAGATCAGCGACCGTGCCACGACGAACGTCTCCCCGCTGGTAAGCTTCACGCGCTTCAGTGACTTCAGCCAACAGCTCGGCGCGGCGGTATTGGATCAACCGCTGGCGGATGATTTCAATCAACAGCCTCTGGTCCTCAGGCGGCAGCGCTTCAACAATCTCGATGGCCTGTTGGAAATCAGAAGAAACTCTTTCCATGCATCACCTCCTGCACCCCCTTCCATAGCGCGGCTTTCGCCGCAACCAAATTTTTGCCACGAATTACACGAATTTCACGAAGGGGTTTCAAAATTAGTGCAATTCGTGAAATTCGTGGCTTCAAAAAATCTCGCAGATAGCGCAATTGTTGTAGAGGGATACTATATTAGCCCCGTTGCTGGAGGCTGTCAAGCCCTTTGCAAGGATGGGGCGCAGCTCCCTCCCTTGCGTCCTCTTCCCTCTCCTGAAGGATAAAGTGAGAAGGACGAAGTAGGAAGGACTTGCCTTCATCCTTCCGCCTTTAGGAGGGGTGGGGGGGAGTTGGAGGGGGTAAGGACGCGCCCCTTTCATTTTGATCCCATTGACAATTGGGCGGCTCCGTGCTAAGATTGTCACCGGATGGTAAAAGTAAATCCAGGGAGCAGTCGGACAGCCTGGAGCTGTTCACCGAGGGTTCGCCTTCAAAGTGACTCCCCTGGGCTTTTACCATTTTTTGTTTTCTGTCGCAAAAGCCACTTGCGCTTCAGGTCTCTCCAACGCAGAATACGCTGCTCAACGACTTGGATTGCCACCAGGTCAGCCAATGTGCTGTCATTGCTTGTGTACTTGCGATGAAAAGCTCCGGCTACGAAATCGGCTAACTGCACCAAAGGACTGGTTTGACTGTCTGCATAATTCGGTTTCGGCATGAGCGCCAGCCATTCCACGAGCATCGCTGATACGGTCTGCTGGTGAACGACTTTGGAAAAATGCCGATCCAGCGTGATGATCATCTCTGACTGCGGATAGTAGGATTGGCACATTTCGATCACTTCAGCCCACAGCAGTCCATAATTCCCCGGCGTGTCAGGAATTTGCTGTTCGCCCTTCTCTACGATCAACACAACCAGCTCGGCTTGTGTCCGCGATAATGCGCTCAGCACTCGCCGTCGGTCAATTTGCTCGACCTCGTGAAATTTGAATTCGTCAATCGGATGGCGTTTGCCCTTGCGCTGGGTGTACTTGCGCCACGCTCGTGGAATGATTAACCTCAGCAGTTCCGGTTGAGCCGTGACGACGAGCGCGGCAGCGACGGTTGGATCGCGCGGATCAACCAGCGTGCCGCTTTCATCGCCAAAGAGGAAAACCCTTTCAGGCATAGACCGCGTCTTATTCCTTCCGCATCCATCGAGGCATGACCGGCGCCAGGGCCGCGCGCTCTTCCGGGCCGAACGCGCACAAAGCGATGAGCGCGACGGGATAGACGATCATTCCCACGATCAACGCCAGCGGCGCGCTGATCGGAAAGGCGAGGAACATTGCCGCCAGCATCGCCGCGCCTGCGCCCCCCACCTTCCACAGCGACCGCACCCACGGCACCGGGCCGATGCTCTTGCGGATGTACCAGTAGAACGCGCTGCCCTCGACGATCTCGGACAGGATCGTGATGACGGCGGCGGCCTTGTACGAATACAGCGGGATGAAAATCAGGTTGGCGATGACGTTGAATCCCAGCCCGATCAGGAACGCATTCGTCAGCTTGCGCTGCTGGCCCAGCGCGATGAGAACGTAATTGGTCACCGAGTTGATCCAGCCGAACGGGATGCTCCAGATCATCAGTTGCAGCGCGAGGGTCGAATCCGGCTGAAAGCGCGGGTCGCCAAAGGTGATGATCATCGTCAGTTCGCGTGCAAAAAACGTGGTCAACACCGCCGTCGGCAGTGCGAGCATGACCAGCAGCTTGATCGCCAGATGATACGAACGGCGCGCGGCAGCCTTGTCTTCGGCGGCCTGTCGAGCCAGCACCGGAAACAGCGCGAAGGTGAAATACTGCGGGATGACGTTGAGCGCGTCCACCCACTTGTACGCCTGGTTGTACCAGCCCACGACCCGGTCGCCCTGGCTGCCGCTGAGCGGCTTGAGCAGCGTCACGTCCACCTTGAAGAACAGCGCCGAAAGCAAGTTGTTGATCATCAGCGGGAACGATTCGCGCAGCATCGAGCGCTGCAGCGCGCGGTCGCTTTCCCAACGCGGCACAAAGAACATGCGCATCGCCAACGTCGCCAGGATGATTAATGTGATCGCGTTGACGACGACCGAGACGGCGGCGATGCCGACGATGCTGCGCGTCCACACCAATACCGGCACGCCGATGGCGATCTTGATGAGCGCGGTCACGACCGTGATGGCGGCCGGGTACTCGGCTTTTTCGTAAGCGTAAAACAGGCCGGTCAGGCCGGTCGAGAGGCTTTGCGGCAGGAGGCTGGCGTACAGCAGCGCGAGCGTGAGGATCGCGTCTGGCGTGAGCTTGGATGCGGAAACGGTTTGGAATATGACGATGAACCCCACCAGCGCGGGGGCGGCCGCGACGCCCAGGCCCACGCGCAGCAGGGTGGTGTTGAGCAAGTAGCGATTAGCCTGCGATTTATCGCGCGAAACCTCGCGCGTGAGGAGCGTCTGCAAGCCAAACGACGTGAACGTGTCGAACCAGGCCAAAATGACGACGGCAAAATAGAATCGCCCCACGCCCTCCGGCCCCAGCAGGCGTGCCATCAGCATCGCAAAAGCCATGTCCAGCACGCGCGTCATCAAGTTGAGGACGATGGCGGTCAAGCTGTTCTTGGCGACCCGCCGCGCCGTTGAATCGTCCGCGCTTTCGCGGTAAGCGTAGCGCCAGACGTACACGCCCGCGATCAGCACGAGCACCATCGCGGCAATGAACGTGGTGAACGCGCCGAGCTTGACCCAGAGCGGGCTGTAGCGAAAGCGTACTGTCCATGTCCCTGGCTCAAGCTGCACCGCGCGGAAATTGCCGTTTGCGCGTGTGATGGTCAGCTCTTGTTCCTGTTCTTCCGTTCCACCTAAAGGTCGCCGAAAAGCCACCCAGCCGGGAAAGTATGAATCGCCCAGCACAAGCCACGACGATTCCTTTACATCCACATCAATCCAGACTTCGTTCGATTTGTAGATGGTGATGGTGGCATGGCGCAGGGCGCAGGACACATCGCTCAATACCTGATCCCCAATACCTGATACTACAACATATTGACGCGGATCGTACTTGCCCAACGCCGCCAGTTCATCATCAGTGTAGATCGTGCAGGATTGGGGCAACGTGAACGCGCGCGGAGCGACCGCCTCGTTGCGATAGACCTTGACCTCGTTGTCATAGACAAGCGTGAGTTTGGTATTGGGTATTGGGTCTTCGGTGATGACGTACTTGACGTTGAGCATGTCCAGCATTGGACTATCCAGCGCGCGCGCGTCGCGCACCGGCCCGACCCGGTTGTACAAATAGTCGTCCTGCTTTTCAATCGTCTGGATGTAGCGCAGGTATTGTTTGGGGAACATGGAATCGTACCCGCGCACGTCCTGCAGGCCGTTCCACCAGCCGCTGTTCATGTTCATCGTCTTGAGGCCGCGCGGATCGTACGTCGTGAAACGCCACAGACTGGCGTCTTGCTTAAGAAAATCCAAAACCGGCGGACGATAGTCTAACGGCTTGGGATCAACGGCGGGATTGAAGCCGTAACCGTAAGCGAACAGATCGAGCGCGATGACGGCGACGGCGAGTACTTCCCAGATGGGGCGGTGCTGGAATGGAAGGTAAATCGGGCAGCGCGAGACACGCACGACTGCGCCGGAGGCCATCATCATCAATCCAAAGATGAGCAGCCACGGGAACAAGTACGAGTAAAACATCCGTCCGTCGGCAAACGTGGTATCCGCTTTTGCCAATCGAGCGACAGCAGCATCGGCCAGGCGCAAGCTCTGCGCAGGGAACGTAAACCGCGAAAGCAGAAGCACGACGATAAACGCCAGCCCACTCCAAAACAAAACCCAGCCTACTCTTACCACCAAGACACCAAGACTCGAAGAATCTTTTTTTAGACTTTGTGTCTTGGTGTCTTGGTGGTTAGCATCTTGCCTGGTCCGCGCCAGGAAATCTGCGCCGAACCCGGCGAGAATGGCAATCGAGAGCGTGTAAGGAAACACCCACCGGAACGGCGTATGCAGTTGACTCAGGCCGGGCAGGTAATAAATGACCGCATACAGCCCGGTGGGGAAAACGAGCGCGAGCGAAAACAGCGCCAGCATCGCAAAGAACGGAACGTAGGGATGATGAAGCCAACGTGTCCTCCCAGTCCCCTTACTGGGCAGAGAAGGGGATGCATCACCTCTCTCCACTTGGGTGAGGGGGCCAGAACTTGAGACAAGATTGTCATCGAGCGAGTCCGCGCGGCTGTCTCTGACGTTCTCCCAGCCCGATTTATCGGGCGTTGTTGTGTAGCCAGCCGATTCATCGGCGGGCGGGGCTTTAACAAGTCTATTCACAAAAGAGGGGTGGGAGAGGGAATGGTGCGCGGTGAGTATTCCCAACACGGCCAACACGAGCGGCAAAATGCCCAGATACGCTGCTCCTTCGACCGACTGCTTGATGTCCCACCAGACGTATTGTCCGTCGCTGTAAGCTTTGGCCGGCAGCGTCTGCCACGAGAACACATCCAGGTAGGCGTGATGCGATTCGTTGCCAAAGAAATTCGGAATGAGGAACGCGATGATGCGACGCCAGGGATATGACCAGCTCAACACCTCGCGCAAGCTGGCCGCGCCCTCACGAAAGTTGAGCGTGAGCGCTTCTACCATCGGCAGAAATTGGACTGCGCCCAGCGCCAGTCCCAGCCCGATCATCACACCGAGCCACGCGACCGTCGGAATCATGGACCTTGGCAAGGTTGCCGCCAACCGCCAGGCCGCAAACGCCCCCGTCACGAACAGCGTATAGGGATAGATCATCTCTGGGTGACCGGCGAGCATCGCTATCCCCAACCCCATTGCCCCCAGCATCGCCCATGGCGCGCGCGCGGGCCGCCCGCCGAGCGCAGGCTGCTGGCGGATCACCAATTCCGCCATCGCCAGGATGAATGGCAGCCATGCCGCCGCCGCGATGATCATGCTGAACACGATGCTGAACACAAAAAACGCGGAAAGCTGATACGTAATCCCCGCGATGACGGCGGACGCGCGCCGCAATCCCAACACGCGCGCAAGCAGATACATCCACACGCCTGCCAGCCACAATTGCGACACGGTGAACCAACCATAAGCCTGTGGCAAAGGCACCAGGTAAAAGATCAGGCTGAAGGGATACAGCGCGCTGTGTTGACCGTTCGCCAGGAACGGTTCGCCAGCAAAAGTGTAGGGATTCCAGAGCGGGATTTCGCCTTGCCGCAGCGATTCGAGGATGAACCGCTTCCAGGCGTAATTCTCCAAGACGAGATCGGCGACGAGGTGATTTTGGGGAAAAGAGATTCCAAATTGCGCGGCGGCAGATTTCCAGGGTTGGAAGCCGAACAGCACATCGGCGGGAATCAGTGTCTTGCCGCCGAGCGTCTGCTGCCAGAGCAGCGCCAGCGGCAGGAGAAAGAATCCGAGGACAATCAACCAGGTGACGAAGGACGAACGACCGCTGACGGATGTCTTTCGCCCTTCGTCGCCTGTCCTCGTAGCGAAGCGGAGGGGGTTCGTCCCGCGCAGCGGTCCTTCAACATTCGACATTCGACGCTCGTCATTGGAGGGGACGGATATTGTGATGTCGCCACCAGACCTGGAACACGCGCCACGCCGCCTCGAACTTGACCGGGACCGTCATTTTGGATTTGCCGATGCGCCGATCCTCAAAATAGATCGGCACCTCGCGAATGTGCAGCCCGAGCCGCTCGCTGACATAGGTCATCTCGACCTGGAACACGTAGCCGTTCGAGCGGATGCGGCTCAGGTCAATTGCCTCCAGCGCCGAGCGACGCCAGCATTTGAATCCGGCGGTTGCATCCTGCGTTTTGAGGCCCAGGATGAAGCGCGCGTAAAGGTTCGCCCACCAACTCAGCGCATAGCGCCCCAGACTCCAGTGTTCGTCAATGCGCCCGCCGGTCACGTAGCGTGACCCGACTGCCACATCGTAATCGGACAACTGGGCGACCAGGCGCGGCACATCCGTCGGCGAATGAGAAAAGTCGGCGTCCATTTGCACGATGGCTTCCGCGCCGTGTTGCAGCGCCCAGCGAAAGCCATCCACGTAAGCGCGGCCCAATCCGCGCGGCCCCGTGCGGTGCATCACGCTCATACGGTGCGGGGTGCGCGAGGCCAGTTCGTCGGCGAGTTGACCTGTCCCGTCCGGCGAGTTGTCATCTACAATGAGCACACGCAAATCGGGGAGCGGTTGAGCGAACAACTCGCCGACCAGCGCAGGCAAGTTGTCTGCTTCGTTGTAGGTAGGAACAACGACGGTGACTTGCACGATCTCTCCGTGAGCTAGATTATACCTTGACCCATCAAAGTGGAGCAAGACGCGCAAAAAGGCCCTCCCGCTAGGGAGGGCCACGCGGTTGCCACAAGCTCAGGTTACACGGGTCGCCGCGCCGACCGGACCGCCGCCATCAGCGCCTCCGGCCCGGCAAAGGAGCCATGCTGCTCGCTGATCGTGCCCATCAGGAATTTGAGATCCGGGCGCGAGCCGCCGCTTTCCTTGAGAGGGTAAAAGTATCCGACCGATTGCTTAAGCCGGGCGGTGACCTTGTCCCGCACATCGCGCGCGTGATTGGAATCCGTGACGATGACAAACTCGGCGTGTTCGGTCTGGCCGACAAACGGATCGTCACCGCCGCTTTCCTGTGTGATGCTCATCAGCATCAGCGCGACGGCGCGCAAGACATCGTCGCGTGCGACAAAGCCATACGCCTCCGCAAACGCATCCAGCCCTTCGATGGCGAGGCTCATCAAAACCCACTCGCGCTGCTGGAGCAACCGGCTCAAGCGGTCGCGGGTCAACTCCTGGGCTGGCAGCGTGGTCACCGGATCGGTGAGCGTATCAAACTTGGCGCGCCGCAGCGCGTTGCGCACGCGCAGCCGCAGTTCCTGGATGTCGAACGGCTTGGTGATGTAATCTACCGCACCCAGTTCCAGGCCCTGCAGACGGTCCATGCGCTCGCGCTTTTCGGTCAGAAAGATAATGGGCGTGGTCTGGGTGCGTCGCTGTTGGCGCAGTTGGCGACAGACCTCGTAGCCGTCAATGTCGGGCAGGCGAATGTCCAGCAGAATCAGGTCGGGCACTTTTTGGGCAGTCGCTTGAAGTGCGTCTTTGCCCCATGCGGCCAGCAGAACCTCAAAACCTTGCGATTCAAAATAGGCGGCCAACATGTCGGCTGTATCGCGCTCATCTTCGACCACCAGGATGCAGGCTTGCTCAGCCATGATTCCTCCAATGTTTCCAGGGGGCTTGAAAACCGAGCCGCCCGGAAATATTCCGGGCGGATCAGAATCTTGGCGGGTTCTATCCGATCGGTTCCTTATAAATCATAAAAGTGCAGGACGGCTGCCCCATGGCGATGCAAGTGATCTCGTCCACCCGAAACTCGCGTCCACCGCTCACCCAACGTGCCCCTTCTTGAATCACGCCCGTCGCGATAAAGCACACTGGCTTGTCGGTCTTGCGTCCCCAGCACACCGGGCAGCGGTCAATGTGGTAAAGAAAGTGGTCCTCTTTTTCCTCAACCCGCACCACCTGGTCGCTGGTCTGGTTGAACACCGCCGCCATCATGGGAATACCGATCTTGAGCTTGGTGCTGAGCGGCAGCACTTTGAAAGCCAGATCGCTTGCGCCCACGAGCGCCCCAAAGCCTTGCAGACCGCGCGCAAAGGCGGCGCGACCGGCACGCAGAGCCAGGCCACGCCCGCCGCGCGGGCCGTACATCTCTTCTAGCGCCTGGTTCAACGCTGTCACTTCGGTAAAGTCAAATTTCTTGTCAAAATTGTCCGGCGGGTAATTGTCAATCAGATGCGGCAACTTGGCCATGTTCAAGATCGCATTCAGGCCATTCTTGCCCATGATCTCTTCCATCGCCAAAAGGATCACGCGAGCCATTTTGTTGGAATAGTAGTAACCGCTGAGTGGGCCTGCCATGCTCATGCCTCCTAAGGATGCTGGATAGGTTAGACGATCTTGGCCAGTTCCTCGGCGGCGCGTCGCATGTCGAGGAACAACAGGCCCAGCTTGGCTTGTGCGCGAGCCAGAACGGTCAATACGGCTTCTTCCCCCACCGAGGTGAGCAGCACGTAACCGTTTTCGCCTCTAATGTATACCTGGTCGAGGAGGCCGCGTCCCAGCTCGCTGGCGATGCGCTCGCCAAGGCTGAGCATTGCGGCGGACATGGCAGAGACGCGATCTTCTTCGACGCCCGCCGGCAGCGATGAGGCCATGATCAGCCCGTCCACGCTCACGACGGCGGACGCTTCGATATCGGGGGTGCTGGCCTGCATATCGCGCAGGCGTTCAACCATTAGCTCAGTTCGCGATTTGGCCATCGTTAGCTCCTTCGCTCGTGATTCAAGTGGTTGATCTTGGACGTGCCATGCGCATCGTCGGCCAGGCAGATGAAGCATGGCTTGGGGAACGGGATGCTCGTCCTCACAAAAGTTAGAGTTCGGTGAGAGTTTACTCTGATCATAAATCTTTGTCAAGCGCAACGTCAAACGCGGGCGTTTTTTGGCTGCGATGGGCAGCGACGATGGTCGCATTGCGCACCAATCCCTCCCGTTTGACGCGGCGGATGGCGCTGTGGGCGAATCGGGCACGAAAAGTCGCATCGGTCATCGCCAGACATTCCTGCAAATCAAGCCTGGCGTGGCGTGGCGCCCACGCGGGTTCGTGGGTGGGGCGCGCAAAACGATTCCAGGGGCAGACCTCCTGGCATACGTCGCAGCCAAACGCCCAGTCGCCGAGGGACGGCTGCAAGTCGGCCGGGATTTCGCCGCGCAGTTCGATGGTGAGATACGAGATGCAGCGGCGTGCGTCCACGGTGCGATTGGGCAAGATGCAATGCGTCGGGCATGCCTCGATGCAGCGAGTGCACGTGCCGCAGTGATCCGCGGTGAACGGCGGGTCATCGTCCAGCTCGAGGTCCAGCAACAACTCGCCCAGCAAGAACCACGACCCGGCGCGAGGGTTGATCAGCATTGTGTTCTTGCCGATCCAGCCCAGCCCCGCGCGCATCGCCCACTCGCGTTCTAACACAGCGCTCGTGTCCACGCAAATCTTGTGCGCCACTGGATGACCGATGTCTGTCTCGATAAACGCGACGAACTGCTTGAGCCTGTTGGCAATGACCTCGTGGTAATCGTCGCCCCAGGCGTATCGCGCGACGATCCCCTCCTCCGGCCCCTCCGCCGCAGAGCGGGGGAGGGGGGAGAATGGGGGATGACAATAATTCATCCCCACGGCGACGACCGAGCGTGCCTGGGGCAGCAGCTCGCGCACGTCTGTGCGCCGGGCGACGGCGTCCGGACGAGCCAGATAAGTCATGCTGCCGTGGTACCCGCGCGCGAGCCAATGGGTGTAACGAGCGTGCGATTGCGATGGTCCGGCTGCGGCGATGCCGACCAGGTCAAATCCGATCTCACGCGCTCGACGCTTGAGGGATTCCGCCAGTGTCATCGCGGCAAGTATAAAACAATTGACCGGCACTTTCAAGTGCCGGTCAACTCGGTCACGCGGTGCCGGGGGCGCGGCCTGGCCTGGGTGGCAGGCGGCGCAAGAACTGGAGGTACGCTCGCGAACGAGCCTGCCGCGCCCACTGCCGGATGTGTCGCAACGCATAGAGGCGCAGCACGGGCAGCATCAGGATATCCTGCACCCGTTGCCAGTTGGCTGGCGAGAGGGTCTCGCCGAGCATCTTGAGAATGTCCAGGCGACGTGAGGGCACGAGCGACATCCACGCCAGGCGGGGGAGCCGCACGCGAAGCTTTTTCTCGCGCAGGAACAGCCCCAGCAAGAAGGGCAGGTTGCGCGTGAGGCTGGCGGCAAGCAGGCGCAGCGAGTGGCGCGCCGAGTAAAACTGCGCCATTGCTTTGTACGTGCCGACCTGCAACTCATAGGGCGTCATCCGGGCCGGCTGGATCACGCAGTGGTGCCCGTCATAGAGCGACCAGTCGTGCGAGATCAAGCGTCCCTCGGACACGATGCGTTCGTAGAATGCTGTGCCGGGACACGGCGTCAGCATCATGAACTGCACCGTGTCAATCTTGTTTTCCCGCGCGAATTGGACGGTTTGGTCAAACACGCTCACGTCGTCCGTGTCCGAGCCGAGGACGAACATGCCATGCACGCCAATGCCATAGGCGTGGAACGCGCGCACGGCATCGCGGATCGTTTGGACATCCTGACGCTTGTTGTAAGCCTGGAGCGTCTCCGGGTTCACCGACTCGAAGCCGCAATAGACCATGCGGCAGCCCGAATCGCGCATCAGGCCAAGCAGCTCATGATCGAGTTTGCCCGTGGCTTTGTCCTTGTACACCACCTCGGCCCGCATTTGGGCCGACCAGGAGAGTGTGAGGCCCCGCTCGATCATGCCGCGCAAGAGCGCACGGGTGCGTTCCTTGCTCACGACAAAGTTGTCGTCATAGAAAAACACTGCGCCTCGGCCTCGATAGGTTTCCAATTCGGCGAGCACGTCTTTGATCTTGCGGGCGCGCACCTTGCGTCCAAACATCTCGATGACGCCGCAAAAGTCGCAGTCGAATGGGCAGCCCCACTGCGTCATGATCGGGATGTTGGTCATGCGCTCGTGGCCGACGGTGAGCGCAAGGTCAGGCGCAGGCAGCGCCGCAAACTCTTCTTGCGAGCAGTGCGGGCGCGGCGGATTGTGGGTCTTGAGGCCGGCCCGATCGCGGTACGAGAGTCCGAGAATGTTGGCATAGCTCCGTTTCCCTTGCAGCGCGTCAATCACTTCCAGGATCGCCGTCTGGCCTTCGCCGCGCACGACCAGGTCGCAGTAGTCGAGCGCCTCTTCGGGCAGAAAGGTGACGTGCGATCCGCCCATGATCGTGGGAATGCCAAGCCTGCGGCATCGTTCTGCCATCTGGTAGGCGGCCGGCGCGGTCGCCGAGGTGGTGGAAAAGCCGACCAGGTCAGCCTGGGCAACGTCGGCCCAATCCACCGGTGCCAGGGTTTCGACATAGATGCGAACGTTGTGACCGGCATCGTGCAGGATGCGGCCAATCAGCGGCAAGCCTAAACGTGGCAGCAGCGCCTGGTCAAACACGTTGAGGCCTGGCGCTTTGGGTTCGATCAGTCGGATGTTCATCAGAGTTCTCCTTGTATGGCATGTTGCGTAGTCCGTGTTGCGTGAAAGTACGGAATACGCAATACGTGTGATACAAAAGCACGTCGGCAGCAGATATGGGATTGTATGGCGCGATCAGCGCGCCGATGGGATGGGTGGGAGGAGAACTCCGATGCGGGTGCGGTGAGTGCGGCGCAGGAGGATGAACAAATCATGAGGCGAGTTTTGGCCTCGCCGGACAGAGGAATGAGCCAGTCGGCGAGGGCGACGCTGACGATCTTTTTCGTTCAGCAGTTCCAGGATGAGGCCAATGTAGTATTCGAGGACAGCGCAGAGAACGGCGATCTCTTCAAGGTTTAAACGCACGTGGGGCAGGCGCGAGGTGAGCTTGTCGAGCGCGGCGCGGACCCGCGGGGCCGCCGCCCCCAGACCGCGCAGACGTTGGAGGCCCGCCGCTTGCAGTGCAGCAGCGAGCGCGCGCGAACTCGACACGCTGCTGCTCAGCGCTTGCGCCAGGCTGCTCGTCAGCGAGATGAGCAACATGGGGGAAAGCCCACCCAGCGTCTGGGCGATGGTTTTTCGAGACACCGAGGGAACGCGAATCGCCATGATCTGAAACTACTTTGCCTTTGCCAATGAACCGCGCGCATGCCGTTGCCGGGGGGCGTGTGTTTGCGGGCGCGCGTGTTCTTTCAAGTCCTTTCGGCGTCGAGTCGCACGCTGCTCCAGCCATTTCTTTAGCGAACGCTGGCTTTCACCAGAAGGTCTTCCCAGCACTAGACTTTCAATACTTATATCTTCGTCGAGGTCAGGCCAGTGGATACCTTCCCCTTCACCAATCAGACGCCATCTGTTGCGTTCCTTGGGTGTGCCGTGTAAAAGTCGAGGATACCACGCCAGAGGCACAGAAACTGTGCGTCCATCCGTAAGATCAACGCAAAGTGCGTCTTCGGTCACAGTGACACGTTGCGCACTGACTGCTCGTATTTCAGTCACCAAAGAATTCATTCCACCTCCTCAGGAAGACATCCTTGTTTGCCTCGACCAGTCTCCTTATCCTGTTGATTTCAGTCTGACCGAAACCTCTGCTGAATTCAAGCCTGACAGGGTCGAGCCAGAATTTGGCTTTGTTCTTTTCGCGCTCGATGTGGATGTGCGGTGGCTCGCCACAATCGCCTGAATAGAAAAAGAATCTGTAAGGGCCAATGTTTCGGATGGTTGGCATTGATTCCTTGTTTCTGCTTTGGCGAGACAAGATGGATTGGGCCGCTCTTTCCGAGTGACACGCATGTTCCGCCTGGTTGTCTTGCGAAGAAACAGAAACCTTGGACTGCCCAAATTGTACGCCCCGCCCGACAAAAAGTCAAAGCCCCCAGCTTGACGCCGGGGGCTTGGCGATTCAGCAAACCTCATTTTGACAGATAGTGGATCCGGTTTTCCCACTCGTCCTCAAAGCTATATTCCACCAACAACAAAATGTCCTCAATAGCCTGTCCGACAGAAACGTTACGGCTGATTTCAAATATCCCTGGCACCCGTTGACCTGCCCGGATGCGTTCGTAAGCATATTTCGTTATGGTGGCGACATCATGCGTGAGGAGTATTCGACCTGACTGCGCAGCCCACTCGAGCAACACCGGGTCATCTGCCCCGGCAAGACCTGCTACATCTTGAACACGAACGATGTCCAGTTCAGGATTCCGGCGCAGCAGGCCGCGGATGATGTCATTGTTCAAGTTTTCGTCAGCGAGTAGTCGGAGCATGGCCCGTCACTTGTTCGGCGCGGCGAGCCAGTAAACGCTCGCGGATACCTCGTGAATCGAACCGAGCCTCGTTCTCTCGGCGAACCGCCTCGGCTTGTTGCTGCCGCTCGCGCAGGTAAGCTTCGATCTCCGAACGATGTTGCAGATAGTAGCCAATCACAGCGTACACATCGGCCAGGCGCAAGACTGGATACTGATGCACGATCTCTTCAGCCGTTGCACCATCGTTGAAAGCCGCCACAACGGTATCGAGCGTCACACGGGTCCCACCCACTCGCCAGACACCATCCACCGTGGCTTTCAGTGGGACTTGTTCGGCTTCAATCATCAGAGTCATCGTATTCACCTCCACACGCCATCATTCTACGCTGTTCCAACATAGCCGTCAAGAGCAAGTCTCGGCATCCCGCTTCCGAGTAGCCGCCGCCCCTCTGACGGGGGCAGGTGCAGCGCAGGGGGGCTTGCTATCCTTCGTCATTTGTTGATCTGGAACACCATCCCGTCACTCCGCCCGAACACTTCGGGGAAATACATCTCGCTGCCGACGGACGGCATCACCTTGAACGTGCCCGCCAACCCGGCGCGGATCATGTACGTGTACTCGTACGAGCCTTTGGGCAGGCGCGTGGCGAACAGCACCACCTTCTCGTCGCGCATCTCGGTGTGGCTGAACCACCACCAGCCCCAGCCGCCATAGCCGCCGAACGGGTCGTTCGGGTTGACGCGGCTGAGCTTGGGCGCCTGGCCGACTTGGGTCGTCGTCTTGAGGCTCGTGTCTATGGCTTCTGTCCCGGCAGGCAACGGGTCTTCGACGACGACATAGTACAGGTCGCTCGGCGCGACGATGGACAGGCGCACTTGCAGCACGTCCCCCACTTTGGCCGACGTGACCGGCTTGCACGCGACCGTGGGGTCCTTGAAGCACGGGTCGTCGGCGCGAAAGTATTGCCGCGCGACGACCAACCCGCGCGAAAGCGACCGCACCTCTTCGACCGGGATGTAGGTCTTCAAGTACGCCGAGTAGTACAGCCGCCCGGTGCCAGCGCTGCGCGAGATCAACAGCGCGTTGCCCTGATCGCGCAGGAGCGCGGCCACCTCTTTACGCAGCGTCGTAGATTGCTTGATCGTGTCTCGGTTCGCTGTACCTTCGCCCAACGTCGCCAGGTTGAGTTCCACCTTCCACGTGTAATTGGCTTCCAGCTCGCCGGTTGCCTCCATCCAATCGGTGAGCGCGATGAGCGCCCAGGCGGTCTCTTGCGTCGTTTCCCAGTGACCGGCGGTGCGCGCGACCATCAGCCAGCGCACGACGTTGGGCGCAAGGCCCCCACCCCCGGCCCCTTCCCCGCTTGCGGGGGAAGGGGGAAAGCGCGCCAGCAGGTCGAGGACGATCGCCGTCGAGCGCGTGTTGGTGTTCCAGTTCCACCAGTCATTTGTTTTTTCTTCCCAGTGGACGCCAGTGGCAGATGTGATCGCCGTGTTGTTCAGATCGGACAGCAGCGTGTCAACCCGCGCACGGTCGCCTTTTTGCCAGATGCCCAGAGCCAGTGCGAGGTAAGCTTTGCCATAGTTATCAAGCAGGTCGCGCTTGCCATCATAGAGCGCGACGGCGCGGCTCAGGTTGTTGCGGCCGCCTTCAGCAGAGACGTACAAGATGAATGCCTGCATGTTCGCTTGGCTTGAATCTTTGAGCGTCGTGGGCGAAACCAGTTGCTTGTCGAGGTAATCCAGCGCGCGCTTGAGCGAACCGGCGTCCACCGCAAAGCCAGCTTCCTTCGCCTTGATCATCCCCAGCGCGGCCCAGGCCGTCACGGTCGGACTGGTCTTGTCGTTCACCCACCAGCCCCAGCCGCCATCCGCATGTTGCTGGCCATACAGTCGTTGAAGCGCAACGCTCACCTGCGTCTTGAGATGGTTTTCGAGTTCAGGGCTGGTCAGGTTCAGCTTCTTGAGCGCGCGGAAGGTCAGCACGTTCGGCAAAAAGCGGCTCACCGTCTGCTCGGTGCTGTCATACGGCGAGTCCTCCAGCCAATCGAGGCCGTCTGTCATACCGGCGGCCAGCGACGGATCGATCCGCACGGTCAGATCGCCCTGAGTCGTATCGAGCCGGGAAGGCAGCACGACAGCTTCGAGCCGTTCATCCTCTTGGTCGAGCGTGCCAGCCGTGGCGACGGTTTCGGGCGTTGAGTAGCGATAGATCGGGATGCGCTGATCGGGCGGCAGGCCGACGGGCGGCTTGCTTGCATCCGACAGTCCCCCGCCGCTCACCGAGAACACGAGATTGGCGGCAGCCTTGTCTTGCGCTTCGACCTGCCACTCGACGCGCACTTTGTCGTTCGCCGGCACGGTCAGCTTTTGCGAAGCCGGGCTGGTGATGTTGACGCCCTGTCCTTCGAGCCGCACGTCCACGTTGAGCGCCTTGGGCGTGTTGTTGTGGACGACCGCCGCCACCGTGGACTGGTCGCCGACGACGAAAAAGCGCGGCGTGACCGGGCGGATCAGCAAGTCTTTGGTGCTGATGATGTCGTGCGTGCTTTCACCGACGAGCGTGTCCGCGGTGACGGCTTTGGCCGTCATGCGCCACGTCGTCAGGTTATCCGGCAGCACGACTTGAACTTGCGCCTTGCCGTTGGCGTCGGTGCGAGTCGTCGCGCTCCAGTACGCGGTGTCAAAGAACTGCTGACGCGGCGCAAACTCGCCCGCTTCGGCGCCCACCCCGCCGCCGCCGCCTTTGACCTCCGTCTGCAATTTGACGTTGAGCCGATCCACAGACAGCACGAGCGTCGAAGCTGTCCGCACACCCAGGCCGCGCTGGCCGTAAAAGCCCTCGACGATGGGCGGCGCGTTCGGATCGGCCAGCGAAAGCACTGCCAGGTCAACGACCGCCAGCGAAAGCTCGGCCTGCACTGGCTTGCCGCTATAGTCGGTCGCCTGGATCGTGTACGTCACCGTGTCGCGCGGCGAATAGTGCTGCGTCTTGGGATCGCGGTCGGTGCTGATGCTCACCTTGAGTTCCTGTTGGACGGTCGAAACGCTGAACGCGGCATAGCCCACTTTGAACGCCGCGACCGGCGACGTTTTGTCCACACCCTTGACCAGCACGACAGAGACGAAAGCGTTTGGCGCCATGTCCGCCGTGATGGGCAGCTTGAGCAGCTCAGAGTTGGATTTGAGCGTGATGACCTGCCTGGAAAGGATGCGTCCACGCTCGACCGTGACGAGCGCCGTCACGCTGCCCTGGAACGGCGAGGGGATCAGGATGCTGGCCGTCTCGCCCGGCGCATAGCTGCGTTTGTCGGCCACGAGCTGGATGCGATCATTGTTCTCTTGCCGCCACGAGACGTACTCGGAACTCGTGACCCACAGATATGTCCCGCTGCGGACCTTGTTGCCCTGGCGGTCCTGACCGACGGCCACGATGCGATACGTGCCGCCTTTTTCGGGCACGAAGGAAGCCAAGGCAAGTCCACTGGCATCCGTCGTCACCGTCTGCGTGGCGACGGCGGTATCGCTGAACGTCACCGTCCACACCGGCCCGCTGCGCGTCTGCTCTTGGACGCTGTACCAATCGCGCTTGTAGAACGTGACGGTGAGATTGACGTTGCCTGCGTCGTTGCTTTGCCAATCCACCGTCTTGATGTTGACGCTGGATTTGTCGCCGACCTTGCCGACGTACCGCTCCGGCTGCAGGCCGATGTAGAACGCGCCTTGATGCACGATCGCTTCGGTGCGGTTGCTGACGACGCGGTCGTTGACGTCGGTCACGGTCGCTTCGATGGCAAAGCGTTGGCTGTAATCGTTCTTGCCCAGATCGGCCTTGACCTGCGTGAGGAAATGGCCGGTCGAATCCGTCTTGCCCGAACCCGAAGCGATCGGACCGCCTCCAAATCGTCCGCGCGAGTAAAAGGTGTCGGCGTCCGTCCAGTCGTAATAGCCCTGGCCCTTGTAGTCAAAGTAGTATGGGCTGGAAACAACGTTCCAGTCTACTTGGGCATCCGCGACCGGCCCGCCAAAGTAGTAGGACGATCCCACGTCCACTTTGATTGATTCGCCTTGCGAGTACTCGGGCTTGTCCGTCGTCACGCTGACCTGGAACTCGGGACGCACGTAGGCTGCGACGAGAAAGCCGATGCCGTATTCGCGCTCTTGAACCCCACGCCGCGCGCCAGTCGGATCGGGCAATTTGGTGTAGAGGCGGTAATAGCCCAGCGCGGCCTGATCGTCCAACTCGAATTGCCCATGCACAGTCGCCATGTCGGCGTTGAGGGTCAACGTATCCGAGTAAATCTCTTTGCCTTGCGGATCGGTGACCAGAACGGGCAGCTTGTTTTGCGCTTTGAAAAGCGAGTATCGTGCATCGTCGTCCAGGCGCAAGATCGCTTTGAAGAAAACGGTCTGCCCTGGCCGGTAGATGGGCCGATCGGTCGTAAAGTACACGTTGTATGGCTCAGAATAGAATCGGCTGTCCATCCCAAAATCCCAAGGCCCGATGCCATCCGACCACTGATTGATCGCCAGCCCGAACACCTCGCCGCCCGGTTCGCCCACGACGGCATACGCGGTCGTCCACAGCTCCATGCTGTTGTTCCATTTGACTGCAAAGAGGCCATCTTTGTCCGTCTTGCCCGAGCCGAGCGGTTGCAAGTTCTGATCGTAAAGCGTGACGGCGGCGTTCGGCACGGGTTGGCCCGATTGCATATCCGTCACCCAGACCAGCGCCTCGCGCTCGGCCATTTTGAACGTGACGTTGGCCGTGCCGACGATCAGAATGTGGCGCGAAGGCCCGCCTTGATCTTGTTTGCTCACCTGGGGCGAGGTGACTTGAAGATAATACAGGCCAGGCTCAAGCGCTTTGCCGTCTTCCGCCAGATAGGTTTTGAAGAACGCCGTCTCGTTGAGCACGACATCTCCAGCCGCCTGGGCCGACCAGGTGCGGATGACCGCGCCCGGCGCAGGCCTGAAATCTCGCCAGGCTTCCCAACCCTCCGGCCGGGTCACTTGCCAGAATTCGTTCAGGCTCATCCGCGCCAGCTCGAAATCCATCGTCGCGATGTTGCGATAGACGGCAAACAGTTTGGTATCAGTGTACGCGCTGTAGGTTCCGATCTGGCCCGGCGTGTTCAGGTACGCCTGGGGTTCGAGCGGGCGAGTCGCAAAGCGCACGGTCGTCTCGCGGCCCAGCGTGTTGCCGTAAGGGTCGCTGATGCCCGCGCCGATCACGATCGCGTAATCTGTCGAGGGCTTGCGGTCGAACGAGATCACAAAGCGCCGGTCAGAGCGATTCCAGTACGTGTACACGTCGGTCGCTTTCGGCTCCGGGCTGATGCGCACGTTCCGCATCACGGTCGCCGGATCGATCGGCGCGGAAAAGACGATCTCGAACGAGCCGTATGGGTCCGCGTCTTTGGCGCCATCGGCGGGTCGGGTCGAAAGAACCCGTGGGGCCGGGACAGTCTGGAACGTCCAGGCGTATTCCTTGCGCGTCCCGGCCTGGCCGACGGCGGCCTGGGCTCCGGCCCCGACCGAAGCGTAATAGGTCTTGTCCAGATCGAGTCGGCGTGAGGGAAGAAAGCCCATGGTGTTGGTGTACCACTGGAACGTGCCGTTGATCCGCTCGCCGTTGGGTCCGCCCACGCGCAGCGCAAACGATCCTTCCGCCGAAGCCTTGTTCATCGGCTGGTTGAAGGTCACGCTGATCGGACTGGTCAGACCGACCATGCTTTGCCGGTCGGTGGGCAAGGTCTTGACGACCTGCGGCGGCTGGACACTAAAGCTCCAGGTAAAGTCTTTTTGCAGCACCGCACCCGATACGTCCTGCAATCCCGCCTCGATCTTGGCCGTGTACGTTGCGCCGGGCGTGAGGCCTTGTGGATGAAAGACATAGATCGAGGTGTTGAGCCACTCGCCGCGCCCCTTGGCGGGCGGGTCGAGCGCCAGCGGCTGGGGCAGTTTGTTCTGATCGGACAAGGCCACGAGCGGCACGACCGGCCGGTTGAACATGACCGTGATGGCCGAATCGGGCGCGACATCCACCGTGTCTTTTTGCGGCAGGACCTGGCTCACTTCCAAAAAGCCGATGGCCTTGAAACGAAAGTTGACTGGCAATTGCAGCGCCAGGCCGTTTTGCGCTTTGGCGCCTTCGCCCACGTTGATCGTATAGTTCTCGTCGCGCGCAAAGCCTTCGCCGGAGGGGACAAAGCGCACGGTCTTGTCGTCATCCCAACGCAGTTCTCCCGAGACGGCCGGCAAAATCTTGAACGCGCTTTCGACCGAGGCGCGATCCATCGGCTGGCTGAACCGCAGCACGATGGGCGAAGTGACCGGCTGCTCTTCGCCGCGATCCGGCACACGATTGACGAGCACTGGCGGCAGCGGCGGCAGCTTGGGGGGCGGCGTCGGCGCAAGCGTGGCGGTGGCCTGGGGCTGCGGCTTGGGTGTGCTGATGCTGCACGCCAGCGTCACGATGGTGAGAATAGTCAGCGCGGTGAAAAGCGCACGAGTGTTTTTTCGAAAAGACATTGGAACCTCCAAATCACAGGGTCGGGTAACTACTCAGCCGTCATTGCGAGGAGGCCCGCGAAGCGGGCCGACGAAGCAATCTCAGCGATCGAAGCACAGAGATTGCTTCGCCTGCCTTCGGCAGGCTCGCAATGACAGCATGTGCGGTAGACTAGGCTGAGTAGTTACAGGGTCGGCATAAATAGTACAGGTAGTTGCAACTCGTCCAGAGCAATTGTACCTCAAAGGCGTGAAACGTGAAACGTGAGCACTCCTGTTCACCCACCCATACTGTTGGCGAACAGCCATCGAGTATGATCCCTTTCTCTTCACATGTCCGATCACGTGTGACAATTCCTGAAAAAGCTTATACGACGGCACAGCAAAAGGATTGACTTTTCGCCAACAAAATAGCAATAGATTTGTATCATCTCAATAATTCGAGGGAGAACCCGGCGAGGGTTTAGTCCCAGTTCGCTACGCAATCGGCAGAAACCCTCGCAAGGTTCAAATCTCCCACTGTATATGTTTACCAACTTGCAAGGCTTTTAGAGGAGCCTGCAATTCCTGTCAACGAATATCGAACGAATAAACGAATCGGCCCGCCGGACGCGTTCATTCGTTTATTCGTTGTCCCATTCGTTGACAGGGACTTTCCCTTCTGAAGGCTATGAGACG
>DAOTXX010000166.1:0-3322 GCA_034434835.1 Thermoflexales bacterium | reverse complement strand
AGCTGGCCGATCGGGTGAACGAAACCCTGGCCGCGCTGGAGCGCGAGGATTTTGCCAGGCGATTGTGGGCCAAAGACGCCAGTTTGTGGAGGCCAGAGCCGGAGCGGCACAAGGCCATTGTGGATCGCCTGGGCTGGTTGACGGCTGCCGAAGCGATGTTGGACAAGGTAGACGAACTGACGGAATTAGCCAACGAGATCAAGCGCCAGGGCTTGGAGCATGTGGTGCTGCTCGGCATGGGCGGCAGCTCGCTTGCTCCAGAGGTCTATCGCCAGGTGTTCGGCGTTGCGCCGGGTTATCCCGATCTCGTCGTGCTGGATAGCACCGATCCGGCCACTGTTCAAAGTGTGACGCGCAAAATTGACCCGGCCAAGACGCTGTTCCTGGTTTCGTCCAAGTCCGGTGGGACGATCGAGACCAACTCGCTTTACAAGTATTTCGCGGACAGGGTGCGTCAGGCTCAAGGCACAAGAGCAGGCCAGCATTTCATCGCCATCACCGACCCCGGCACGTCGCTTGAACAATTGGCGCACGACGATGGCTTCCGCCGCGTCTTTCATGGCCTGGAGGATGTGGGCGGTCGCTTCAGCGCGTTGACACACTTTGGTCTGGTGCCGGCCGCGCTCATCGGCGTGGAGGTCAAAGCGTTGCTCGAAAGCGCTGTCAAGATGATGCGTGCCTGCGGCCCAGAGGTCAAGCCGGCCGAAAACCCCGGGATCGCGCTCGGCGCGGCCATGGGAGAGCTGGCCCGGGCCGGACGTGACAAGCTGACATTCATCGCATCGCCTTCGCTGGTTAGCTTTGGCTATTGGGTCGAGCAACTCATTGCAGAAAGCACTGGCAAGGAGGGCCAGGGGATTGTGCCAGTGGTTGAAATATCAAATACCAAATATCAGATGTCAACAGATAGGTATGTTGTGTATTTGAAACTGGCAGGCGAGGACGCGCAGGATCGCCGGGTGGCGGCGCTGGAAAAGGCCGGCTTTCCGGTGATTCGAATGGTCGTCCATCGTAAGCTGGACCTGGCGCAAGAGTTTTTCCGATGGGGTATGGCGACGGCCACCGCAGGCGCGCTCATGCAGATCGATCCATTCGATCAGCCCAATGTCGCTGAGAGCAAGGACAACACCAGGCGGTTGCTTGTTGAATACGTCGCCCGGCGCAAGTTTTCGGAGCGGGGCGCGCTTGTCAAAAAGGGCGAATGGCTGGAGGGATTGACCGGCTTGCTGAAAAAAGTCAAACGCGGCGATTACGTGGCGATTCAGGCGTACCTCCAGCGCACGCCCGGCCACGACCGCGCGCTGCGAGCCATCCGCCGGGAGCTGCGTGACGCGCTCGGTGTGGCGACGACGGTGGGTTATGGCCCGCGCTTTTTACATTCGACCGGGCAACTGCACAAGGGCGGCGCGAACAACGGCGTGTTTATCCAGATCACCGCCGACACAGCCAGGGACGTTGAAATCCCCGGCGAGCCGTACACGTTCGGCGCGCTCATCCGTGCGCAGGCGGTAGGCGACCTGCAGGCGCTCAAGAGCCGCAAGCGCCGCGCGATCCGCATCCACCTGGGCGAGGACGTGAGCGTAGGCTTGCGCCAGCTTCAGGCTGTAGTGGGCAAAGCAGTCCGGTCTCGGCGTGTGACACGCAAGTAAAGCGCCTGTGAGATCAAGGCCCCAACATTCACTATGTTGGGGCCTTTTTGTTGTTGCAGTGGCTGATGGTTCGTGATACAATTTTACGCAAAGGAGAGATAGACATGGCGCGCGTTGAGATTGGTAATTATCTAGTGATCGATCCAGAGATTTGTCATGGACAGATCACTTTTAGAGGTACGCGAATTCCTGTAGATACAGTCTTGATTTTTCTGGCCAAGGGCTATTCGGTAGATCAGTTGCTTAGAAGCTGGCCCGAGTTGTCACGCCCGGCAGTTGAAGAGGCGATCCATCTGGCGTCTCAGACATTGCAGAGACATTATGCACCACGCCGTGCGGCTGCGGCCAAAGGTGTGGCGTGAGTCAGATCATTCTCGATGATCAACTGTTCGATTTGGAGGTGCTGCTTCCCATAGCACGTTGGACTACGGTCCAGCGTTTGCGCGATCTTTGCCCTGATCAAGTCATCAAGGACGAGCGTGTACATGTTTTGTTGCGTGAACTGCGCCAGCCCACTTTTGTGACAATTGATATGGGATTCTGGCGCAAAGGATTGCGAGATGCCAAATATTGTATCATTTGTTTCCCCTTACGAAACGATGAGCAGTTCAAAATACCCCAACTGCTCCGCGAATTGTTTCGTCTGCCTGAATTTCACTCCAAGTCAGCTCGTATGGGCAAGATCGCCCGAATCAGTCTAGCCCATGTCGAGTACTGGCAGTTGGGTGACGAGTCGTTGCGCCAATTGCCTTGGCGGATTGCTCGTCATGAATGATGTTCCTGTGGGGCGTCAACTTCCGATTTTGCCCGGAGATGGCCCTCATGCCCAAAATCGAAATCGTCCCGTCTATCCTCTCGGCGGATCTGACGCGCCTGGGCGAACAGGTGCGAGAAGCCGAAGCTGCTGGCGCCGATCGTATCCAGGTGGACGTGATGGACGGGCGATTCGTCCCCAACATCACCTTTGGACCGCTTGTGGTCGAAGCGGTGCGCCGCTCCACGCCGTTGCCGGTCGAAGCGCACCTGATGATCGTCGAGCCGGAGCGTCACGTGGCCGAGTTCGCCTCGGCGGGCGCGGACGTCATCATCGTTCATCAAGAAACCTCGCCGCACCTGCATCGCCTTGTCCAGCAGATTCACCAGTTGGGCAAGCAGGCTGGGGTGGCCATCAACCCCTCGACGCCAGCGGGGGTACTGGAAGAAATCCTGGCCGAGGTAGACTCGGTGCTCGTGATGACAGTCAACCCGGGCTGGGGCGGGCAAGAGTTTATCGAAAGCACTCTGCCCAAGATCACGCACGTGCGGCAGATGATGAGCGAGCGCGGCCTGGATCGCGATATTGAAGTAGATGGCGGCATCGGCGAGTGGACTGCGCCTCGCGTCGTCAAGGCTGGGGCGAATCTGCTGGTAGCCGGAGCGAGCGTTTTCGCTTATCCAGAGGGTGTGGCCGAGGCGATCCGCAGGCTGCGGAACAGTCTTGTCTCAAGTCACCAGGCCAGGCGGCGGCCAGACTAGAGGGGGAGTATGTCCCGACCTGAGATGTTCGTCATCGTCAATCCTGTCTCGGGCAACGGCAGGACCGGTCAGCGCTGGGCTGGCATTGAGGAGCGATTGCGCCTCGAGGGTGCGCAGTTGGAAGTCGAGTTCACGCGCGAGCCGGGTCATGCCACGAC
>DAOTXX010000165.1:0-10835 GCA_034434835.1 Thermoflexales bacterium | reverse complement strand
GGGCCGGCGCTTGTTGTTTCTGCGCGTTTGTTCAGATCAGACAGGAGGGATGACTGTGTTGGGTGGATCACCTGTGCGGCGAATCTGCATGCTGGCGGCGATGGTCGTGCTGGCAGCCGGTTTGAGCGTCATGGCTTCGGCCGGCTCACTGGAGGCGACGAGGATGCCCGGTACTGACCCGGTTCGGCAATGGAACAGCGAATCACTTGGCCCGATGGCAACCCTCACGCCGTCAGCTTATTTGCCGGCTGTGCTGAAAATAGACCCGTGCAGTGTGAGCAGCGGTGAAACTTACGGCTCGCTGACGGTTAACGAATGGGAGCCAGCCCAGTACCCGGCCCATCAGCACCCGGACATCAACCTGGCCATACGCAGCTATACGCCGACCAACGACTATCATTTGGGATTGATCAATTTGGGCGGAAGCTGGACGGATGCCCCGCCGCAACTGGCAGGCTTATTCTCCCCGCTGCGCGCGCCAAACATTCTCGCAAACTATCAGGTGTATGGCTGGGACTGGAATTGCATGTGCCGCATCGGCCCCATTTCTCCGCCGGGCGATCCCGAAGTGACCTTGATCGAGTTGGCGGCCGGTCCAGGGGAATTTGTCCGCCTGCCTGATCGTCAGGGCGGCGACATTGGCGACGGTTACAAGGCGCTGGTACTGTATGCTACGTCAGAGCGGTTGACGCTCAAGTATACCCGCGATGACCACGTCATCTGGGGTTATACGCTTCACGTGGAGAACGTCTGCGCGGATCCGAATTTGTTAGCTCTGTATACGACCTTGAATGCGGCTGGCCGCCATTCGCTGCCGGCCTTGCGACCGGGCCAAGTCCTTGGCCGCGCGCGCAGCAATCGCGTTGGCGTGGCGATACGCGATGTAGGCACGTTCATGGATCCGCGCGCCCGCTACGATTGGTGGCTTGGGTATTAGAGAAGGACATATTGTTTAGTGTCTCGGCAGCCTCGCTCCTGCTGACGCGCCAGGTGTGCAACACCTTGAACGGATGTGTATGGCCGTCGGCCCAAGTCGAACAATCCAACTTCCGATAGAGCTGCATGCAACTGCAGGAGGAAAGACTATCAATAACCCCACGCCAGTGTCATGTCGAGTGAGATTCTTTCTTATCGGCGCTGTGTCCATCTGGGGCATCGCCGCGGGCCTTGTCGCCTGGCAGTTGCTTGCCGATTCCCGTTATACAGGTTCGACATCGGGGAAGGTAGTCAAGATGTATACCCTGAGGAGCAAGTACGGAGGAATCGGCAGTTGCACAGTTGAGTACGAGTACAGCGTCAATGCGCAACTCTACAAGCAGGCCATGCGGCTTGCCGCAACGACTTGCAAAACATTGACAAGGGGAGGCCCGATCGCAGTACGATTCGTGCCAGAGGAACCCTGGCGATCCCGTATTGACACTATCCATATTTTTGTCGTGGAAGTGGTTCTCATCTTGTTCTTTGGTGCGTTAGCGCTGCTGCTATATGGACTCCGCTACCCATACAAATGAAAGGGAGCGAGAGCGAAACCACAAGCGCAACACCTCGCCGCATAATCAAGTATCTTCTCAACAATCTGGGTCGGAGGCAAGACCTGCCTCTACAGCACATGAAAAACGCGAGCTGCCGTTGCAACTCGCGTTGTCATGCTGAGCGACGGATTTGGCGCTCATGCTGCCGCCATTTGCTGGATAGATTCGAGCGTTGCTTACAGCGTCAACCGTAGTGGCTGTTCCAGCGCGGCCTTGAACGCCTGCAAGAAGCGAGCCGCCTCTGCGCCATCGGTCACGCGGTGATCGGCGGAAATTGTCGCCTTCATCCGTGTGCCCACTGTCAGTTGACCGTTCTTGACGACGGGCACTTGCTGAATGGAGCCAATCGCCAGCACGGCTGCTTGCGGCGGGCTGATGATGGCAATAAAGTGCTCCACGTCAAACATCCCCAGATTGCTGATGTTGAATGTGCCGCCGACCATTTCCTCGGCCCGCATCCGGCCCTCACGCGCGCGGGCGATCAGCTCGCGCGATTCCTGAGCAATTTGTGACAGCGGCTTTTTGTCGGCGTCTTTGAGCACGGTCGTCACCAGGCCCACCTCGCGCGCGACGGCAAGGCCGATGTTGATGTGCTCGTGGATGTGGATCTCGTCACCGGCGAAGGAGGCATTGACGTTGGGGAATTGTTTGAGCGCGATCGCCGCAGCTTTGATCAGCAGATCGGTGACCGAGATGCTTTGGCCTTCGGGCAGCAGCGCGTTGAGTTGCTGGCGCAGCGCCAGCGCGGCTTCCATGTCCACTTCGACCGTGATGTAAAAGTGCGGCGCTTGCTGCTTGCTTTCGGTCATGCGGCGGGCGATGGTCTGTCGCATGGGCGAGATCGGTTCGGCGCGATATTCCTCGCCGCTGGGCACCACGGATGGTATGGGGATCGGCGGCGCGGCTCGCGGGGGCGCGGGCGCAGCCTCGCGCTGCCTGATATACTCTTCGATGTCGCGCTTGACGATGCGGCCTTCAGGGCCGCTGCCCGTCACCTGGCGCAGGTCAATGCCCAACTCGTCGGCCATGCGCCGCGCCACAGGCGATGCGATGACCGGGCCTTCTCGCACGACCGCGGGCGCTTGCGCAGGCGCGGGGGCCGGGGCGGCCTTGACCTCTTTTCTGGCCGGGGGTGCGGCGACTTGCTTCACGCCCAGCGCGGCCAGGTCAATCGGTTCATCCGCCGTGCCGATGACGGCGATCGGTTGGCCGACGGGCACCACCGTCCCGGCTTCGACCAATATCTGGCGCAGCACACCCGCCTTGAAGGATGTGACTTCGACGTTAGCTTTATCTGTCTCGATGACGGCAATGACCTCACCTTCACCGACGGTCTCTCCAACTTTTTTGGCCCATTCCACCAAAGTGCCTTCGGCCATATCAAAGCCCAACTTGGGCATGGGGATTAGCTCAGCCATGTCAATCTCTCCTCATTTGAGATACAGCACATCCTTGGCGGCTCGGATCACATCGTCCACCTGCGGCAGGGCCAGTTGCTCCAATCGCCGGTTGTAGGGCAGGGGGACCTCGGCCTGCGCCACACGCCGGATGGGAGCATCCAGGTGGTCGAACGCCAGCTCGGCGACCGTGCTGGCGATCTCGGCTCCGATGCCAAAGCTGCGCCAGCCTTCCTCGATCACCACCAGCCGGTTGGTCTTGGTCACCGATTCGAGGATGGGCTGGACATCGAGCGGACGGAGCGAGCGCAAGTCTATCACTTCGGCGTCAATGCCTTCTTGAGCCAGCTTGTCTGCCGCTTCCAGTGTCGTCTGGATCATCTTGGAATACGAAACGAGCGTGACGTCCTTGCCTTCTCGCTTGATGTCCGAGACGCCAATGGGCACCAGATAATCTTCGTCCTCTGGCACCTCGCCGCGCACCGAATACAGCGTGGCATGCTCGATAAAGAACACCGGATCGTCATCACGAATGGCCGATTTGAGCAGACCTTTGGCGTCGGCAGGTGTGCCGGGCGCAACGACCTTGAGGCCCGGAAAGTGGGCAAAGATCACATCAGGCGTTTGCGAGTGAGTCGCGGCCAGTTGCCGCCCGCCGCCGCCGACTGTGCGGATGACCAGCGGCACCTTGATCTGGCCGTTGAACATGTAATGCAGTTTGGCCGCGTGATTCACGATCTGGTCGAGCGCGAGGAAGGCAAAGTTGATCGTCATGATCTCGGCCACTGGCCGCAGTCCGAGCATGGCGGCGCCAGTCGCCGCACCCACAATGACGCTTTCGGCGATGGGCGTGTCCTTGACGCGCTTTTCGCCAAATTCATCCAGAAAGCCGCGCGTGACGGCGTACGTGCCACCCCATACGCCGACTTCTTCGCCCATAATAAAAACTCGTTCGTCACGCTGCATTTCCTCTCTCAGCGCCTGGCTGATCGCCTCGCGAAAAGTAATGCGTGCCATGATGTCTCTCTCCTACCTGTAAGCTGGCGGGTTGACGTAGACGTGTTCCCAGAGCGCGGCATCCTCTGGCTCCGGGCTGTCTTCGGCGAACTGCACGATCTCGTCCAACTCGTCTTCGACGATCTGCCGAATCCTGGCCAAAGCCGCTTCGTCCGCAACGCCCTGGGCCTGGAGTTGTTCGCCAAACAGGTAAATCGGATCGTGCATACGCCGCTCTTGTTCGACTTCGGCTTTGCTGCGGTAGCGTTCCGGGTCGCCCATCGAGTGGCCCGAGTAACGATACGTATTGGCTTCGAGCAGGTACGGCCCTTCTTGACGCGCATGCTCCAATGCGGTGCGGACCGCCTCGTAGACTTGGAGCACATTTTGCCCGTTGACCTGGTTGCTGGCGATGTCGTACGCGCAGCCCCGCTCAAAGACATTCGAGACGGCCGAGGCGCGCGCCACCGCCGTGCCCATCCCGTAACGATTGTTCTCAACGAGATAGACGACGGGCAGTTTCCACACGGCAGCCAGGTTAATGGACTCGTGAAAGTAACCAATGTTGGTCGAGCCTTCGCCGATGACGCACAACACGGCGTGGGGTTCATCTTGGTATCGGAGAGCGAGGCCAACGCCGGTCGCCAGTGGCAAGTGCCCGCCGACGATGGCATGTCCTCCCCAGTAGTGGCGCTCGGCGCTGGCCAGGTGCATCGAACCGCCTTTGCCGCCAGAGACGCCGGTGGCTTTGCCCAGCAGCTCGGCCATCACACGCTTGGGGTCGAGTCCGCGCGCAATGGCCCAGCCGTGATCACGGTAGGCCGTCAACAGGTGATCGTCTTGGCCCAGCGCCTTGCACGCGCCGACGGCGACAGCTTCCTCCCCAATGTATAAATGAAGAAATCCGCCGATCTTGCCTTCGCTGTATTGTTCGGCGGATTTTTCTTCAAAGCGCCGAATGAGCACCATTTGCCGATAGAGTTCGAGCAGTTCGTGGGGTGTCAGATCACTCATCACTTGCCTCCTCGTATGGCCGCACTGTAACTATACTGCCAACGGTCATAAACTTTCATTCTGTCCGTAGGCCATTGGCCGTCGCGCACTGTCATGGCGAGCGCCCGAACCCCCTGACGGAGGCAGGTGGCGCGAAGCAATCTCTTTCGCTCACTGGAGATTGCTTCGGCCTTCGGCCTCGCAATGACAAAATGAAACTTTGGTTAGCGCGCCAAACCGCTGGGGTGCGCACGTAGAGCCAGGTTTCCAAACCTGCCGTCGATTGCGGCGGCTATAGAGAGCCGCCCTACGGTATCCCATCACTTTGGCGCGCCTACAACTTTGTGGCCGCACCGAGTATATAGTGCGAGATGTCGGCAGAGCATCATATCACTTTTTGTGTTCCTTTGCCAGTAATCCGCGGTCTGTCAACCCGGTATACAATCGGTTAGTTTGACGCGGTGTGGCAGAGGGTGTCGTTACCTTTGTCACATACCGGGGGTGTCATCTGTCACTGTGGTACAGGTACAAAGAGTGCTAATCTTGAGCCAACGCGGGTGAGCGCGGTGGGATTCTTTCAAGTTTTCGTAGCAAACCGCGTTCACCTGCAACCTCCTCCCTTGGCTGCGACTCCCGCCATCCCCGGTGGGAGTCCACTTTTAAGCGGAGTATGACGCACGGATTTCCCACCGACGCTCAATAGGACCTCGCCGAATGGTACAAACCGCACGGATGTCTGACCACTAGGACATTCATCATTATCTTTATGTGTCATTGAGCACTTGGCATTTTGGTTAGATTAAGGTAAGATAGAACCGAATATGGGCACAAGTGCCCCTAAAAAAGTCTCCTCCTTTCCTTGGCTGCAGCCACCGCCTGGAGCTCCCCGCTCGGGCGGTGGCTTGCTTTAACTGGCGATGCGGTGGCAGACCGCCGAGACTTTCGCTCAGCCTCCCGCCAATGTATACCCAACAAGGGCACAAATTGCGCTTTTCTCTCGTCAACGAATATTGAACGAATAAACGAATAGGCCCGCTGGCCACGCTCATTCGTTTACACCGCACCTGCGGTGGGTGCAGGTGTTCGTTGCGCCGAAGGCAATTCGTTGACAGGGATGAGGACAAATACAAAAGCGTGAACCATGACCGCGCTCAGTACAAGATGATTTGATGTTGTCATCGGTGGGAGACTAGCCTCTCAGAACGTTCAACAGCTTGAGGGTTTGCTGTTTGGCCTCGACGCTGCTTGCGCCGGGGCCGATGCAGGCCGGGCAGCCGCCGTCGCAGGGGCAGGCCGCGATCAAATCGCGCGCCGCGATCAAGAGTTCGGGGTGCAGCTCGTAAAGCGTGGGCGCGAAGCCGATGCCGGCCGGGACGCGCTCGTAAAGCGTGGCCGTTGGAAGACCAGAGAACGACGCTCGCTGTTCCGCGACGACGCCGAGATCGCGTGGATCGCACATCAGGTAAAGTGGCGCCAGGTTGCCCAGCGCATGCGCCAACCCGCCGAGCGACGTTCGCACGCCGCGCGCTGTTTCAGCTCGGTGATGACACGTTGGGCATAGCGTGATGAGATTGTCGAGCGCGTTGGCGATCTGATCGTTGTCGTTCACGCCGCGCACGTAACCGAATTCGCGGAATGGGCGCAGGTGATGAACGTCGTGCTGGCGTCCTTCGCGTTCCGATGCGCCGCACGAGCGGCATCGGTAGCCATCGCGGGCACGGGCAGCTTCACGTGCCTTGTCCCACGAGGGGCCATAATCGTTCGGCCAAAGCAGGATGCCCTCGGCTACCAATTTCTCCGTTGCCTCCTGAGACACACTGAGCCAATACGCTGACGTTCGCATTTCTTGTTCAGGCAACACCACCTCGCCCCAGCCCAGCACCTCGTGCGTGTACAACTTGACCTTGCGATAGGCGGTGACGAGTGTGGTGATGAGCACCTCGCCGTGACTACGTGTCGTCGCGCCCAGGTTTTGATGGGCAGCTTCGTTCAGCACGCGGACATTAGTTGAGACACTCGCATCAGTGTAATAATCCACCTGCACCGGTTTGACAAGAGCCTGGCCGGCTTCCCAATCAAGCCTTTCGACCAGGTACTGTTGTCCTTCGTGCAAATAGATCGCGCCTTCGTGAATCAGCATGGGAGCAGACAGGCGATCCATCTGGCCGATGGTCGTGACAGACCCCTCGCATCTGCTGATAATGGCGATCGTATCATCCGTGCCAGAGCGAAGTGAGATGCTGTTCGCCGGGTAACTGTCCGCGATCCAGCGCCAGTGTTTGGCGCTTTGATGAACCAATCCCTCTTCGGCCAGCACGTCAAGTAATTCGTCCACCGGGCCGACGCTGCCAAACGCTTCGCCGGCCTCGAACGGCAGCTCGAATGCGGCACATTTGAGGTGGTTGGTCAGGATCACCAGGTTATCTGGCGCAACGAGTCCATGCTCCGGGCTGCGCTCAAAAAAGTAGCGAGGGTGCGTGACAAGATATTGATCGAGCGGCGACGCGCTGGCAATCATCACGGCGACCGAAGTGTCGTTGCGCCGTCCGGCGCGTCCGGCCTGCTGCCAAGCCGAGGCGATCGTGCCGGGGTAGCCGGCCAGCACTGCCGCGCCAAGCTGGCCGATGTCCACGCCCAGTTCCAACGCGTTGGTCGCCACGACGCCGCGCACGCTGCCCTGGCGCAACCCGCGCTCGATCTCGCGGCGCTCCTCGGCCAGGTATCCGCCTCGATAGCCGCGGATCGTCTGCGGGTCAATGTCGAGCGGCCCGACCGCATCGCGCAGGTAGGTGAGGAGAACTTCGGTCGTCAGTCGGGCGCGGGCAAAGACGATGGTCTGGATGCCAGCGGCAAGAAATCGCGCGGCCACATCGCGCGCTTCGAGTGTGTAGCTGCGCCGTTGGCCCAGCGTCGGGTCAATCAGCGGGGGGTTGAGCAGGATGAAATGCTTTTCGCCGCGCGGCGCGCCGTCGTCGTCAATCAACGTGACCCCCACCCCGGGCCTCCCCTGTCCCGCAGGGACGGGGGAGGGGGAATCCAATAGCTTTTGCGCCAGCTCGAGCGGATTGGCGATGGTGGCCGAGCAGCAGATGAATTGCGGCGCGCTGCCATAGAACGCGGCGATGCGCTTGAGGCGGCGGATGACGTTGGCGAGGTGGCTGCCGAACACGCCGCGATAAGTGTGCAGCTCGTCGAGCACGACAAAGCGCAAGTTTTGAAACAGCCCGGCCCACTGCGTGTGATGCGGCAGGATGCCGGTGTGCAGCATGTCGGGGTTGGTGATGACGATGCCGCCTGCGCTCCGCGTGGCCCGGCGGCGGTCGCGCGGCGTGTCGCCGTCGTAGGTCTGCGCGGGGATATTCGCATCAAGCGCGTCTGTCAACTCGCGCAGTGCGGCGAGCTGGTCTTGCGCCAGCGACTTGGTGGGGAAAAGGTACAGGGCAGTCGTGGCAGGGTCGCGCAGGAGCGCATCGAGCACGGGCAGGTTATAGCACAGCGTCTTGCCCGAAGCGGCGGACGTGACGACGGCCACATGCTCGCCGCGCGCCAGGGCTTCGATCGCCTGCGCTTGATGCGTGTAGAGCGAGACGATGCCGCGCGCCCGGAGCGTAGCGACCAGCCGTCGGTCGAGCGATGCGGGGAAAGGTGCTGTACGAGCCGGGCGCGGCGCGAGTCGCTCCCATGCGGCGACGCGGCGCATAAATTCGCGGTCCGCGCGGAGTTGGGAGAGAAGCTGGCAAAGGTCCACAGCAGTTTCAGAGTTTTATTGTTCGATCTTGCTCACGAATTCGGCAAACGACATTCCGCCTGGCAGGGGAGTATGCTGAGCCGGATCGTCAAAGGGGTGAATATGCCAGCCGCCTGTGTTATCGGCTCCAAAGACGCGGCGGTCAGCACGGATCAGAGCATAGGCCGTCGTGTGCGTCTCTTCGTTATAGAAAATGTCAACAAAGCCGCCGGTTGTGATCTCGACCCGTAGATTGATCGAGGTGGCAGTCAAGCGACGGACAACGGGTATACCACAGATGGGCGAGGCCAGCGCCACGTCAAAGATGTGACGTTGAAACTCGGCAAGCGTCATGGCAGGCTCTCGAGCATTTTGGGCAGGCGCTCCTCATCCGTGACCACAGCTTCCCATTCCCAATAATCGTGCTCTACTTCATACGAGTGTGCATTGGGGATGCGACCTTCTTGCCAGGCCTGCTTAAAAGCGGACCAGTCCATACCGTATCGCGTTTCAAACTCTTGGCGGCGTTCGCGCGTCTCTTTCAGCTTGAGTCGGATCAAATCCTTGACTGCCAATGGCAAGGCAACTTCCACTCGCGGTTCCTGGGTGAGGTCGCTGAGGATTCGATAAATTGGTTTTGAGATCACATCCGTAACCATTTTGGCCCTCCTGTTCTGAGGCGCAGACAGATTATAGCACACAATTTGCCCTGTTGCTGCCACACGATTGACACTCACTCGTGTTATCATGCTCACAGCCTGAGCAAAGCGTTCATCATCCTGTTCAGAACCTTGGCAAAGTTTGAGCGTTGTGACTCATTGTGGCGTGTGGTATACTTGCTCAACACAGTCAGGCGTCAGGCTTCCGGAGACTGGAATCTGCCATCGGAGGAGTCACACTCGTGCGCAAGCCCATCGTTTTTCTCTGGCTTTTTGCCAATCTATTGCTTTCGACTTGCAAGCCCCCCAGCCCGATGATCACGCCCCGTGCCACACTTACAGCGGGACCTGAAAAGACACCTACCGTGATGCCGACCGTTACCCCAAGCCCAGCACCGGTGGACAAACCGAATTTCCTGATCATCATCAGCGATGACCAGCGTTATGACACAATGGATTATATGCCGCGCACCAAGGCGCGCATCTTTAATCTGGGGGTTACGTTTTCTAATGGCTATGTCACAACGCCGCTGTGCTGTCCCAGCCGATCCAGTATCCTGACGGGCCTGTGTGCCCGCAACCATGACGTGCATAACAATTATGATCCGCTGGAAAGGCCAACGTTTGTCGAGCGATTTCACGAGCATGGGTATTATACGGGGAACGTGGGTAAATACTTGAACTCGTGGGATGGTGCACCACGGCCCGAGTTTGACTTTTGGGCTGTGTTCGCTGGTCATGGGTCGGCAAGCGTATACTTTAATCCCCGCCTCAACATCAACGGCATCTGGCGCGAACATCCAGGGTACATCACCTATATTCTTGGTGATTATGTACTTGACTTTTTGCGGCGAGCCACTCAGCAGGACAAGCCATTCCTGTTGATCTTCGCCCCGAATGCGCCACACCAACCCTCGACCCCCGCCCCTGGTGATGAAAAGCTTTACCTGGACCTGCCCCCGCATCGCCCGCCAAGCTTTAACGAGCAAGACGTTTCCGACAAGCCTCATTGGCTGCAAGATCAGCCTCTTTGGACAGATCGAGAAATCAAACAGATAGATGAAGCCCGGCTCAAGCACCTTCAGAGCCTGAACGCTCTCGACCAGGTGGTTGATCGGGTGCTGACTGCATTGGACCAGCAAGGCAAGGCCAACAGTACAGTGGTGATCTATATTTCCGATAACGCTGTCTTTTGGGGCGAGCATCGTTTGGCTGGAAAGGCACAGCTCTACGAGGAAGCTATCCACGTGCCATTTGCGCTGCGTTACCCGCCGCTCGTGCCCAAGCCGTATGTAGAAGATCGCCTGGTGGCAAATATTGACATTGCCCCAACACTATACGACCTTGCCAACTTGCCCGACCGCCCACAAGCAGACGGCCTTTCACTTGTGCCGCTGCTCAAAGACTTGCGGTAAAAAGTCAATAGGCTCGTCCGCCATCGAACCTTAAAACTTTCACACAGTTGGTCGCCAACACGCAACACCCCCCTGATCACCGCGACGAGGCCTCATCGCGGGATGGTTAGTGCACA
>DAOTXX010000164.1:0-12364 GCA_034434835.1 Thermoflexales bacterium | reverse complement strand
CTCGCGGGCGAGCCGGCGACCAACACGAATTTTGGATCTACTGAGTCTATGAACTGTTGGTGGAGAGAACAGGTATCACAGTAGCAGAGGTCGGAAAGCTGCTAGCGTGATAACTGCTAACCTCCCGCAGGCTCGCAGCCCACGGGAGGTTTTTCACAGGATCACGCGCGCCTTGGCGAGGATCGCTTCAACAAACGAGGCTTTGGCGTCCGTGTATCCCTGGCGATTCGAGCCAAAGCGGGCAGCCAGCTCCTTCTTCAAGAGCAGGTACAACATGGCGTCTTCTTCGTGCGTTCGCATATAGTCCCGGAACATGATGTGATCGTCCCAGAATTTGCTTGACCGCTCGACCATGTGGATGTGATGCGTGCGCGCCCAATCCGGCCCCTTGCGGAAAAAACGCCGCTCGGGAACCCGATCCTCGAATTCGGGATGGTACTTGTGGCCGAGCGCGTCCAGCCGGGGGATGCACTCGACCGCATCGTCCAGCCGGTGCAGGCCGATCATGATGTCAATGATCGGCTTGGCGCCCATGCCCGGGATGGCCGTGCTGCCGATGTGCTCGATGTCGGCGATGACGTGGCTGATGGCCTGGAGGATGAGGGCTTTTTCTTCCTCGTACATCCTTGGCCACTGCGGGTTATAATCCACGATCACAATCGGCGCGCTGCCCATACAGGCTACTTTTCATGCCCTGGCGTGTTCACTTGACCGGCGCCACACATTCCGGCGCATCGTTCTTGGGATCGTTGACGAGCCGTGCAACGGGGAACGCCGTCATCTGCGTCGCCGGATAGGGCTTGAGCAGCTTGTTCAGCGCCTCGGGTGTCTGCTCGCCTGGATCGAGCCACAGCGGATACGCCTCAGGCTTGAGGATGACGGGCATCCGGTCGTGGATTTTTTCCAGGAGCGCATTGGGCGCCGTCGTGATGATCGTGCAGGAAAGAATCGCGTCCTCTTGATCGGGATGCCAGACTTCCCACAACCCGGCAAACGCGAACGGTTCGCCCGATTTCATCTTGACCAGCATCGGCGCTTTGCCTTTTTGACCGGGCACGGCCTTCCATTCGTAAAAGCCATCCGCCAGGATGAGGCAGCGGCGGCGTTTATAGGCCGCACGGAACGCGGGCTTTTCTGCCAGTGACTCGGCGCGCGCGTTGATCATGCGATTGCCGATGCTGGGGTCCTGTGCCCAGCCCGGCACCAATCCCCATTTGAAAAACTCGACGGTGCTTTTGCCGTTGTTGGCGACGACGGCCACCGGCTGCGAGGGCGCGATGTTGTAGCGGGGGGCCATGCTCTCGGGGAACGTCAAGCCAGGGAAAGCGTCCCGCAAGTCGACCGGGTCAATCGTCAGCGTGAATCGTCCACACATGTCGTCCTCCATCTCATACATTTACATTAATCGCACTGCCCGACTCGTACCGCCGCAAGCCCGTGTAAAACACGAGCCTCATCAACAGGGTGATCCCAATCGCAAAAGCGATCAAGCCCAGCAGCGCCATCCAGTCCATGCGCCGCACCACGTCGAGCGGGATCGCGCCGACGAACGCCGCCGGGATGATCGTGAGCATCAAAAAGCGCACGGCGCCTTCAAAGATATCGCGTGGGTAGAGCGCGAGCGTAAGGATCGCGTTGTTGGCCTGAATCGCCAACTGCGACGCATTGCCGAGCCAAAAACTCAAACAGCCAAAGATCGAAAACGAGCTGACCAGCACCGCCCCCGAGCACAGCGACGCGAACAGCCACAGCACAATTTCCGGCAGCGTAAAGCGTCCCGTGAACAGGAACGCGATGAGGCCAAACGTCAGGTCGCCCCACGCGGAAAGGATCGAGCGCGAGGCCAGCACGTGCGTCAGCACATCGCGCGGCAGGGCCAGGTAATAGTCCAGCCGCCCCTGCGCGATCAGGTCGGCCAACGTCATCGCGTTGCCGAACAGCACAAACGCCAGTCCGTAGCCAGTGGTGATGATGGCGAACAGCAGCACCATATCGCTCATGCCCCAGCCGCGCACGACCTGGAAGCGATCAAAGAACAGCAGCCAAAAGACAAAATAGATCGCATCGTTGAGGATCATGCCGACGACCTGGCTGATAAAGTTGGCGCGATACTCCATCGCCGAGGCGAGATTGGTTTTCCAGAGTTCGATCAAGAAAAGCAGTTCGCTTTTCAGCCGTCGCATATTCCACTCACACTCTTTGTCCGCTTTGCTCGATGGCGCGTGCCCTGTATTGGAATTGGTGTGGCCCCATCTGGTTGATGCGTAGGGGCAAGCCTTGCGGTCGCCCGCATTCGGGCAGGCACTTTTTCCTATTCGTTGACCGGGGTGCTGCCAACACCCCAAGCGCAAAATGTGTCCGCGTCGAGTATACTCTGGGCGGGTCAGCGCGCCCGCAAACGATACACAAAGTGATACTCGGAATCGAGCAGGCGATATGGCTCCAACGTGTCCGGCCCGCAACTGGCCGTGCCCAGCCCGCGCTGGCGATGATCGAGGTTAAGGATCACCTCGTCGCGCGCTTGCAGATCAATCGTGTGCCGGGCGCGGTACAGATCGTCAGCCGTGAAATGGCTGGCCGAAAACTCGAAGGTCGGGCTGCCCAAGACCATCAGGCCGCGTCCGGCGTCATCCGTCAGCGATAGCCAGCGCACATCGGTCTTGTGACCGTGCTCCTGCGGCATGATGTACGGCACGTATTGTTCGGTGACGGTGCTGCGATACAGCCCGACCATCGCTGATGCCTTGCGATCCGCATAATTCTCCCACGGCCCGCGCCCAAACCATTCGAGCTGTTCCAGGCCCGGGACGAGCACCAGGCTCACGCCGACGCGCGGAATGTCGGTGAGGCCATTGCCCGGTCGCACCGTGTTTTCGATTTGCAGATCGCCCGAGGGCAAGAGCGTGTAGACATGGACATGCTCGAAATCATTCCATTGACTGCGGCCCGAAGCTCGATGGACGATCTGGACCACCGGCGCGCCCTGGACGCGGACGAGGCGGAGGCGAGCCAGCGAATGAGTCACCTTGTCAAGTCCAGCCGCCAGCCAGCGAGCCAACGGCTTGTTGCCCTGCCTGTCCATCAGCAGCTTGATGCCATCGTTATCGGTCGCCGCGCGCCAGACGTTCAACAACGGTCCGCGCACGATCAGGTTCCTGTCTTTGCCAAACTCGGCCAGCGTTCCGGTCACCTTGTCGAACACTGCGCGCACCGGGCCGGCTTCCAGCGTGATCGCTTTGTCATCTTCACAGGCGATCACCACGTCCCGGGCGGGAGGTCGGGCGGCGCGCCGCTTGATGGGAGGCAGTGCGAGCTGCGCCCAACCGACCAGGTGACCAGCCTTGGCCCACAGCGTGTCCTTGCGCTGATAGAAATGCAAGTTGAGGAACCGTTCGCCCGGCGTCGTGTCGGTCAGATCGAGCGTCACCTCAAGCGACTTGCCCGGCTCGATCTTGAGCGGCGGCAATTTGCCCGATTGCACGCGCACGCCATCCACCGTAAGCTCCCATTCGCCGCGCAGCCAGTCCAGGCTAACGAAATCGTGCTTGTTGACTATACGCACCCGGCCACGCCGCAGGTCCACTGCTTCCACACGCACAGGCTGGACCAGGTGCTTGAACTCGTACAGCGCCGGGTGCGGAGTGCGATCCGGCCACACGATGCCATCGGTGACAAAGTTGGCGTCGTGAGGAACGTCACCGAAATCGCCGCCATAGGCCCAGTAGGTTTTGCCATCTGGCGTGGTCTGTTTGATGCCGTGATCGATCCACTCCCAGATGTAACCGCCCTGCAGGCCCGGATACTTTTCAAACGCGGCCCAATAGTCGGCCAGCGACCCGTTGCTGTTGCCCATCGCGTGCGAGTATTCGCACGGGATCATGGGCCGCCAGTCCTTGCTCTCCTTCGACCATTGGATGATGTCTTGGATGGGCGGGTACATGGGGCAAACGACATCCGTCGCGCGATGGCCGCTGGTCCAACTCTCGCCATGATAGCGATTGATCGCGCCTTCGTAATGTAAAAGGCGCGAATGGTCATAGCGGCGCACCCAGCCCGCCGCTGCGTCGTGATTGGGACCATAGCCGCTTTCGTTGCCCAGCGACCAAAAGATGACGCTAGGATGATTCTTGTCGCGCTCAACCATTGCGCGCACTCGTTCGAGGAAAGCGTTGGTGTAGCGCGGGTCATGGCACAGCTCGTGATAGAAAGCGTGCGCTTCGATGTTGGCTTCGTCCACGACATAGAGGCCGTAGCGGTCGCACAAGTCGAGCCAGTATGGATCGTTGGGATAGTGCGACGTGCGCACGGCGTTGACGTTAAACTGCTTCATCAGCCTGACGTCGGCTTCCATCGTGGCGCGGCTGAGCGCTTTGCCGGTCGTGTCGTCGTGGTCGTGACGATTGACGCCCTTGATCATCACGCGCTTGCCGTTGATGAGCAGTTGCCGGTCGCGGATTTCGACCTTGCGAAAGCCAACGTGGCAGGCGGTGCTTTCTTCATCCCCCCCTCTAGCAGCAGGGCGTTTGAGGGTCACGACAAGCGTATAGAGGTTTGGCGATTCGGCGGACCAGAGCCTGGGCGCACGAACCGGCACTTCCAGGTGAACCTGCGTGCGCGGCTGCGCCAAAGGGTTGCATCCGGCGCTCAGCGGCTGTTTGAAGACAGGGCGCTGGCTCGGATCGAACAGTTGCGCCTCGACGGCGCAGCCCTCGTGAGTTTCCCCGGCAAAACCGATCTGGCACGTCACGCGCAAGATGCCATGCTTCAGGTCGTCGGTCAGGTCGCCGCGCGCAAACACGTCCTGGATATGCGGGACGCCAGTGGCATACAAGTACACCTCGCGCTGCAAGCCCGCCTGCCACCAGTGATCCTGGTCTTCGATGAAACTCGCGTCCGACCACTGCACGACGACGGCGACGAGTTCATTGGCCTCACCAAACTTGACGAGATCGGTCACGTCGAACTCGGCCGGCGTGCGCGCGTCTTTGCTCAGGCCCACAGGCTGACGATTGACGTACACGTACAGCGCGCCCTCGCAGCCTCCCAAGTGGAGGACGATGCGGCGACCCTGCCAGCTTTCGGGCAGGGTGAACGTGCGACGATAAATGCCGGTGGGATTTTCTTCTGGCACGTGCGGCGGCTCGTTCGGGAAGGGCATCTGCACGTTCGTATAGTGCGGCCGGCCAAAGCCCTGCATCGTCCAGTTGCCCGGCACGACAATGGCCGACCAACCATCCGCGTCCAGCTCAGCCCAGGTGACCTCGTCAGGCCTGGACTTGATTTTGAACTGCCATTCACCGCTCAGGTTCATCCACCAAGATGACCTCTCGCGCTCCAGCGTCAACGCCGCACGGGCTGAAGGATAAGGGATGAGCGTGGCGCGCGGGGGCAGCTTGTTGAGGCTGGGCAATTGAGGCATCTCCCAGCTCCTGGCACCGGAAAGATATAGCATCGGAAGGAGAGAGGAATCTTGCAAGTGTTCCATGATGACCTCACTAAGAACCCTCAGGCTGCCCATCAGCCCCGGCTGTTTGCGCTTGGTCTGAAAGGTCTTGACAAGATCGTGGACAGTGATGATAGACATGAGTTCTCCGTTGCATCGCGCGATGCCCTATTGTATCACAGCCGGTCGCAAATCACAGGGCGCAAGCTGTGGCTCGCAGCACGATAGGGCAACCTGTGGTAGAATCTGCAACATCCCCACGAATTGCCAAGGAGTAGGAGGTCAAGATGCGTAGATTTACCGTTTTCCTTATCGTGGTGTTTCTGTTGGTCGTGGCAACTTTTGGCTTGATCCAGGTTGCCCGTGGGCAAGGGCCCGGCGAGCCAGTCAGGCCAGAAGCGGCGACCAGAGAAGCACAAGGCGAGAACGTGCGCGAGGTCTCGGCGCCCGCCCAGGGCAACACACCGCAGCAGCCCGCCATCGGTTTCATTGACTCCCCCAGCGCCACCTGTTACCAGCCTGACCCGGAAGCGGACGTCTGCTACCTCAACTGGTATTACATGGCGGTGGATGCCAACCCAAACTACATGATCACGATGACTGTCGTGCTGAACGCCATCGGCCCGGTGGCGCACATGCAAGGCTTTTTCCAGACCTCGATGTACGCACCTTACAACATGTTTGGGCGCGGTTTCAAGGTGGCCTGCGGCGCGCCTGGGGCGGGCGGCAATCCGCAACTGGGAAATGCTTACGCCTATACTATCCGGGCCCGTGATAGCGCTGGCCTGGGTTCAGCCAACTATGGCACGGCTTACTGCCCGCCTTACACGCCGTAAGCAGCGAGGAGGCTGGCATGACATCTCGCAAATGGCTCGGCGTGTCGGCAGGCTTGCTCGCGCTGGCGGGGCTGGCGATTGCCTGGAGCGTGATCGTCGCTCAAGCGGCAGCGGGGTCTCCGGCAGCCCCGGTCGCTATGGCGACCCCGGAGGGGCCACAGCCGCCGCGCCGGGAAATTCAAGAAGGGATCGAATCTCCTGCCATCTCTTTTATTGACAGCCCGACCCCAACGTGCTATCGCCCCGTCCCGGGGACGGGTGAGTGTTACATCCAATGGAATTACCTGTACGTAACGGCCAGCTCGTCACAGTACATGATCAGCATGACGGTGAGCATTGATGGACGCTTGCGCGCCTATCACTCGGGCTTTTTCCAGACCACGATGGTCGTTCCCGGCGAAATGTACGAGCCTGGCTTCCGGGTGACCTGTGGCTTTCCGGGAGCAGGCGGCGTGGCCGGGATGGGCAACACGTATAGTTACGTGATCCGGGCGCGTGAGACCGGCGGATTGGGTGCAGCGAATTATGGCTCCGTCACCTGCCCGGCCGATGTGGCACAAGTCTTTGTGCCATTGGTGGTGAGGCCGTGATGAAACCTCCCGCAGGCAAGTTTCGCGGGCGCCTGCCCACCTCACCATCCCCCCCAGCCCTCCCCTCTCACAAGGGTAGGTTTTTTGTAACTGCTCAGCCTGTTCGCCGCGAAATGAATTTCGCGGCTGCTATACTCGGCGCGGCCATAAAGTTTCATTTTGTCATTGCGAGGCCGAAGGCCGAAGCAATCTCCAGCGAGCCAAAGAGATTGCTTCGCGCCACCTGCCCCCGTCAGGGGGTTCGGGCGCTGCTCAGAAACTTGCGCTTGTGTTGGCGCGTGCCCGCCCGCCGATGAACCCTTCGCTTCGCTCAGGGCAGGCTCGGCGGGCTACACAGCAGCGCTGGCTAAAGCCAGCTTTGAGCCAGTGCCCCCCACCCCAGCCCTCCCCCGCCTGCTCTCCCCCTGCAAAGCGGGGGGAGTTGGAGGGGGGTACGGGCATGAGGTTCTCGCAATGACAGTGTACGACGGCCAATTGCCTGCAGACGGAGTGAAAGTTTATGACCGTTGACAGTATACGTCAGGCCTGCTGAAGCAGGCCGGTCGCAACTGGCTTCAGCCAGTTTCCAGTATCAGCGGGATGATTCATCATCCTGCCGGGTGCGGGCTGAACAGTTACCAGCACGAGCGAGTTACGCAGCAAAATCACCTCTGTTGCCCAGTGCGTTTGCAACCTTCGCAAGGGTGGGCTGAGTAGTTACTTTGCAGGTCAACATTTTTGGTGTACACTTGCCGTTCAAGGGATGCCCCGCTATCTCCGCGTTCGTCGTAAACTTGAAAGGAGTCTGCCATGAAAACCACAGGGTTGATCCGAGGAACGATCGTGGTGGCGTTTGCACTGGCCGCGGTGACTACCATGCTGCTGATGCTGCACACAAGCCCCGGCCTCTCCGCGCCAGCCGCTCCGGGCGTGCTCTACGTGGCGCCAGGCGGCAACTGCGGCCCATCAGTCACGCCGTGTCACTCTACCGTGCAATCCGCCCTGGACGCCGCTTTGCCCGGCGACGAGATCCGCATCGCCGCGGGCACCTATTCAGAGGTCAATCGGCGTCCTCGCCTCGACGTGACGGCCAGCGGCGTCGTCACACAGGTCGCTTACATCACTCGCTCTGTCCTCCTGCGCGGCGGCTTCACGGTCACCAACTGGGTCACGCCTGATCCTCTCGCCTTCCCCACTACCCTTGACGCGCAAGGGCGCGGGCGCGCGGTCTATGTCGCAGGCAACATCAGCGTCACGCTCGAGGGGCTGCGCCTGGCAGGCGGCAACGCGACCGGGCTGGGCGGGTTTTACCTGGGCGGAGACTGGGACGCTGGCGGCGGGATGGCGGTCTTTACCGCGCACGTGAATCTAAAGAACAATCATTTTATCGGCAACATTGCCAGCGCCAGCCCTACCTGGGCCTACTGCGGCGGCTTGATGCTGAGCGAAGCATCCGGGCAGGTGCTCGGCTCGACTTTCATGAATAACACTGCCTCGGTGGGTGATTACGGCGAAGGCGGCGGGCTGTGTGTCTTCAAGAGCCGGGGCGTGGCGCTAAAGCAAAATCTTGTTCTGAGCAATACAGCCTCCATTGCTCCCACTTCTGGAGGGCTGGGGGCATTGGGCGGTGGCGTCTCGATCTGGAAAAGCCAAGAGATCACGCTGACCGATAACGCGATTGTGGGCAACCGCGCGCACGACTGCACAACCTGCAGCGGTTATGGCGGCGGAGTGGCTGCGTGGGAGAGCCAGGCCGCGCTCCTCCGCAACTGGATCGCCGAGAACGTCGCCTCCACTGGCGACACCGCCTCGGGCTGGGGAGGCGGCCTGTACGTCACCACCGGCACGGTGACGCTGGAAGCCAACAAGTTTCTTCGCAACAATGCGTCCGAGGTCGGGCCGGGCTATGGCAGCGGGCTACACCTGGCCGGCCTGACCTCGTTCACGCTGACCAACAATCTGGTCGCCCAGAACAATGGCTTGTCGGCCATCTATGTGACCGATGCCGCCCAGGGCCGCATGTTGCACACGACATTTGCCGACAACTTGGGTGGCTGGGCCGTCGAGGCTGCAGCAGCCTCTACGCTTCCGCTCGTCAACACAATTGTAGCGTGGAATGGCGGCGGATTGACAGGCGCAGTCGCCCCGGAATATACGCTGTTCTGGCAAAACTCAACATATGGCGACGGCGTCACAGGCACGAACGCGTTCACGGGCGATCCAGTCTTTTTCGCATCGTGGATGGACGATTACCACATCGGCTACGGCTCGGCCGCGCTCAACGTGGGCAGGGACGCCGGCGTGACCGTTGATTTTGAGGGTCAAGCCCGCCCCACCGAAAGTGGCTTTGACCTGGGCTTTGACGAGGGAGCCTCAAGTATCCAGTCGGCGATTGATGCGGCTCCGCCCGGCAGCACGGTCGTCGTCCCGCCGGGCACCTACGTCGAAAGCTTTACGCTCTACAAACCCGTCAACCTGATGGGATACGGTCCTGGCACGACGATCATCAGCGCGACGGCCGGACAGCGTGTGATGACGGTCACCGGACCGGGCATCAATGACTCGGTCCTCATCTCTGATCTGACCTTGACCGGAGGCGATCTGGTCCCGAGCGGCGCGTGCCCTGATCATTGCGGCGGCGGCGTCCTGATCCGCGATAACGCCCGGCCGCGTTTCCAGAACGTGAGCATCTCGAACAACCGCGCTCGCTCCGGCGGCGGGCTATACGTCGAAAGCGGTGGCGCGGTGTTGAGTGATACTTTTATTCAATCCAACAACGCAGAGGATCAAGGCGGCGGGATCGGGATTGCGTCCGGCGCGGTCGTGATGGAAGATGGCGACATTGGCTTTAACGCGGCCAACAGCGGCGGCGGGGTGTACGTCGGGACAGGCAGCGCAGCGTTCACTCAACTTGGCGGCGTGATCTGGTACAACGAGGCTTTGACCACTTCGGTCGGCCCCGGTAACGGCGGCGGCGGTGTGTACGTTGATCAAGGCAGCGCCGTGCTGGTGGATGGGCAGATGATGTGGAACAATGCTGCGTTCGGCGGCGGTGTGTTTCTGTCCAGCCCGTCTGCCCGGTTCACGCAGTGGGGCGGCGAGATCATTTACAACCTGGCGCTCGAATTTTCCGGCGGCGGCCTCTATGTCCAAAACGGTCAGGCGACTTTGAACGACGGTCTGATCGAGGGTAATTTTGCTCAAATGGACGGCGGCGGATTGTTCCTGGGCGGCGGATCGTTCACCCAGAGGTCGGGAATGATCGCAAACAACCAGGCCTACCAGAACGGTGGCGGCCTCTATGTCGTCTCCGGCGACCTCGCTTTGAACGGCGGGCAAATCGTGGATAACCGCGCCGAGCTTCACGGTGGCGGATTGTTTATCGTCGGGGGCAACGCTACCTTGAGCGGTGGCCGGATCATGAGCAATACAGCGATCAACCTGGGGGGCGGCGTCTATCTCGGCGGGCCAGGGTCATTCAGGCAAACCAGCGGCAGCATCGAGCGCAACACGGCTAATGCAGGCGGCGGCGCAATGGTCCAGACAGGCACGCTCATGCTGAACGGTGGGGTCATCGTCAGCAATACCGCCTCGTTCAACGGCGGCGGGGTACACGTCCTGGGCCGCGAGGCTGTGTTCACGCAGACGGCGGGCGTCATCGCATACAATCAAGCGCAGGTGAGCAGCGGCGGCGGGGTCTATGTGGAGGCCGGGCGCGCCGACCTGCTCGGCGGACAGATCGGCAATAACACCGCCCTTGACGGCGGAGGCGTCTATCTCGCGTCGGGCGAGCTGCAGGCCAACGGCCCGGTTCGGGTGCTCGGCAATTTGGCGGAGGGTAATGGCGGCGGCCTTTACGCGGCCACCGACCTGACGATCACAGGCACGCGCTTTATCGGCAATCAGGCGGGCCTGGACGGCGGCGGCGTGTATCACACGGGCAACGGCAATGGCCGCATCGTCAATGTGCTCCTGGCGCGGAACCAGGCTGGACAAGGCAGCTCAGAGGTCGCGCTCAACTCGAGCGGGCAAATTGATCTCTTGCACGTCACCATGGCCGATAACGCTCTCAACTCGGGTTCGGCAATGGTGGTGACGACCGGTACGGTGAACATCCTGGACACCATCATCGCCAGCCACACTTTTGGCATTAGCGGGACGAACAGTACGATCTATGAAGACCATAATTTGTTCTTTGGCAATCCCATTTCCCAGACCGGGCCGATCAACCATGGCGGGCATAGTTTCAGCGGCGACCCGGCTTTTGTCCACCCGGCCCAGGATGATTATCACATCACGCGCTGGTCGGCGGCGCTCAATGCCGGCGCGCCTGTCGGCGTGTTTCGAGATTTCGATGGCCAGCCGCGCCCGGTTGGCTCTGGCTTTGACATTGGCGCGGACGAGGCGCAAGTGATCTGGGGATCGGTGGGGCCAACGGTCGGCTATACGCTGGTCTATACAAATGCCCAGGGCACGGCCACCTGGCTCCATCTGCCGCCGAACGCAGTGACCGGAACCGGGACAGTTGTCTTTAGCGTGGTCGAAACTTCAACTGTGCCGGCGCCACTGGCCAATTATGCCTTTGCCGGCGACACGTTCGAGTTGGAGGTGCTGATGAACATCACCTCCACCGTCCCGCTCAGCCTGACGCAGGGGGTGACGCTCACGATCCATTATTCCGATGCCGACCTTGGCGCGCTCGACGAGCACTTTTTGGCGTTGTACCGCGCAGTCAACCTGGGCTGGGAAAAAGTCGGCGTCCGACCGGGCGAGTGGCAGACGCTGGACACGCTCAACAATGTGTTGACGGCGCATCTGCTGAGCTTGAGCCGATGGGGACAGATGGGAGTGATCAACACCTATGACATATATCTGCCAATAGTACTCAGGTGATCGTGTTACGTGATAAGCGCCTATCCGAAAACTAGAAAAGCAGCGAGAGCGGCGCGCCCGGCACGGTACACGGCTTGCCATCCTGCGGCTGCAAAGCGGTATGGTATAATTCCATGCGCGTCAACTTAAGGTTGGAGTGCAGGCTTCAGCCTGCATAAAACGCAGCCTGAAGGCCGCACTCCGGGGCTAAAGTTTACACCAATGGGTATAATTCCAGCAGGAGCGAACGATGGCAACCCTAACCTTGCCACCCATCTTTCTGCGGCAGCCGTGTATGACGCAATCAGTTATTACCTGGACCATCGTGCCGAGATCGAGCAAGAGATCGCTGCCCACCGCATCGAAAGCATCCCGGCTGAAACCGGGGCACAGACAGACGAGCGAGGATTGGTCACCATTCATTGAGGCAGGCTCATGGCTGAAGAACGCAGCCGCTCACGGGCTAGATCTGTCTGCCCGGATTCTTTCAAGGCTATTACCCGAAATTTGACACTTGAGTTTAGACAAACACAACCACCTCGGATCAACCGAGGGATAGTCAACACACTTTAACAAGATAACAGTAGGCCGTCAACGGGCGCGTTTCTTGCTTTTTTTCACGATACGGTAACGTGGGGCTTTTC
>DAOTXX010000163.1:0-1592 GCA_034434835.1 Thermoflexales bacterium | reverse complement strand
GGCGTGGACTTTTTTGAGCGCCACATCGTTTGGGGTCAGCACTTGCCCAATGGGGATCGGGCGAGAGGCCACTACAACCTCCTTTTGATTCGCCAACACTGCCAGAAAACTCAGCGTCAAAATCCCAGTCAGGCCGGCCAAAACGATAACGATGATCCAACGTCTAAGCATTTTGTCCTCCATATTAGATTTCGGATTTTTAACTTGACAATGCACACACTAACCTTCAGCTCCGTCATTTGCACTCTTGGTCGGCACGCGCAGCGCACGGCGTGGGCGCAAGCGTGGCGGATAACTGGCTTTCAACGGTGGCATACCAACCGACAGTCGGACTTGGCGCTGGCGTCCAGGTGGCGATGGGACTCTGTGGCCAATACAATGGCGGTGCAGGTGGTATGAGAAGAATTGCTACACCCGCAGCAATGACGATGATCGCCGCCAGAATAACTATCCACCACATTGACCGATGATTCACGGCATCACACCCTCACCTACAAGATACTGCGCGGGGTCAACTGCTCGACTGTTTTCTCGCACCTCAAAGTGCAGATGCCATCCCTCGGTGTTCCCGCTGCCCCCCATCACGCCCACCTGGTCGCCTGGATATACTACTTGGCCAGGTGTGACCCCGATGTACTGCAAGTGCGCGTACCAGGTCTGGATGCCGTTGTCGTGATCCAGGATAACCAGATAGCCGTAGCCGTTATCGTCCCAACCAGCGAACTTGACTGTGCCTGTAGCAACTGCTGTCACCGCAAGGCCAAACTGCCCACCCATATCCCAGGCCGGATGCTCAATCGAAAACTTGCGTATCAGCTTGCTGTTGCGGGTCGGCCACTGCCATTGTGCTTTGCGTGTTGGCGATGTAACCGATGTGCTTGTAATCACTGTGGTGGTCGTTATTTTTCCGGTCCGCATCAAAACAGGTGTTGGTAATGGTGTTGGGGTTGCGCCTGGTAATGCTGGCGTCACAGTGGGAATGCGCGGCATCGGCGGGCTGGTCGTTTCCAACGCAGGCAAAGGCCCGGCGACGACGACCGCAACATAGAGCAAGAGCGTCAAGAGCAACAATGCTCCACACGCTGCCAGCAAGCGGGTCATTACAAAATATCTTTGTGGATTCATTTTCTCCGCAATCTATAGTTTTTGAACACCGCCGGTAGATAGATTTTTCTGACTGGCGGCTCAGTTGGTGTGGATGTGTACGCTGGGGTGACTGGCGTGAAGGCGAGCGGGCCATCTGGTTGCCGGCTGCACGCAGAAAAAGCGGGCATCAACGCCAAGACAACCAGAATCACTGCCAGCCACAATGCTCTGCACTTCATTGTCCCCTTTCTCCTTGTCTCCTTGTCCCCTTGTCACCTTGTCTTCGCCTCACCACACCTCGACTCCGTAGCGATTTGCCATCTCCATTTCGGTATCAGCGTATGCTGGAACGCGAGAGGGTTTGACCAGCATTGGCTCGAGGCCAAATTCCCCATAAGGGTTGCGATAGCCAAGCTGTATCAGGCAGCGATATTCCGGCATCGTGGCGATGTACAGCGCCGTCTCCACATCCTTCAAGCCTTTCTCGCTGCGGCCAAGGGCAGCGG
>DAOTXX010000162.1:0-36675 GCA_034434835.1 Thermoflexales bacterium | reverse complement strand
CGTGGGGAACAGTCTTTGACAGAAGCGCCTCGCGGCGCAACAAGGAGACACAAGAACCGCCCCGTGACCGCGTCTGAACGCAGGGTCATTATCCCTGGGATCCCTGTTTCGGCAAAACATATCATACGAGGAGTCAGCAAATGGAGAGACGAATTGACCTTTGAAGCATGGCCGATTCCGTCGGGCTATGTAGACCTGGAGGGTGTATTTACCGCCGGCCAGGCCATCCGTTCGGGCCGCCATGTGTACATCGAGACCGAAGGAGACCGTGCTGAGCTATACGACGTGACTGACGATCCATACCAGCTACGCAACCTGATAGAAAATCCAGCCTCTGCTAGTCTCGTGGCTGACCTCAAGAAACGTCTGGAGCAGGCAACTCACCCTCGACTGAAACGCACCTGGGTAGCGCAATGCGCCGCGCCTGTTGCGCCACTCGACGCCGAGCAAATTGCCCAAAGGTTCGGCCAGAACGATTTACGCCTGGCTGAATTTGACTGTACGCAGAGTTGGCTCTATCCTACAGGTGGAGCATCGCCGGGGTGGGTGATTGTTCCCGAAGACCTGTCGGCGTGGACGCTCAACAAGTTGGAGCCGGCGCGTCTGTACTCTCGATATGGACGTACGGCCTCTTTACCGCCTTTTCGCATTTATGAAGATGATGGACATATCGCCTGGCCTGCCCCTGATAAGAAGCAGAGCTCAGGTGCGCGTGTGCGCATTGCACCATCCACGATGTCACTGAGTCAGGCGGCAACTGTGATGCCCGTTGATTTGCCAGTGAGCTTTGAGGATGGGCTGACGCTGCTGGGCTACACGTTGGATCGGTCCACACTCACGCCAGGCGAGACGCTGCACCTGGAAACCATTTGGCGGGTGGACCGTGTGCCCAACCAGTTGCTTTCGTTGATGGCGCATGTGCTGGCGCCAGATGGAAGTGGAGCAGCGGTAGGTGATGGGTTGGGCGTGCCCATCGAAAGTTGGAAACCTGGCGATGTGTTCGTACAGCGCCATACCCTGACCCTATCGAAGGATGCGCCGGCTGGTACGTATTGGGTTCAGACGGGCGCCAACTGGTTAGACGGCGGAGTACGGTGGCGGGTGCGTGACAACCGTGCCCAGGGCGATCGCGTGCTGCTGGTGGGATTGGAAGTAAAGTAAAGGGTAGCTGGTGAGCAAAATCCTGGTCGTGGACGACGAACAAGCCATCGTGGATGTGCTGACCTACAACCTGGTCAAGGCCGGTCACCACCCCATCGTCGCGCGCGATGGCGAGACGGCGCTGCGCCTGGCTCGCGCCGAGCAGCCCGATCTGGTGATCCTCGACCTGATGTTGCCCGGTATAGACGGATTGGACGTTTGTCGCACGCTGCGCAAAGATGGCAATTTGCCGATCATCATGCTCACCGCCAAGGACGAAGAGGTGGATCGCGTCGTCGGGCTGGAGTTGGGCGCGGACGATTACGTGGTCAAGCCGTTCAGCGTCCGCGAGTTGATGGCGCGGGTCAAGTCGGTGTTGCGCCGTGCGCAGCCCCGGCCGGCCGAATCCACGCAGGTCTTGCAGGTGGGTGACTTGCGACTGGACATCGCCCGGCGCGAGGCCTCGTGGCGCTCGACGCCGTTTGAGCTGACCTCGATCCAGTTCGAGCTGCTGCGTGTGCTGATGACCAGCCCCGGTCGCGTGTTTTCGCGCGAAGAACTGCTTGACCAGGTATGGGGCTATGATTATTACGGCGACACGCGCACGGTGGATTCCGCCGTCAAGCGATTGCGGGCGCGCCTGCGCGAGGTCGCTTCCGAAGCTGAGGTGATCGTCACCGTGCGCGATGCGGGATACAGGTTGAATGACGAATGATGAACGACGAAGGACGAAAGCGCACAATTCGTCTTTCGTCTTTGGTCATTCGTCCAAGAACGTTCCCGGCGGGTGAACACATTGGGCCGATTAGTCACACGCCTCATCTTGAGCCATTTGATTGTCATTGCGATAGCGATGGCGCTGTTGAGCTTTGTGCTGCTTTCGCTTGTGCAAGGCTATTTCCTGCAAGCGACGGAGCAAAGCCTGACGATCCAGGCGCGGCTGACGGCGCAGGCGTTGTCTGCGTCGCAGGGCCTCACGTTGACCAACATCATGCAGACGATCCTGCCGCCTGCCTCGAACCTGCTCCAGCAGCAACTGTTCAACCGGTTGGCCGCAGAGCGCATTTCAGACTTTGAGCGCGAGTATTCTGCGCTGAGCGACTCTTCTATCCGGTTGAACGCAGGATTGCAAATGCGCATTCGCGTGACAGACGAGCGCGGAGTTGTGCAGGCCGATAGTCATGGGAGCGAGATGGGACGCGATCTGAGCGGCGACCCAACAGTGGCTGCCGCGCTGCGCGGACAGGAACGCGCTCAAACGCAAGGCGGCGCGATGACGGTGGCTGTGCCGCTCCGCAAAGAGGGCCGCGTCGTCGGCGCGGTCGCGTTGAGCCAGTCGCTCAACGACGTGACGGCGGTACTGGCCGATTTGCGCGCCCGGCTGATCGTCGCTGCGGGCGTGTCCCTCGCACTTTCGGCGCTCGTCGGGCTGGTATTGGCGCGCGCGATTGCCCGCCCGGTCCGTGAATTGACGCAGGCGGCGGAGCAGTTGGCCAAAGGCAACTTTGTATGTCCAGTGGATACTCGCGCGCCGGGCGAATTGGGCGAGCTGGCGCGTGCGTTCCGCTCGATGAGCGGCGACATGCAGCGGATGCTCCAGGCGCGCACCGATCTCGTCACCAACGTCAGCCACGAGTTGCGGACGCCGCTCACGGCGATCAAGGGCTTGGTCGAGACGCTCCAAGATGGCGCGGTGGACGATCTCGAGGCCCGCGATCGCTTCCTGGCTTCTATCGAAAACGAAACCGACCGGCTGATCCGGTTAGTCAACGATCTGCTCACACTTTCGCGCGCAGATGCGCAGGCGCTGGTGCTGCGCCGCGAACGGTTCGACCTCACCGATCTCGCGCGCTCGTGCGCCGAGGGCCTGGCCGCGCAGGCGGCTGTTCAAAATGTCTTGCTGACCGTGAATGGGCCGTCGGTCAACATCTATGCGGACGCTGACCGCATCTGCCAGGTGCTGGTCAATCTGCTCGACAACGCGATCCGTTACTCACCGCCCGGCGAGACAGTGACCGTCCAAGTGTCGCCCTCACCCGATAGCGTCACCGTGTCAGTGCACGATCATGGCCCCGGCGTCCCCGCCGAAGAGCAATCGCGTGTGTTCGAGCGGTTCTATCGCGGCGATAAATCCCGCGCGCGCCAGGGCGACGTGGGCGCGGGGTTGGGACTCTCTATCGCTGAGACGCTCGTCGTCACGCACGGCGGGCGCATCACACTCGAAAGCTTCCCTGGTCAAGGCACTACCGTCCGCTTTACGCTGCCCATCGAATAGTCTCAGTAGATCCAAAATTTGGCTCGTAGTAACCGCTTTAGCGGTTTTCAGACGGCTGAAGCCGTCACTACAAACACTAAAATTGGATCTACCGAGTCTCATAGTCGGACAATTTGACCATTCGACTACAAGACCAAACTTGTCCTCGCTTTGCCACATTTCTGACACACGCCTCCGGTAGACTCGAAGCAAAACAGACCGGAGGTGTCTCGATGAAGACTCGTGTTATTCGTTCATCCCGATTGGGTTGCCTGGTGGCTATCCTCATCCTGATCCTTTTAGGGATGATGGCCGGATTGATCGGATTGACGGCGCAAATGCCTCGTCAAGTGTACACGGTTGAACAGCGGGCATGGCTGGCCGATAATGCCCGTCTCCGGGTGAACCAACTTGCGCCGGAACTGAATTACAGTCCGTCCTCAACGGTCGTTGGCGACAAAGTCGTGGCTCCCAAGCCCATTGCCTTTGGGGCGCGCGAAAGCCACATCACAGCGGATATAGACGTGCGCTACAAGGAAAAGGATGGCGCGACAGTCACCGCTTACGATCTGCGTTTTGTCGGGGCCTATGTGATCGCCAATCCCGACGCGCAAAAGGCGAGCACCATCACGCTCAACTTTCCTTTTCCGCAGACGGCGGCGGTGCTTTCCGAGGTGACGTTCAACGTGGACGGCGTCGAGCCGCCCGACGTGACGTATTCGATGCAAAGCATCCAATGGAGGGCCACGCTCGAGCCGGGACAGGAACGCCGGGTCGAGGTGCGCTATCGCGCCGAAGGTGTTGGCAGCTTTGCCTATGGCGTGCCGCAGTCCCAACGGATGCGAGATTTTGATTTGCAGGTGACGGTGCGTGGCGCGCAGGACATTGTGATCCCCGAAGCGGCGCTCGCGCCGACCACCCGAAAGGACGGGGCGAAGGAAACCGTGTTGACCTGGCGCTACATCAACACGATCACCAATCGCAGCGTGCAGGTCGAGCTGCCGGCGCGGCCCAAGCTGGCGTTTGCGCAGCGCGTCGAAAAGCTGGGATCGTTCTTTATGCAGTTGGCAGTTGCAGCACCGCTGCTCACGCTCCTGTTCCTGGGATGCTGGCTGGTGATCATCCGGTTGGAAGCTTTGCAGGTAGCGCACGAGCACACGGCATTGGTGGGGATCGGCTTTTTCCTGTTCTATCCGCTCTTTATCTTTCTGGCCGGTTGGGTTGATCTTTCACTCGCGTTTGCGATCGCGCTGATCGTCGCGGGCGCGCTCGTCGTGGGCTATGGCGTGCGGTTGATCGGCGGGCGATGGGTGTCCATCTATCTCATCCCGCTGCTGATTGTCTTTTACGGCTTGCTCACGCGCGGGCTGACCGAGCTGCGTTACCTGGGGCTGATGTTGGTGATCAGCATCGTGATCATGGTGACGCTCTTGATGTGGCGATTGAGCCATCGCCAGCGACCCGGGATCGCTGCCGTGTCAGCCGAAGAAGCCCGGCCCCTCACTCCGGTCGAACAAGTCGAACCTTGTGCGCCGGTTCAAGGGGCAAAGGTCGAGGCCCCTGTCGAAAAAGCCGGGCCGGTCGCAGCGCGGGTGGATGACGAGAAAAAGGAAGAGCGGTATTGCGTTCATTGTGGGCAGCGCGTCGGCGTAGACTTTAAATTCTGCCCACAGTGCGGACAGAGCACGCAGGTGACGCAGCGGTGTGAGCGCTGCGGGTTGGAATACATCCCCGCCGGAAACACACCGAGCTTTTGCCCGGCGTGCGGGAATAGTCTGATAGTCAAATAGTCCAAGTAGTCACCTGGTCTGTCAGTCTGGCTATATGACCACAAGACTAGTCAAGGAGATATTCGATGAAGAACACAACTTTTCTAATGGCTATTGTCGGTGTGTTGGTTGTAGCATCACTGTGGTGGACACAGCCGATGCGGACGGTGCCACCGGGCGGCGTTGCCGCGGCGCAAACACAGGCTGCACCGACGCGCACGGTGCACACGACTGGCACGGCTGTCATCCGCGTCCAGCCGGACAAGGCGACGGTGCGACTGGGCGTTCAGACGTTCGGCAGCACGCCGTGCGATTCGCAAGCGCAGAACGCCAAGATCGTCAAGGCGGTGCTGCAGGCGATCCGCGACGAGGGCGTCCCGGCGCAGGACATTGCGACCGATCGCTTTACGATCCGCCCGGAGCAAGATTACAAGCAATACGGCGAGCGCAAGATCGTCGGCTACTGGACGGACAATGCCGTGCTCGTGACGCTGCGTGATGTGGACAAGTTGAGCAACGTGCTCGTGGCGGCGCTGGAAGCGGGCGCGACGACGGTGGACGACATCAGCTTTTCGACCACCCGGTTGCGCGAGCTGCGCGACGAGGCGCGCTCGATGGCGGTCAAGGCAGCGATGGAAAAGGCGCAGGCGCTGGCCGGGGCAGCGAGTGTGTCGGTCGGCGAGGTACAAAACATCAACGAGAACTCGTGGTCGTACTATGCCGGGATATGGAATAGCCGGGGGCAGTGGACGGCCAATGCGCTGCAAAACGTGATGCAGGTCGCTTCTTCGCCCAACGCGCCGCAGCCGGACGACGGCGAATTCAGCCTGGGGCAGATTGTCGTGCAGGCGCAGGTGGAGCTGACGGTGGGGATCAGGTGAAGGATGAAGGATGAAGGCGGAAGGATGAAAAAGTGGGTTCCGCCTTCATCATCACTTGCCTGAGATCCCGATTCGTGACGCGGCAGTTGGTTGGTTCAATAGCCAGTTGGACCGAGTCACTGCAAATCTACGGCGACTTTCTTGCGCGAGTCTAACCACTCCAACACCGCGACAAATGCAGTTACACTTGGATAGACATCGCCTGATTGGAGAGCCGGCTCCTTCGGCCTTCTTGAATGTGCTCCTCGGTTGCCGACAATGCGGATTGTGTTCATATGATTGGCGACGATCTCCGGTATGACCGATTGATCCTTCAGCTTCCAAATATCACGATCCAATTCATTTGTCGGTGTGATGTGATGTTGAGCCAAGAGACGGTCGACGAGTATTTCTAACATTACCCGAAGTTTTACTGCTGTACCATCAGGCTCAGTCCCTGCTTTTTCGATGGCGTTCAACACTTGACGGCGGAGATGTATATCCACGTTTCTGAGATTGTTTATTCGGCGACGCGCCTCCGCGATTGTACCGCCAGCGGCAAGCTCTTGCTCAATCCTTTTTAGCGCTTCTTGCGCTTCCCACTGCCAGCGCTCCAGAGGAAACAGCCGCTTTGCGCTCTCCAAATCTGCTTTTGCAAGTTTCAGTTCGCCAATCGCTTCGTAACCACCGGCTCGCTCAAAAAAGACCATTCCATCGTCAGGGAACAGCGTCAGCAATCTTTGGAATAACTCTTCCCCTTGAGCGCGATTGATGACGAGTGTTTGTCTGGCCTCTGCAGCCATCTCCATGATCTGCTTCCAGTTTCGCACCGTTGGAGAGGTCTTGGGTTCTTCCAAGATGTAGCCATGCAAGTCCACGCCAGCGCTTCTACATGCCTTTTCGATCGTGTTGGCATACGGAATGATCTTGGGGTCAGCTTGGGGTGATCGAGTGTAATAGTCAACGCGCGAGATCCTTTTTTCAGCGAGTTGGTGTATGACCATCTCGACCAGTTGTGGAACCTCCTCCGGGAGTAATAGATGATCATACCAGGGCAAAGGTTGATTCCAGTCCACCAAGCCAAATTTCCCCGATAGAATACAAAAATGAGCGCCTTCACGCTCTGCCAATTCCTGTACTAGAGCGATACGAGGGCTGATGTACCTCTTGAAGGCAGGCACCAGACCCTTCGCCGGGTCTTTGCTGGCTGAGCAATAGGTGCAAAACACTCGCATAGTGTATCATCCTACTTTTGAGACAGGCTCGCACGCGCGTCAGGCGCAGTTCCGAGACAGGCGTCACAATTCGATCTTGGTGCCGAGCACCTGCAAGAATTTGGCAAGCCATTCGGGGTGAGCGGGCCAGGCGGGCGCGGTGACCAGGTTGCCATCTACGATCGCCTTGTCCACGGCCACGCCCACCCATTCGCCGCCGGCAGCCTTGACGTCCGGCCCGACGGCAGGGTAGGCGGTGCATTTCTTGCCCTTGACCACGTCCGCTGCGGTCAAGACTTGGGCGCCGTGGCAAATCGCGGCGATGGGCTTGTTCGCGGCAGCAAAATGCTTGACCATCTCGATCAGCCGGGGATTGAGGCGGATGTATTCCGGCGCGCGCCCGCCGGAAATCAGCAGCGCGTCATACTCTTCGGCCTTGACCTCGTCAAAGGTCGCGTTAAGGGCAAAGTTGTGACCGGGCTTTTCGCTGTAGGTCTGATCGCCCTCAAAATCGTGCACGGCGGTCCGGACTTTATCGCCCGCCTTTTTGCCGGGGCAGACGGCATGGACAATGTGCCCGACCATCGTCAAGGCCTGAAAGGGGACCATCACTTCGTAATCTTCCACAAAATCGCCGACGAGTTGAAGAATTTTCTTTGCAGCCATAAGAGACTCCTTGGTGATTGGGGAGTGACACGAACTGCGCCTGACGCCACGAGTATTTTACTCCGCCTGTTGAGCCAAGTCAACAAATTCAATTTTCCGGACGGCGTGCGCCAAGTCGAGTGTCTCGCCCGTGGGCTGGTCCACCGTCGGACGCACCTCGATCTCAAACACGCAGCCGACTTTCAGGTCCTTCCACGCTTCGCCCCGAATGTAGACTTTCGCCGCGTCCATCCCTACGCCCATCTCCGGTCGGTCGCGTACCTCGCCGGCCTGCGGCACGCCCCGCGCGGGCGAGGCCGTGGCGAGGGCGCATTGGGCCGTTTCTTCGGCCTGAAAGTGTTGGCCCCACCGCTGCTTGTCCCACACCTCCAGTGGCTCATCCAGGGGGCAAAGACCTGTTCGACAGGTCTCGCAGTAGTAGCACCCGCGTCGCACCGGCAACTGCCCGACGCGGCTCTTAACCGTGTTGGACTTTTTGTCCTTGTAGTGTATCTCGCGTCCACATTTCGGACACGGTGGCCCAGGCACAGGCCGCGTCGCCTCTTGGGTTTCAATCACGGCCTGCGCCATCTGTTTGCTCAACCGCTGGCGCAACTTCAGCACAATGTCCTCAATCTGCGTCAAGGTCGGCCGCAGTGTGCCTTCCGTCCAATCCAGGAGTTCATCAATCACCTTGTCAAGTCCACTTTCATCTCGGCACGGGTGCGCTTCATGGGCGAATCTCCTTGTCAAATGGGCTGCCGCGCATTATCCCAGATTCGCCCCCAAAGTGAAATACACCCAGGTGATTCTAGCGATTGACATCAGGGATGTGATGTAGTATAATAAATCTGAAATAATGTATTTTAGATTGGGAAAAATGGATACTTTGACGAACCTCCCCCGTATAAATTCACAATCCATAAGTAATCGCGTCTACGAAATACTGCGTGAAAAGATCCTAAGCGGGGAAATGCCCCCTGGTATGCGGCTCGATCTCCAAAGTATTGCAAAGCAGCTTGGCATAAGTCGTACCCCACTCAAGGAAGCCTTGTATCAACTTGAGATCGAAGGATTGGTTGAAATAAACCCCCGTTCTGGTACCTATGTGGCAGATCCGACTCCGGAGGATGTTGCCGAGTGCTGTGAGATTCGCAGGGTACTTGAGGTTTACGCGGTCGAGCTTGCTGTACAACGTGCGAGTGACGAGGAAATCAAGATGCTGGAGGCGCTTGTTCACGAACTAAAGGAATTGACAGCCGCCCAAGATCCTGACGCGATTTATGCCCGTCATTTACGGCTCGACCATGAGTTTCACAAGCAGATCGTTGCCCTCGCTCGCAACAGCCGTCTTTCTCGGGCGCATGCACACGAAAACATACAAGAACAGATCAAGCGAATCAAGCGCATACGCTATTCCCAGTCCGGGCCAGACCTCGATGTCATTCAGCAGGAACACGAACGCATTATGGCGGCTTTCAAAGCGCGCGATGCGGAAGCTGCCAAGGCCGCGATGGATGCGCATCTGCGGCGTGCTGCGAAGACTCTACTCACAGATATGGGAGTGGAATCGTAAAGCCCACCCCAGATGATTCCAAATCGGAGGAGCTGCAATGACCCATTTCATCAACAAGAAAGATGTGCAGGGCGAGCCGCATTTGGAACTAGGACATATCACTTACCCGATGCTGGATGAGCGGCATGGATGTGTTGCTGGGTTTAGATCAGGCATATCCGTCTATACTGCACTGGAATACCCGACTCCCGGTGTGCATGAAGACCAGGAAGGCTTTGTCGTGCTGGAAGGCAAGGGATGGGCAAAAGTGGGTGATGAGGAATGCCGGCTTGAACCCGAGATGTGTTTTATCGCTCCGGCCGGGGTACCACACTGTATCAAGAGAGAGCCCGATTCAGAGTACGTCAAGGTCTGCTGGTTCCATGGTGCGATCGTCTAGCGACTTGAACGTATACCGAGAAGGCGTTCAAGGGTTCTACGTTTCAGATGGTTGGGTGGCAACTGCTGTGATGTTTAGAGAACTTGTGAACACCCTCTCCTTGGGGACACGCACATGAAGCAAGACGAACTGGTTGTTGGAGCATTGCTTTTCCTTTTTGGCGCGCTGACATCGGTCTTTTCCTTGAAATTGAAAGTCGGAACTATCAATGAAATCGGGACAGGATTTTTCCCGCTCTCTTTGGGAATACTGCTGATGGTTCTGTCGTCTATTTACCTCGCCCAGATTGTCCTCCAGTTGAGAAAAGCCGCTTTAAAAACACAAGCCTCTCTACAAGCTGTCGCGACGGCGGTTGAGGCAAAGACGAGCATCCTTTCAAAAATAGGGCGGCCGGCCATCAACGTTCTCGTCATGGCCGGTTCGATGATTTTTTTCGCGCTGTCTCTAAACATTCTGGGATATCCCCTCTGCACATTTTTGATGATGATTGTTCTGCTGCGCGTGCTAGGAATGAAAAACTGGATAGCTATTCTGATCGTCGCCGCCATTTCGGCGGGCGGTTCCTGGCTCTTGTTCGCAAAACTGCTCAAAATTCTCCTGCCGCAGGGATTCATCAGGCTTTGACAAGAGACAGACATCATGCTTGATTCGTTGTACCATTCGTTGGCACATCTGCTTGAAGGCTTTGCCGTCGCCTTTCAATTCGACAATGTTCTCTATTGCCTGATCGGCACCGTGGTTGGCACCCTCATCGGCGTTCTGCCCGGCATCGGGCCAATTGCAGGCATCGCGCTGCTCATACCTGCCACCTACAATCTCAGCCCGACCGGCGCCATCATCATGCTGGCGGGGATTTATTACGGTGCCATGTACGGCGGGTCAACCACGTCTATTCTCCTCAATGTCCCCGGAGAGACAGCTTCCGTCATCACCTGTCTCGACGGCTTCCGGATGGCGCAAAAGGGACGGGCTGGCGCCGCGCTCGCCATCTGCGCGATCGGCTCCTTTATCGCCGGGAGCATTGGCCTTATTGGCGTCGCCTTTGTAGCAGCGCCGCTCGCCCAGGCTGCCCTGGCCTTTGGCCCACCTGAGTTTTTTACCCTCATGGTCTTTGGCTTCATCGTTTTGAGCAACGTGACGGGAAAATCGTTGTTGAAATCCCTGATCATGGCGGTGGTCGGATTTATTCTGGGTACCATCGGGATCGATCCAGTTTCGGGAAATGCCCGTTTTGCTTTTGGCTCTCCGTACTTGCTGGGCGGGCTGGAATTCGTAGCGGTCGCCATTGGCCTCTTTGGCCTGGGCGAGGTTTTTGCCGAAATCAACCAGCCGCTCGAGATGCTGGAACAAAAGGTGATCGTGCCGCGCTTTCGGGACCTCTATCCACGGTTCTCTGACATCAAGAAATCAATCGGCGCGATTTTGCGCGGAACCGCCATCGGCTTTGGAACCGGCCTCGTCCCCGGGCCTGCGCCGGTCCTCGCCACCTATGCCTCTTACATGGTCGAACGTAGGATCTCGAAACATCCGGAAGAATTCGGGGAGGGGGCAATTGAGGGTGTGGCCGGACCGGAAGCGGCCAATAACGCGGCCTGTCAATCAGCCTTTATCCCCCTTTTTTCATTGGGTATTCCGTTCGGTCCGGTTATCGCCATCCTCCTCGGCGCCCTGCTTATCCACGGGATCAACCCGGGCCCGCTCTTGATCAGAGAACATCCTCAATTGTTTTGGGGCGTAATCGCCAGTATGTATGTCGGCAATTTTATTCTCCTCATCCTCAACCTGCCGTTTGTGCCGCTCTTTGCCAATATCTTGAGGATCCCCAAAAAGATCCTTTTGCCCCTGATCGTCGTTTTCTGTCTCACGGGAATGTATACCGTGAACAATTCCATGTTCGACATCTGGGCGATGATCGCCTTTGGCGTGGTGGGATTTCTGTTGCGCAAGTGGGCATTTGAGGGTGCACCCCTCCTGTTGGCTCTGGTGTTGGGACCAAAAATGGAGGTCGCCTTTCGCCAATCGCTCATTATTTCTCACGGCGATTTCAGCGTCTTTATAACTCGTCCTATTTGCCTGACGTTTATCATTGCGACGCTTTTCTTTTTGCTGTTCCCGGTCTTTCGGCTGATTTTTGAAAGATGGAGGAGAGGAGGTGGAAGCAACGTATAAAAAAGGCAGAGGTCAAAGACAAGTGTGTTGACACAAAGACCCAAAGGAGGGGCCATGTCAAAGCCAATCAAACCGATCTCGATCAAAACGAATCTGGTGCACGCTGGCACGCTGATGCTTGTACTCGGCGTGCTCGTCGCGTGCGCGGCACCTGCTGCGACGGTTGTGCCGACGCCTGTGCCGCCATCTCCGATACCCACCATCGCTTTTCCGACCAAAGAAGTCCAGATCATTATCCCCTATGCACCCGGCGGAGCAACCGACCTCGTCTTTCGGGCTTTGGCCGAGACTTCGGGCAAGTATCTGGGGAAACCGATTGTGGTCGTGAACAAAGCGGGCGGCGGCGCCGTGCCGGGATTTACGGAAGCTGCCCAGGCGAAACCTGACGGCTATACGATCGTCACCGCTCTCACTCCCCTCACCACCATACCCCATCAGGTTACCACAACCTTTACGTACAAGGATTTCGCTCCTATCATCAATGTGGTCATGGATCCAGTCATGTTTTTGGTCAAAGCCGATGCCCCATGGAAGAATACCAAGGAATTCATCGAGTACGCCAAGAACAATCCAGGGAAAGTGAATGTTGGCAATTCGGGCGCGGGCGGAGGCGTTCACATGATTGCAGCCGCCTTTGAAAAAACAGCCAGCGTGAAATTCAATCATGTTCCGTTCGCGGGCGGCGGACCGTCAGTGACCGCCCTGCTCGGTGGGCACATTGATGCAGTATCCGTCTCGCCTCCCGAGGGCGTCAGTAACGTTCAGGCTGGAACCTTGCGCATCATCGCCCTCTTTTCCGATAAACGGCTCGAGCTGTTTCCGGATGTGCCAACTGTCAAGGAGCAAGGGATCAATTTTACCATGGGGCAGTGGCGCGGATTGGCAGCGCCTAAAGGCACTCCGCCCGAAGTGATAAAAATCCTCCATGACGCATTCAAAAAGGGGATGGAGGATCCCCAATTCCTCGAGAACGCCAAAAAGATGTCGGTCAATCTCTACTATATGGGGCCCGATGACCTCGCGAAACTGATGGCAAGCGATCACGAGTTCTACGGGAAATTGGTTAAGGAGATGCAACAACCCAAGTAAGCGTGTCGGATCAAGAAAGCAAACACGCCTTTACTTTCACTAGACTCAGTAGATCCAAAATTTGGCTTGTAGTAACCGCTTTAGTGGTTTTCAGACGGCTGAAGCCGTCACTACAAACACGAAAATTGGATCTACTGAGACTGGTTCCTGTACCAGCATAGATGGCGGTCGTGGGCAAATACAGTGCATTGGCAACGACCGCCTTTGCTTTGCTCGTCGAGCAGAGTGCTTGGATGGCGCTGTTATGAACAAAATGAAAGCACTTTATTTTGGCATCATCGGAGTGGGCAACATTGCGCGAACTCATGTTGCTGCAATCAAAAAAACACCAGGAGCTGCACTGATTGCCGTTGCAGACCGCGATCCGGAACGCGCGCGCGCTTTCGCCGCTGAACACGGCGGGACCTGGTACACCGATTATCACGACCTCCTGGCGCGCGACGACATTGACGCCGTTGCGCTCTGCACGCCGCACGACCTCCACGCGCCGATGACGATGGACGCGGCTGCCGCACACAAACACGTCATCTGTGAGAAACCGATGGCACGCAACGTCGCGGAATGTGATGCGATGATCGCTGCGTGCGAACGCGCCGGGGTGACTCTCGGCATTATCTTTCAATCGCGATTCGAACCGCTCGCGTACAAGTCCAAGTCGCTGATTAATGCTGGCAAACTGGGCCGCCTGCTCTGGGTCAGCGCAAGCACGATGTGGTATCGCACTGACGAGTACTATCGGAGTGCCCCATGGCGCGGTACCTGGGCGCATGAAGGCGGCGGCGTGCTGATCAATCAAGCCATCCACGCGATTGACCTGCTGATCTGGCTCACTGGAATGCCAACGTGGGTCACAGCGCGAACACGCACACTCTATCATTGTATCGAGGTTGAGGACGGCGGCATCGCGATTTTAGAATACGCCGATAACCGCCTCGGCTCTATTCAGGCGACAACTGCTGCCTACCCAGGTTATCCCGAACGGCTCGAGTTCTACGGTACGGGCGGCAGCGCCATTTTCCACAAGGGACAGGGAAAACTGGAATGGCATCTACTTGACCCACGCGAAGATGGCGAAGAGAAAGCCGAGGTGAGCAGCGGCGCGGCGCGTCCGATGGACATTAGCGATACCGGACACATCGCACAGTTTCAAGATTTCGCTGCGGCGATTCGGGAGCACCGGCGTCCCCTCGTTGACGGATACGAAGGGCGCAAGAGCATCGAGGTCGTCCAAGCAATTTATCGCTCGGCGCGCACAAATGCGCCGGTAAGTTTGCCGCTGGCCCAATCATAGTGATATTTCAAACCTGCGTGACAAAAAATGGAAACCGAAGGCGGAAAATCAGGGGAGAGAAGGCTTTAGCCGGCTCTGCCAGAGATTATGACTCACCTTCGACCCAAAAAGCTGCGCAAGTCTCAGTCACAACGCGATGCCCATAACAATTCGGTTGGGGTTTAGCGAACCGAGACAAGACCCAAAATCACGCGGTCACCCGCCAGGTTGCCAGCGCGGTCCAAGAGCGGCGCGCGGCGGGTGGATTCCAATTCATAGAGGCCGATCTCGATGGCATATTCGCCAGGAGGAAGCGTGGGCGGAAGCATCAACCGATTCGGGTCAGAGACGCTCTGCCCTTCCACCCAAACAGGGATCCAAAGGTGCGTCGGGAACGCACCGCCGAGCGGCGTATAGTAATCGGCGGCCGGCGCAGCAAGCTGATCGTTCTGAATCAGATGCACGAAAACCTTGTAACTGGCCGTGGGCTGCTTGAGCGCGCGAAACTGCAGCCAGAGGTCAATCGCCTGACCCGGGCGCGCGACGAGCGGCTGCGACCACAGGCCACGCGCGGACTGCCCGCCGACGCGCGCCGTCACATCCATCAGCGCGATCTCGCTATTGAAATTCGCCAGTGCCGAGTCGAGCACCGATGGAGGCGGGTGGATGTCACCGGGCGGTTCAACCCGAAGCGAGGCGATGGCGACCGTCGCGCCATCTTCTGCGGAGAGCGAGAGATCGCGCCCCTGCGAAAGATTCGCAACGCCCAATCGCAGCGGAAACTCGCCGGGCGGCGTGCCGAATGGGATCGTCACATCGTATCGCTCGACGATTACCTCGCCCGGGCGCCATGTAGGAGACAGCACGCGGCTGTCGGTCGTCCAACGGTATTGACGATCGCCGACCAGCGCAAAGGGCATCAGGTAATCCGTCGGCGTAATGAGCGCACGCATCGCCAGCGTCAGATGAGCGGTCTCGCCGGGACGAAGCGCGGTCCGGTCGAGCGAATATGACAACAACTCGACTTGATTTTCCGCCGTGATCGCCAGTCGAGTCCAGGCTTCTGCCGGCGCGCCGGGATCGCCCGGGGCGACGACGCGCCACAGCGGCCAGCGACCTTCGGGGCGCAAACGAAACAGTCCGCCCTCCCACACCTGGCGTCGAAAGCTCGCCAGATAGACCGGCCCTTCGTTCCAGTGAGCAAAGACGCCTTCGAGCCAGGGATTCTTGGATGTGGCGGCGATGTAAACCAGTCGCACGTCATCGGGATCGAGCGCGCGCCCCTGCGTATACTGCGCCACCCACAGCGGCGTGAGCGCCTCCCACTCGGCCAACAGAACGGCGTGCTGACGTTTGCCTGCGAATTGCTCAAAGACGGCCTCCACCCACTCGGCACCTGCGTCGTAATCGCGCAAGCTCACACGCGGCAAATTGTGCGCTGCCGTCAGGATTGGCGCGATCAGGAGCAGCGCGCCCAAAATTCCGAACCGCGAGGGGATGCGCTGCAAAGCCCATCTCAGCGCCACGCTCAGCCCTACGCCTGCCAGGACTGCCACAACGACAAAAGAGGACATTAGATACGCCAGCACGTCCTGGATCGTGTTGAGCGTGAAAGCCAGGTTGACCAGCAAAAACACGCCGAACAAGGCCAGCAGCCTGCTGCGCTGGGCCGCCAACCCGATCACGCCGAGCGCAGCCAGCCAGATCGTGACAAGCGGATACTGAAGCCGGAGCAATTCCCAAAACACCGCGATCCGCGTCAGTTGATCGTGCAGGCCAAACGGGAACAGATTCACCGTCAGCCCGCGCGCCGTGACGTGAATCCACATCGCCTCGGCGGTGGGCAGCGCATTGAACGGCGCGCCCGGCCCGCGCAACGGGAAATACAGAAAAGGCGCAAGCCCCAACATAAAGCATACCCCCATCGTCAACAGCTTGCGCGGCTGAAGAATGATGCGCGGCCAGATCAGCAGCACAAATACTGCATACGCCGGGAAGCTAAAGGCAAGGATGGGATGATGCGTGAGTCCCAGCCCAGCGACGAACGCTGCCGCGTCAAGCCAGCGATCGTTCCCGATCCGCCACCAGCGCACGAACAGAAACAGACACGCTGTTGCCAGCGTCGCTGTGATGATGTGCGCATTAGCGTGAATTGCGTGCTGCCACAAGTCCACGCCCGCCATCGCGGAAAGGGCGGCGAATAAGGCCGGCAGATGGCCGCTTCGCGTGGCCGATGGTGGATCGCTGATAGCGGATGGCCGCTTCGCGTGGCGGATGGCTGCTTCGCGTGGCGGATGGCTGGTTCGAGATCCGAGGTCCGAGATCCAAAATCCAAAATCCGAAATCCCGGCGATTTGCCAGACGATGCTATAGACCAACGCAACAATAGATGCACCTGCAAACGCTGCCAGCAGATTCGTTCGATAGGCTATGCTGCCCACGCGAACCATCATCTGCCAGAGTTTGGCTAAAAGCGTATAGAAAGCATAACCGGGAGGATGCGCGATGCCAAGGACGTGCGGGACAAAGATGTATTCGGAGGGATCGCCGGGGACCGGGCCGGGCGCGAGCGTGGCGATGTAGAATGCGAAAGCGACTAGCAAGACTACAGCGGCCGGGAGCAAGCTAGAGACTAGATTGCGAGCGAGTCGGTTCGCAGACAGGCTCAATGCTACTGTGCCCTATGGCAAGTCGAGGACCCGAGCGAATAAGGCGCGCACTTGGGTCCGGTCAGCAGCGGAGAGTTCCCCCAACTTGCGTCGCACCAGACGTTGTTTACTCCCACTCTGGTCAGTGAAAGGATAGGGGACAAGGAGCACATCACCTTGCCTAAAGCTGATCATAGATGGCATCCTGTTCATTGTCCCATGTCCGGGCAAAGGCTGCTTCCGACATCTTCATTGCGTTCCATGCCAGCGCCTGCCTTGATGACTCTTCATCAAGGATCGTGACGAGCAAACGCGTGTCCGGTTTGAGGACAACATCCACATCCAGCCGAATGTGTTGGCCGTCAAAATGTGCGGGAACCGTTGTCAGCACAGCACTCATGATCCACCTCGTTTCTGGCAAAAGCTTATCACGTATTGACGCTCTGGTCAAGACAATCGCAACACGCGCCAGACAAAACGCGGCAACGCGAGCTGTCGTCGCCAACGCCACGGCTCGCGGATCAGGCGATACAGCCATTCCAACCCGATCTGCTGAACCCAGACGGGCGCACGGGGGACAACCCCGGCGATAAAATCCAGCGCCCCTCCCACGCCCATTGCCACCGGCACTTGCATGTGCGGTTGATTGTGCGCGATCCACATATCTTGCGCCGGCGCGCCGAACGCTACCAATAACACGTCCGGGCGAGCAGCGCGAATCCGCTCGACGATCGCCGCTTCTTCATCCGCCGCAGGCGAGCCAGGAAACGTCCCGGCCACAACAAGACCAGAATAGCGCGCCTGCAAAATCGCGGCGGCTTTGGCGGCCACGCCGGGCGCGGCACCAAGAAAATATAATCGCCAACCGGACTGCGCCGCGCGTTCGGCGATCCGCACCACCAGGTCCGAGCCAGCCACACGCTCGCGCAACGGATGTCTCAATCGCCGGGCCGCCCACAATAAACCCACGCCATCCGGGATGCACAAGGCCGCCGCGTTGATGACCTGCTGGAAAGCTCGATCCTGCTGGGCACGCATGATGAACTCGGGGTTGACCGTGCAGATTTGATGCGGCGTGCGCCCGGCGATGAACTGCTCGATCAGAGCGAGGGTCTCGGCATAGGTCACATCATCTACTCGCACGTCCAGGATGTAGAGAGTGGAAGGTGGAGGGTGGAACGATGTCATGGGCGTATCACTGCTTCAAGAACAGAAAGGACACGAGCCGCACAAGCCTGCCACGAGAATTTTTGCGCCTGGGCGTATCCGCGCTCGATCAAGCCCTGACGCAAGTCGGCGTCTTGAACGATTTGTCGCATGGCCTGGGCCAGCGCGTCCACGTCGAGCGGATCAACCAGCAAGGCCGCCTCCCCGGCCACTTCGGGCAGCGATGACGTGTTCGAGCAGATCACAGGCGTCCCGCACTGCATGGCTTCGAGAACTGGCAACCCGAAACCTTCATAAAGCGAGGGGAACACCAGCGCCGTCGCGCCAGAGATCAGCGCAGCCTTGTCCTCTTCTGCCACACGACCCGGAAACAACACCGCGCCTTCCAGTCCCAGCCGCTTGACCTCGGCCAAAATCGGGTCATATAACCAACCCTTGCTGCCCGCAAACACCAGTTTGGGAGGGGAGGGTTGAGCGTGGAGAGTAGAGAGTGAAGAGTAGAGAGTGGAGAACGCCTGAACCAGATGCGCCAGATTCTTGCGCGGCTGAAGCGTGCCGAGGTAAAGCAAATACTCGCCCACGATACCGTATCGGCGCTTGACGCCTTCGACAACCGACGGATCGCTCACGCGACGCAGGCTTTCGTCACGGCCCGGATAGGCGACCGTGATCTTGTCTGTTGCAACAGCATAGTGACGCGCCAGATCGTCCCTGGTCGCTTGCGAATCGGCGATGACGTGTGAGGCAACGCGTGCGTTCCAGCGTGTGGAAAGGTCGAGGTACACACGCGCACTCAAGGGATGGGCCTGCGGAAAATAGAGATAACCCAGATCGTGGACAGTGACAACGGCGCGCGGATGAATCAACGGGATGACGTGCGCCGGGACAAAGAGCACATCGGGCGGGCGCATGAGTATCTCGACCGAAAGCCGCGCATGTGTCCACAGGCGCGGGAATCGCATCACGCGCGGTTCGGCGTTGGGCGCGGAAAACGCAGGGGGCAGATCGCGGTCCGAATACAATCGAAAGCGATGCTGCGGCGCGACTTGCAGCATGGCGCGGACGAGATGGAGCGAATACGCTTCCGTACCGGTGCGCTGCGCCCGTGCCGCACGACTGGCGTCAATCCCGATGAGCATAGGTTTTTAACGCTAAAGCGCAAAGACGCAAGGACGCAAAGGTTTCTTGAGGTTGAAGTGTGCTCATAACCCGTTCACCACGCGATGGATGCCGTTCTTGACGAGCCGCTCGCCAAAGTTGACGACCAAGCCAAGTCTCAGGCCTGTCAGACGCAGATATGTCAGCAATTGCGCCTTAAAGATGTCATTGTATTGCGTTGTCGCCTTACATTCCACAATCACAAGACCACCAACGATAAGGTCAATTTTGAGCGGAGAAGTGAGCGTCTGGCCCTTGTAGGAAATAGGCAAGGAAACTTGACGCTGCACGCTCAGCCCACGCTGCTGCAGTTCCCAAACTAGCGCCTCCTCATAGACGCTTTCGAGCAACCCTGGCCCACCCAATGTTCGATGAACCTCGATAGCACATTCGACAATGATCCGGCTGATTTCATTCTCTGTCATCGTATCAACCCCTTAGCACAAAGACGCAATGACGCTAAGGAAGAAACACCAACCTTGGCGTCTCTGCGTCTTGGCGTTAAAACTTGCGAGGCCTACCAACGACAGCTTGCGCCAACGCAACCAGGCCGGCCAGGATCAGCAGGAGCGGCCAGAGTTTGAGGAGCCACTGTCCGACATCGCCCGGCAGCCAACCCAATGTGAACAGGAACGCCACCAGGCCGACCACGATCGCCATAGCACCCAGGTTGAACACGCCCCAGTCGCGGCGCGGTTGAGCCAGAAACAGCGCGATGAACGACAGGCCGCCGATAACGACAAAGGCCGGCCAAAGCCTGCTCATGTCGCTCCAGCCCACGCCCTCTCGCGTTCCGGCCACGGGCAGCGGCACACGCAGCGTGAACAAGAAAAAGAACGCGCCAACGAGCGTGGCCGCGATGCCGATGAAAATCAGACCCGGGTCACGGCGATCCCAGAAATAGCCCCACAAGGCCAACAGGCCCGCGCCCAAGGGAAAGATCGGCCACATCTCCCCCATTCTGGGCAACCGGACGCCCAGGTTGCCCATCAGGAACCACAAACCGAGGAGAATCAAAATCAATGCTGGGATGATCGATCCGCGTCTCATGTGCTCCTCCTGATTCAGAAATCCGTTTGCACTGAACCCGTGTGTGCTATTATACTCCAACCCGGACGAGCCGGAATCAAACAGAGAATTATCTTTACCACCAAGACACCAAGCCACAAAGGACACAAAGCTGCCTCATTATCCTTTGTGCTTTGAGCCTTGGGGTCTTGGCGGTGAAAATCCTTTGCCGAAAATAGGGCGACTCCCGCGGTCGTCCGCCCTAGTCCGCGCGGTCGGATCGAGCGGCTGGTTGGCGCGCTGTGAGCATCAATGCGACAAACACGCCCGTCGCCAGCACCAGGTCCGCCAGGATCGTCATCATCGTCACGCGCGGCCCGATGGACTCGAACAATTGCCCGATCGTCCACGGCACAGTCATCCCCCCCAGGCTGGCCCCAACGAAAAACCAGCTCGTCACCTGTCCGGTGATGTTCATTCGGCTTTCGGCCAGAGAGATCGTCGTGGGAAAAACCGAGGCCATCGCCAGGCCCACACCCAGCGTGCCTGACCAGAGCGCAATCAGCGAGCCGGGCCACAACAAAATGACGCTCACACTGAGCAGGCAACCGACCAGATCAATCATCAGGATCGAGCGAGGATGCAGGTGCGCGGCAATGGGGATCGCCAGCAGGCGTCCCACCGTGAGTGCGCCCCAGAACGCCGAGGTCAGGTAAGCAGCAGCAGCGCCACGGCTCAGCCCCAAAGCCGTCGCATACGTGAAAATCCACCCGCCGAAGCTGGCCTCGGCTCCAACGTAGAGGAAAAGAAACCACACGATCAGGATGATCAGCCTGGCGTTGGAGTGTCCTGCCTGGCTTGCTCGAACGTTCGCCGGACGGGCCGGGCTGGGCAGGCGCAGCGCGCCCACCGCTGCTGGCAAGGCAAGCACGGCGAGCGCCCAATACGCCCAGGTGACGTCGCCGCTCATCAGGATAGCCTGAGCGATGATGAGAGGCGCCAGGAACGCACCGACGCCGAAAAAGAAATGCAGGCCGTTCATGAACGGCCCAACCTGGCCGCGATGCACCCAGACCAGGAGCGTGTTGCCGCCCACATCCACCCCGCCTTCGCTCATGCCGAGTATCAGCATGACGACAGTCAACAACCCCAAGAGCGGCATCACCGGCGCAAGCGCCAGCATGACCGCCATGCAGATCAGCGCGACTCCCATGACCCAATGACCCGGCGCCCGATCATAGAGCCGCCCACTCACCAACGAGCCAATCAGATACCCCAGCGCGCGGGCCGCAAAGAGAAAACTGATCTCGCTCAGACGTGTGCGGGTATGTTGAGCCAGGCCGCTCAACGTCGGCCCGAGCGAGGCTGTCGCCAGCCCCAACGCGATAAAGGCGGCATAGTAAACGACCGTCTTGGCGACCCGGTCCATACGGAGGGCGACCGGGGATCCAACTGTGGTTGTGGATGTGCTCATAGATGCTCCCCAACATGGAGCCTCCCGCAGAGTTGCAACCTGCGGGAGGTTGATTATTGACTCTCGCCCCGAAACACTGGCGCGAGCATCTGCTCCACAGGCGCGTACTGATCGGTCAACAGTACCGTGCGTCCTTCGGCCATCAAAGCATTGACCTGTTCCTCGTCGAGCGCCTGGCCGCTGACCAGCGGGACGCCTCCGGCGAGCGGCGGAATGGCTGCCGGGTCCAGCGCCGCGTCGGTGGCGATCAACACATAGGTCATGCGGGGCGACTCGTGCCAGCCGGCGTGCGTGGGAACGACGTACACATACCGAAAAGTCTGCTGCAGAGTATAAATGAACGCGCGCAAAAAGTCGCGCCGAAGACCATCAATCATGTTGACCATGTATAGCCCATCGGGCGCCAGCCAGTCGCGCACCAACTGACCAAACTCGCGCGTGGTCAGATGATACGGCACCGAGTAATCGTTGAACGCATCGCCCAGGATCAAATCATAGGGCCGGGCCGGATTCCTTTCCAGAAACAGCCGGGCGTCCTCGTTATAGCTCACCACGCGCGTATCCCGGCTGAGGCCCAGCAGGTCGTAAGCGATGCGGGTCACCCCCGGGTCAATTTCGACGACCGTCAGCTCGCTGTGCGGATACACCGCTTCCATGTAGCGCGGGAACGTGTACCCCCCGCCGCCGATGAACAGCGCGCGCAAGTTTGGCCGCGACCTGGCGAGATAGGCGGTGACCTCTGCATAGACTTGTTCGTAACCATACACCAGCCGGGTGGGATCGCGGAGCGAACTGTACGAGTGAACCAGACGGTCCAAAATCAGCACACGCACCGGCTCGCCATCATGTTCCTGCTCCTGCACGCGGATACAAAAGTAATTTGTCTCGACCGTGCACGGGCCGCGCAGCCTGGCTCCCCCCACAGCCCAGATCGCGCTTGCGCCTGCCACGATCAGGATCATTCCAATCCACACTCGCTTGCGGCCGGTCAGGTAAAACAGCAGGCCCATCGAGATCAGCACGACGGCCACGCCCCACACGATCGCATGAGTGCCGAACCAGGCGATCAGCACATAGCCGCTGGCGAACGTTCCGACGATGCTGCCCACCGCGCTGGCGGCGTAGATTCTACCAATGGTGCTGCCAGTCCGCGCCAGGTCTTGCACGGCGAGCTTGGCGACCACAGGTGAAATGCCGCCCAGGATCGCGCTGGGCAAAAGAAACAGGGCCGCCGTGAGCACAAGAATCTGGACAATGACCGGCCAGTGGCCGGGGAGATACGATCCCAGCGCGTCCACCGCTAAAATGCCAAAGCAGCTCAGCCCACCCACTAACAAGATCAGCCCCAACCATCGCGGCGAAGCCCCCCGATCGGCCAGCCGCCCACCGAGATAATTGCCCAGGCTGATGCCCGCCAACACCACGCCGATCACGGTCGTCCAGGTATAGAGCGAAACGCCCACGTAAGGCGCAATGATCCGCCCGGCCACCAACTCCAGGATCATGGTGCACGCACTGGAGATGAACACGATCCAGGTGGGCCGCCAGAGCCAGCCGGGCAAAGTCGAAGCGGGCCTGGCAATGGGTTGATCGGGCGGTTCAATCATAGGCCGCCTCAAGTTCTGGCAATATGGCGCGCAAAACGGCGACCGGGATCGCTCCCTCACGTAGAACACGAGGCGGCCCAGCGACACAGTCCACCACGGTCGAAGGGACGCCGCCGGGACATGGGCCACCATCGAGCACCGCGGCGATGCGTCCGCCCAGTTGTCTCATCACCTCGGCGGCCGTCATCGGGCTGGTCTGACCAGAGCGATTCGCGCTCGTGGCAGCCAGGGGGCCTGTCAGGCGCAAGAGCGCGCGCGCCAGATCGAGATCGGGGATGCGCACAGCCACCGTCGGATCGCGGCTGATGATCTCGGGCACATCGGGGCGCTTGGGCAGAACGAGCGTCAGGCCGCCGGGCCAAAAGTGGGCCATCAACTTGCGCGCGGACTTGGGCACGGACGTGGCAATACACGGCAGGTCGTCCTCGTCCGCGATGAGGACCGGGATCGCTTTTTCGGGCGGGCGTTCTTTGGCGGTATAGATCGCGGCGACGGCCCTCGCATCGAACGCGGGCGCGCCAACACCATAGACGGTGTCAGTAGGAAAGGCGACCAGTTGGCCTGCGCATAAAAGTTCAGCGGCGCGTTCAAGACTATTCGCTTGGCTGGCGGGAAGCAATTCAGTTTTCATTCAAGGGCAAGTCACCGCGCAAGCTCACCGGTCGGCCCAGCGCCGCATCAGGTGGATGCCTCTCCAGCCGTTGAGGCTACCGATAGATGAAAGCCTTGCTTGTCTTCCGACAGATGATAATGCAGGATGAATCGTTTGTTGTCAGCGAAAAAGCGGTCCTTGCGCCGGATCATGGCATCCAGGATATCCAGCAGGTCGTCTTTGGATTCTTCACCCGCCGCCTCCAGGATCGCTGCCACAGAGGAATCGAGCAGCTCTTGCCTTTCGGTTCCCTCGAGCAAAGCGACATTCCATGCCACAATCGCCAGGGCGATGAGTTTCTCCATTGCTTGCGAGGTATCGGCATACTGCTGATAAGGCTCGATGAACTCGAGCAGGACCTCGGACATCTTTTCCGGGCTGGACTGGAAAACGATCTTCTGATCTTTAAAAGGTCCCTCGGCCTGCAACTCGCGCTTGAGTCTTTCCAGCTCGGCCGTGGTTTGGTTTCGGCGTTTTCTGCGGTATTTCATCGAGTATCACCTGACCAAAGATTTTGCGCACTACATGAGGGCAAACTTTTCAATCGCTACCGCGGCGCCGTCCTCTTCAAACGACGGGGCGATCCAACCTGCTGCCGCTTTGCACACAGGGCTACCATTGCCCATCGCCACGCCCAGGCCGGCCCAGGCAACCATCGGCGCGTCGTTATCGTGATCGCCCACCGCCATCACTTGCGTCTGAAGCACACCCAGATACGAAGCCAGCCAGGCCAGACCGCTCCCCTTGTCTACGCCAAGTGGATTCGCCTCAATGAACCATTCGTGCGAACGGACAATTTGCATCTGTCCATCAAATCGCTCGCGCAGGTCAGCCAAAACCTGGTCGCCGTTCTCTTCGGCGACAATCAAGACCTTGTCCGGGTCGTGATCGAGCAACACACCGAAATCGGGCACAGGATGCACAGAGGGATTGAGTAGGGTTTGGTAAAAGGAGATCGGATGCCGCAGCTCGGTCAGGTACAATCGCCCATCTTGATAGAGGTTCACGTGCCAACGGCGTGATTGCGCGAACTCGATGATCTGGGCAGCCAGCGTGCGATCGAGGGCGGCGTGATAAAGCGCACGGCCATCGCGCTCCGCGATCAGCCCGCCCTGGTAACAGATGAGCGGCACGCGGATATCTAGCTCTTCGGCAAACGGACGAGTCGAGATCAGGCTGCGGCCTGTCGCCAGTGTGATGGCAATCCCCTGTTGTTGGGCCTGAGCGATCGCGCACCTGACACGCGGCGAAAACTGGAGCTTGAAATCCATGAGCGTGCCGTCGAGGTCAAGCGCAATGAGGCGATAGGGCAATTCCGTCATCGCATCTTGACACCGGGCACCGCCCGAAGTTGGATCTCGACGATGCGCGTCAGGCCGGCATAGTCGCGGCGGACATTGATGGCGGCCATGGGAAAAATCTGCCGGGCCAGCTCCATGACGGCCTGGCCCTGCGTCGCGCCGATCTCGAGCAGCAGCCACCCATCGGGCTTGACGCGCTGAATGGCCTGGGAAAACAATTTGCGGATCAGGTCCAGACCATCCGGCCCGCCGTCGAGCGCAGCGCGCGGTTCGTACTCGCGGACATTGCGCGGAAGCTGCTGCCATTCGGCCGTGGTCACGTAGGGCAGGTTGGCGACGACGCCATCCACACGCATAGACACCGGCGCGAGCAAGTCGCCGCGCAAAAACTGGATGCGCCCGCTGACGCCCAACCGTTTGGCGTTCACCTGCGCCAGCGCCAGCGCTTCGGAAGAAATATCCGTCGCCAGGAAGCGCAGGGTAGGCAATTTGGTGGCCAGCGAGATGACCACGCAGCCTGTCCCGGTCCCCACGTCCACGATGGGGATTTTCAGGCTGCCGGTTTGCGTGGTCATGGCGGGGATCGGCATCGCCCGGATGCGGGCTAAAGCCTGCTCGACGAGATGTTCGGTTTCTGGTCGCGGGATCAGTGCGCGGCGATCGGTGAGGAAATCCAGCCCATAAAACTCGGCATGCCCGACGACGTAAGCCATCGGCTCGCCGTTGACACATCGGGCGACAAGCGCGCGGAACGCAGTGAGTTGATAGGGCTGCAAGAGCTGTTGAGACGGTGTGCTCACAATGCTCGCACGCGGCAGCCCCAGAGCATGCGCCATCAACACTTGGGCCACGAGCTTGGGGGCGTCCACTTTCGCTTCGCTCAATTTGGCAATGGCATCGGCCAGTGCGCCACCAATCGTATTATCCATCAAGCGACTCGCTCAATAACTGTTGTATCTGATGGGCCGTCATATCCGACTGTTCTGTTGGCATAGCGCGGCCCGCTTCGCGCCGCAACTTGTATTGTCAACGAATCGCCTTCGGCGCAACGAATAAACGGATGACGACCTCCCTATTCGTTCCAGATTCGTTGACAGACTGACGCGCCCCCACGGGCATAACGCTCTCAGCCAACGCCAGCCGCTTGCAGCCGCTCCGCCTGATCGCGCGTGGCCAATTCATCAATGAACTCGTCCAGGTCGCCGTCGAGCAGGGCGGTCATGCGCGGGCCGAACACCGACTTGTCAATCCGGTGATCGGTGACGCGCGCCTGCGGAAAATTGTAGGTGCGGATTTTCTCGCTGCGTTCCGCACTGCCCACCTGGCTGCGACGCGACTCGGTGATCTCTTGATCGCGCTTGCGGCGCTCCATCTCGTACAGCCGCGCGCGCAAGATAGACATGGCGCGTAGTTTGTTCTGCAACTGACTGCGCTCGTCCTGGCACTGCACCACCATGCCGGTCGGCAGGTGGCGGATGCGCACTGCCGTCGAGTTCTTTTGCACGTTTTGCCCGCCTGCCCCGGCGCTGCGATAGACCTCGATCTCAATGTCCTTTTCGGGAATCTGGACCTCGATCTCTGCCACTTCGGGCAAGACGGCGACCGTGGCCGTGCTGGTATGGATGCGGCCCGAAGCTTCGGTCACCGGCACGCGCTGGACACGATGCACGCCACTTTCGTACTTGAAGCGTGAATACGCGCCCTCGCCTTTGATCAAGAAGATGACCTCTTTAAACCCGCCAATACCAGTGTCATTGGCGCTGAGCATTTCGACCGTCCAACCGCGCGATTCCGCGTAGCGCGTGTACATGCGGTACAGGTCAGCCGCAAACAGCGCGGCCTCCTCGCCGCCCGTCCCCGCGCGAATTTCGACGATCACATTCTTGTCGTCCGCCGGGTCGCGCGGCAGCAGCAGCCGCTTGAGCTGCCCTTCGACCTCGTGTAATTCCTTGTCCAGCCGCTCGACTTCTTCGCGCGCCATCGCGGCCAGTTCGGCCTCTTCCTCCGCCTCAGCCAGAGCATAAGCATCTTGACGCTGCTTTTGGATCGCCTTGAAACGCCGGAACGTCTCAACGATCGGCTCCAGCTCCGAGCGTTCCTGGCCGAGTTCCTTCAGACGGATATAGTCGCTGACAATGTCCGGGTCGGACATCAGCCGATCGAGTTCTTGGTAGCGAGCCTCGATGCCCGCCAGTTTTTCCAACATCCACTGACTCCACAAAAAGAGGCGGCCGGTGGCCGCCCCTCACGGCAACTACGCTGTCATTATAACAAAGCAAGACAGGGTGTCAAGGACACAGTCCCCTGGGTGTCAACTTTAGCCCTGGCGTGCGGCCTTCAGGCCACATTGGATACAGGCGGAAGCCTGCCCGCCAACCTTAACTGACCGGTGGCACTATGACAAAGCCCAGGGTAGCAAAGTGCCGATCGAAAGTGAAGGCATCCCGGATGCCTAAAGCTCTCATCACAACAAAGGACGTGGCGTCCACAAATGAAAAATCCTGATCCTCGTATCGGCGCAACAACCCAAAGGCTGCATCCTCTTGGCTTTCAACGACAAATACCCTCTGCAACCGATACGTCTGCTCCAGGTTCTTGAGAAACCGCTGCGCTGCCACATATCCGAGGCGCAATCGAATCAGGGTATAACTTTCACCCACAACATGGTTGGTCGTGATAAGCCGCGTATAGGTCGAAAGCGCACTGGGCAAAAAAGACGCTGCCGACTCGTGATAGGGATCATCACGGTCAGCTATTGCGTACCAGGCCGCCGAGTCCACGAACAGGCTGCGTTTCACTTGCGCCCCCGTCGCAACTTGGCGTCTGCCAGATAACGATCATGTTCTGAGGAAACATGGCCCGACCCGCCAGCGCCGATTCCAATGATGTCAAGCAGCGGATCATCTTCAATGGCCTGAGCTTTTTGCAGCATCAATTGGATGCCACGGCGAATAACTTCGGCCTTGGACACATGCAATTGCTCGGCGACCCTGGCCAGTTTCCTGCTCATCTCTGTATCCAGGTAAAACTGCAAGCGCTCCATCTTATCACCTCACATCCGGCGTATACGCCACAACCCATGTCAGTATACGCCAAGCCTGGTAATCTGGCAAGGCGTTTTCAAGGGACTGGCATAGGGATGCCAGCCTGCTCTCCGACAGGCTGCTAGCATCACCTGACTTTTCCCCGCACCGCACTCCAATCCGGCACGATGATGCCCTGCCCCGTGAGCACCAGCCCCTGCACATAAGGCCGCACCAGCACGGAGAGCGTCGGATTGAACAGCGGCAGCCAGCCGACTTGCGTCACGGCGATCTGCTCCGCCTGATTGTAGAGTTTCATCCGCTTGATATAGTCGCCGCTGAGCAGGTCGGCTTGCTCGGTCAACCGGTCCAAGTCAGCATCGGAAAAATGTCCGTTGTTGTTGCTCACGCCCGAGTGAAACTGCTGCGAAAGGAAATTCTGCGGATCGGCATAGTCCGCATTCCACACGCTGTAGTAAAACTGCAATCCTTTCTCCGGTGTCTGGGTCGTCGCGTGAAGCCGGTCGCTGAACGCCGCCAGCTCGAGCGGCTGCAGCGTTACATTGACCCCAAGGCTGTCCTTCCACTGCGACTGCAAAAACGTGACCACGCGCTCGTTATCGCCCTCTTGAGCATACGTCAGCGTGAGCGTCCCCAGCCCACGCCCACCCGGATAACCTGCCTCCGCGAGCAATTTTTTGGCGGCTTCGGGATTGAACGCAAGACCCTGGATCGGAAATTCGCTGCCTGGGATGCCCGCAGGCAAGATGCGATCCACGGGTCGGACCGTACGACCCAACACCTTGTCTGCAAGAACCTGCTTGTCCACCGAGCGAGCAAACGCCTGCCGCACTCGCACATCGTTGAACGGCTTGAGCGTGTTGTTGAACCCCACGTAGCGCACGACAAAGCCCGAAGCCGTTCGGAAATCCGGCAGATCGCGCACTTGGGGGATGCGCGCAGCCGGCACGCCATTTTGCTGACTGCCCATCACGTCCAGCTCGCCGGCGCGATAAGCCTGAAACGCCGTCTGGCTGTCTTCAAAGAACAAGACCTGGAGTTCCGTGATCTGAATCGGGCCGCCGGGATAATGGGGGTTCGGCGACAGGATCATGCCCCGACCGCGCATCCACTCCTGGAGCAGAAACGGCCCCGTGCCGGCCGGCTTTTCGGCCCAATTCGGATTCGCCTGCACCTGTTTCCTGGAAACGATAAAGCCGCTGGGAAACGTCAGTTGACTGAGAAAGAACGCCGACGGCTGCCGGATGGTGATCAGGATCGTCTGCGGATCAACCGCCCTGACGCCGTCGAGCGTTTTGGTCCTGCCGGCGATCAGATCGTTGGCCCCGACGATGTTGGAAAGATAAAATGGCCCGGTCGTCGAACCGGTCGCTGGATCGAGCGCGCGCGTGAGCGAGAACACCACATCGTCCGTTGTGACTGGCGTGCCATCCGAGAATTTCAATCCATCGCGCAGCTTGAAGGTGTACCGCAGACCATCGTCAGAGACGGTCCACGTCGCAGCGTCCGGCACCACTTGCAGCTCCGCATCGAGCCTGACCAGCCCGCCGAACAGCCATCCCGCAACCAACACTCCCTGCGCATCGGTAATACGCGCCGGGTCGAGCGTCGTCAGATCACGGACGCCCTCCACCGACCAGCGCAAGATTTGCGGCGAAAACGAAGGCGTCCCAGTGACCAACACCGGCACCTGGACGGTCTGCCGAATCGGCACCTGGACCGTGACGGGGATCGTGATCGGCGTGGGCGTGGCAGTGGGTGTAGCTTGCCCACACGCGCTGACAGCGAACGCGAACACGACGACAAAGATGAACTTCTTCACGGCATTTCCTCACAATCTGGTCGCCAGAACTGGCGGCACCGGGTCAACTACCTGTGACGATTTTACACTGGGCACGACAGCCTGTCCAATGAATAGATGTGTCACCCTCTTGCAGGTTTACAACCTGCGGGAGGGTTCACTGGAACGTTCCACCGCCATCCGGCGTCTATTGGTTGAAACAGGCTTATTCCTTGTCTACTTGTCTACTCATTCCATGTCTACTTTTGTTGGAGGTGAAGCATGAACGCCCGAAACATTTTTGCCGCTTGTGTGGTCCTTGGCGCACTGCTTGCGCTGGTTCCGCCCGCCGTCGCCGATGGCATCATCCTCCCAGAACCCATCTGCCCGCCTGAGCCTGTGCCCTCGCCACCGTGCGTAGATTGCCCTCGCCCGCCGATCCCACCCTGCCCGCCTGTGCCGCCGCCCCTCAGCTCGACGCCGCTCACTGTCAAGTACCACAAGGTCACGGTGATCATTGAGGATCAGATCGCGCGGACGCGCGTGGACCAGGTCTTTGTCAACGACTCGACTTTTGCGATGGAGGGGACGTACATCTTTCCGCTGCCGCTCGACGCGACGGTCAGCCAGTTTGCGATGTGGGTGGATGGCAAAAAGATGGAAGGCAAGGTATTGAGCCGCGAGGAAGCGCGCGCCGTCTACGAAAGCATCGTCCGTCGTCGGCGCGATCCAGCGCTCCTGGAATACCTCCACCGCGGCGTATTCCAGGCCAGCATCTTTCCGATCCCGCCCCAAGGCGAACGCCGCATCGAGATCGAGTACAGCCAGGTGCTCGCCGTCGATCACGGCCTGGTTCACTATGTCTATCCGCTCAACACCGAAAAGTTTTCCGCGCGCCCGATCGAGTCGGTGAGCGTGAGCGTGGACCTCCGGTCGAAAGACGCGCTCAAGGCGATTTACTCGCCCAGCCACAAGGTCAGCGTCGAGCGGGACGGCGACTATCGCGCGCGGATCGGCTATGAGGAAAGCCGCGTCAAACCCGACCGCGATTTCGAGCTGTACTATTCTGTGAGCCAGGGCAAGATCGGCGTGAATTTGCTCTCCTTCAAGCCCGGCGACGAGGACGGGTTCTTTGTGCTGCTGGCCGCGCCTCAAGTCGAGGTGGACAAAAGCCAGATCGTCTCCAAAGATGTGATCGCCGTGATAGACACCTCCGGCTCGATGGACGGTGAAAAGATTCAGCAGGCTAAAGCGGCGCTGCGTTACATTCTCGACCACCTCAATCCAGAGGATCGCTTTAACGTGATTCGATTCTCGACGGGCGTGGACTCGTTCGCCAGTGGCTTGCGCCCAACGACGGAACGCGATCGGGCACAGCGATTCGTGGACGAGCTGCGCGCCGCGGGCAACACCGACATCAACCGCGCGCTGCTCCAAGCGTTGGCGATGGCCGACCAAGAGCGACCCACGATCATTATTTTCCTCACCGACGGCCAGCCAACGACGGGCGTGACAGACGGCACGCAGATTGTCGCCAACGCCAAGCGGGCCTCGCGACCCAACGTGCGCCTGTTCGCCTTTGGCATCGGCCACGACGTGAACGCCGTGCTGCTCGACACGCTGGCCCAAGACCAGCGCGGCGCGACGGCTTACGTGCGCGAGGGCCAGCGGATTGATGAGGAGGTCAGCACGTTTTACGCTAAAGTCTCGACACCGGTGCTGGCCGATCTCAAGATTGACTGGGGCGGGATGAGCGTCTGGGATGTGTACCCCACTCCCCTGCCCGATCTGTTCGTCGGCTCGCAATTGGTGCTCGTCGGGCGATACCGCAATGGCGGCCCGGCGACGATCCGGCTGAGCGGCACCGTCAACGACCGACCGCAGACGTTCACATACAGCGACCTGACCTTCCGGTCAAGCGGCGGTGCCGATTTCATCCCGCGTCTATGGGCCACGCGCAAGATCGGCTATCTGCTCAACCAGATTCGGCTGAGAGGCGAAGACAAAGAGACCATCGCGCAGATCGTCCAACTGGCCGTACGCTATGGCATCGCCACGCCCTATACCTCGTTCCTGGTGGACGACCGCGCGATGACCGAAGCTGGCCGTCAGCAGATCATCGGCGTACAAGCCACCGCGATGCCCAAGGCAGCCTCGGGCGGGGCCGCGCCCGGCCTGGGCGGCGGCGTCGGCGCTGCGCCCATCCAGGCCGCGCAAGATCAACAGCAGTTGCGCGCGGCCGAATCAGCCGTCGCGCCTCAAGGCGATCTCGCTGCGCAAATTCGCGCCGTGGGCGCCAAAGCCTTTGTCCTGCGCAATGGCGTGTGGACCGACACGCAATACGATCCCTCCAAGATGAGCACAATCAAGATCGGCTTTGGCAGCGACGATTACTTCAAGCTCCTCGCCGCGCGGCCCGAATGGGGAGCGTTCTTTGCACTGGGCGAGCGTGTCATCGTCCTATTGGACGGTAAAGCTTACGAGACGGTGCAAGGCGCGGGCCAGGCGGTACAGGTCCCACCTACGCTGACCCCCGAACCGACACGCAAGCCCGGGCCTGCTGCAACTCCAACCGTCTCCGGCATCAGCAATCCGCCTGCGGCAACCCCGACATCTATCAGAGTGAATCGCGAGATGGGAGGAGGTCAATTGGGTCTGCAGTGCGGCGCGGCAGCGACGATGATCGGATTGGTCGCCGTTGTTTTGGCACGACGGACACGAAGCCCAAGATAAAAACGCCAAGTCACCAAAACCCAAGCCTCCGGCTTCACGACCGGAGGCTTGGTCTCGTTCTATAGACATTCAGATAATGTTTTGGGGTAGGGGCGACCACCCGCCCCCGCATGGGGGTTGAGGTCGCCCACAGGGCAGGCGCAAGGCCTGCCCCTACCCTCCACAAAAATCCTTGTTGTGCCAGCCATAATTGGGAGTATAATCTGATCAGGTACAAGATCGGAGTGTGATGGAATGAAGTCGTACAGATTGAAATTGGTCCGCACAGTCAGCGTGTGGCTGGTGCTGTTCGCGCTGCTGCTCAGCCTGCCCGCGCACGCGCAGAGCAGTCGCCACGTGGACTGGATCGAAGCCACCGGCCAACTCTCGCGCACGATGGTGAACTATCTCCAGCGAGCCATCACGGAAGCCGAATCGGATGGCGCGACAGCCTTGATCGTTCAGCTCAACACGCCCGGCGGCGAGCTGGGCCTGTTGCAAGAGATGGTGCAGGCGATTCGCGGGAGCAACGTGCCGGTCATCGTCTACGTGGCGCCGCGCGGCGCAGCCGCCGCCTCGGCCGGGACCATTGTCACGCTAGCCGGGCACGTGGCCGCGATGGCGCCTGAAACGACGATCGGGGCCGCCAGCCCGATCGGCGTCAGCCCGGAGGGCAGTCCTCAAGAACTGCCCGAGACGCTCAAGCGCAAGGCTATCGAAGACATGCAGGCGCTGGTGCGCAGCCTCACCACCCGACGCAGCAGCCAGGCGGTTCAATTTGCGCAGGACACGATCGAGCACGCCAAAGCCGCCTCGGCGCAAGAGGCGCTGGAAATGGGGCTGGTGGATTTCATCGCCTCGGACAAGAATGACCTGCTTCAAAAGGTGGACGGGTTCGAGGTCGAGGTCAACGGGCGGATGGTGCGGCTGCAGACCGCCGGGGCGTCGCTCAACCGGATTCCGCTCAGCCCGGGCGAGACTCTGTTGAACATGCTGGCAAACCCGAACATCGCGTTCTTGCTATTGACCATCGGCGTGCAGGCGCTCTTGATCGAGATCTCTAATCCTGGCGGCTGGGTCGCCGGGTTTATCGGCGTCGTATGCCTGGCACTGTTCATCTACAGCATCGGCGTGATCCCGGTCAACCTGCTGGGGCTGATCTTTATCGCCACGGCGTTCGTGCTGTTTGTCATGGATGTCAAAGCGCCGACGCACGGCGCATTGACCGCAGCAGGCATCGCCTCATTCGTCGCCGGCGCGCTGGTGATGTTCAACAGCCCGCTCCGCCCCGGCGAGTTTCGCCTTCAGCCGATCTCGATCCCGCTGGTGATCGCCGTGGCGCTGTTCAACGGCGCGTTCTTTGCCTTCATCATCGGCAAAGCGATCCAGGCCCGCAGCCTGCCGCCGTTTGCGAGCGTCACCACGCCCATCGGCCAGATCGGCGAAGCCCGCACGGACCTGAACCCCACCGGCACCGTTTACGCAGCCAGCGAGCTTTGGACGGCCGAAGCGCAAGAGGGGAACATCCCCGCCGGAACGCCCGTCCAGATCGTCGGCGTGGATGGCGTCCGATTGCTGGTGAAACGACAGAATGGCTGAGCCTCAACCTCCACCCAAACGCCGTTCCTCGCCTGTGATCGTCATCGCCACCGAACCTGCCGCCAAACGTTGGCAGCGTCATCTCGCGGCCGAAGGGCTGAGCTGCCGCACCGCCGAGGATGTCGCCGAAGCCGTCGAGCTACTGGCGAATGGCCCGGTGGATGTGATCGTCGTCGAGCGGACCGCGCTCCAGGTCGGGAGCGCGGCACTGATGGCCGCCGTGCGCAACGCCTCGCGCCTGCCGGTGATGCTGCTGGTGGAAACGGGCAAGCGCCGTCCCACTCCAGCCGATAGCCGCCGCGTCATCGAAGCCGTGCGCCTGGCGCACCCGGCCAGGCGGCCGGTCACGATGATGCGTGTCGGCAAGCTCACGATCGATCTCGCGCGCAAGCGCGTGCGGCTGCGCGGACGTTGGGTGAGCCTGCCGCCCACGCAATATCGCTTGCTCACCGTGCTCGCGCAGCATCGCGGTCAGGTGGTGGGCTATCGTGAGCTGCTCAAAGAAGTGTGGGGCTACAGCGGGGACGAGAACGAGGCGCGCGAACTCTTGAAGGTCCACGTGCGGCTGATCCGCCGCAAACTGGGGCTGAATCCGCAAACGGGCGAGTACCTGCGCTCCGTGCGAGGGTTCGGGTACATGCTGGTCAATCCAGGCAAGGAAGCGGATCAGAGTCAGTGATCGTTACGTTTGGACTCCTCCCCCCACGGTGATGACTTCGCCGGTCACGAACGTATTCCAGCCCGAGCCGAGGAACAAGACCACCCGCGCAATGTCATCCGGTGTGGCAATGCGCCCGAGCGGAATGGATTTGGACATGCGCTCTTGCGATTCTGGGGTCATGCTCTCGCGCATGGCGACGGTGAGGATCGTCGTCGGCGCGATGGCATTGACGAGGATGCCGTCCGGTCCCAGCTCCTTGGCCAGCGCCTTGGTCAATCCGATCAGCCCGGCCTTGGCGGCAGAATAGTGCGCCTGGCGGGCTGTGCCCACCAGCCCGCTGCGTGCGGCGATGTTGACAACGCGCCCCCACTTGTGCGCGCGCATGGACGGCACGCACTGGCTGATGACGTGAAACACGCCAGTCAGCATCACGTCGAGCATCCGGTTCCACTGCGAGGCCGTCATCGTCTCGAGCGGCACGCTGCCTTCAAAGGCGCTGGCACTGTTCACCAGCACGTCCACGCCGCCCCACTCTTTTTTGACCTCGTTGACCATCGCCTCAATCGCCGCACGGTCCGCGAGATCTGCACTCGCCGTCAAGGCTTCGCCGCCGACCGCCTCCACCGATTGAGCCACGACCTCGGCAGCTTCGCGGTTGCGCCGATAATGGACGACGACGCAGGCTTTCTCCTTGCCGAACGCCAGGGCCAATTCGCGCCCCAGCCCGCCGGACGCGCCCGTGATCAACACGACCTTGTCGGCCAGCTCCAGTTCCATCGGTTTCCCCCCTTGGCGCACACTGATGATCCCGGTGATCCTTTGACTTGAACGCAACAGAAAAACAGCCCTCGGCATGAGGGCTGTCAGCGCATGGGGCGCGCTACTCTTTTAACTGGACCTCGTAGCGGTTCCAGAGATCTCCCAGCATCACCTGAATTTCCGCTGCCGTGAGATACGTATCAAAGAGGAACCGCCAGCGAGGCGGGCCGGGCGCCCAGCCCGTGTAACTGCAGACCCCGTGCTCCATCAGCTTGGCTTGAACCGCCGAACAGCCTCCCCAGGCTCCACTTCCATAAATCGTATAGGTTCGATTAAGTTCTCGTTTCTGTCTTTGCATAGACTCCCTGGCGGTAGTGGGGGGCACAAGTTACCGCAAAAGCAATTATGTCCTAGCTTGTCGGATAAGTCAAGTGCGTTTTGCGCGCTTGTGCCGTCGGATTGATGTGGGTATAATGGCAAATCATCCCTAAGGTTAGACCCAAGTTAGGAGCATTGTTTGCCCTGCTACTAGGCGCGGCCACAAAGTTTCATTTGTCTGTCATTGCGAGGGCGCGCAGCGCCCGAAGCAATCTCCTTGCCTCACCTGGAGATTGCTTGTATATTAGATCATGAACCTTAAAACTTGAATAGCGTTTGCAACCTCCGTCCAGCAGGGTCTATACTTGTCCTGGGAGGGCAGGAGTGGGTAAAGAGGATTGCTGAGGAGCGGAAGCTGCCTC
>DAOTXX010000161.1:0-10865 GCA_034434835.1 Thermoflexales bacterium | reverse complement strand
CACCCATATGCTGCGGAAATGGCCCTGTGCCTAGCAAAATTGCTCAGAAAATTTGAGATTGGCTGATTTTCGGGCGAAATTCCAGGGTATCCTATTTTGGAATCGCTGGAATTTCGCCCAAAAGTTAGGTCAGAACAAACCGAACGCACGACCGACCTTATTCGCGCTCGATCGCCATCGCCACGGCCTCGCCGCCGCCCAAACACAGCGCAGCAATGCCCTTCTTCAGCCCTCGATCTTGGAGCGCGTACATCAACGTCGTCAGCACGCGCGCACCCGAGCAGCCAATAGGATGTCCCAGTGCAACCGCGCCGCCATTGACATTGACTTTGCGCCAATCCCAACCAAGCTTACCCATGTCTTTGCCATCCGCCAGCACCTGCGCGGCGAACGCTTCGTTGATCTCGATCAGGTCCACATCGCCCAACTTCCAGCCAACCCGATCGAGCAGCCTGGGCACGGCGCGCGCCGGAGCAATGAACAGCCATTTGGGTTCGACCGCAGCCTGGGCATAGCCCACGATGCGCGCAAGAGGCCTGATGCCGAGCTGCTCGGCTTTTTCGCGGCTCATGACAATGACGGCGGCGGCAGCATCATTAAGACCGGGGGAATTGCCTGCCGTCACGCGGCCATCGGCCTTGAACGCGGGCTTGAGCTTGGACAGCGCGTCCATCGAAGTATCGCGGCGCGGACCCTCATCGGTGTCAACCACTGTGACCTTGCCTTTGCCCGCGGGCACCTCGACCGGCACGATCTCGGCCTTGAACTTGCCCGCATCAATGGCAGCGATGGCTTTCTGATGGCTCTCGAGCGCAAACTGATCCATCTCTTGGCGCGTAATCTCATACTGGTCAGCGATAAACTCGGCAGCCAGGCCCATGACCTGGTTTTCCAGCGAGCAGTACAGCCCATCAAAATACGCGCTATCTACGAGCGTGTCGTTGCCATAGCGATAGCCCGTGCGCGCTTTGGGCAAAAGGTATGGCGCGCTGCTCATGCTCTCCATCCCACCCGCCAGGATGATGTCGGCATCGCCGGCCTTGATCGCCTGCGCGCCGATCATCACGGCTTTGAGGCCCGAGCCACAGACCTTGTTGACAGTCATCGCGCCGACCTCGGGCGGGATGCCGCCTTTGATGAGCGCCTGCCGTGCTGGGGCCTGGCCGGCTCCGGCCTGCACGACCTGGCCCATGATAACCTCATCAATCAGCGCAGGGTCGAGCCGGATGCGCTCACAGGCGGCCTTGATCACAAGGCCGCCCAGCGCGGGCGCAGATAGCAAAGATAATGCGCCCAAGAACTTGCCAATCGGGGTACGGACAGCGGAAACGAGGACCGGCTCACGGTTGGGGTTCATGCTTGCCTCCTATGGAATTGATGAAAACGACCGGCAGGTCAACTGCCGGCCATCTGGTCGAATAGCGGTCTCAGCCGTGCATAGGTTTGATCTAGTGTTTCCGGGATCACACGCGTCTCGCCCACGATGGGCATGAAATTCGTGTCAGCATTCCAGCGTGGGACAATGTGGATGTGGACGTGATCCGCAATGCCGGCCCCAGCCGCTTGCCCCACGTTGACGCCGATGTTGAACCCATCGGGATGATAGGCCTGCCGCAGCACAGCCAATCCGCGATTCGTCAGCAGCATCAGCTCGGTCAAGGTAGCGGTATCCAGTTGCTCCAGGCTGGGCGCGTGCGAATAGGGGATCACCATCAAGTGGCCGTTATTGTAGGGATAGCGATTCAGAGTGATATAGGCGAAATGTCCGCGACACAAGACGTGTTCGTTCTCATCGGGCGCGGTGACTTTGGCGCAAAAGATGCAGACAGAGTTGAGAGTGGCTTTGTCGGCGCTGGTCAGGTATTCCATACGCCAGGGAGTCCAGAGACGTTTCATATAGTCGGCTCGCCCGATAGTCTTGTAGCCGCACAGCCAGACTCGGCGATTCCAAGACGACCGGACTAGAAGACTATTCAGTGTTTGCCCGAAGGCGGCGAGTCCCCATCAAGATCGAGACCCTGGATGAGATCCAGGAAAGCGTCCGGCACTGCTCCGCCTTTGGCTCTGCTTTTGCTGGCACGTCTTTTAAAGCGCGGTTGATCTTCGACTTCTTCACGCAGCAGACTGACGAGCCGACCCTGCCACCAGGCATTGAGCGCCATCACACCGAACTCGCCGAGGATGCGCTGCAGCTCAGTGAGAACGTGGATCATCTCCAGCAGTCCGTTGCGAAAAACATCCAGGAGTGCGCCCGAGTCGTCCGGCACCACGCCGCCCATGGCCTCGATCCCCTGGCGAATCTGCTCCAGGTCTGGCTCACCCATTTCGGACATTTCTTGCATCTGCTCGATCAACCCGTCCACGTGGCCGAGCGGATCGAGGAGAAAGCACAACGGGATGGTGATCCCGTCGCTCAGCGCAAAAGGCGCGTAGGTGCGGCACAAGTCCAGCATGGCTTCGACATGAACGCCCGCCTGGTCGAGCACAAACGCCATCGTCATCGCGTCCTCGAGCGGCATTGGATCGTTTTGCACATAACCCGTGTGATCGCTCAGCCGGACAAAACGCTGAAACTCTTCGCCCCAGGCTTGCAGGTCGGCCTGCGGAATGACTTCATCGGTCCACTCGGGGTCCAACCGCGAGTACCAAAGCTCCCATCCGTTCGTTGTGCTGTCCATACACTCCTTTCACACTGGACCCTCCCGCGGGTTCGCAACCTGCCGGAGGTTGACCGCGGCTTAGTACAGGAACATAGGTTTGCCTTCGACGTGTCGGACTTTGGGCCGGTACTGCTCTTGGTCATACAGCTCTTCCACGTCCACGCGCTTGATGCCCTGCGTGATCGTTGTGATCGGAACGCTGGTATATGTGCCGTTGCGGAGCGCGACCATGCGGTTGCTTGCGCCGCGTTTGATCAGCTTGACCGCCATGTTGGCATAGTTGACCGCCACCATCAGGTCAAGGCTATCGGGCGCGCCCGAGCGCATCAAATAGGAAAGCTGCTGATAGAGAATGTCTTCGCCCGTGATCTTTTTCAGTGCGTCGCCCGTGATCAACCCAATACCGCCCAGTTTCAGGTGACCGTACGCATCGGCCTGGCCGTACTCGATGATCTTGCCGCCGACCATCTGCGCACCTTCGCTCATCGTGATCATGACATAGTTACTGGGGTTGCGGCGCTTGTCTTCCATCACCAGCGCAGCCAGCTTTTCTGGGTCAAAGTGGACCTCGCTGATGATCGCACGATCCACACCAGACAGGTAAGAGGCCAGGAGGGACGTTTCGCCGCAGTTGCGCCCGAACAACTCGACAATGGCGATGCGCTCGTGCGAGCCAGCCGAGGTGCGAAGCTGATGGATGAACTCGACGCTGCGCGTGACCGCCGTCGAAAAGCCGATGCAATAGTCCGTGCCAAACACATCATTGTCCATCGTCTTGGGGATGGCGACAATGTGAAAGCCTTCGTGGTACAATCGCTCGGCATACGAAAGCGTATCGTCGCCGCCGATGGGGATCAGCACGTCAATGCCCAGGTGTTCGAGCACACGCAGAACATGCGGGGTAAAGTCGAATGGCCCCTGGTCGCTTTCGGCTGCTCCCGGCGAGCGCAAAAAGCCTGGCTCCTCGCCTTTGCGCACTCTGCCAGGATTGGTGCGGCTGGTATGCAGAAATGTGCCGCCAGTACGGTCAATCGTCCGCGTGTTCTGCTTGTTCAACTCGACGATACACCGGTCGCAGCTCTGGGGATCATCGGGGTTGAACTCGAGCAGCCCGCCCCACCCCCGGCGGATGCCAATGACTTCCATCCCCTCGTCAATGGCACTGTAGACGACAGACTTGATGCACGGATTGAGACCCGGCACGTCGCCACCACCCGTCAAGATTCCGATTCTCATCTTCTCTACTCCTCTGTGAAAGCGGTTACCTCGCCGCCTGTGATTTCAACCAACTTGGCGTACGCGATCGGGAACACGGCGTTGTGCATCCCGGCCGCGGCCCACACGGTTTCAAACCGCCCCAGCGACTCGTCCACGAGCGTGGGCAGCTTGACGGGATGGCCCAGCGGTGGGACGCCGCCGACCTCGTACCCTGTCACCCGCAAAACGGTTTCCGCATCGGCCAGTTTGACCTTTTTCTTGCCCACCCCAAACCGCGTCGCCAGCTTTTTTTGATCGGCCAGACGGTCACCTGCCACCAAAGTGAGCACCGGCTGCCCATCAATCAGAAACAAGAGCGATTTGACGATGGCCCCCAGCTCGCAGCCTGCCGCAGCGGCAGCCTCCGGCGCGGTGGCCGTGCTTGCCTTGAATTCTACCACATGAATGTCTAAACCCATAGTGTCCAATGCCGCCTGGACGCGCTCGGAAGGTTTCATAGCATTTTGTCTCGCCCTCGATTTCAGCTTAAAATCCTTTGCACTCCGGTTGGTCGTTATCGGGAACAAAAATGCAAACGAGTATCCAACCGCTATCAAAGCGGGCAATGACACCCGACTCCCGTCCGTGCAGGTTGGTGGCCGGGATCGGGATCGCGTAACGATTCAAGTCCGTCCGCTTCCACTCCAGCGTGTAGGGTCCTTTAGCTCGTTCGATAAATCCCACGACGTCATCCGGCTGCAGGGCTTTAGGCAAGGCAGATGCATCAACAGTCTGCAACCCGGCTTGAATCAGCACATTCATACGCAGCATGACAGCTCGTGCCTCTGGTGGATAGAGCGAGGTGGCTCCCGCTGCGCCGACCGCTGCCGTCAAAACCACTGGCAACGCGAGCCGCTTCCAGAACCAGGTGGCGTCCGCACGCGCTTCTTCTTGCCTGTTAGCCGCCCAACGCAGGATGGCCGTCATCGGCACAAGCATTCCAAAGATGGGCAACCCCAGGAACGCGATCGCGATGACAGCGCCCGGCCCACGTTCCAGATTAAGGTTGGCTGTCAATAGAGCGACGGCGACCACAGCCAGAGCACTGGCGCCGCTACCCAAGACCGTTCCGCGGATCGAATCCACCGGCCAACTGCTCGCCAAGCCCAACAACAGCCCCACGACCAGGCACAGGGCGGTATTGTACCCTGGCCCGAAAGGGGGCTGGTAAATCGGGAGGCCCGGCATCGCAAGCCGGTTGATGGTTTGAGAGACAAGGCCATAGGTCAGTCCCAGCCAGGCCCCCAGGAGCACACCCATGACACGGCGATAAGTGTGATCGATCATACTTGTCCCTGCGGCGGACGCCAAAAGTCCAGCAGATACTCGAACGTTGTGCCCATCGTGATATAGTTGGAGGGCCAGCCAAAGATGCCCACCCGGTTGACGATGTTGGTGCGATCCCAGATGATAATGTTCCGCAATTCATAGCCGCGACAACGCAATTCCTCGATCAGCGAAACGTGGATCGTGATGCGTTCGTTTTCCCACCACATGTCGGGCACATTGATGACACAATGCGCCTTGGGCCGCAGCAGGGGTAACAAACGCTCAAAGATGCCTCCGATGGCTTGCGTGTAGGCGTCGAGCGGCATGGTGCCCAGGTCGCGTGGGTCTTGGGAGTACTGCTCGATCTTGCCGAATTGCTCATTCTTGCGCTCGTCGCTGCGCCGCGATTTGTTTTTGCGCTTCCGGTTCAGCAAGTTAGCATACGGCGGTGAAGTCCAGACCAGGCTGATGGTTTCGGGCGCGAGGTACTGCGGGACATTGAGCGCATCGTCTTGCACGGCGATCTGCTGCGCGCCCTCCGGGGTGACATCGCCGAGCCGCTCGCCGCACAGCGCAACATAGCTCGCACTGAGATCAAAGCCGATGGCGTTGCGGTCGAGGTCCTGCGCGGCGACGAGGGTCGTGCCGCTGCCGACAAATGGATCGAGGACCAGCTCGCCCCGGTGCGTAAAGAGCGAAACGACTTTTTTGGCCAAGGCGATGGGGAACGCGGCCGGGTGAAGATTCTTGTCTCGAATGTCGCGACCTTCGTAGCTAAACTGCCAGACGCCAAGCTGGCTTTTCATCCATTCTTTGGCGTCCATGCAACTCAAATGGCTGGCCGGACATTCACACGTCCTGGCATAGTCCATGCCGAGGTGATGGCGATAAAGGGCATCTCCTTCGTGGAGCGTGCGAGGCAAAGCTAGAGCTGGCATGATCAACCTGGGCAAGTCGTCGAATAGACGACCACATTTTACCGCAGTTGGGGCCAGAGTCCAAGCCCAAACAAACGCATCAGATCGTCGGATAACACCCGATGACCTTTCAATGCTGCCTGTGTCAAGCGAAACATCTCGCCGCGTCAGCATACTCTTGTCGCCGGGCGCAGAAAAGCTTTCGATCTGGGCAGTGGGGAGAAACGGGCCAGGGCGTTGAGGAAAGGTTACCATTGGTGTAAACTTTAGCCCCGGAGTGCGGCCTTCAGGCCGCGTTTTATGCAGGCTGAAGCCTGCACTCCAACCTTAAGTTGACACGCATGGAAAGGTTACTTGGGCAGTGGCACCGTGATCTTGCCTCTCGCAATGTCCTTTTGCGTCTGTTCGATCTCGGCTTTTAGGGCCGTCGGGACCTTGTCGGCTAACTTGGGGTTGAGAACCATCACAATGCGCCCGTTGGCCAGGTTGAGCGAGAGCACCTGCCCGCCCTTGATGTTTTTGGTGCGATTGTCCACCATCGTCCTGACGACATCCTTCCAGAGATAGGTTTGCGCCATCAGGACAGTGTTCGGAGCCAGGCTGCTTTGATCCATATCGCTCGAAAGCCAATAGACCCCCGGCTTTTCGGCTGCTGCCTGAATCGCGCCGACGGATTGCTGAGCCGTGCCGGTTAGCAGGTCCGCGCCCCGGTCCATGTGCGCTTGGGCTATCGCTTTGGCCCGGAGAGTATCGCCAAAGGAGCCAGTGTAGCTTTCCAGCACTTTGATATTCGGGTTGACCGAGGCCACCCCCGCCTTGAAGCCGGTATTGTACTTGATCGCGTCTCCGGCCTGCGCCGGACCGACAATACCGACGATCTTGGACTTGGTCAGGTTGGCGGCGACCATGCCCATCACATATGCGCCCGTTTGAGCCTGCGGATCATACGCGTAAACGTTCGGCGCGATCCGTAAGCCCGTGCCATAGGCAAACGTAATGTCGGGAAACTCTTTTGCCACGTCGAGCACCACGTTCTGGAACTGGCTGCCGTGTGCGATGATGACGTCAAACTTTTGCGAGGCATAATCGCGAATCGCCGCGCTGGCATCCGGCAGGTTGACCAGATTCTCGGATACCTTGACTTGCACATCGGCCTCGCCCAATTCCTTCTGGGCCGCCATGACGCCCTCGTACATGCCCTGGCTCCAGGCCATGTCGTCCTTGCCGCTCGGCAAGATGAGGGCGATCTTGAACTTGGGCGCAGGCCGGACGGCGGGTGCGCCGGGGGCGCTGCGAACGCAAGCGCTTGCCATCAGCGCGATAGCAACCCACAGGCTGATCAACCTCCCGGTGCGGTTCATCTTCTTTTCTCCTCTCATTCGACCGGTCCGACGTCCGAGGCTCCTTTGGCGCGCCATGCCCGGCAAATCCCAGTTGTGTTATAATGAAATAGGTGTGACTACAGAACCTATCCGAAAACCCATCACAGGCGGCTCCCACGCCGCCGAACCCTCTGACAGGGGCAGGTATCGGGCGTGGGAGCCCGACCCGCTAGTTTTCGGATAGGCTCTAAATCTGGTTGATGTGTAGGGGCGACCCTTGCGGTCGCCCGCATTTGGGCAGGCGCACCCCCTAAAGAGGGAGATAGGCCTGCCCCTACGGTGTGACCGACTGATTTTCATCACACCCCAATGAAATGATGAAATTAGACTTGAGGCAAGCGCATGAACTCTGAACCGAATTATCTGACGCTCGAAGGCAAAAAGAAGCTCGAAGAAGAATTGGAATATCTGACGACCATCGCTCGCCAGGAACTGGCCGAGCGACTCCAGTTTGCCATCAAGCAAGGCGATCTCTCTGAGAACGCCGACTATCACAAAGCCAAAGAGGATCAGGCTTTTCTGGAAGGCCGCATCAAGACGATTGAAGCGACGCTGCGCAACCTGGTCATCGTCGAAGAGGCGCGCGCGGAAACCCTTGCCAGCGACCAAGTTCACATGGGCTGCACAGTGACGGTGGTCGAGGAAGGCAATGGCGACCCGGAGGCATACATGATTGTCGGCCCGGCAGAAGCCGACCCCCGGCAAGGCAAGATCAGTCATGAAAGCCCGCTGGGCAAGGCGCTGTTGGGCAAACGAGTCGGAGACAAAGTCCAGGTTCAGGCGCCAGCAGGCGAAATCACCTTCGAGGTCGTCAGGATCGAGTGAGAGGCCAGACGTGGAACGCCCATCCCCGCCGCGACGTTTTACGTTCCCATCGGCAGCGCAATATAGAACGTTGACCCCACCCCCAACTGGCTCTCGACCCACACGCGTCCGTGGTGCCACTCGACGATAGACTTGACGATCGCCAGCCCCAACCCAGAGCCTTTGATGTCCATCGTCTCGCGTCGCTTGACGCGGTAAAACTTTTCAAACAGCCGCGCCTGATCTTCGGGCGCGATGCCCAAGCCGGTATCCGTGATGCGCACGACGAGTGATTTGTCCTGCTCGTTCAGGCCGATCGTGATCGTTCCCCCGGGCGGCGTGTACTTGATCGCGTTATCCACCAGATTGCTGATGGCTCGCTTGATCAGCGCTGGGTCGCCCATCATCGTCCCCGGCGTGTCAATCTGCGTCTTGAGATCAAGCCCGAACGCCATCGCACGGCCGCGCGCTTCCTCGATCACGGTTCGCACCAGGTCCGCCATCATGAACTCGACGCGTTGAAAGCCCACGCGCGCCTCGATCCGCCCCAGATCGAGCAGGTCATCCACCAGCTCAGTCATCTGCTCAATGCCGCCCTGGATCTTTTCCACGTATTCAGCCTGCTTGGGCGTCAGCTCGCCGACCATCGGCAGCATCGCCGCGTAGCCGCGCATATAGGTCAGCGGGCTGCGCAGATCGTGGCTGACGGTGGCGACGAACTCGGTCTTCATGGCGTCCAGCTCTTTGAACCGTGTGATGTCGCGCATGACGGCCACATGTCCCAACAAAGGGCCGTTCTCCAATCGGATGGATGAAGCCACGCCATACAGGGTGCGCCCATCAGGCAGAATAATCTCGCCTGTCTGCGATCCGATGCCCGTCGAGGGCGTGGTCAGCAACTGGATCACGGTCGGATCGAGCACAGTGTCGTGTAAGCGCTTGCCCACCACGCGCGTCGCCACCACGCCAAAGGCGATCTCGGCCGCGGGATTCATCAGCAGCACGCGGTCATCCGGGCTGGTGACGATGACGGCGTCGTTGGTGCCGATCAGAATGGCCGCGAGCCGCTGGCGCTCATTTTCCGCCGTCTGGAAGAGCCGTACGTTTTCCACCAGGACATCGGCCAGGCCCGCCAGCGTGACGAGAATGTTCTTTTCGGTCTCGTTAAAGCGATGCGGCTCACCAAACGCTGCCCACAAAAAGCCCGTCGTCTCGGACATCCGACGCATCGGCAACACGGCCAGCGCGCGAACCTGTCCCCCCACCAGTGATGGGTCAAGCTGCGCTTTGGCGCGCGCCACACTCTCGATCCACAGTGGCTCGCTCAAGGTGGCCGCGATCTCGGCCAGCCGTCGGTCGAGCGGGGTGAGCTCGCCCGGCAGGTCGCCGCGTCTCCACACAGGCTGGACGATGTTGGCGTGCTCAAGCAAGATCAGCCGCGCCGCCCGCGCGCCGCTCGCCTCCATCGCGCCTTCGAGAATCGGCGGGACGCCGCGCTCCAGATCCATGCTGGCCGCCACGGCCCGGCTCACTCGTACCAGGAGCAACAAGTCTTCCAGCCGCCCCTTGAGACTGCCTCGCATCTGCTCGAACGCCTCGCCGAGCTGACCGACTTCGTCTTCACCGCGAACCAGAACCGGCGCATCGAGCTTGCCTTCGGCGATTTGTGTAGTCGCCTGTGAAAGCTGGCGCAGTGGAGTCATCACCCGGCGGCTGACCGCCAACGTCGCCAGGCTGGCGATCATCGTGACAATCAGGAGCAATGCCAGCAAGGGCGCGGAGACTTGGGCTGCCAATCCCAGCACTGCCGCATACGGCAGCTCGATGACGGCTGTCCACGGATGGCCTTGCACCGGGCGGACGTACAACAATCGCCGCGTGCCATCGGCGACCGAGTTGAGATAGACCTGGCCGCCACTGACTTGAGCCAGCGCCGATTGCGACGTGTCCATGCTCCATGGGGTCATCAGCCGCTCGACGCGCTGAGGCCCCGTCAGCACCACGCGGCCGCCTTCGTCCACGACAAAGCCTTCGCCCATGCCGAGCGTGTTTTGCAGACCAGAGGCCGCGCGCGCCATGATGGGATTAACGTTCAGCCGCGCGCGCCCCACCACAGCGCCAGGCCGCCCACCCCTCCCATCGTCGAGCGGCACGACGAACGAGACCCGCAACGTATCCGTCGTCACGCGCTGCGCTTGACTCAAGCCCGGCGCGCCAGAAGCGACCGCTCGCGCGACAAGCGTCCTTTCCTCGCTCGTCAATTGCCTAGAACCGTCAGGGGGATAGAGAGTCGTCACCTGACCCAAAGTGTCCGTCAGTGCCATCTCGTCGAAAAACGCGCCAACCCGAACGCCTTCAGCCAACCGGGCCTGACGGACGTTCGCATCGGCGCTGCGTAGTTCCACATCATTGGCCATCGCTGCGATGAGGCTTTGACCGGTCTGGAAGAAAAACGGGATGTCTTGCGTCGCGCTGACCACATCGCGCGCCATTTGCTCGATCGCTTGCTGTGTGGCCGCATGGATCGTCGTCGCCGCCACGGCGTACACCAGCACCGCGATCATGACGAGCATAAT
>DAOTXX010000160.1:0-12613 GCA_034434835.1 Thermoflexales bacterium | reverse complement strand
GGCGGTTTTTCACCGGCGCGGCGCTGACCGAGCAGTTGCACAACATCGAGGGATGGTTCAAGCCCGGCGCGAGCGGCGGACCCGGCTTTATCGAGAACGGTCGCTACACCTTGACCGTCAGGCAGTGCACGTCGGACACCGGGTGTCTTGTGACCGTCAACGTGCAAAGCGGCCAGTGGTGGGCCTATGATGTAGCAGAGAAACAGTTCAGCAAGGCAAACGCTGTCCAGCCATTCCAGTGGCGCGCGGTCTTTCAGTACGACCTGGCCGGCGGCCAGTGGAAGTTCAAGGAGTCCAGATGAGGCCATCGCTCAAACCCCACTGGTTTGTGTTCTTGGGTTTGTCAGGGGCAACCCTGGTGTTGTTGATGCTCTCATCATCGCTGCCGGCGTGCGCCGACTGTGTGCGAGTGTGCGCTCCGTGCGGCCTGGGCAGGATGTGCTGCACGTGGGATTGCAGCGCGGCGACGGCCTATCCCACTGGCGGGCCGCCTGCCGGCACACCCCTCCCGCCCACGGCCACTCGACGGCCTGGCCCCACGCCGACGCCAGGCGGCACACGCCAGCCGTGCATCATCCCGCCCGGCGCGGGAGGCGGCGTCATTGACCAGCAGCAGTGCAACAACGGCTGGGGCGCGAGCCTTTCGGTGCGCGCCGAGATCCCAATCATGAACATCACGCGCTGGCCCTGGCCGCGTGGCCTGGTCACGCTCACCAATCACTTTTGGTACGAGGGGGGCAACGAATCCGGCGCGTGGAGCCAGTGGGTGCTGCCCACCAACACCTGCCCCGATGAGGAATGCGATGGCCCGGCCGACCCCAACTGGAACGGCTGGGTCAACATCCGACTTGGCTTGCGCTGGCTGCGCCTGCGGCCCGGCCTGGAAGGCATCGCCGCCGGCCCCTGGCCCGACCACTGGATCGAGTGGATTTTCGACGAGCGACCGTGGAATGTGGGCCGCGATTTCGGGTACGGCGTCATCCACGCTGCGCAGTATGACACCGAGCATGCCACGCATCGCTACGAAACCTCGTCGGCCGGGCTGACGGCCAATGGCGTCAACTTTGGCTGCCGCAGATTCTTCCGCCCTGGGGTTGCGACTGAAATTCTCCAGGTTCCCGGCCGTGGCCTGGTAACGATCACGTGCGAAGAGGACCTGCCCGCCTACCAGGTGGCGCTCATCACCCGCTGGGCGGCGCAGTGGGCGTTCGAGTACGACAAGTGGGAACTCAACGGTCAGGCGTTCGATGGCTGCGCATGGACCGGCGAGCAAGGCGACCACTGTCCGGGCAATGGACGCGGCTGGTGCGAAAAGTATCGGGATGTCTATGGCTGGAATCACTATCGGGTGAACGGGACTCGGCCAGCGCAGGCCTAAGCGCCTGTTCCCACAGATGTCTATGGCTGGAATCACTATCGGGTGAACGGGACCGGCGCTTGCGAAACCGTTCGCGTGGTGCACGGGGACGACAACCCGCGCGTGAACGGCACGCCGCTCCGCATAGACTGCAGCCGGCCGGTGGGCTGGACGACGTTCGACCTGAGCGCGTATGGCAACTCGACGTGGTATCAGGATTGGACGCCGGTCGAGGCGCGCGGACTGATTGACGTGGACGAAGCCGCGGCGATGACGTATGTGCCGGGATACAACGCGCCGCCGCCTGGCGGGAGCTTTAGCTTTCCTTCGGCGCGCGTGCACGGCGCGATCCCGGTGCCCATCGTCGAAGTCCAATCGGTGGTGGGACCATGAAGGGTGGGCAGGTGGTTTGTTTTGCGCTGAGGGTGTGTATGACGATTCTGCTCATGTGGTGGATGGTGTGGGCGATCCAGGGCGTGGCAGCCGTTATCGCCATGACTCGATCGGGCGATCCGATGCCACAGGATGTGGTTCCGACGCGGACGACTGGAATGCAGCCGGACGCAGAGCACACGAACTGGATTGTCATAGAGGCTGTGCCATGAAGCAATTGTTGTGGTTGATGGCTGCCGTCGTTCTGCTGTTGGCGATCGCTCCGGCGTCGGCGCAGAAGGGCGATCCGCCTTCGACACCGGCCAGGCCCTCGCCGCCGCCGACGGACAGGCCACAGGACAAGCCGACTGCTATGCCCACACCCATACAGGTCAAGCCAACGGTCATGCCGACGCCGACGGACAGGCCAACGGTTCTGCCCATGCCGCAGGGCGCACTGGCGGCTGAGGAGCCAGTTGTTCCACCAACGCCGACACAACCGGGCGTATCGGCTGTTTCTGCATCAGCGAGTGCGGCCGAGATCGCATTGACCGATGTAGCGCTCACCCGTCAGGTTTTCGATGATCTTGGCGTCAAGCGACCGCTGCAGCACGCAGATGCCCCGGCCGTCGCTGCTGCGACGCCGGCGACCTACACCCTGACAGGCGGAGCGGTGCTGGTTGGGATCGGGTTGCTGGCGTTCAATCTCCTGGTGTCTCTGACCCAATCCGCTGCGGTGCGCTCGCTGGAGCGCACGTATCGGAGGCAGAAATCGCAAGAGTTCGAGCTGGCGATGGCGCGCGAGCTGTCCGGGCATCGGAAGCGTCTGGACGAGATACTTCAGGCCGACCGGGAAGCCTGGCGCGCGGTGACGTCTCAGTGGTTCGCCGATGCCGGCCTCGGTGGCGTGTCGCCGTCCTATGTCGAAGAGGTCGCCAGCTCTCCCGCTCCCCGGCTCGCTATCGCCGGCTCGGATGGGCTGCTGTACGTGCTCACGACTCAGCCGGAACAGATCAGCCCGCGCAGCCGGGTGATCCCACTGGATGCCGGGCTGTCGCTGTTGGCTCGCGTCGAAGCGCACGCGCTGTGGGAGCACGTCGCCAGGCGCTTGCCGGACCGCGTGGTGCTGGCTCGAGATGCGGCGTGGTATCTGGTCGTCGCGCGTCGGCGAGCGTCCCGCCTGGCGCAGCGCGGCGACCCAAGACACAGGTGGCGGATATGGCGATCGCGGAAGTCGTGACCATCACTTTGGCGCTCGCCTGGTTGGGCATCGTCGCCTGGCAAGACCTGCGCACGCGCCAGGTCTCGAACTGGCTGACGATCCCGCCGCTGCTGTTGGCTGTCGCCTGGCAGCTCATTCACCACCATGCGCTACCAGCTATCCTGCTGATCGTGATGTTGCTGCTGGATGGGATCATCGGCCATCGGCTGGTGCGTGTCGGTCTGTTCACGCTGGTCTGCGCAGCGGCTGCTATTCTGACCGCCGATGTGGTGCTGCCCGTCGTGTGGGCAACGGCGTACATGGCCGTGTGCCTGAACCTGGCCGGCGGCGCAGACGCCAAGATCGCCATGACACTCATCACACGATTCCCGGATGGGCGATTGGCCGGACTGATGCTGGGCGCGATCTGCGCTGGATCGATCCTGTGGTGGATGGCGCACCAGCGGTCGAGGCAAGCGGCGCCGATCCGTTGGCGTCGGGTTGTGATGCTCGACCTGCCCACACAGCAGGAACTCGAGGCGCACGGCGCGCCGCTGGTGGACGTCCTGGCGGCGGCCTTTGTCGCGTGGCTGATCCTGCGCTGAGCTGGTGCAGCAGAATCCCTCGCGCATTGCCCATCGAGAAGCAAAATGACGCAAGATAAGGTTTCGATACAAGAGGCTTTGTATGGACAATCAGGGTGTTGCCTGGCGCACTGGAACACGATTTTGCAGCACCCGTAAGTTGTGGGGGACATCGTATCGCCGGAAAAACTGGCGAGATAACGTGGTATCTACACACAACTCGACAGGAGCAACCCTATGGTCAAGCTATTGGAGGTGTTCGACGAGTTCGACAGGGACATGGAACGGCAAGGCAAGAGCCGGCTGACCCGGCGCGGCTACCGCGCCGACCTGCAAGACCTGGCCGGGTGGGTCGAGACGACCTATGGAGAAGAGCTTGTCGCGTCCAAACTCACGCGCGACGACGTGCGAGCGTACCTCTCGCACCTGACGACGGTGCGCAAGGCCAGGCCATCTACGGTCAACCGCAAGCTGGCCGCGCTGTCCACGTTTTGCCGGTGGGCCACAAGCGCAGGCATTCTCAAGAATGACCCGACCGCCGATGTCAAAGGCGTCAGGCAGGTCAAGTCGCCGCCCAGAGCATTGGAGCGCGCCGACCTGAACCGGCTGGTGCGCAAAGCTCAGCAATCCGGGCGTCCCCTGCATGCAGCGGTCGTGACGCTCATTGCGCACACGGGTTTGCGTGTGGGCGAGGTGTGCGGCCTGGAGTTGGATGACGTCGAGATCAGGCCGCGTTCGGGCAAAGTGATGGTTCGTTCCGGCAAAGGCAGCAAGTATCGTGAAGTGCCGCTCAACGCCGAGGCGCGGCAGGCGCTGGGTCAGTATATCGCCGTCCGGCCTCATCCGGCCAGGGAAGAGATGGATCGATTGTTCATCGGGCAGCGCGGCGAGCCGCTGGCGCCGGGCGGCGTGTGGCGCATCGTCGTCAAGTATGCGCGGCAGGCCGGCATTGAAGAGGTCTCGCCCCACGTGCTGAGGCACACCTTTGCGACATTGCTCTTGCGCGAGCACGACACGGACCTGGTGACGGTCGCCGACTTGCTGGGGCATGAGAATGTGAACACCACAGCGCGTTACACGCGCAGCACCGAGGCCGACCGCCAGGCAGCGGTCGAGGCGCTTGGCGTCGGATAGAGGGAGGACACGCGGTGAAGAATCGAGTCGAGATCGAGGGGTACGTCACCAATCGCATCTGGCAATGGTCGGAGCCGGGGAGAAGCCTGCCGGACACGTTGTTTCGTTTGGCGTGCTACGTGGACGGCGACGAGCAATGGGTCGAACACGAGCCACGTCCCCGGCCCTTTTACATGACGGTGCGCGTTCGGGGCAGTGTCCTGAACGGCGTGCCGGTCGGGGTGCAGCCTGAGCAGCGCGTGTTCGTCACCGGCCAGTTGGTCAGCCGGGACTATACCCACTCGCTGGCCGATTTCCTGGCGCGGGTGAAGGACATGCCAGAGCTGCCACTGCCAGAAGGCTTTGACCCGCAGCGCACGGTCGAGCTGCGCTCGCTCAACGAGGTGGTGGCCGAATCCATTCGGGTTGTCGAAGAAGAACAGGACAACGGCAATGGTAAGGACGACCATCGCAAGTCGCGCCGCCAGCGCCGGCGCGAAAGAAAACAAGCGGTTGAGGTCTCGACGTATCCAAGCCCACTGGCTGTAGGCGAGCATGTGACTCGTTCTCCCGACAGTGGCACTCTGCCAGTCAACACGAATTCAAGCACCGCAATAGTGCGTTAGTTCAACAATCCGATTACTGATTGCTGATTGCTGAATCTCCCTTTTGAGGGGGTTGGGGATTGAGCAATCTAAAATCTGCAATCAGCAATCTACAATCGGCAATCTAAATCAGCCATCCTCGCGTTCCTGCGGGGACAGAACACACGATGTTCGCCGCGGCGATGAGCCGGGGCGCACACGATGACCTTCGGTAGAAGGAAATCGAACCGTGTGGTCTGTCCCCGTTTTTGTTAAGGATGAAGGATGAGGGATGAAGGATGAAGGGTGAAACCTTCCGCCTTCTGCCTTCCGCCTTCATCCTTCAGATTTGGCGCTGCACCTGAACAAACAGGTCGGAGAAACGCTGCGGGTCCTGACGGACGGCGCGCAGGTCGTGCGCCTCGACTGATGCGCGCTGATAAATCGGCGGCGCCGACCTCATACGACACGATGAATCTCCGAGGGGAGTGGGGAACTCGCGTGGGTTAGTGCGCTGGTTCGTCGATGCATGAGTTCGAGAACGTGCGGCTCAACCGGCAACTAATGCACTATCGCACTGCACTTGATTCTTCACTCACTGGCCAACGCCAACACAGCCTGATACAGCGACTCGCTCAGATAAAACCCGGCGGCCTGACGCAGCGCATCGAGATGTGGACGCACTCGATCTATCGCGCCTTTCGTTTTGGCCTCCAATAACACACCAACTACTCCGACGACATCAAGCCCCAGTCGTTGAGCGGCATGCCGGCCCTCTTTTTCGTCCAGCAAGATCAGATCGGCGCCCAACTCGACCGCCAAAGCAATGCTTTCGGCTTCACCTCGATCCAGGTCGCGCCTTAATGCAGTAACCAGGGCCTGATTCTGCACTTGATGGCGCTGAATCCAACCCGCCGAGGCAACCTGATCGCACCCCGGCCAACGTCTGCCCCCAGCGTTCAACTCGTCCCACACGCCCTGGGCAATGTGCACCTCAGCGTACAGGCGGCGCAACAGTTCAAACTGACCAATCACAGCAAGATTGGTTAACGGCGATATGTCGCTGACGACGATCATAGTCGCCCCAGTTTGCGCAGCGTGGCGACATCTTCCTCCAGTTCGGCCTCATCATAATGGGGCGAAATCTTGCGCGCTGCCAGCGTCTGGCGGAATTCCCACAACGACATCTCGGCCAGCTCACGCGCCTTGCCGAGGGAGAGACGTCCCTGGGTGTACAGGGACACGGCTATTTCTACCTTCAAGTCAGAAATGGTCAGGCGAGCCGAATCCAGAATATCACTCGGCACCTGGAGTATGCCTCCGGCACTCATGATCTCGATCCTTTCTCACCCATGCTGAGGTAGGAGTGTTTGTTTCCCTGCGTAGAATTATACCACACCGGGATGTGCATTGCCGCACGAACTTGCCAAAGGTCTGCAACTTGGTTCGAGTCCGCCCCCTCGACGTTGTGTTGTGATGCGCGCGTCACATCACTTTTGGTTGGCGCCGGTCGAGCCTTTCTCCCCTGGCGCGCGGTTGTGATCGAGTCGGTCACGCATTCCCCCGTTGGCTGATGTCAAGCGCACATCGGCAAAGAAACCCACAAGGAGAACAAGATGAATCCCCAAACGATGTTCTATATCGTCTGCGCCATTGCGACGGGCATGATCATCGTCAGCCTGGCCAGCATGGCCGCCATGGTGGCCGTGATCGCGCTGCCGGTCATGCTGGCATTGCACGGCGCTACACGGCGAGGCCAGAGCGTCGCGCCAGCGGCGGCCAGGCCACCCGCCAGGTCCGAAGGCGACCTGACTTTTGTGTCGCTGTCCGATCTGGCACAACAACACGCACAACAGACCAACGCCGATACACCAGCGCAGCCCGGCATGTCCGCCGACGATCTCGTGCTGTACTTGCTGCGCGAAGCATCGGCGGATTTGGGCGTGACGCCGCTGCCAGTGGCGAGCGATCCGACGCGCGGCGCCTGATGCGCTGCGCTCATGACAAGAATCAAAGACTACCAGACCGCACGACTATCAGACTGGCCTCCCATGTTCCTCACGTTGGCCGGCCTCGTTCCCGACGAGCGTACCGGGTATCGGCGTGTGCCTGCTCCCGGCAGGTGCGCGTTTGACGTTCTGTGTATCCGTAGGCGCGCCGGGTTGTTGAACGACAGACGGCGCGCGTTCACACACGACACACGAAAAGGAGAACAAACACGATGGAGACTCTCACCAGTCTTGCCGGGCTGACCACGGCCGGTGTGGTCGGCTACATTACTACCGTTGTAGTCATCGTCGGCCTGGGGCTGCTGGGCGTTGCGGCCCTGGCCTGCGCGGCGATGCGCTAAGAGGAGGGCACGATGCCTCTCGACGCGATCAAGGAACAAGAGGGACGCACGCAGCGTGCTCGCGTCGGGCTGGAGCAGGGCACAATCACTGTTGCACCGGATAGCGATGGCTGGCGGGTGCGCAACGGCGAGGGCGGCACGTATCGCGTCACGCGCGACGCCGACCGATGGAGTTGCACCTGCCCCGACCATGAGCACATCGGCGTGCGCTACGGGATTCGATGCAAGCACATCGAGGCGGTGCGACTGTCCGCCTCGCAAGAAAACTCACCGAAGGGAGAAAACACGATGGAGAGCAAGACACCAGAGACGACCGTCTCACAAGACAAGACGATGCAAGAGATCGCCGCGGCGCTCGCGGCGCCGTTCCCGGCCGACCGCGTTTCGTGGAAGCCGCAGACGCTGAGCAAGGACAAGAAGCGCGCGCTGGCGGTCGCATACATTGACGCCCGCGACGTGGCCCAGCGGCTGGACGATGTGGTCGGGCCATTCGGCTGGACGCTCGACCACAAGCAGGTCGGCGAGCAGACCCTGACTGGCCTGGCTATCCGCGACCCACGTACCGGCGAGTTCATCTGCAAGTGGGACACGGGCTTTGTCGGCGGGGCCGAGTCCACCTCGGACGATGACAGGATGAAGGCGCGCAAGGGCACCATCTCGGATGGTCTCAAGCGCGCGGGCGTCCTGTGGGGCATCGGCCGGTATCTGTATCGGTTGCCCAAGGTCTGGGTGGATTACGACATGGAACACAAAAAGCTATCGAGCACACCCACGCTGCCGCAGTGGGCGCTGCCCGCATCGGAGCGCAAGCCGGTCACCGCGAAGGCGAAGCAGGCTGCCGAACGGCTGGCGCAGCCCGACGAACCGCCGGCGCCGGATGGCAATGGGCATCATCCGCCTGCGCCAAATGGCAACGGCAAGGCGCTCGAAGAAGCTCGCGCGGTGATTTGCCCGCTCGCTCCGAAGGAGCACCCGGAGTACAAGGGCAAGACGCTGGGTGAGCTGATGACGCTGGCGCCCAGGCTCGTCGAGTGGATCGCCACGACGATGGCCTCGAACGGTGACCCGGAGCGCCAGGCGGCCAAACGCGCTGCCTCGATCCTGCTGGCGGCGACGGCATGACGAGAGGAGAGAACACGATGTCACGCGGATTCAACAAACAGATCCTCATCGGCCATCTTGCCCGCGACGCGGAGTTGAAATACACGTCCAGCGGCAGGCCGGTCGCGCAGTTTCGCGTCATCGCCAACACCGGCTACAGTAAGTACACTCACACTGAAGGGTTCAACGTTGTGGTGTGGGGCCAACTCGCCGAAAAGCTGGCGGGCTACCTGACCAAAGGCAAGCCGGTGCTCGTCGAAGGCGAGACGCGCACGCGCAAGTACCAGGACAAAGAAGGCCAGGACCGCTACGTGACCGAGGTCGTCGTCGGCTTTGGCGGGACGGTCGTCCTGCTGGGCGGCGGCAACGGCGGTCCACCGGCGGAAGGTGATGCCGGCAACGGCGAGTCCGAGTTGGAAGAAGACAAGGACATTCCCTTCTAACTCAAGACCAACACGATGAACGGCAGGGCGCAGACCTCGCGCCTTGCCGTTCGCTTTTTGAAAGGAGTCAACACGATGTCACCCCAAAATCAAAATGTTGTCGCCGCGCTTCAAGAGCGAATCCGCAAGTTGGAGGCGCAGGTGTCGGAACGCGCGCAGGCCGAGCGCGAGCTGTGCGAGCTGTATGACGCGCAGAGCGCGTACCTCGACCGGCACCTCGTCTCCTGGTGCGCCACGCCGTTCGCCCGGCGGATCGCGGAACTCGAAGCGCAGTTGGGAATCTAGGAGGAGATGCCAAATGAAGCCGATTGAAATCGTCACTGTGCAGGGCGGTTATCGCGTCAGGCTGGGCGAGGCCGTGCACCTGGTGAACAAGCAGCGCCAATGCTCGTGCGGGCGTCGGAACTGCACGGCCATCCGGGCGGTCGCTGCGTACCTGCGAGCAGGCGGCCAGCGTGCGCCAGACAATGCCGCACAGACGCTGCGCGAACCCGGTTGTCCCATCTGTGGCGCGCCCATCAGAGGCTCGTTGGACAGGCTGTGGACGTGTACGGCCTGTCGTAGCCACTATCACACCTGGCGCGTCTCCCGGCTGCGCGCGTCGCGAGCCGCATACCTGGACTGGCTCAAGGAACATGCGCCAGAACGCTTCGACCTGGAGATGTTCTTGATGGATGGTCGTGCGCGTGAGAGCTTTTTGTCCGCGCACGCCTTGCCCTACCCGGCCGGGGCGTAATGTAGATTTTAGATTGCTGATTGTTGATTGTTGATTGAATCAGCAATCCAAAATCCGCAATTAGAAATGGAGGAGGTAAACACGATGAAGCAACTGAGCCTGTGGGCCATCGAGCCAAGACCTACACTCAAGATGCTCAAAGAGACCCCGAGCCGCCGCATCTACCAGGTGGGGCCGTCGGCGGCCTCCATGCTGGAGCTGCTGGGCGCGATTCTGGGCAACCCGGACACTGCGCTTGCGCTGCTGAACCGGTTCCCCCAAATCGGAGACATTGCTCGCGCAACCAACTTTGACCTGGAGCAGGTGCCGGGCATCGGGCCCGGCGGTGTGGCGCGCATCAAGGCCGCGTTCGAATTGGGGCGGCGACTGCTGACCAGCGCCGATGGCGAGCGTCCTCTGATCACCAGTCCCACCGACGCAGCCAACCTGCTGCTGGGCGAGATGAGTCTGCTCGAGCAGGAGAGCATGCGCGTGATCTTGCTCGACACGCGCAACCGCGTCCAGGCCATTCAGACCCTCTACCAGGGCAGTCTCAACACGACGATGGTGCGCGTGGGCGAACTGTTCCGCGAAGCGGTGCGGGGCAACTGCGCAGCCATCATCGTCGCGCACAATCACCCCTCCGGCGACCCATCGCCCTCGCCGGAGGATGTGTCCATCACCAGGGAGATCGTCTCGGCCGGGAAACTGCTCGGCATTGACGTGCTGGACCACCTGGTGATCGGGCGGGGGCGCTTTGTGTCACTCAAGGAGCGCGGCCTGGGATTCGGGTAAGAGTCAACGTAAACACGAAAGGAGCAACATGCTTATCTTCAGAGGCTACCACGAGTGGATCGAACAGCCCCAGCGGAAAAAGAGCGGGGAAGTGGACTATGGGGTGTGGTGGAGGCTGCACGGACGCCGACGCGAACCGACCTGGCGTGTCTCGTGGCTCCAGGACACTGGCGAACTCTATGCCGTCTGTCCCCGCGATGACACGTTCACTGTGCTGGACACGTTCGAGACCCGAGAGCAGGTCGAGCGCGCCCTGCACGGATGGGCCGACCCGGATAGCCCGATCTACTGCAACCTCACCGCACTGGCAACACGCCTGTATGCAATCGAATAAGCCAGGCCCCAGGCAAGGTAGCTTGCCTGGGGCGCCATGCAAAGGAGAACACGATGTCCAAAAAGAAAAGCGAGCTGATGCTCGCCAACGATCACGCCAGCGTCGCTCTCGCCTCGGTCGTCTATGACCCCGGCGAGGATGACTTGCTCGTGGCCGCGTTTGCCGTCGCCGCGTCTGTCGAGCTGCTGGTCGCCATCAAGGCCCAACTCGAAAAGAACGGCCGCAACCCCCTGAACGTTGTGGATATGGCCGGCGGCGACACGCTCCACCTGCGCGGCGCAGGCTCGGGCTACGTCACGGTCAAGTCCTCGCTGCGCAGGGTCAATGCGCGCGGGCTGGCCGTGGCCTTCCTGCACCGCGCCGCGGCCGACCCGGCGCTCGTGCCCGGCGACTGGTTCTACGTCGTGGCGACCGCCGACCAGGTCGGCGTCGTACCTGACCTGTTCGTGCAGCGATTGACGTCGGCCACGTATCACACCATCCTGCCCGAGTGGAAGGACTATCTGCTTGCGGCAGGGCTGAAACGCAAGCTGGTCACGCGGCTGCCCATCGCGGGCGGCAAAGACGATTTCGCGCACGCCCTGCGCGTCGAACGCTGCCCCGAAGGCTGGCAAGACATCATCAGCGCCGGACTGCGTGACCACGCGATAACGTTCTAACACTAACACAACACGTTCCCCGGCAGGGGACACATCTCTTGTCCCCGCCCGGGGCGAGGTGTGTCTCCTGCTCGAAAGGAGACACATCTCATGGCAAGGCAAGAAGCTCAATCCAAGCTGCTGTACTATCCGACCTCGGACCAGGTCGTTGACCTGCTGGCGACCTGGCTCTCCAACCCGGCGCGCTCGCGCCTGGCCGACCCGTGCGTCGGCGACGGCGCGGCGCTGGCGCGGCTCAAGGAAAAGCTCGGCGGCGACTGCGAAACGTGGGGCGTCGAGGTCAGTTACTCGCGGGCCGAAAAGGCCAGGGAGTTGATGGACGTCGTGCTCCCCGCGTCGTTCTACCACGTCCGATGGCTGGAGCGGTCCGTCAGCCTGGCGCTGAACAATCCCCCGTATGACTATAGCGAGTTCACCGACGAGCGCGGGCGGCATATCCGCCACGAGCGGCTGTTCGTCACACAGATGACGCGACGGCTGGTCGCAGGCGGCATCCACCTCATCATCGTCCCGCGCATGATGCTGCTCGACGAGGAACTCGCCCGCCACATCACGAGCTGGTACGAGCGCGTGCTGGTGTTCGGCTATCCCGATACCAGGTTCGACCAGGTGGTGGTGATCGCCGTCAGGCGGCAGCAGTATCAGCACTCGACCCAAATGCAAATCGAAGGACTGATGGCGTGGGGCAACGCGGACGTGGCCCTCACCGGGTTGTGCCCCGGCGATGGCCGCTACGTCATCCCGCCCGCGCCGGAAGTTCCTCCTGATGCTTTCCTCTACACGCCGATGACGCACCAGGACCAGGTGCGGGCCGCGCGGCAGTGCTCGCCGCTTGCAAGCGACGAGTGGACGCGCGCTGTGTTCGTTCGACCGGTCGGCGCGCCGATTCATCCCGTCGTGCAAGAGAACATCGGGCACGTCTCGATGGAACTCTCGTCCGGCGGCGTCGGCGTGCTGCGCATCGAAACGCCCGACGGCCCGATCCTGACGCGCGGCGCGACGACG
>DAOTXX010000159.1:0-34815 GCA_034434835.1 Thermoflexales bacterium | reverse complement strand
CAAGCGAAAGCTGCTGCATTCCGGTTCTAGGAATGCGGCGCGCTCGCGTGTTGCTCCTGGCCGGGCACATGCGGACGAAAGCGGTCTGTTTTGCCTACAGGGGGATTCAGTTTTTAAGATGCAAAAGTCGAGTTGACAGATTGGTGCAGGCCGTGTTATCATATGCCCGCTTGGCGTTTGTCTCCGCCGTTTTCCAGCCGACGCAGGCTGAGTTTTCATCTTCACTGGAGAGAGTATGGCCGCTTTGCTTGAAGTCCAAGACCTCAAAACCCAGTTCCACACCCGCGAGGGCCTCGTCTACGCCGTCAACGGGATCAGCTACAAGCTGGACGAAGGGGAGACCCTGGGCATCGTCGGTGAGAGCGGCTGCGGCAAGAGCGTCAGCGTGCTTTCTCTCATGCGCCTGATCCCCCAGCCTCCCGGCCGGATCGCAGGCGGGCAGGCCTTGTTCCAGGGCCGCGATCTCCTCAAAATGTCCGCCGAGGAAATTCGCCATGTGCGCGGCGCGCAGATCGGGATGGTGTTCCAAGACCCGATGACCAGCCTCAACCCGGTGCTGACGATCGGCCGCCAACTGACCGAGGGGCTGGAGTTGCACATGGGCATGAGCAGGCAGCAGGCCCGTGATCGCGCGGCCGAGTTGTTGACGATGGTCGGCATTCCCCAGGCGGCCGACCGCCTCAACGATTATCCGCACCAGTTCTCCGGGGGGATGCGCCAGCGCGTAATGATCGCGATGGCGCTTTCTTGTGCGCCGCAATTGCTCATCGCCGACGAGCCGACGACCGCGCTGGATGTGACCATTCAGGCGCAGATCATCGAGCTGGTCAAGCGGTTGCGCGATGAGTTGGGCATGGCGATCATCTGGATCACGCACGACCTGGGCATCGTGGCCGGGCTGGCGCAGCGCGTCCTGGTGATGTATGCCGGGTTCATCATCGAAGAAGCGCCGGTCAAGGATTTGTACGCCGACCCGCGTCATCCGTATACGCTCGGCCTGCTGGGCAGCCTGCCGCGCCTGGATGAGACTGAGCATCGCCGATTGGTTTCGATAGAGGGTCTGCCGCCAGACCTGTTAGGCCTGCCCCCAGGCTGCCCGTTTGCTCCGCGCTGCGTTTACGCGATCGACCGCTGTTGGAAGGAAAACCCGTCCCTTGAGCCGGTCAGCCCTGGACACTGGAAGGCATGCTGGGTGGACGTCCGCCAGGGGAGGTCAAAGTGAACGATAAGGACATTCTGCTCCAGGTGGTGGACCTCAAGAAGCATTTCCCGATTACACAGGGCGTCATCTTGATGCGGGAGGTCGGCAGTGTCAAGGCGGTGGATGGCATCAGCTTTGACGTCAAGCGTGGCGAGACGTTGGGCTTGGTGGGCGAGTCCGGCTGCGGCAAGTCCACGACGGGCCGCACGATCCTGCAATTGCACCGTGCCACTTCGGGCCAGGTCTTTTTCACGGGGGCGGACGGTCAGAGAGCCGAGTTGACCGCTCTGAAGGGCGAGTCGCTGCGCCGGATGCGCCGCAAGATGCAGATGATCTTTCAAGACCCATACGCCAGTTTGAACCCACGCATGACCGTCGGCGACATCATCGGCGAGCCGCTGATCATTCATGGTGTGGCGCGTGGCAAACAAGTCGAGGAGCGCGTCCAGGAACTGCTCAACGTCGTGGGACTCAACCCGTTATTTACGAACCGCTACCCGCACGAGTTTTCCGGCGGACAGCGTCAACGGATCGGTGTGGCGCGCGCGTTGGCGCTCAATCCCGAGTTCATCGTCTGCGACGAGCCGATCAGCGCGTTGGACGTTTCGATCCAGGCGCAGGTCGTTAACCTGCTCGAGGACTTGCAGAGCAAGTTCAATCTGACGTACCTGTTCATTGCGCATGACCTTTCGATGGTGCGCCATATCAGCGATCGCGTGGCGGTGATGTACCTGGGCGTGATTGTCGAGCTGGCGACGCGCGATGAGCTGTACAACAACCCGCTGCATCCCTACAGTCAGGCGTTGCTCTCCGCCGTGCCAGTGCCCGACCCGGTCGTCGAGGAAAAACGCAAGCGCATCATCCTGCAAGGCGATGTGCCTAGCCCGGTCAATCCGCCGAGTGGGTGCCGGTTCCACACGCGCTGCCCGATTGCTCAATTTCCGCTCTGCAAAGAGGCTCGTCCCGAGTGGCGCGATGCAGGGGGTGGTCACTGGGTCGCGTGCCATTTGGTGAAATGATAGTCACCCGCATGTGCGCGATTGCGCTTGCAAGTGGGATGAGAGCCTATCCGAATAATAAGCAGGGCGGGCTCCCATGCCCGCAACCGGCGGCGTGGGAGCCGCCTCCGCTGTTTTTTCAGATAGGCACGAATGGCAGGTGTTTCAGAGTAGTAACAGGATGTGTCGAAGCTGTAACACATCTCACTGCCCGTTTGGACGTTGATTCGATTGACGCACGTTCGCAAATATGGTAAAGTTTTTTTGTGGCAAATTCCCTCGACTATTCTTTCCCGCCGAGTATCTTCGCTCTGTCAGCGTCTCTAGAAAGGAGGTGATAGAGACATACGAGTTCATTTTGGCCGTGTCAGCCAATCGTATTCGCTTTTGAAACTATCTGCTGGAGGAGAGAAACATGTCACGCAAGCTATTCGCTTTTGTGTCGGTGGTCATGCTGGTGAGCATGATCATCACGTCCTGCACGCCGACGACTGTCGAAAAGCAAGTTGTGCAGACCGTCGTCGTCACTAGCGCGCCTCAAGTCAAGACTGAGACCAAGGTCGAAACTAAAGTCGTCACCGCGACCCCGGCTCCGGTTGTCAAGGCCAAAGTGCTCCGCATCAACCTGGGCGGCTGGCCCGACATCATTGACCCACAAAAGTCGTCCTTCGTCAACGAGATCGCGCACCTGAATCTGATCTACGAAGGCCTGACCAAGTTCAATGAAAAGCTCGAGACCGTCCCTGGCGCGGCGGAGAAATGGGAATATAACAAGGATGCGACCGAGCTGACCTTTACGCTCCGCAAGGGATTAAAGTACAGCGATGGCTCGCTCCTGAATGCTGCGCGCTTTGCTTACTCGATCAAGCGCAACATCAACCCCAAGACGGCTGGAGAGTACGCTACCATCACTAACGAGATCAAGGGCGCGGAAGAGTGGCAGGGCGCCGATCTCGAAAAGACCAAGCCGGAGGATCTGAAGAAGCTTGAGGAGGCTGTGGATGCGAGCATCCAGGCACTCGATACATCGGGCAAGGCTTGCAAGACCGGCGCCGATGGCTATAAGCAAGAGGACTGCCTGACCCTCAAGCTCACACTTGCCAAGCCTGCTCCATATTTCCACACGATCATGGGCATCTGGGTGACCTTCCCGGCCAAGGAAGAGAACATCACCGCTGGCAAGGACATCTGGTGGACCAGCGCCAAGTTTCAGATCGGCAATGGCCCGTTCATCCTCAAGAGCATGGAGCCGTATGTCCGCTCGCGCTTTGAGCCGAACCCGAATTATTGGGGCGGCAAGGCGAATGTGGCGATCGAGTATTCGTACATCACCGACTCGGCTGTGTCTTTCCAGGCCTACAAGAACAACGAGTTTGACATCGTCGGTCTGGCAGCGGAGGACCTCAAGACCGTCATGGCCGATGCCACCCTCTCCAAGCAAGCCATGATCTATCCTGGCTCCTGCACCTTTGCGGTCATGTTCCATCAGGAAAAGGAACCCTTTACCGACATCAACGTCCGCAAGGCGTTTGCGATGGCGACGGACCGCGAGGCGTGGGTGAAGGACGTTCTCAATGGTCTCGGCAGCCCGACGTTGACCTGGATCCCGAAGGGCTATCCGGGCTACAAGGAAGGCGAGAAGCGCTGGGGGTATAACCCGGAGGAGGCCAAGAAGGCATTGGCCGCTTCCAAGTACGGCAGCGTGGACAAGCTCCCGCCCATCACGCTGACCTTCAGCGACAGCCCGCGCAACCGCACTCGCTACGAGTGGCTGGCCAAGAAGTGGAAGGAAGTCCTGGGCGTGGATGCCAAGCTCAACCCGGTCGAGTCCACCACCTACACAGCGCTGACCAAGGACGCCAAGACCGCGCCGCAGGCCTATATCCTCGGCTGGTGCGCGGACTATCCAGATCCACAGAACTGGCTGAGCGTGTACTGGAAGACGGGCGCTTTTGGCGAGCGCATCAAGTACTCGAACAAGGACTTTGACAAGCTGACCGACCAGGCCGATACCTCGACCGACCCCAAGGCCCGCATGGAACTGTACCAGAAGGCGCAGGACCTGCTGGTGGAGGGCGCGCCGGTCATCTTTATGTGGAACAATGTCAACTCGTACCTGGTCAAGCCGTGGATCAAAGGCCTCAAGACTACGCCGCAAGATACAGGCTGGGCCGGTATCCAAGCTCCGCTGAGCATCGACATTGATACTTCGATGCTACCTTAGCCGCTAGAGTAACAATAGACCTTCGAGGTCTTGAAGACCTCGAAGGTCTATTCGACGGGCGCAGGCAAGCGAATTGGCTGAAGCAACTCCTCGCGTGATTTCAACCCATTCGCATGCCCACGCACCACACACTGCCTGGCAGTCAGGTATGTCATCTGGCTTGCCAATGAGGTGAAAGATGGGAAGATTCCTAGTCCGGCGATTGCTGTGGCTTATCCCGGTCGTCTTTGTCGTTTCAGTGGTCACCTTTCTCCTGATGCACTCCGTGCCCGGCGGCCCGTGGGATCGCGACCCGGGTCGCCGTCAGATAGATATCAACACCCAGGCTATGCTCAACCGGCAATTTGGGCTGGATAAACCGATGTGGGTCAATACTGCGGCGCTGGCCAGGGGCGATGTGCTGGGCTTTTTCGATAGCCAGTTCATCCTGTACATGATCGGTGGGAAAATCGAGGGCGAGTGGCAATGGGGTTTTATCGGCGGCAACCTGGGGCCGTCGTTCGCGCAGCGCGGGTTGACGGTGCAGGATATTGTTCTCCGCCCTCCCGAGGACAAGCCGTTCTGGGACAGCAAGGCAGGCTACTCGATCCGCCTGGGTCTGCTCGCGCTCGCTTTTGCTATCGTGGTTGGCTTGCCGGCCGGCATCATTTCGGCGCTCAAGCAAAACACGATCATTGACTATGTCAGCTTGTTCATTGCCACAGCGGGGATCACGATTCCCAACTTTGTGTTGGGCATCTTTCTCATCATCATCTTTGCCGTGTGGCTGCACCTGCTCCCGGTGGTGCCCCGCGATTGGAGCGACGTGCGGATGTGGATCATCCCGGCGCTGGTGTTGGGCTTTGGCACGATGGCTTTTACCGCGCGCCTGACGCGCAGCTCGATGCTGGAAGTGATGCGGCAGGATTACATCCGCACTGCGCGTGCCAAAGGATTGGCCGAACGAACCGTGATCTTGCTCCATATGCTCAAGAACGCCCTCATCCCTGTGGTGACCGTGCTGGGGCCGGCCCTGATCGGCCTGATCACCGGGTCGTTCATCATCGAGACCATGTTCGCGTTCCCCGGTTGGGGACGGCAATACGTCACCGCCATCAGCCAGCGCGACTATTCGATGATCATGGCGACGACCCTCATCTTTGCTATCCTGATCCAGTTGGCCAATCTGAGTGTAGACTTTATCTATACCCTCATTGACCCACGCATCAAGCTGAGTTGATGAGGGAGGGGGCATGCTATGAGTACAATCACTTCGCGGCCTTTGGCCGCCAAGGATGTCCTGAGCACTCCGCGCGTCAGCCTGTGGGCTGACGCATGGTACCGACTCGTTCGCAATAAAGCGGCCGTGGCGGGCATCGTCGTGGTCGCCATCTTTTTTGCCATGGCGATTCTGGCGCCCTGGATTTCTCCCTTCGATCCCCTGGAAATCCACGACGGCATGGGGCATCTGCCTCCGCCCTGGGCGCCCAAGTGGATGGTATTGACAGGTCTGAAAGGCGATCCTCGCTTTTTCTTGGGCACCGATGGTATTGGGCGCGATGTGCTTAGCCGGGTGTTCTATGGCGCGCGGGTGTCAGTGGTGGTCGGCTTTGTGCCCACCGCTATCATTGTCGTGATCGGCGTGTTGGTGGGTTTGGCGTCTGGTTACGCGGGTGGCTGGGTGGACACGCTCTTGATGCGCTTTACTGACGTGGTGTGGGGCTTTCCCGATCTGCTGTTTTTTATCATCATGATGGTGGCGTTGCGCGATAGCCCGATTGGCGCCTTATGGAACGGTATGTTCCTGTTGTTTGGCGCGCTCGCGCTCGTGAGTTGGGTCGGCATTGCACGGCTGGTGCGTGGCCAGGTGCTCTCGCTCAAAGAAAAAGAGTTCATCGAGGCGGCACATTCCATCGGCGCATCCAGCTCCCGCATCATGTTCCGCCACATTTTGCCCAACTGTCTCAGCCCCATTATCGTCTGGACGGCGTTCAGGATTCCGGGCATGATCATCACCGAAGCAACACTGGGCTACCTGGGGTTGGGCTTGCGGCAGGGCACGGATTCGCGCGAGTTCTTTGTCACCAGTTGGGGATCGCTCCTGTTGCAGGGCCGGACGGATATGAACGCGCAGCCATGGCTGCTGCTCGCGCCGGCCGTCTGTGTGGCGCTGGTCGTGATGGGCTTTACGTTTCTGGGCGATGGCCTGCGCGACGCGCTTGATCCGCGTATGCGCGGCAACGTGTGATCGGCTCAGGTTGAGGCAAGTTCCGGCTGGTGTTGGCCGCCACCTCACCTGCGGGCGGCGGCCTGTTTCGATTGGGTGTGACCAAAATCAGTTGGTCACCACCGTAGGGGCAGGCTGGCGCCTGCCCAAGTGCGGGCGACCGCAACCCCCATATGGGGGCTGGTGGGCGCCCCGACGCATCAACCAGATTTAGTCACATCCATTTCGATTGCAGCCGTTTGCCAAATCGCGGTATAATTTATACCGGTAAGGAGGAGGCGGCCTCGTCCCCGCAAACACGAGGTCGCGCCTGTAATCCGGCAGTTTGCATATCAGGGAGGGATCATGCCAGATAAGCGCCTGCTCTGCTTTGTTGTCCTTTTTACCATAGCCCTGGCCGCGTGTTCAGCCGGGGGTAGCCCTCAACCGGCTCAACCAGCGGCCCCGGCGGGAGGAGGGGGCGGCGGTGTCGTCGTCGTGACCAGTACTCCTACTCCTGCCCCACAAGTCCCGGACAATATCGCCATTATGCCGGGCGCAACAGATTTGAACGTTTCCGAGTCAGACATTTCGTATGTCGTCAAGAGCAATTTGGAAGGTGTCATTAGCTTCTATCAGAAGGAGATGGTGGTCAAGGGCTGGAAAGAGCAGGAAAAACCGTCCATCCTGGGTGACTTTGGACGGATGTACTTTGCTTCTTCAGACCAGCAGGTCAGTTTGCTCCTGAATTACAGTCCCTCCCTCAATCAAGTGGTCGTCCGCATCACCATCATAACATTACGAGTGCTGGAGCCTACGCCCAAGCCATAGTGATGAGGATCGGCTGGTGTATCTCTGCGCGTCTCTTTAGCCGATGCGCAGGGTCAGGGTCGCTGCGGTCATTTCTTGTCCTTGGCCCAATTCGACTGGAAAGGAGGTGAGGTTATCAGCCTGACATCCCCGAGTGTTGGCCAGAAACAGTCACCCTTTTTCATTTCTCACAGGAGGAGAATATGTCTCGCAAGTTTTTTGTGCTAGTCTCGCTGATCACTGTTGCGGCGATGGTGCTGGCCGCCTGCGGTCCGGCAGCGACGCCTGCGCCGACCCAGCCGCCGGCTGTGGCAACTCCCAAGCCGCCTGAGCCAACCAAGCCACCTGCGCCGACCGCCACGCCCAAGCCGGTGACGTTTGTCTTTTGTAACAGCGGCGACGCAGTGCGGTTAGACCCCGCCGACTATGACGACGGTCAAACCGCAGTGCGCGCAGAACAAATCTTTGAGACCCTGGTCGAATTCGACGGCGCCACCACGAACGTCCGCCCCGCGCTGGCAGAGAAATGGGAAACCTCCGCAGATGGCAAGACCTGGACGTTCTATCTGCGCAAGGGCGTCAAGTTCCATGACGGTACCCCGTTCAATGCCGATGCAGTTCTCTGGAACTATCAGCGCCAGTGGGATGAGAAGCATCCTTATCACACCCAAGACTATGCTACCCTGTCGTGGGAGTACTGGCACGACGTGATCGGCTGGGGCTTTAAGGGCGAGGAAGGCGCGCTGATGCAGGACATCCAGAAGGTGGATGATTACACCGTCAAGTTTGTCCTGTCCGATGCGTCCGGTCCGTTCCTCATCAACATGGCCTTGTTCTCAAACGGCATTGCCAGCCCGGCGTCGTTCGAGAAGAACAAGACCGATGCCTTCAAGAACCCGGTCGGCACAGGCCCCTTCAAGTTCGTTGAGTGGATCAAGGACGACCACATCACGCTGGAGAAGAACCCAGACTGGTGGGGTGGCGCAAAAACGGTGGCGATTGACAAACTGATCTTCCGCGTCATCAAAGACAACTCGGCGCGCTACCTGGCGGTCAAAGCCGGCGACTGCCATGGCATGGGCGAAGGCGCGAATCCCGACGACGCCAAAGCCGCCGCTTCCGATCCGAATCTCCAAGTCCTTTCCCGGCCGCCTCTGAATGTCGGCTACGTCGCATTCAACCAGGCCGTCAAGCCGCTGGACAACTTGAAAGTTCGCCAGGCCATTGCTTGGGCGATTGACAAGAAAGCGATTGTGGAGGGTCTCTATGCTGGCAACGGCATCATGGCAACCCAGTTCCTGCCGCAGTCGCTGTGGGGCTGGAACCCCGACATCAAGCAGACCTGCTGCGATGCCGAAAAAGCCAAAGCGCTGTTGAAAGAGGCGGGCTACGAGAAGGGCTTTACCATTGACTTTTGGTACATGCCGGTGAGCCGCCCGTACTTCCCCACCCCCAAGGCGATTGCAGAAGCCATCGCGGCGGATCTGGCCAAGGTGGGCATTACGGCCAACGTCAAGACCGAGGACTGGGGGCAGTACAAAGTGGATGCCCGCGACGGTAAATTTGGAATGTGGCTGCTCGGTTGGACCGGCGATAACGGCGACCCCGACAACTTCCTATTCACGTTCTTTGGAGACGCTCCGCCAGGAAAAGGCGCCAGCACCAAGTGCTGTGGCTACTACAACAAGGATCTCAATGACCTGTTGTCCAAGGCGGTGAGATTGTCGGATATCAAAGCGCGCGAGCCGCTGTACAAGCAGGCCGCCGTTCTGATTGACGCCGACATGCCGCGCGTTCCGATTGCCCACACCACCGTGCCGCTGATCTTTTCCAAGAAGGTCTCCGGCTACATTCCCAACCCGGTCGGCACCGAGTTCTTCAAGACGGTGAAGCTCGCGCCGTAATCTGGCCATGGAGTGACATTGTCTCGTGGTCGGTTAGTCGAAATTTACCCCGGCTAACCGACCACCTGACTGCTCGGCTAGCAGCCTGTCGGAGAACCCAGCCGAGGCGGCTCCCATGCCGCCGCTCCCCTCCAACTCCCCCCGCTTCGCAGGGGGAGAAGGCGGGCGTGGGAGCCCGGCCAGCTCCCTCTCCGACAGGCTGCCAGAGCATCGGACATGCACCAGCGTCAGGCTCAAGGCCGTCAGCAGGCCGTGTGGCCTGATGCCGGGTCTTGAATCGTGAAACGTGATGCATAGTCTCCGAGAGGTCGTTATGCTTCACGTTTCACGTTTCACGATGGCCGCATACGAGACTGATAAGGAGACTCGCCTGTGATCCGTTACACCATTCGCCGCCTGATCGCGGTGCTGCCTACGCTGCTGGGCGTGACTATCATTGTTTTCCTGTTCATCCACTTGATTCCCGGCGACCCGGCCACGGCGATGCTGAGAGAAAATGCTCCTGTCGAAGTGGCCGAGCGGATCCGTGAACAGCTTGGCCTGAACAAGCCCTGGTTTATCAACCTGGGCGAGGTCCATTGCCCGCAGCAGGATTCCAACGTCCAGTCCACCACGGGTGGCGTGTTTATGACCTATCACAACTGCGTCAATTATGGAGGGTTCACCGCCCTGAGCTACTGGCAACTAAAACTAGACAAACCATTCGACAGCCAGTACCTCCTGTACATTGGCAAACTCTTGCGCGGCGACCTGGGTCAGTCGCTCGTGACCAAGAACCCGCTCATGGAGGACCTGAAACTCAAATTTCCGGCGACGCTCGAGTTGTCGGTGATGGCGATGCTCGTCGCCGTGAGCATTGGCGTCCCGGCGGGCATCATCTCGGCGGTCAAGCAAAACACGTCGATTGACACGACGAGCATGTTCATCTCACTGGCCGGAGTGTCTATTCCAATCTACTGGTTGGGCATGATGGCGATGATGGTTTTCGCCGTCTGGCTGCATTGGGTCCCGGCCGGCACTCGCCTGGGCAACGACGTCGAGATTCACCGCATCACTAACCTGTACATCCTGGATAGCCTGTTGACCGGAAATGTCAAGGCCCTGGGTGACGCGCTGAAGCACATCATCGTGCCGGCCATTGTGCTGGGTACCGTTCCCATGTCTCTCCTGGCTCGTATGACCCGTGCGTCCATGCTGGAAGCGCTCAACCAGGATTACATGCGCACCGCCAAGGCTAAAGGACTGGCGGAGCATGTCGTGATTCTGCGCCACGCACTGTCCAACGCGCTCCTGCCGGTGGTGACCGTCATCGGATTGCAGGTCGGCGGGTTGCTGGGCGGCGCCATCCTGACCGAAACGATCTTTTCCTGGCCCGGCATTGGACGATGGGTGTTCGAGTCCATCCAATTCCGCGACTATCCCGTCATCCAAAATGTGATCCTGGTCATTGCGCTGATCTTTGTGATCGTCAATCTGATCGTTGACCTTTCTTACGCGGTGATTGACCCGCGCATACGGTACGCGTAACCGGCAGGAGGCCAACATGGCAAATACATTGGCCGTCAGGCCGGATGAAAAAATCTTGCAGCGCAAACGGATCAGCCTGTGGAATGACGCCCTATACCGCCTGATCCGCAGCACGAACGCCCAGGTGGGCCTTGGCATCGTGACGTTTCTCACGTTGACGGCAATTGTGGCCGTGGCGTTCTGGCCCTATAATCCCAGGATTGACAGCGACCTGCCCAACCGGCTCAAGCCGCCCTCCTGGGTCAGCCAGCCCCCCGACAAGAAACCCAGTTCTTACTATACGCTCTTTGGCACTGATGACCAGGGCCGCGACGTGTTCCGGCGAGTCGTCCACGGTGCGCCCATTTCGCTCCAAGTCGGGTTGGTGTCGGTCAGTTTTGCGCTGGCGATTGGTAGTCTCCTCGGTCTGGTGGCAGGGTTTATAGGTGGGCAGGTGGACAATGTGCTGATGCGTATCATGGACATCATGCTGGCCTTTCCGGCCATTCTCCTGGCGATCGGAATCGTGGCCGCACGCGGGCCGGGCCTGAACAATACCATCCTGGCCATCAGCGTCGTCAACATTCCCATCTATGCGCGCATCGCCCGCTCGACGACGCTGTCCATTAAAGAGCAGGATTACATCATGGCCGCCATGTGCATTGGCGCGAACGACACGCGGCTGATCCTTCGCCACGTGCTGCCTAACAGCCTCTCGCCCATCATCGTTCAGGGGACGCTTTCGATTGCCACGGCCATCCTGGATGCTGCCGGGCTGGGATTCCTGGGCCTGGGCGCGCAGCCGCCCACACCCGAATGGGGCGCGATGCTGGCCGATGGCTACAAGTACCTGACCATCGGTGCCTGGTGGGTGCTGCTGTTCCCCGGCGCGGCGATCATGCTCACGGTGTTAGGATTCAACCTGCTGGGCGATGGACTGCGTGATGCGCTCGATCCGAGACTCAAGCGGTAGCTGAAATGGAATCCCGCGCCGATGGTTGGACTGGATATATTGATGCAAAACGTGGGGTCTACCACCCGCCGAGTGGGTGCCGCTTTCACACGCGCTGCCCCATTGTGCAGCGAGACCTGTGCGATGTCCAGGTCCCCGAATTTCGGCAGGTCAAGGCGGGCCACTGGGTAGCGTGTCATCTGGTCTAGCAAATGCTCGATGTATTTCAGGTCTGCAACAGGATGTGTCAGAATTGTAACATACTCCGGGCAATCTCGATGAGGCGACGGTTGACTCTGATGCGCAAATATGGTAGAGTGTTTATACTTCTTTTGGCGTTTGACACAAGTCTTCAAGTTGGTTGATTTATTGGTTTTGCTTGGCTCAAATGTGTGGATGGCAGACTTGTTTTGCAAGCCGTGTTTCCTCATCAAGGCGCCCTTCGTCTCCGCGCTGGAAGGCGAATGCTGGTGGGGGCGTGTTGTCAAGACCCGCCTGTGTTCGTACTCCGGCCACAGAAAGGAGGTGAGATCTACCCACAACCCCTCTGAGTTGTTGATCGGAAACCGTTTCAAACCTATTTCAATCTGAATGGAGGAGAGAAACATGTCACGCAAGTTGTTTGCTTTTGTGTCGTTGGTCGTGCTGGCCAGCCTGGTTCTGGCCGCCTGCCAGCCACAGACGGTGGTTCAGACCGTTGTGGTCAAAGAGACCTCGGTCGTCGAAAAGCCAGTGGAAAAGCAAGTCGTCGTGACGGCGACGCCGGTACCGCCGACCGCGGTGCCGACCAAAGCGCCGGAAAAGCCCACCGACACTGTCGTGCTCGGGCTGCAGCAAGAGCCGGACACCCTCCACCCGTTGATCGGCGCGATGATGGCGCGCACCATCGTCAACAGTACCTACATGGTCGGCTGCCTGGGCCAGAACGAAAAGGCCGAATGGATCGCGCTGGGCTGCGAACAGGTGCCGACGTTGGAGAACGGCGGCGCCAAGTTTGTTGGCGAAGGCGCCGATAAGCACCTGGAAGTCACCTACAAGATCAAGAAAGGCTGGCGCTGGACGGATGGCACCCCGGTCACCCCCAAGGATGTCATCTATTCCTGGAAGCTCCAGATGGATCCCGAGTTCGAGATCGCCGGCCGCGATGCGGTTGAAAAGATTTATGACGTTGTCGCGGTGGACAATAGCACATTCGTCACCAAGTTCATGAGCGAAAAGCAAGCCAAAGAAGCTGCGGCGGGCACGCTCAAGGGCAACGTCCCCTTCGACAAGTTCAAGGAAGACTATGTCGCGGCGGGCTACAAGGAGGCCACCGGGCCGGTGGTGGACCCGGTGTATTGGAACGTCGGGGCCATCGGCTGGCTGCCTGAACATGTCCTTTCCAAAGTCGCGCCCAAAGATCATCCCAAGAGCGATTACGCCAAGAAGCCATTGGGCGATGGCCCGTATGTGGTGAAGGAATGGAAGGCTGGCCAGGAGATCGTTCTGGAAAAGAGCGACAAGCCCTTCCCATTGGGCGAGGCCAAGGTCAAGACCGTCATCTACCGCTTCTTTGCCGAAACCGCCGCTGTGATCGCCGCGCTGCAAAAGGGCGAGATTGACGCCGTGACCGGCACGGGCGGCCTGACCGTCGCCAATGCGCCCGACCTGGACAAGATCGAAGCAGCTGGCAAGTACAAAGTGCTTTACGACCCCGGCTATCAGTGGGAGCACATTGACATCAACACCCAAAAGTTCCCGCTGAACGACGTCAAGGTGCGCCAGGCGCTTTACTATGCCACCGACAAAAAGACATTGGTGGACAAGCTGTACTTTGGCAAGCAAAAGACCACTGACCTGCCTGTGCCGCCAGGCCTTTCGTGGGCGTACACGGACAAGTACACCAAGTACGAGTTCAACCGAGACAAGGCCAAAGCGCTGCTGGCCGAAGCTGGCTGGGACTGCAAGGCACTGCCGTGCGTCAAGAAGGTGACCGAGGGCGGCAAGGAAGTCGAAAAGAAACTCGAGATCACCCTGATGACGACTGACCGCGCAGACCGCCAGGCGCTGGCCCAGGTCATCCAGTCGCAGTGGAAGGCCATCAACGTGGGCGTCAACATCCAGTTCCTCTATGGGCGCGGCCTGTTTGCCACCTGCTCGGCGGGCGGCCCGCTTGGCTGCCGCACCTATGATGCCGCCATCTATACCTGGATCACGGGCGACGATCCGCAGTTCGGCGGCCTCTATGACTGCGCTGGCATCCCCACCAAAGAGAACAACTGGAGCGGCCAGAACTATCCAGGCTGGTGCAACAAGGCGGCTGACGAAGCGATCTTTAAGAACGAAAAGGATCCCGAGGTCAGCCTCTCGCGCGAAAAGCGCAAGCCCGTCCTCGAAACGTTCTTTGCCGAGTGGACCAAAGAGGTGCCCGTCATCCCGCTGTTCTCCAACACGCGCGTGTACGTCGTCCGCACGGGCTGGAAGAATTGGAAGGCCGGCCCGACCCAGTACGCGGCGGATGGTTGGAATGCCTGGGAATGGGAAGTGAGCAAGTAAGCTCACGCAAGTGGACCTGATAGGTTTCGTACGAGCGCCTGTCAGGTCTCGTCTTTTCGGTTGTAGCCGCCAGCGCACACGACCTGCGCCGGGCGTGTGCCCTGGCGGCCGATTTGTATGCATAGACCAGTGGCCTGGACGCTGTCATGCTGAGCGGAGCGAAGCCCAGGGTGCCAAGCCGGCCGCTCGGGGAGTCTTTCGCTCCGTTCAGGGTGACAGAGCCAGACTCGGTAGATACAATTTTAGCCTTCGCCGCGCGCCCGCCCGCTGCTGATCAGCCGCCTTCAGGCGGCTTGGCCTTCGTAGCCCGCGAGTTTACTCGCGGGCGAGGCAGCGACCGGCACAAATTTTGGATCTACTGAGACTCATGCCGGGAGTGAGACACGATGACCAACTTTATTATCCGACGGGTCGTCCAGAACTTGGTGATGCTTTTTTTCATCTCGATGTTGATCTATGTTTTGCTCAACCTGGTGCCAGGTGGGCCGTTCGACCTGCTCAAGATGTCAAACCCGCGCATCACCCAATCCATGATTGACCGGCTTAACGCCTTGTTGGACCTGGACAAGCCCTTGTTGCCAGGGCAATATTGTCCCCGCATTGGCAACGAACAGCAGCCATGCCGGTTTGATCAGGGACGTTATCTCCGCTGGCTGGGCAAAGTGCTGCGCGGGGATTGGGGCACATCCTGGACCATGCAGACAGGCACCGCCGTCCTGACCATGATCTGGAGCCGCCTGGGGTACACGGTCTTGCTGATGGGGCTTTCGACTTTTCTGGCGATTGCGATCGCCGTGCCCATTGGCATCTATTCGGCGGTCAAACAATATTCGATCGCCGATTACCTGGTGACGGCCCTGGCCTTTTTCGGTCAGTCCATGCCCACCTTCTGGACTGGCTTGATGGCGATGGCGATTTTAGCTGTGATGTTGGGAGCCTTCCCCACCAGCGGCGTGCGCACCGCCGGTGCAGAAGGCGACATTATCGAAGCATTGTCCCGTATCTTGTCATTCGGTCGCCTGCATCCTGAATTGGCCGGTCAAGAGCTCAAGCTGATCGCGGACGGGCTGCATCACGTGGCCTTGCCTGCGCTGGTGCTGACGTATTTCAACATGGCTCAGTGGGCGCGCTACACCCGGTCGTCCATGCTCGAAGTCCTGCGACAGGATTACATGCGCACCGCACGTGCCAAGGGGTTGCGCGAGCGTGTGGTCATCCTCAAGCATGGCTTGCGTAATGCGTTGATCCCTTTGATCACGATTTTGGCGTTGACCATCCCTAATCTATTTGGCGGGGCGATCATCACCGAGACCATCTTTTCCTGGCCGGGCATGGGGCGCATGTTCATTGATGCGATCAGCAACGTGGACTGGCCGGTGGTGCAGGGACTGCTCGTCATCTCGGCCTTCCTGGTGGTGTTTTCCAATCTGCTGGCCGACATCTTGTACGCCATGGTAGACCCGCGCATCCAGTACGGCTAGAACATGACCCTGAGGGTTTTCAAAACCCTCAGGGCCTTGGGAGTGCGATATGTCTGTGACAACCGCCGACACACTGAAACTTGAACCGGTTGCGACCGAAAAGCCCATCGGGCAGTGGGGCCTGGCCTGGCGACGCTTGCGCCGGCACAAGCTGGCGATGATCGGCCTGTTCACATTGATCGTGGTTGTGATTGCCAGCCTGGCTGCCGAATGGATCGCCCCTTATCCTTTCGAAGAAATAGACCTGAGCCGCTCCTACGCTCCTCTCATGTCGCCCGGCGATACGGGACGTCCCATACATCTTCTGGGCACGGACAAGTTGGGGCGGGATATTGCGTCGCGTCTGCTGTATGCCGGACGCATCTCATTGGGTGTGGCGCTGACGGTCACCATCCTGGTTGTGATCGTCGGAACGACGATCGGTGCGGTGGCGGGCGCTTTTGGGGGAGCGGTGGATACTGCCCTGATGCGTTTCACCGACCTGATGCTGACCCTGCCGTTTCTGCCGACGCTGCTCATTCTTTCCAGCAGCTTGCGGCAGTTTGCGCAGCTTCAACAGTTCCTGGGCTCTAACCTCAGCGTGGTGATCATCATTTTCGTGCTGGTGGTGTTTAATTGGACGACCGAAGCGCGGTTGGTGCGCGGTTCAGTGCTCAGCCTGCGCAACCAGGACTTTATCTCAGCCAGTCGGGCACTCGGGGCCAGCAGCCCTCGCATCATCTTCCTGCATCTTGTGCCCAACTCGCTGGCTCCCATCATCGTAGCGGCCACGCTGGGCTTTGGCGGCGTGATCATTGCCGAATCGGCGTTATCGTTCCTGGGCTTTGGGGTCATGCCGCCGGTGCCGACCTGGGGCAACATGCTCAACGAGGCGCGCAACTCGCCACTCGAGTACCTGTTCACCCAGGCGCTCTCACCGGGCTTTTGCATCTTTGTCACGGTGCTGGCGATCAACTTTTTGGGCGACGGGCTGCGCGATGCGCTCGATCCGCGCCTCAAACTCTAGCGTCAAGCGTGAAACGCCAAACGTCAGAGCATATTTTGATGTTTGACTGCTTCGCGTGACGTTTGATAGCCCGAATCATGAGGCTGCTTTCTCGAAGGCGATTTCTTGCCTGTCTGGCTACTTGCAGCGCGAGTGTTTGGGCCAACGTAGCCTGCGCACCTTCTCAACCTAGACCGGCAGCGCCAATGCCGACACCGTACGCCACGGCGACAGGTATCCCCGGCTTGAGTGGTGCGACGATCGTCACGCTGCCACCCGTCCGGCTGATCGCGCCCCCGGAACCAGGCCGCATCACACCGAACGACAGGTTCTACGTGCTCAATGATTCGCCCACAGTGCCTTCGGCGGACCTGAGACTGTGGGGGATGCAGGTCGCTGGTCTGGTGGAGCGAACACTGACTTTAACATGGAACGATGTGATGGCGCGTCCGCAGATCGAGGTCATGCGGACGCTTCAGTGTATCAGCAATCCGCCCGGCGGCGGCTTGATTGGCAACGCAGTATGGCAAGGCATCTCGTTGCGCGATCTGCTGAACGAAGCAGGCCTCAGGCCGGAAGCCAGGTTCGTCACGTTCGAGGCGCAGGACGAGTACTATACGACCGTTCCGCTCGAACGGGCGATGGATGAGTGGGCCTTGCTGGTGCACCGCATGAACGGTGAGCCGTTGCCACAAGTGCATGGCTTTCCACTGCGTGTGCTCCTGGTCGGCGTGTATGGCCAAAAGCAGCCCAAATGGATCTCGCGGATTTTCGTCAGCGATCAAGACGAATTGGGGCCGTGGGAGAAAAAGGGCTGGTCGAATGTCGCCGCGATCAAGGTCAGCTCGCGCATCGAGGCGCCGGAAGACAATGCCCAGCTCAAGCTCGGCCAGCGCACGCTGATCGCCGGTATGGCGTTTTCGGGGCCAGCCGGGATCCGGCGCGTCGAGATCAGCACTGACCGGGGAGGCTCCTGGCTAGAGACCACACTTGTGCCCGCGCCTGCGCCGTTTGAGAAAACGGCCTGGACGGGCTGGTACACCTGGTGGACGCCGGCCCAGCCTGGGCGATACCTGCTTCAAGCGCGCGCGACCGACGGCGATGGAAACCAGCAAGGCAGCGAACAAGGGCAAGGCATCCTGGCCGGTGTGTTTCCCAATGGGACCTCGGCCATTCATCAGATTCAATTCACTGTCATCGAATGAATAAACCGCCCACCGACAAACTCAACACAAACGTCCTGGGCATGCTGGTCGCCGTGATCGGCTTTGGGCTGTTGGCGATTTACGCGGTCATTGCTTTCACGGCGCGTGATGCGTTTTGGTTCTTGACCTATTTCGATGAGCGACCGGCGCGCATCACGATCTATCATGGAGGCCAGCGCACTGAATTGCAGCGCGGCGATCCGGGCTTTGCCGAGCTGGCCGAGGCTGTGCGAGTCAGCCTGGCGCAAGGTGTCGCGCGGCAATCCGGTATTGGTTTGTCGGATGGGTCGCTGCAAGATGCCTACGATTTGTACGTCACGGTGGAAGCATTTTTTGATGGGCCGGTCAAGTTACACACCTGGTTCAACACGGACCAGCCCACGCAGATGCTGTTTCCGATCACCGGGCGTCATTCCGATTTGACAGTGGTATTCTTGGGCCGAGAGGGCAAGTACATGTCCGGCGCCCCGGCGCTCAAGACCACTGGGCCGATCCAGGACGTGTTAAGAGCGCAAGGATACTTGAGATGAAGCGTCAAACGTCAAATGCTCTCAAATGCTCTTGACGTTTGACACTTTGAACCCTTTCGGGGAGAAACTATTATGAGTGATGTCAAGCCACCCTATCGCGGCGAGCGCATTCTCGATGTGCGCAACCTGCAAACTTATTTTTTCACCGAAGACGGCGTGGTCAAGGCCGTAGACGGCGTGGACTTTTACGTGAATCGCGGCGAAGTGATCGGGTTGGTGGGCGAGTCCGGCTGCGGCAAAAGCGTGACGTCGTTTTCGATCATGCGGTTGGTCGGCGTGCCGGGCAAGATCGTCGGCGGCGAGGTTGTCTTTGACGGGCGCGACCTGCTCCAGGTGCCCGAGTCTGAGATGATGCACATCCGGGGCAACCGCATCTCCATGATTTTCCAGCAGCCCACGTCGTGCCTCAACCCGGTCTTTAAGGTGGGTGACCAGATTTCCGAAGTGTTGGACATCCACCAGAGCCTCGGCAAAGAAAAAGGCTGGGCACGTTCCATTGAGCTGCTCAAGATGGTCGGCATCCCCGAGGCCGAAAAGCGGGCGCACTCGTTCCCGCACGAGTTGTCGGGCGGCATGGCGCAGCGCGTGATGATCGCGATGGCGCTGGCGTGCGTGCCGGAGCTGCTCATCGCCGACGAGCCGACGACTGCGCTGGATGTGACCATCCAGGCGCAAATCCTTGATCTGCTGCGTGACCTGCGCACCAAGATGGACACGGCCATCATCCTCATCACGCATGACCTGGGCATCGTGGCCGAGATGTGCGAGCGGGTGGCGGTGATGTATGCTGGACAGATCGTGGAAGAGGCCGACGTCAGTACCATCTATGAGCGCCCCAAGCATCCCTACACGGTCGGCCTGATCGGCTCGATCCCAGTCCTGGGGGTGGTTAAGGGCGAGCTGGACGTGATCCCCGGCTCGGTGCCCAACCTGATCGATATGCCGCCGGGTTGCCGATTCGCGCCGCGCTGTCGCGCGCGCATCGAAAACAACCTGGAAATCTGTACACACGAGATGCCGGAACTCAAACCGCTGGAACCCGGCCACACAGTCCGTTGTTGGCTGTATCATTGATGAGGAGCCCACCATGACGCAAATAAACGGCAAAGATCTGGTCGTCGTCAAGGATCTCAAGAAATACTTTCCAGTCAAGAGCGGGCTGCTACAGCGGGTCACGGCGCACGTCAAAGCGGTGGACGGCGTGAGTTTTGCCATTCGGAGCGGAGAGTGTCTGGGACTGGTGGGCGAGTCCGGCTGTGGCAAGACGACTGTTGGGCGGACGATCCTGAGGCTGATCGAGCCAACAGCGGGTACGGTGCTGTTCGAGGGGCAGGATGTGGCCAAGGCGGACGGCCAGACGCTTAAAGGGCTGCGGCGGAATATGCAGATTATCTTCCAGGACCCCTATTCGTCGCTTGACCCGCGCGTGCCGATTGGCGAAAGCATCGGCGAGGGTTTGCTGATCCACGGCATGAGGGATGCACGCGAGCGTAACCGGATCGTCGTGGACATGCTCAAAAAGGTCGGGATGGAAGAATATCACGCCCGGCGCTACCCGCACGAGTTCTCCGGCGGCCAGCGCCAGCGCATCGGCATCGCGCGCGCCCTGGCGCTGCGCCCCAAGTTCATTGTGTGCGACGAGCCGGTCTCGGCGTTGGACGTTTCGATCCAGGCGCAGGTGCTCAATATCTTGCGCGACCTGCAGCGCGAGTTCGGCCTGACCTATTTGTTCATTGCACACAACATGAGCGTGGTCGAGCATATCAGCGACCGCGTGGCTGTGATGTACCTGGGTAAGATGGTCGAGCTGACGACGCGCGAAGAGTTGTTCCGTGACCCACGCCATCCCTACACACAGGCGTTGATGTCGGCCATCCCGATCCCCGACCCCAAGATCAAGCGCACGCGCATCATCCTCAAGGGCGACGTGCCCAGCCCGCTCAACCCGCCGTCGGGCTGCCGCTTTCACCCGCGCTGCCCGATCGCGCAGATGGACGTGTGTTCGGTCAAGGATCCCGAGTTCAGGGAGATCAGACCGGGCCACTGGGTGGCCTGTCACTTTGCATGACAGGGATTTTCCTTGCAGGAAACGTGGTTCTGCTTTATAATCTCGCCAACAACGGTGACGGAGGCCAGTAAGCAGATGTGAGCGTTCAGACAGCCGCCGGGTGATGCGAGGCGGTCGCTGTTCTGCTGAAATCCACTCCCGAGTTGATGGCGTTGAGCCGGTCCGGTTGCTCCCGTTATCGAGCAGAATGAGGTCATCGAACAGGTGACGAATCCAGGTGGCACCACGAGCGCTCCTCGTCCTGGTAACAGGCGGGGGCGTTTTTGATTTCGGATTGTGGATTGCGGATTTCTGACTTTCAAGTGAGTCCGGCAGTCCCATCAAGAATCCGCAATCCGAAATCGGAGAGGTTGACCGTGCTAGACTTGAACATCATCCGTGAGCGGCCCGACCAGGTCAAGGCGGCCATGCAGCGACTGTATGCTGAGGCGCCGATTGACGATATCCTGGCCTTGGACGCTCGGCGGCGCGCACTTTTGGTGCAGGTGGAGAAACTCAAGGCGCAGCGCAACGCCGTCTCCAAAGAGATCGGCAAGATGAAAGATGTGGCCGAGCGCGAGGCCAAAAAGCAGGAGATGCGCACCGTCGGGGATCAGATTGATGCGCTCGATGCACAGGTAAAGGAGACCGAGGACAGGCTGCGCGAGCTGATGCTGACCGTGCCCAATTTGCCGGACGAAAGTGTTCCGGTCGGCCCGGACGAAAGCCACAACGTCGTCACCGCGCAGGAAGGCGAAGCGACGCGCCAGGAATGGCAAATCCCGCACTGGGATTTAGGCCCCATGCTGGGCATCATAGACTTTGAGCGCGGCGTCAAAGTCAGCGGCACACGCTTTTATGTTCTCAAGGGACTGGGTGCACGGCTTCAGCGCGCGCTCATCACGTGGATGCTCGACGTGCACATCGCGCAAGGCTATACCGAGGTTTATCCGCCGTTCGTCGTGCGGAGTGATTGCCTGGTCGGCACCGGGCAACTGCCCAAGTTTGCCGAAAATCAGTACCACGATGCCGAGGACGATCTGTGGCTGGTGCCCACCGCCGAGGTGCCGGTGACCAACCTGTACCGCGACGAGATTCTAGATGGCGATCAATTGCCGATCCACCATGTCGCGTACACGCCTTGCTTTCGCCGCGAAAAGATGAGCGCGGGACGCGACGTGCGTGGCATCAAGCGCGGCCACCAGTTCGACAAAGTCGAGATGGTCAAGTTCTGCAAACCGGAAGACAGCCGGCAGGAACTCGAGATACTCGTCGAAAACGCGCGCGAGGTCTGCCGATTGCTCAAGATCCCCCATCGCGTGGTGCAGATGTGTACGGGCGACCTGAGCTTTACGGCTGCGGCCAAGTACGATGTGGAGATGTGGGCGCCGGGCTGCGGCGAGTGGCTGGAGGTCAGCTCGTGCAGCAATTTCAAAGACTTTCAGGCGCGGCGAGCCAACATCCGCTTCCGCCGGGACGCAAAGCGGGGCGCCAGGCCCGAGTTTGTCCACACGCTCAACGGATCGGGACTCGGCCTGCCGCGCACCCTCATCGCCGTCATCGAAAACTATCAGCAGCCCGATGGCAGCATCCTGGTGCCGGAGGTGCTAAAGCCATACATGGGCGGCGTGCAAGTGATTCGGTGACTGTTCTTGCGATGCAAAAGCGGCGCGGCGCAGCCTGGGGTCTGGCGGGCTGCGCCGCGATACTTGTGGGCCCGGATGGATTCGAACCATCAACCAACGCTTTATGAGAGCGCTGCTCTGCCATTGAGCTACAGGCCCCTCTGCCGACCATAGTTTACCGCGCTTTGGGTCAATCGTCAATGTTAGCAGGGCTTTCCCAAAGTCATGCTGAGCGCCGAAGCCGCGAAGCATCTCAGCCTTGCACTGAGATGCCCTGCCTGCGGTGGGCAGGTTCGCCGCTTCGCGGCTCAGAATGACACTGTAGGGGTTTATCAAGGGACTTGGAACCACTGAGATAGTGGGGCGGTGCAGTGGTCAACTAACGAACTGACGCACCGAAACACTATCGAACTAATTGGGGGATTGTCGGAAATCCGCAATTGGCGTAGAATACCCTTGTTCAGGGATTGATTGAGAAAGGTGATGGCAAAATGGATGGATATTCAGCGACGTTGGAGAGCAATATTCCGAGATTGCAAGCACAATTGAGCGGCGTGTTGAGTGTGCAGGATGTCAAGGTGCTGGAAGCGCCAGATCGTGTCGTCTCATTCAGCGGGCGGTTGTTGCGCGATGCAGAAAGCGCGTATGAAACCCTGCGCGAGCGATTTCAATTATTAGGTTACACGCCAAGTCTACAGCGGCAGGGCGCGAGCGAAGTCATCATTGTTCAACGAGGTGTTGTTGTCGCGCAGCCATCGCGCGTCTGGATCAATGTGGCACTGTTTGCCGCGACCTTGTTAGCCACCCTGTTGACAGGGGCATTCAATGAAATCGGGCAAATGGTGCCGACTGCAGAGATGATCGTTCCTTTGATGCTGAGTCAGCCAGTTCTCCTGCTAAAGGGATTACCCTTTGCGCTCACGCTCATGTCCATCTTGCTGGCGCACGAAATGGGGCATTACATTGTGGGACGCCGATACAACGCGCCGGTGTCTTTGCCGTATTTCATCCCCATGCCGCTCGCAGGACTGTTTGGCACGATGGGAGCCGTGATTGTCCAGCGTGCGCCGTTTGAGAACCGCAAGTCGTTGTTCGACATCGGCATCGCCGGACCACTAGCAGGATTGGCTGTGGCTTTGCCTTTGCTGATCTTGGGTCTTGCTACCTCTACGGTTGGGCCAATCCAGGCCCCGGCCCTCTTGGAGGGGAACTCGATCCTATACTTGAGCATCAAGTATCTCATCTTTGGGCGCATCCTGCCGAGTCACGGGGTAGATGTGATGCTGAACCCGATCGCGTGGGCGGCCTGGGGCGGTTTGCTGATCACCTCACTGAACTTGATGCCCATCGGTCAGCTCGATGGCGGACACATTCTCTACGCGCTCCTGGGTCGGCGCGCCTGGCCTGTGGCGCAGGGTGTGGTCGTGTTGCTGGTGGCCTTGGGGTTTCTATGGAATGGTTGGTTTATCTGGGCGTTTCTGGCTCTGGTCTTTGGTATGCGCCATCCGGCTCCGCTTAACGATCTGACTCCGATGGGGGCCAGTACGCACATGGGTGGGAATTGGTGTGTTGATCCTGTTTGTCCTGATCTTTACGCCAATTCCGATTACGTTGATCTCTTAAATTGGCCTTTTTGTTACGCTTAACCTTGGGTTTTTTGCCCCCGTTTTTCTTGGGAAAACGGGGTTTTTGTTGGTTTTTGATAACGATCGAATGACACTTACGTAAACGTTAAAGAAAATGCTTGACATCCCGATAATCACTATGTTATAATGGCGTTACGTTAAATACCCCCGGTCCCAGCGACGACGAGGCGCTGCAACCTATGCGTTACAACGTCTCCTCTTTACTCAAGGCGCCCGTCGGCGCTCAGATAACCTTGACGGTTGATGAGGGCCAGCACCGGATTCAAGACCTGACGGTCGAATACGCTCGAGGAACACTTCGGCTCACACGCACTGACCAGCGAGTGCTCGCGCAGGGTCAGCTTGAAACGCAAGTGCAGGCGGAATGTGTCCGGTGTTTGGGACCAATCAACCTGCCGCTTTCCATTCGCATCGAGGAGCTGTTCACGCTTTTCCCTGCTTCGCCTGCCGACAAGACGTATCACATCGGCGAGGATGGCTTTTTGAACCTCGATAGGCCATTAGCCGAGTGGGTCCAACTTGAGATGCCGATGCATGTCTTGTGCCGCCCCGACTGCAAGGGCCTGTGCAGTCAGTGCGGCCAGAACTTGAACGAAGGGACGTGTCACTGCTCCGACGAAGACGTTGACCCTCGCCTGGCAGCGCTGCGAACGCTGCTGGAATAGGAGCCGCCATGGCCGTCGAAACAGTCCGAGACGATATCGTCGTCGAGTTGCTGGAAAAAGCAGAACAGCAAGGTTACCTCACCGTTGACGATGTTCTGGAAGTGATGCCAGAAGTCGAAGATTCTATCGAGCAGCTTGAAGAACTGATCTTGCTGCTCCAGGAAGCTGGCATCGAGATCCCCGATGAAAAGGTGAACATCGAAGAAGGGTTGGCTCTGCGCGACGAGGATTCGGACGAGGACGAGCGCGAGCGTGATCTCGAGGACGAGTTGATTGACCTGGTGGGCATTTCGAGTGATGACACGGTGGGATTGTATCTCAAAGAGATGGCGCGCGTCCCCCTGCTCACGACGAGTCAAGAGGTGCAACTGGCTCGATTGCTCGTCAAGGGCAGGGCGGCACACCGGAAACTCTCCAAGAACGGACACGATCCCGCGGTGCGTCGCCGATTGGATAAAATCATCGAAGAAGGGCGCCAGGCGCGTGAGCATCTCATCAAGGCTAACACGCGGCTGGTCGTTTCGATTGCCAAAAAGTACATTGGTCGCGGCGTGCCGTTCCTCGACTTGATCCAAGAAGGCAATCTCGGCCTGATGAAGGCCGTCGAAAAGTTTGACCACACGCGCGGCTTTCGCTTTTCAACTTACGCGACGTGGTGGATTCGGCAGACCATCACACGCGCGATTGCCGACCAGGGCCGCACGATTCGCGTGCCGGTCCACATGAGTGACCGCATCCGCCGCCTGTACAAGACCGCCCGAGACCTCGAACAATCCTACGGGCGACAGCCCACGCCAGAAGAGATCGCCGAAGAGCTGGAGGTTGAGCCGCGCAAGGTGCAGTGGATGCTCAAAGTGTCGTGGCAGCCGCTCAGCCTGGAAAACCCTGTCGGCGAAGAAGAGGACACGGAACTGGGCAGCTTTATTGAGGACGACACAACGCCCACGCCCACGCAGACGGTCTTTCAGAACTTGTTGCGCGAAAAGCTCGATCAGGTGCTCGGCACACTTCCCCCACGCGAGGCGCGTATCCTCCGCCTGCGCTTTGGCCTGACCAACGGGCGCAGCTACACGCTCGAAGAAGTCGGCCAAAAGTTTGGCCTCACCCGCGAACGCATCCGCCAGATCGAAGGCAAAGCCCTGCGGCGATTGCGGCATCCGAGAAGGTCACGCCAGTTGCGGGATTATCTGACCTGATTCATCCTCGTCGGAGACAGGGATGGGCATACCCATGAAGCCAGAGTCACTTTTGGGCATGATGATGCGCCGCACGACGACGCTATCGGGACGCGAGGTAGCCCGATAGCCATCGCGCTGTTACGATGTTGCACCGCCCGCCTCGCGCGGGCGGTTTTTGTTTCCGTTTGTAGTGTGGTAGAATCATTGTCGTTGATCACAAGGAGTCAATGCCATGTCTGAAAAAATCCTCATCGGCGTCGCCTGGCCCTATAGTTCTGGCGACCTGCATCTGGGGCATCTGGCGGGTTGTTATGTGCCCGCTGACATCTTTGCACGCTATCATCGTCTGAAGGGCAATGACGTGCTGATGGTCAGCGGCTCAGACAGCCACGGCACGCCCATTACCGTGCAGGCGGATAAAGACGGCATTGGCCCACGTGAGTTGTTCGAGCGCTACCATGCGCGCTTTTTGGAGATGTGGCAGCAGCTTGGCATCACCTTTGACCTGTTCACGCACACCGATACCGAGAACCATCACCGTGTGTCGCAGGACATGTTCCTCAGGCTCTATGAAAACAAGTTCTTGTTCCAACAGAAGCAAAAGCAACTGTACTCGGAAGCGTCCAGGCGTTTCCTGCCGGACCGATACGTCGAGGGCGAGTGTCCCATTTGCGGGTTCAAGGGCGCGCGCGGCGACCAGTGTGACAACTGTGGCAATCTGATGGATGCGACGCAGCTCATTAACCCCAAGAGCAAGATTGATGGCTCAGCGCCGGTCGTGCGCGAGACGGAGCACTTTTTTTTCGACCTGCCTGCCTTCACCAAGCCACTGGTGGATTGGTTGGGTGACAAGGGCTACTGGCGTCCCAACGTGATGAACTTTGTGCTCAACTATCTCAGGCAAGGTCTGCAGCCGCGCCCCATCACGCGCGATCTGGACTGGGGCATCCCAGTGCCGTTGCCAGGTTTTGATACCAAGTGCCTGTACGTCTGGTTCGAAGCCGTCATCGGGTATTTCTCGGCTTCCATCGAGTGGGCCAAGAATCGTGGCGAGCCAGAGGCGTGGAAACAGTGGTGGTACGACCCGCAAGCCAAGACCTATTATTTTGTCGGCAAAGACAACATTCCATTCCATGCCATCATCTGGCCGGCCCAGTTGATGGGCACCGGGCGGCTCTACGAAAACGACCTGACCCAGACGCTCAACCTGCCTACGGATGTGCCGGCGAACGAATTTCTCAATCTGGAAGGAGACAAGTTCTCCAAGAGCCGCGATTGGGCGGTGTGGGCGCCCGATTTCCTGACGCGCTACGACGCTGATCCGCTGCGCTATTACCTCACCGCCAACGCGCCAGAGCAGCGCGATACCGAGTTCACGTGGGCCGATTTCCTCCGTCGCAACAACGATGAATTGGTGGCGACATGGGGCAACCTGGTCAATCGCGCCCTGTCGTTCGCAGCCAAAAACTTTGATGGCAGAATCCCTCAACCGGGGCTGATGACCCAAGCCGATGTGCGATTGCTTGCGCAGATAGATGTGGCCTTTGGGCCGATCGGTGTTCTGATCGGCGCGTGCAAGTTCAAACAGGCGCTCGGCGAAGTGATGGCGCTCGCGCGCGAAGTCAACAAGTACCTCGACGAAAGCGCACCGTGGTTCGAGATCAAACAGGACAGGTCGCGCACCGGCACGATCATGTATGTGACGCTGCGGGCGATTGACAGTCTCAAGGTGCTGTTCGCACCGTTCCTACCGTTTTCCAGCCAGCGGCTGCACGTGATGTTGGGGTATTCGGGCGGGTTGCTTGGCGAGCAAATCGTGCGCGAGTATACCGAGTCCACGCGCAAGCACGCCGCGCTGACCTATGACTATAGCGGTGTGACCGTGCAATGGAAGCCGAGTCAGTTGCCGGTCGGGCAATCGCTCGGCCCGATCACGCCGCTGTTTGAAAAGCTCGACCCCAAGATTGCTGAGCAGGAGCGAAGTAAACTGGTAGGCAAGAACCAACATGCCGAGTCGTCAGGAGGCTGAGCATGGCCGAAGTCGGGTATGTGATGATCCCTGCAGACATCCTGAATCTGTTAAAACAGGCTGCGCGTCCTTTGGCATTGGAACAAGGCCGAGCTTGGTTGGACAAAGCAGATGCGCTACGCCAGGCTATTGCAGACCGTGTCGGGGGTAATCTTCCAGACTCAACTGAGTTGCTGACCCAGATGCGCGAGGAACGTGACGATGCCATCCTCAGTGTGTGTTGATGCGGGTATCCTGGTCAAGGTGTTGATTCAAGAACGCGCGTGCTCTTTAATCCCTCGTGTATAGGCTTCTTCGTTCCCCCGTCATTTGGCTCGCGCTCATCGTCGTTGTCTACCTGGGTATCGGCACACTGTACGCTGTCAAGACGCCAGCCTGGCAAGTGCCCGATGAACCGGCGCATTGCAACTATGTGCGTCACATCGCGGAAGGGCGTGGGCTGCCGGTGCTTCAACCGGGCGATTACGATCAGGGTTATCTGGAGCGCATCAAGGGTGCCAAGTTCCCGCCCTCGATGCCGATTGATTCGATCCGCTACGAGTCGTGGCAGCCTCCGCTCTACTACCTCTTGGCTGCGCCGATTTACCTTGCCACAGGTGGTTCGCTCCTCGCGCTGCGATTGTTTTCTGTTGCGCTAGGTGGAGTCGTCGTCCTCTTGGCGTTCTTGATCGTCCGCCGAGTTGCGCCTGCCTCGCTCATTCTTGCGCTCGGCACTGCAGCGTTTGTCGCGTTCGTACCTCAGCACGTGGCGATGATGGCAGGCGCGCAGAACGATGCTTTAGCGGAGCTACTGCTGGCGGCCGTCCTGTGGCAGGTGGTCTCGAACGTTGAGCGTCAAACGTCAAACGTCAAATGGGTTGTCGCAGGTGCGTTGCTGGGGCTGGGCTTGCTGACGAAAGCGACAGTGTACATTGCCGTGCCGTTGGTGGCTGTGACGCTTGGGTTGGCGTACTGTTCTCTGCCGGCTTCGCGCACATGGGCATGGCTCGTCCAGCGCGGCGCGTTAGTCTTTGGCCCGGCGCTCATCCTGGCGTTGCCTTTGTGGATTCGCAACGTCATCGTGTACGGCTGGCCGGATTTCCTCGCTTCGATCCGTCACGACGCCGTCGTCTTGGGCCAGCCCACTCCGGCCGAGTGGATATCCCGGTACGGCCTGGGCGAATACCTGCGCCAGTACCTGGTGACCACGTTCCACAGTTTTTGGGGACAGTTCGGCTGGATGGGCGTGCCGATGAATGATCGATACTATGCCGTGCTGGCAGTACTCTCGTGCGTGGCGTTAGTGGGGGTATTGTGGTATCTGGTGCGCGACAGACACGCCGTATTCCCAAGCCCCAGCTTCTGGCTTCTGACGGCCTGGGTTTTCCTGACCGTGCTTATTTACATTGGCTACAACATCAAGTACGTTCAATTTCAGGGCCGCTATCTTTTCCCCGCGCTCGTCCCCATCGGATTAACATTCACAGTTGGCTTGCGCCAGTGGACCCTGTTACTGCCGCGCGCCTGGCGTGACGTGGCGCTGGCGGTTCCTTTCGTGGGGCTGATCGCGCTCGACCTGATCGCGCTGTTCCGCATGATTGTCCCCATGCTTTCGCCGTGAGCTTTTAGCGCGTCACCTGGACCGCTGTGAGTGGTACATAGTCGCCTGCAGGTTTGCCGTTTAATATGACCGGTAGCCGAACCAGGTCGGGCCAGATGTACATCCCCACACGAAGCTCGTACTGGCCTGGCGGCAGGTTGGATGGCAAGGCGATGGCATAGTGGTCGGCCAAGGTCACGCCCACCTGCCATGTATCGGTGGGAGCTGTTCCCCCCAGCGGCTGGCTATCCGTCTGCGCAGCCGGTTTGCCCGTCGAATCCGCCAGATGAGCAAACACCGTGTAACGTGCTTTCACCGGACTGGGCGCTTTCCAGAAAAGCGTCAGGAGGAGGCTGTCGCCGGGACGCACTGGATCGTTTGCCAGTGTGTATCCTTCCAACACAATAGACTCGCCCAGTTGGGCATCAAGTCGGTGCGCAGGCACATCGCTCGGTGGTGCGCCCAGGAGGTAGAGGTTAAGGCGGAAGCCGGCAAAATCGCGCGCAAACTGTTTGTAGCCGTGCTGTGCCAGCCAGCGTTCCGCTCGATGTTGGGGATCGTATTGCTCAGGATGGCCGAATTCCAACAGCCATGCGCGCGCGCGCCCCGTTGCCAATTTCGTCATCGCGGCGTCAGTCTGATCCTCGCTCAACAGCGCATCGGCCGGTACCAGGTGAACCGTGATGTTGTTCGGGCGGTAATAGTCGAACAAGCTCCACTGCATATAGTTGTTGAGCAGGAGGATGTCATCGGGCTGTGCTTGTTGAGAGACGAGCTGCATGGCTCGGCCATACTCGCCCTTGACAAAGGCCGGATCCGTGAACCAGGCGTGCAGCGCCAACACTTGAGGTGCTATCACTGCCGCCAGCCCTGTGATCAGCAGTACCTTTGAGGCTTGGGAGCCTGCCCCCCGTTCTTTCGGGGGGTTGAGATTTGAGATTTGTTTCAGGCCTGCGCCGATCAAAACGAGATAGGCGGGTGTCCCGATCATCAAGTAGCGATCCTGGAACACCGGTAGAATGGGATTGACGGCCCAGCCCAAGACCAAGACAAGGATCACGCACAGCGGCAACAGCATCGCTTCGATGCGCCGCGAGCGGACGGCAGCGATGGCCCCAACGAGGGCCAAAGCTACTGCGATCACGGCGCCCCAATCTGCACTGGGAAACGATTGCGTCGGTCTGACATTGTAGACCACAACGCTCCACGAGGTCAGTGTTTGCCGGACGATCTCTGCCAACACCGCCGGCGTGAGAACGTCCCATCGCGCATAAGCCTGACTTGACGCGTATTGGCGCTGGATTGAGATCCAAGGGGCATACAGCGCCGCGATCGCGACGGTCGCTATCGCCAGCCGGGCAAGCAGCCGGCGGTTGTGTCGTGCGGCCCATAGGAGCGCCAATCCCTCGGCGATCACTACAAAGGCAACGAAATAGTGGGTGTACATCCCCAGGAGTGAGGTGATGATGAATGTAACCCACCAGCCTCTGCCCGGGTGGGGACGCCGCAGGATCTCGATCGTGCACCAAAGTGACGCAGCCGACCACGCCGTTGCCATCGTGTACATTCGTGCTTCTTGGGAATAAAATACCTGGAGGGCCGAAACTGCTGCGATCAACGCAGACAATTTGCCAACCGTCTCGCTCAGGGTTCGTTTGCCAATACGATAGACCAACGGAACGATGAGCACCCCGCAGAAGGTGGAAACGCTGCGGATCGAAAACACACTTACTCCGGCCAGCAACATTGCCTCGCGCAGCGTGAAAAAGTACAATGGCGGGTGGACGTCGGTTTTGCCTAACAGCACCTGCGCCGCGCTCAGTCGCCGCGCGCCAACGCTCACGGACTCGTCCCCCCAGAGTTCCTGGGCGTCGAGTCGGTACAGGCGCAGGGCAAAGGCGAGCCAGAGGATGAGGACCAGAGTGACCCAGCGTGAAAAAGACTTGCTCATGAGTCTGCAGGCATCTTGAAGGTCGAGGCGATTCTATCACGATTCACACGTTGCATCAAACGGACGTTCAATGTTTGTTGTCGCCGTGAACGTCGGGTATAATCCTGGCCCAGGGAGGTGCTTGGATGACTGAACTCAAGCCGGGCCTGGTGGGGGAAGCAACACTTGTCGTCGAAGAAAAACACACTGCGCGTCACTTGGGCAGCGGTGGCGTCAATGTACTGGCAACGCCGATCATGATCGCGTTGATGGAGGAAGCCGGACGCAACGCAGTTGAGCCATTGCTAGAGCCGGGACAACTCACCGTCGGCGCATCGCTGGAGGTCAAGCATCTCGCGCCGACGCCGATGGGCATGCAGGTGACAGCGCGCGCAGAACTATTGAAGGTAGATGGCCGCTTGTTGACCTTCCATGTCGAGGCGCACGATGAGCGCGAACAAGTCGGCGAAGGCGCGCACGTCCGCGCGATCATCAACCTGGCCAAGTTCCTTGCTCGCGTGCAGGCTAAAGCGCGTCAATGATCCTTGCAAAGGTTTCTAACTATGCTCAGGTAAATCGCCGCGCATAGCCTTGCTCGTCAAGTGACAGGCCGCTCTCGAGCATGAGCCAGAGAGCGGCCTGTTGTTGCTGTTCATATGGTCTGTTTGGCTTATGGCGCCGCGAGACCTGTGTTATAATGAAAGCGACATTCGGCGCGAAAGGATGAGTGTGCAATGGGCAGCTTACCCGCTGACGAGATCATTGGGCGTGTGGTTGTAAAAGTCACCCGCCTGCCACAAGAAGACCTGCCGCTGATATTGGATTTTGTCGAACATTTAGAACGACGGCAGGAAACGCTCCGACGCAAGGCGCTGGTGGAGGAAATCCAGGCTGCTGCACGTCAGCGGGCGAAGGAGCTTGAGTCTGTTCCGCGCGAGCAAATTGTAGCGCGTTTCGACCAGTTGATTGAGGAAATTCGCCAAACCGCAATTGCTAAGGGCACAGCTATTGAGGGAGACTGGGAAAGTGACTAGACGGCTCCGGGCAGTATTTGACACTAACGTCTTTGTCTCTGCTGCCATCAGCCGTAGTCCCACCAGCCCCACGCGCGAGCTTTTTCGTCGTTGGCTGGCAGGCGAATTTGTGTTGGTGGTCAGTCCAGCTCTGACCGCCGAAGTGATCGAGAAGCTCTTGCAATATCAGATCGAGTTGAATCAGATCATCGAGTTGATTGCCAATCTAGAGCGGTTGGCCGAGTGGGTGCAAGTGCTACCTCAAAACATTCCAGCCGTGATCGCCGCCGACCCCGATGATGACGTGATCTTGGCTTGTGCCGTCGTCGGCCAGGCTGATTATCTGGTCACCTACGATCCACACTTTGACGCCCTCAATGGGGAGTATCATGGCGTCAAAGTCACAAAGGCTTTGCCCTTCCTATGGGCTGTGCGTGGTGAGCGTCCTCTCTAACGCGCTTATGGGCACCCTCTACGTCGTCGGCACACCGATCGGCAATCTGGAAGACCTCAGCCCGCGCGCGCTGCGTGCACTGCGCGAGGTGACGCTCGTCGCCGCCGAAGACACGCGCAAGACCCGCGCGCTCTTTTCTCGCTTCGACCTCCACACGCCGCTAACCTCGTACTTTGAGCATAACAAGATCACCAAGCTTGATGTGATCGTTGAAGCATTGGAGCGCGGCGATGTGGCGTTGGTCTCCGAAGCTGGCATGCCGGGCCTTTCCGATCCAGGCTACGAGTTGATCCGCGCGGCCATCCAGGCTGGCTTTCCCGTTGTGCCGATCCCCGGCCCGGTCGCAGCGATCACCGCGCTGGTCGTTTCCGGCCTGCCGACGGATAGCTTTATCTTTCTTGGCTTTCTGCCGCGCCGCGCTTCCGATCGGCGGCGAGCATTGCAAGAGATCGCCACCGAGAAGCGCACGTTGGTTTGCTACGAAGCGCCGCATCGCCTGGCCGATTGCCTGGCCGACGTGGAAGCTGTCCTGGGCGACCGCCCCATCGCCGTCGCGCGCGAATTGACCAAGTTGCACGAGGAAATCTATCGCGGCACGGTGCGCGGCGCGCGTGACCATTTCAGCGGCGAGGTGCGCGGCGAGGTGACGCTCGTCATCGGAGGCGCGTCAGACAAAGTGGCAACGTGGGATGAAGAACGTGTCCGCCATGCTCTGAGTCAGGCGCTCGAGTCCGGTCTGGATCGCAAAGAAGCCATACGTCACGTGGCGCGCGAGTCCGGCTGGCCTCGTCGTGATGTTTATCGGTTGATAGTCAAATTGACCTGAAGCGTGTCGCACGGTGCCCAACGGAATACCCAATACCTGATACCCAACACGTGAGGAAACCACTATGATCAACCTTGATGATCCGACCACCTATCAACAGTTCGATCTTGCCGGAATGTTTACCCACATCGCCGCGTTGCCCGATCAATGCGAGGCGGGCTGGCGCCTGATGCAATCGCTTGAGCTGCCGTCAGCCTTCAAGTCGGTGGACAAGATCGTGGTGACCGGCATGGGTGGCTCGGCGATGGGCGCAGCGTTGCTGTCGTCCCTGGTCGAGCGTGAATGTCGTGTGCCGCTGTTTGTCGTGCGTGATTACGCTTTGCCGGCGTTCGTTGAGGGGCCAGCGTGCCTGGTGATCGCCTCTTCCTATTCCGGTGAGACCGAAGAGACGCTCTCGGCGTTCGCTGAGGCGCGGCGGCGCGGCTGTCAACTGATGGCGCTCACAACTGGTGGAACGTTGGCGCAGCACGCCCAAGAATATGGCGCTCTGTTGGTGACGTTCAATTACAGGTCGCAGCCGCGCGCAGCGTTGGGCTACTCGTTTACGCCCTTGTTGGCGTTGCTGTGCAGATTAGGATGGATAGCAGATCAATCCGCTGAACTGACTGAGGCCGTTGGCGTGATGCGGGCATGGCAGCAAGAGATTGGCCCGATTTCGCCCGTGAGCAAGAATTCGGCCAAGCGGCTGGCCGGTCAGGCGATGGGGCGGTATGTCGTCGTGTGGGGCAGCGGCTACCTGGCCGAGGTCGCGCGGCGATGGAAAACTCAGATCAACGAGAACTCGAAGCAATGGGCTTCCACTGAAGTCTTGCCAGAGGCCGATCATAACGCCATCTGTGGCACCTTGCCAGATGAGGTCATGACCAAGGTCTTGGTTTTGTTCCTGACCTCGACACTGGATCATCCGCGCACGCAGTTGCGCCACACGATCTCGCGCCATGTCCTGATGACCTCGGGCGTCAACACGGATGTGATCGCCGCGCGGGGAAGCTCGCCGCTGGCGCAGATGTTTTCGCTCATTCACTATGGTGATTACGTCAGTGGTTATCTGGGGCTGCTCAATGAGCAGGACCCCACAGCGATCTCCGGTATTGTTGAATTGAAGAAACGCATGGCAGAAGCCGGGGCGATTTGAGTCAACCTCCCGCAGGCTCCAAGCCCGCGGGAGGTGTGACTACTCAGCCCAGTCTACCGCACAGGCTGTCATTGCGAGCCTGCCGAAGGCAGGCGAAGCAATCTCTGTGCTCCGATCGCTGAGATTGCTTCGTCGGCCCGCTTCGCGGGCCTCCTCGCAATGACGGCTGAGT
>DAOTXX010000158.1:0-51505 GCA_034434835.1 Thermoflexales bacterium | reverse complement strand
CGACGATGAACGCCGCCGGGTTGAACGGCGCGGTGATGCAAATGTTCAGCCATGGCGTCATGACGGCGTTGTTCTTTGCGGTGGTGGGCATGGTGTATGACCGGGCGCACACGCGCGACATTCCCAGCCTGGGCGGCTTTGCGCGCAAGATGCCCTGGGTGGCGATCGCCTTTATCGTCGGCGGTCTGGTGAGCATGGGGATGCCGGGCCTTTCGGGGTTTGTGGCGGAGTTGCAAATCTTTATGGGCGTGTGGCGGGCCGGACAGGCCGGCATCGCGGCGTGGTATCCGTACATCGCGGCGATCTCGTCACTGGGCATTATCCTGACGGCGGCGTATGTGCTGCGTGTGGTCGGCATGGTGTTCTTTGGTGAATTCCACGAAGACAAGTACCACGGCGTGGGCGACGTGACGGTGCTGGACAAGGTCGCACTGACGATCCTGGTGGTGGTGCTGGTCAGCCTGGGTGTGTTCCCGCAACTCATGATGAACATGATCTCGGCCGGCACGGCGCCGCTGGTACAGATGTTTGCGCGTGTGGCAGGAGGTGGGTAGGTGAATGCTTCGACGCTGAACCTCGGCCTTGTGGCCGTGCTTCCAGAAATCTTGCTGCTTATCCTCGGCTTTGCCGTGATGGGGTATGACCTGTTTCTGCGCGATCGGTGGAAGCGACTGTTGGGGCGTGTGGCGATCCTGGGCCTGATCGTTGTGTTGATCGTGACATTGCTCCTGCCCCCGACTGGCTTGGTCTTGGGCGGGATGGTCTATGTGGATGGCTGGGTGGCGCTGTTCCGCATGTTGTTCATCGGCGCGGCAATTCTTGTCTGTTTCATCTCGCTCGACACCAACACGCTGGAGCAGAACGGCGAGTACTATGGGCTGATCATCTTTGCCACGCTCGGCATGAGCCTGATGGCCGCGGCGCACGATCTGATCATGCTGTATGTCGCGATTGAGACGACCAGCATCACTTTGTATCTGCTGGCGGGCTTTTTGCGTTCAGACAAACGCAGCGCCGAATCGGGCATCAAGTATTTTCTGTTCGGCGCGTTCACCAGCGCCATCATGCTGTACGGGCTCAGCTTGATGTTTGGGTTTACCGGCTCGACCGGCTACGAGGCCGTGGCGGCCGGCATGGCAAAGCTGACCGGCGAACCTACTCGCTGGCTGGTCATGGTGTCGCTGGGGCTGGTCCTGGTGGGATTCGGGTTCAAGGTCTCGGTTGCGCCGTTCCATTTTTGGGCGCCGGATGTGTACGAGGGCGCGCCTACGCCGATCACGGCCTTTATCTCGGTAGCGAGCAAGGCGGCGGGTTTTGCCGTGCTCGTGCGCTTTTTGATGGTGGTCTTTCCGATGGTGCGCGGCGAATGGGTCGCGCTCCTTTCCGCGCTGGCCGTCGTGACGATGACGCTGGGCAATGTGCTGGCGATCCCTCAGCGCAACATCAAGCGCATGTTGGCGTATTCTTCCATCGCGCAAGCGGGTTACATTCTCATCGGCGTCGTCGCCGTGTCCAATCCTCAGGTCACGCCGTATGGTCCGGCGGCGGTGCTGTTTTACCTGGGAGTGTATGTGCTGACCAATATCGCCGCATTCGCCGTCGTCATTGCGGTGACGAACGCGCTCGGCTCGGAAGACATGTCGGCCTTGTATGGCTTGAGCCGCCGCTCGTTGGGGTTGGCAGTGGCGATGCTGGCGGCGATGCTGAGCCTGGGCGGCGTGCCGCCGCTGGCCGGCTTCTTTGCCAAGCTGTATGTCTTTGCGGCGGCCATGGGACAGGGCCTGGTCTGGCTGGTCGTCATCGGCGTGCTCAACTCGATCATCGCCTTGTACTATTATTTGAACATCCTCAGGTACGTTTTCGTAGAGCGCAGCGAAGGCGACGAGCAGCCGCTGGCAGTACCCGGGTCGCTCAATTTTGGGCTGTGGGTTGCCGTCGCGGGTATTTTGATCCTGGGCGTGCTGGCGACTCCGTGGTTCGAGCTGGCCGATCGGGCGGTCAAGCTGGCCAGGTTCCAGTGAGCATCAGGATGTCTTACGCCTTGCCAAGCGTCATGATACACTTGCGCCCGCGCCTGGCATAGGAAGCGTTGGAGTGTCCCGTGAGTTCAAATCGCCCGCACGGGATCATCAAGAATCTCGCGCTGGCCAGCATGATGTCGCAGGTCGGCTGCGTGACGGTCGTCATTATCCTGGGCGCTCTGGTGATCGGACTGTGGGTGGATAGCCAGTTCGATACCCGACCGCTGTTTACGCTTGTGTTCTTGCTGGGGAGCATTCCGATCAGCCTCTATAGCCTGGTGCGCGTGGCACTTTCGACGGCGGCCCAGATGCAAGCCGAGATCAAAAACGACGGGAAGAAGGAGGGCTGAGCCTGGTGTCTGGAAAAGGTTGTCTTATCCCACTGGTCATGTTGCTGGCGATTGCCGGTCTGTGCGCCATCAGCTCCGGCTTCCTCTCCGCCATCGTGGGCAGCGGGGGCTTGTTGAGCAGCATCGGCCTCGATCCGATCCTGCCCAGCATCAAGCTGCCCGCCGAAGTGGTCTGGCCGCTGGGGCAGGTTGGCTCGTTCAAGGTGGGCCTGACCAATACATTGATCGCCACGCTCCTGGCAGACATTGTGTTAGTCGTGGTGGCGGCCGGGGCGACGCGCAAGATCCGCGCGGGTTCGCCCGAAGCGTGGGTGCCGCGCGGCCTGCAGAATCTCGTCGAATGGATCATCGAGGCGCTGCAAGGACTGGCCGAAAGCGTGTTGGGTCAGGCGCGCGCCCGCCAGGTCTTTTGGCTGGGGGCGACGATCTTTTTGTTCGTCCTGGTCGCCAACTGGTTGGAGCTGCTGCCGGGCGTAGATAGCATCGGCATCCTGGAGCACCCACACGAGCCGGGCGTCGCCTATAGCCGCAACGGGCCATTATTGTCCTTGCCGACCATCGTCAACGAAGCCAGGCCTGCTGAGGGTGAAAAGCATGGCGAGGCTGAAAAACACGAGTACCAGGGCTGGGAGCTGATCCCATTTGTGCGGGCTGCGGCGACCGACCTGAATGTGCCTCTGGCGCTCGCGCTCATCTCAGTCGTGATGACGCAAGTGTATGGCTTTCGGGCGCTGGGCGCCAATTATCTGGGCAAGTTCATCGCCACCAAGCGTCTGAACGAGGGCAATCTGTTTATGGGGTTGATTGACCTGGTCGTGGGCGCGCTGGAGGCGATCAGCGAGTTTGCCAAGATCATCTCGTTCACTTTCCGTCTCTTTGGCAACATTTTCGCCGGTCAGGTGCTGCTGTTTGTCATGGTCGCCTTCCTGATCCCATTCCTGGTTTTTGGAACGCTGGTCTTTTACGGCCTGGAGATTTTCGTCGGCCTGATTCAGGCGGTGGTGTTTATGATGTTGACGTTCGTGTTCATCGCCATGGCAACCGCGGGCCACGGCGAGGAACACGCCGAACATGGAAAGGGACACTAGCAAACGTCATGCGTTCAATGACGCATGACGTTTCACGTGTGACGGCTCAAGCATCAGTCATAGGAGGAAGAGGAATGGATCCAGTTAGCATGCGGCAATTGGCGGCGGGTTTGGCGATCGGGCTGGGTGCGCTCGGCCCTGGTCTGGGGATCGGGCTGCTCGTAAACGGCGCGATGCAGGCGATTGGGCGCAACCCGGAGGCGGCAGGGCAGATTCAGGTGAACATGATCCTGGGCATCGCCTTCGCGGAAGCCATCGCCATTTATGCGCTGGTTGTCGCGTTGTTGCTCAAGTTTGTGGCCTAGGAGACCGCTGAACAAGTCATCTTTCTACCGCAGAGGCCGCTGAGGACGCCGAGTTTTGTGAGATTTTCTCTGCGCTCTCTGCGCGCTCAGCGGTGAAAGAAGGGTTTTTTCAGCACTCTCCTAGGCTGGTCGTAGCGACTTGGTCGCTATGTGTGACTTGGGGAGGTGACGTTTGGACATCCTGCAAAATATTGGGATCAATCCGGTTTATTTGCTGGCCCAGATCGTGAACTTTATTGTGCTGGTGGTCTTGCTGCGTGCGCTGCTCTACGGCCCGATCACCAAGATGTTGGACGAGCGCCGCGCCAGGATCGAAAAGGGGCTGGAGGATGCGCGCGCGGCCGAGTCCGCTCGCGCTAACGCGGAGACGGAACGGCAGCGCATCCTGGATGAGGCGCGAGCTGAGGCGCAAAAGATCCGCGCCGAGGCTAACCTCCAGGCCGAGCAAGCGGCCGCCAAAATCAGGACAGACGCGCTGGCCGAAGCCGAGAAAATTTCGTCGGATGCGCAGGCGGCGCTGGCTGCGGAGCGCGACAAGATGCTGAGCGAGCTGCGTGGGCAAATCGCGGCGCTGGCGATCGCGGCTTCCTACAAGCTTATCGGCGAGTCGCTCGACCGCAAGCGGCAGGAAGCCATCATTGCCGACTTTTTCGCCAAGGTGCCGGCCGAGGTGCGCAGCGATCTGGCGGGCGTGAGCGGCGAAGCCCAAGTTGTCAGCGCGGTGCCCCTGACGCCCGAAGAGCAGGCGCGCGTTCGGTCCGAGCTGGGCCTGAGCGTGGTCAGCTTTCGCGTGGACCCCAAGATTTTGGGCGGCTTGCGCGTGCGCGTGGGCGACAAGGTGGTGGACGGCAGCATCGCGGCTCAACTCGAATCGCTGCGCGCCAGCCTGGATTAGCAGAGTATTTCCCACTTGACGTGGGCCGCGCTGTCATTGCGAGGGCGCGCAGCGCCCGAAGCAATCTCCGGGTAGGGAAAATGAGATTGCTTCGCCGCCTTCGGCGGCTTGCAATGACAGGTTGTGGGGTCTACCACACTATGTGGGAAATACCCCCAAAAATCCCAGTGGAGGCGGCTCCCACACCGCCGTTTCGCGGGCATGGGAGCCCGTTCTGCTCCGACAATTGGATCTACTGATTCTCTCATCCCCGCTTTCCTCACTCATCATCGTTTCGTCGGTATTTCATCAATTTCTTTGCCGGGCCTTTTGCTATACTGGTTTACGTTCTGACGGAACTTGCCATCCCATCAGGAGGTTTGCCATGTCCTCTTTCGTGGATCGCATTGTGCGCTGGATGACGGTCGAGCCTGCCATTGGCCTGCTGATGACCATCACCGCCGTTGTGATCTTTGGCGCCGCGTTTGCCCAATCTCAAGAGACTATCTCTGCATTTTGGCCGTGGCTCAGGCGGGTCATTGAAGCTTCTGTCCGAGCTGTGCTCTTTTTGGGGCTGCTGTGGGCTTTTCGTTCCATCTTGACTAACAATACCACTACGTTTAACTCGACGCACGGCAGCCTCAGCGCAGCGACTTTGCGCAGCGCCCAATCTATTTGGGGAAGGCCTCATGTGCAGAGGGAGCTCTCTGTGAACCATTTTATCGAGACTATGGTCCAGGAGGAAATCCCGCGAGAAGACCCGTCCAAGCCCCCGCTCTATCGAAACATCAAGGTGCGCAACCAGGTTCCCCAAAACAGCCTTCTGAGCTTTGAGGGGCGAGTGGACATGGCCTTGAGCGAAAGAGAAAAGGGGTATGCGCTCTATAACGGTTTCGTCGTCAATGTTCGATTCGAGTACAACATCATCAATGACTCGGACGTGGAAACCGAGGCCGAGTTCACCTTTCCGCTTTCGCCCGGGCAGACCATGTACGACCAATTCACGATTTTGGAGGATGGCCAGGATATTAGCGCCAAGCTGCGTTTTTCCAAGGACCTGGTTCAGTGGAAACGGGTGATGCAGCCTCAGCAACGCAGCAAGATCATCGTGACTTATACTTCCAGGGGAATGGAGTACTTTTACTACCAGGTGCCGGTTCAACGCGAGATCAAGGATTTCGTGTTGAGCCTGACGGTGGATCGTTTGCCTGTGTCACTGCTCAACTATCCCGAAGGCTGCCTGACGCCGACGGACATCAAGCCCACCAGTGATCAAAGAGGGGCCGTGCTGACGTGGCAACTCGATCGGGCTGTCACAGTGGCAGGCATGGGAGTCGCTTTGCCTCAACCCCAACAACCCGGCGCTCAGGTTCTGCGGGCACTTTTGAACAGTCCCTATGCGTTAACGTTGTTGATCACCATGATCGCTTTGACTTTGGTGATCTGTGGGCAGCCGGCCCGATTCCTCGAGCTGGCTCTGCTGGCTGGCGCTTATTGCGTGCAGTTTTTGATCATGGTGGCCCTGAGCGACTACCGGTTTTTGGGGTTTTGGGGTTCTTTGATCCTGGGGGCGCTCGTAACCGGTGTATTGACATTTCTTCTGTTCCGTCGGTATTCTGCGCTGCTCCGCATCTTGACGCTGGTTCTCGTGGGGTTCTTTACCGTCGTTTATCCTCTGGCTGGGCTTTTGACCGATGTGACCCAACGAAATTCTTTTAACAGCCTGGTGCAAGTCGGATTGATTTTGTATCTGTTTGGGCTGGCTCTGTACACACGTTCAACAGCCAGGCAGGCCGTTCCCGTAGGCGGGTAAGCTCGATGCTCAGTGGTATAGCCCATTGGATAAGCGCCAGACCGATCGTGGGACTGCTGGTGCTGGCTGTTGCCCTGGCCGCTTTTGGCTCTGCCTTGGGCCAGGCTAAAGATTCTTCCCCCGCTTTTTGGCCCTGGCTCCGGCGGATCGTCGAAGCGTCGGTCAAAGCCATCTTGCTGTTCGGACTGATCTGGGCTTTCCAGGCGACGCTCAGCCATGACCTTGAGGCTTTTGGGTCAACTCACGAGAGTGCGCTGGCCGCCAAACGTCGTCAGGCTGAAGCGAGGTGGGGCAAGCCGATCGTGCAGGACGAGTTGGCCGTCTATCACTTTGTAGAGGTGACGAAGCAAGAGGTGATCACTCCCAAGAACCCCGCTCAACCCAAGCTCTACAGAAACGTCCCAGAGCGCCAACTGGTCCCTCAGAACAGCGTGATCGGATTCAGAGGGAACGTCACCGTGACGCTCGACGAACGCGAGATGCGGGAGACATGGGTGGCGGCTTACACACTCAACGCGCGCTACGAGTATGAGGTAATGAACCACTCGGATTTGGAAACCGAGGCTGAATTCAAATTTCCTCTTGTGCCTGGTCACACGTTTGAACGCCTGGTCATCACGGCAGATGGTCAGGACATCAGCCCGCGATTGCAGTTTGCAATGGACTCGGTTTCTTGGAAGAGCAAGATGAAACCTCAACAACAAAGCCGGGTCGTGGTCACCTACGCCAGCAAGGGGACAGACCAATTCCTTTATCGTATACCCGTCCAAAGAGAACTGAGGAACTCGGAGTTGATTTTGACAGTAAGCACCAAGTCGTTTTATGTGCTCATCCAGCCAGAAAATGACCTGATGCGCTCGGATTATCAAGACACAGAGGATCGCCGAGGAGCCATTCTCACCTGGAAGCTTGATCGTGTGATCATGGCTCCCCAGATGGGCATTGCTTTGCGGGGGCCACAAGCCTTTGATCTATATAACAAAGTCAAGTTGGTGCTTGGAACTGGCCCAACTGTCCTGACTCTGCTCGGGGCTATGCTGGCTCTCACGCTGCTCATTGGAGGACAGCCTGTACGGCTGCTTGACCTGGCACTTGTGGCAGGCGTCTGTTGTGTGCAGTTTTTGATCCTGGCCGGGCTGAGCGACTATGTGGGCTTTGGGGAGCTGTTGCTGGGGGGAGCGGCTTTGGCTGGCGGGTTGATTTTTTGCATTTTCCGCCCGCTCCCGTCCAGGTGGTTACATGTTTTGATCTATGCGCTGGCCGGTTTCTTTGGATTTGTGTATCCCCGTTCGGGTCTCTACATCGAGACGCAGCGGAACGTTTTCGAGGGTGTCGTGCAGGCAGGGCTGATCGTCTATCTTTTTGGGTTGTCTTTGTACGCCCGGCTCCAGGCTCAGCGCGTTTCTTCTTCATCTGCTCCGGTCGAGCCGCCACGCATGCGCTAAGGTGCTGACCCCAGACCAGCACTCAACCCAATGTCAAGGCGATGGTTGCGATTTGTCGCGTCGTCCTTGACGTTTTGTCTTTGGGGGCTATAATTTGCGCAGAGGTGTAACATGGTTGTGTCTGTGACATCCGATAAGGTTATCTTTGAGTTGCCTCTGGCAGACTTTCAGCCCCTCAGCCCGGAGGCAATTGAGAATCAAGTACGGGCTGAACTCGGCCGAATAGCTGCAGTCCGCCGTTATGCGCGTGGTGAAATCACCGACGGCGAGTTAATGACGTTGGTCGGCCCGGAACTCGCCCTGGATATGATCGAAACCAAACGTATTGCCGAAGAGAGTGTTTTGAGGGCCTTCCGTGACCACCCGGCTCGTCCTTGATACCAGCGCCTTGCTTTCCCTGGCGCTGATTCACCGGCTGGACCTGCTTCGTGCTCTCGAGGTTGAGCCTGTGATTTGCGAGGCGGTGCGCCAGGAATTGGAGATCGTCGGCCGACGCTCGGATGCGTTGGCCCAGGCCGCGCGTGACGCACTTGATGTAGTACAAAACTGTGTTGTCCCCCTCACAGATCTGTCACGCAAATTGGCTGATCGCTTGGCGCGGATTCCGCGGCTTGGGCGAGGCGAAGCAGAAAGTGTCGCGCTGGCCGTTCAGTTGGGCGCGCAGGATGTTGTCATTGATGACCTGGAGGCATTAGGCAGCCTGGCTGGGATGGCGCGCACTTTGAACGTAGGGATCCTGGCGTCGCCATATCTCATTGTGTCAGCGTATGTCACTGGACAGATGACTTTCGATCAGGCCGCCGATCTGTTGCGTTGGTTGGCTAACGCGCGTGGCTGGTATAACAGCAGCTTATACATCGTTGCACTGGCGACTTTGGAACGGACTCGCGAGCAGAAGGAGGTACTCCCTTGAGAGAACGACCGGGGTGTCTGGCCGGGCTTTTGCAATTGGCGTTCCTGAGCTGGTTGTTCGACTGGCTGCAGGATCGTTTCGGGTTCGGCAAGGGCTGTTCATGCAGCGGCCTGGGGTGTGGGGTGATTTTGCTTTTGGTGTTCATCTTGCTGGCCTGCTCTATTCTGGGCGGTACCGATTGGTTCCGTCTGTTTTGAGCATCCAGGAGGTGAGGTTGTCCCGGTGAAGCTGTCTGAACTGGTCGCGGCGCTGCCATCGGTCGTGACCTGGCAGGGGGATGACCCCGACATCACCCAGATTACCAGCGATTCGCGTCAGGTGACCCCTGGCGCGTTGTTTGTTGCTTACCCTGGTATTTCGGCGGATGGCCATCAGTTTATCGCTCAGGCGGTCGAACGTGGCGCGGCGGCCATCGTCGGCGAGCGTGCGCTCTCGACCATCGAGTGGGTTTCCCCTCGGCCCTATGTCCAGGTGCCCAACGCGCGTCAGGCGCTGGCTTATCTGTCGGCTTGCTGGCACGGATTCCCCACGCGCAAGTTGATCGTGATCGGCGTCACCGGTACGGATGGCAAAACGACGACGGTCAATCTCATTCACCAGGTCTTGACGGCGGCTGGCATCCAGGCGGGGATGATCAGTACGGTCAACGCCTGGATCGGAGGGCAGACCTACGATACGGGCCTGCACACGACCACGCCCGATGCGCCCGACGTGCACAAGTATCTCGCGCAGATGGTCGCCGCCGGGCAGACACATTGCGTGTTGGAGGCGACCTCGCATGGGCTGGCCCAGCATCGCGTGGACGCCTGTGAATTTGACATTGGCGTGATCACCAACATCACCCACGAGCATCTCGATCTGCATGGGACCTTTGAGGCTTATCGCGCAGCCAAGGCGCGACTGTTCGAGATGGTCGCGGCCTCAGCACGCAAGGGCGTTCCCAAAGTCGCCGTGCTCAACGCGGACGATCCTTCCTACGAGTTCCTGCGCGCGATCCGCGCCGATGTCGAGTTGAGCTATGGGATGACAACCTGCGCGCTGGTCAGCACGCTGGAGGTCGCCTCCAAGCCCGACGTGACGCGGTTTGTCGCCGTCACACCAGCCGGCCGCATCCCGCTCGAGACATCGCTGATCGGCCGGCACAACGTGTACAACGTGCTGGCGGCGGTGGGCGTGGGGCTGGCTCTGAAATTGCCGGTGGAAGCGATCCAGCGCGGTGTGGCGGCGTTAAAGGCCGTGCCCGGACGTTGGGAGCGCATCCACGAGGGCCAAGACTTGATCGCGATTGTGGACTTTGCCCACACGCCCAACGCGCTGGAGCAGGCGCTGCAAGCAGCGCGGCAGATGACGGAGGGCCAGGTCATTGTCGTGTTTGGCTCAGCCGGGTTGCGCGACGTGGCCAAGCGCGAGCGAATGGGGCGCATCGCAGGCCGGTGGGCTGACAAGATCGTGATCACCGCCGAAGACCCTCGCACCGAGTCGCTCGATGACATCATGGCGGCGATCGCCGGGGGCGTTTTGGCGGAAGGACGCCGCGAGGGCCTGGATTTTTGGCGCATCGGCGACCGGGCTGAGGCGATTCGTTTTGCCGTCCAACTGGCGCGGCCAGGCGACGTGGTGATGTCGTGCGGCAAAGGTCACGAGCAATCCATGTGTTTTGGAACGATCGAATATCCGTGGGATGATCGCCAGGCAATGAGGCAAGCCCTGCGTGAGGCAAGGTGACAAGGCACCCACTTCACCCCTCAGTTTTTCGCAAGCCACACTCGATAAGGAGTTGATCTGCCCACAGCGCGTCTTCGCCTTCCAACGGAGGAACGGTTTCGCCTCGGTAGTCGAGTACCAGGTCAAAGCCGCCTCGGTCGTACACTTCATGCAGTCTCGCGCCAACATCGAGCAGCGGCTCCTCGTCGCCGGGCAGCAGGGGCAGCTGGAAAACGGGGATGGCGTCTCGCACGTTGAACGTATACAATTCTGCGCGAGGACGGCGATTGGAGCGGCTAACCAGGATGCGATAGTGGCTGTTGTGTCCGTCGCCTCGGAAGGGCATGGGCTGACCGGCGCGCAGCAGGTCAATCTCTACCAGGTGAGTGCGAGAGCGCAACACTTGCTCACGCTTGTTCTCGTATAACCTGCGTCCTTCGCCTGGATGCTTGTTGGTAGGCGAGAGCACTTCGATCACGGTGACAACCTCCCGGCTGGGTAACTGGCGCACGTGCAGAAAAGTTTCGGTAATCTCGTCGGGGATCGGCAATTCGACGATGCGAGGGTTAGCGACGGCGAGGCTGTTGAACGGGGGCGACGGCTCGCGCAATCGCGCAGGCCGCACGGTCACGTCGGGGCGACCGAGAAGAGTCGTATCGTCCAGCGTGGTGATATAAGTTCGTTCTTCTATCGAGACCCAGTAACGCGGGCGCAGCCTGGGGATCAACGAATTAGCTATGGCCACAATGAGTTGGTTGTGCAGGCCGAGCCAGTGTTCTGGGTTTTCCAGATAAGGATCCATTCCGGGAAAAGGCGAAGGCATGGCGCACCTCTCTTTCTCGACAGACATTTTCAGTATAGCACACGGCACGAGGGGCGTCAATCAGAAATTGACGGTCATGAACGAATAGGGTAGAATTGCGGCTGTCATGAGCACGCCCGACCTTGCCATTGTCATCCTGAACTGGAACACGTGCGACCTGTTGCGCGATTGTCTTGCCAGCGTCTATGCCAATCGTGGCTTGACCTTTCAGGCCTGCGTGGTGGACAATGCATCCACAGACGGCAGCCCGGAGATGGTCGAACGCGAGTTCCCGCAGGCGCGCCTGATCCGCAATGCCCGCAACACGGGCTTTGCGCACGGGAACAACCTCGGGCTGAGGTCGTTCGGATATGGGGAGGGACAAAGCACTGCGTTGCCGCGTTACGTGCTTCTTCTTAACTCAGACACTGTCAGCCCATCGGATGCTTTTGCGCAAATGATCGCGTTTGCGGATGCCCATCCAGAAGCGGGCGCGGTCGGCCCCAAGCTCGTCCGTTTTGACGGCTCGCTCGACTTGGCGTGTCGTCGGAGCTTTCCCACGCCAGAATCTTCGCTGTATCACTTCCTGGGGCTGAGCCGCTTGTTTCCCCGCCACCTTCGCTTTGGTCGCTATAATCTGACGTATCTCGATCCTGATCAGGTCGCCGAGGTAGATAGTGTCAACGGCGCGTTCATGTTGATCCGTGCCCAGGCCATTCAACAGGTGGGATTGCTCGACGAGGATTTTTTCTTTGGCGGTGAAGACCTGGACTGGGCTTATCGCATCAAAGAGTCAGGTTGGAAGGTTTACTACAATCCGCAAGTCGTCGTTCGACACGTCAAGCGGGCTTCATTCCGCAAGAATCCTCAAGCCGCGTACGAGTTCGAGCGCGCAATGTGGCTGTTTTACCGTAAGCATTACCAGGCGGCGACGCCGCGTATGCTGGACGCCTTGATCTGCCTGGGGCTGGCGCTGCGCGGGGGGATGCCGCTCGTGCGCGAGATGCGGCGTGCGACTGGGGAAGGTTCACGATGAAAGGCGATAAAGTCAAAGCTCTCTTTGCCGCTCTGCTGGTCGCCAGCGATGCGCTGATGACAATGGCCGCGTTCGTGCTGGCCTACTATATCCGCCGTGAGGTCAACTGGCCCAATCCGGCGCAAAACATCGCGCCCTTGCGCAGTTACGCCGGGATGATGGCGATTCAGGCGCTTTCGATCCTGGTCGTCTTTTTCTTTTACCGGCTCTATCACCAGCGGCGCGCCGTTTCGCGCGTGGACGAGTTCTATGCTGTGTTCGGCGCGGCGTCCATCGGCATGATGATGTCCGTCGCCGTCATGGCGCTGACGTTCAAGAACAGCGTGCTGGAGCTGGACTTTTCACGCGCGATGGTGATCTATGCCTGGCTGCTGACGATCGCGCTGGTGATGGTGGGCCGCGTGATCCATCACGCGCTGCTGACGCGCACGCGCGCAGCCGGCTGGGGGCGCGATCGCGTGCTCATTGTCGGCACCGGCGACGTGGCGCAAATGATTCTGCAGAAAATGCATTGGTCGCCCTGGCTGGCTTACGAGGTCGTCGGGCTGGTGGCCAAGAACGGTAACAACCACCAGCCTCCAGAGAACGTTCTGGGTGTGCCGGTGCTGGGGGTGACCGATGATATCCCACGGTTGATTGACCAACATCGCGTCAACGAAGTCATCATCGCTTTGCCGGAAGTCAGCCACCAGGAGACGCTCGGCCTCATCGCGTTGTGCGATCGAAGCACCATCAGCGTCAAAGTGTTCCCCGATGTGTTCCAGTTCATCGCCGGGCAGGTAGGCATAGATGACCTGGGTGGCTTGCCGCTGCTTTCGATGCGTGACGTCGCCATGCGCGGTTGGAAGTTGGCCATCAAGCGGGGCATTGATATTGTCGGCAGTGCGGTGGGCCTGGTCTTGCTTTCGCCTTTCCTGCTCCTGGTGGCGATTCTGATCAAGCTCGAATCGCCTGGCCCGGTGTTTTACGTGCAGGAACGCATGGGGTTGGACGCGCGACCTTTCCCCATGATCAAGTTCCGCTCGATGCGTCAGGACGCCGAGCGCGATGGCCCGGGTTGGACTCGACCGAACGACCCTCGCCGCACGTGGTTGGGAGCGTGGTTGCGGCGATTGAACATTGACGAGTTCCCACAGCTCATCAACGTGCTTGTGGGCGATATGAGCCTGGTTGGCCCGCGCGCCGAGCGGCCCGTTTACGTGGAGCAGTTCAAAAAGAGCATTCCTCGTTACATGGACCGCCATCGAGAAAAGGCCGGCCTCACCGGCTGGGCGCAGGTCAATGGCCTGCGCGGCGATACCTCCATCGCCGAGCGCACGAAATATGACCTGTGGTACATCGAAAACTGGTCCTTGCTTCTGGACTTTAAGATTCTAATCCGCACTGCGCTTCGGGTGTTTAGCGACCGCAATGCTTACTAACTCGACTGGGGCAACTCCCACTTCTGGCGGCTGGGGTGCAGGTTTCAGCCTGCCTGGCCGCCAGAAGCAGCAGCCTGAAGGCTGCAATCCGGCGATTTGCCAAACACCAGTTACTAATTTCAATCGTCAATGTTCAATGATCAAAGGCGTGCATGAAGAATGATTTGCGCGCCGTTGTCATCGCAAATGGAATTGCGCCGGATGAGGCGACGGTCCGCCGCTGGCTGCGGCCCGGCGACTGCCTGATCTGCGCCGACGGCGGCGCGCACACAGCGCTGGTGTTGGGCCTCAAGCCGGATGTGGTCGTGGGCGATCTCGATTCGCTCGACGAAGCAGAGCAGGCGCGGCTCAAGGCCATGGGCTGCCACATGATCGTGTACCCGGTCGCCAAAGACTGGACAGACTTGGAGTTGGCTCTCAAGCTGGCCATCGAGCGTGGCGCAGCGGAAATTGTTGTCCTGGGCGCGCTGGGCGGACGGATTGACCAGGAGCTTGCCAACATCCTGTTATTGCTGTTGCCCGAACTGTTGAACGTCCCGGCGCGAATTGTGGACCAGCGGCAGGAGATGTTTGTCGTGCGCCGCGAGGCGATGATCACAGGTCAGGCCGGGGATATTGTGTCATTGATCCCGCTGGGAGGTGATGTGAGCGGGATCGTCACCGAGGGGCTACTTTACCCGTTGCGTGGCGAATCACTTGGTCTAGGGCCGGCGCGCGGCCTCAGCAATGTGATGACCGCTCCGGTCGCCCACGTGATGCTCCGCAGCGGCGCGCTGCTCGTCGTTCACTCGCGCTCATAAATCACTGAGGCGCTATACTCTCCCCTTCTCTCTCCGCGTGCTTTCCCCCTGCGAAGCGGGGGGAGTTGGAGGGGAGTACACTTCTCTGACTAGACCATGTTCATAGAAAAAAGACCCGAAAGGTTCAAAACCTTTCGGGTCTTGGCATGCAGTGGCCGTGTTAGCGGATCACGATCGGCAAAAAGACTTGGGAGGAAGGTTGGATGCTCATACTCCCGAATCTGGTAAAGTGGTCAATTTGCATCGTGATCTCGTGCCGATCCGGATCCACCACAAAGCTGTCCGGCATGGTCCAACTGTTAGTGGTCGTTGAGAAATACGCCGGACGCACATAGCGAGGGTCAATCCCCTGCTGCAACAGTTCGAGCGGATCGTACTTGAGCACAATCACCACATCCTGGTTAAAGTTGTCCGTGATCGGCTGGCCGTCCTCGGTAAAGGCCTCGAAGACATAGCTCAGCCCCAGCACGTCGCCGTTGCGCTGGCGCAGCGCGTTCGCAATCGGCGTGATGTGCAACAGTACCCGCCCGGTAGTCGGCATCGCGCCCGCCGGGATGTAGATGCGCGTGCCATCGGCCAGCTCGATGTATTGGTCTTGGAGCGCATCAAACATCACGGTCACCGGCGCGGGCTTGAGCTTGGGTCCAGCCAGCACGAGGTCCTGGTTTACCAGCACCGGCGCCGTGCCGGTTGGCACCGTGACCAGCGTCCGCGTGATCCAGTACTGGTTCGGCCACTCGTACACGGCGGTCACTTTCCACGTCTGTCCAGCCAGCACCGGCAGCGTGTAGACGCCGTTAACCGGAGCGACGGTAAAGTTGTAACCATCGTCCAGTGTCCAGCCGTACACCCAGACCGGACCAGGGGCCGTGGGCGGTGGATTCAGGAGTGAGACCGTGCCAGTGATCGCGGCATCGGCCCAGCGATACATCAGCGTGACACTGGCCGAGCCGTTGCGTGGGACGTTGACGGCAGTTAGACGCGGATTGATCATTCGCCAGTCATTATGCGCAAGCACCGAGCGCACATTGTACAGGCCAGAAGGTAACGTCATGGTGAACCTGCCGTCATAGTCCACGGGCGCGCGCAGGGTCACTTGTTGGATGTCTGGCGAAAGCGCTTCGGCGACCACGACCGCGCCTCGCGCTGGGACGCCAGGAGTCAGCCAGACTGTGCCGGTCAGCGTGCCGTCCTTGAAAGCCACGGGCAGCGGCGCGTATTGCACTGTACCTGCAGGCACGGCGTACGTGCGCGGGCCGGCAGTCTTGACAAAGCCCGAGTCCGGGTCAATCGCATAGTTCAGACGCCATTCCCCGGCCGGCACGGGCAATGTGTAGAAATTGCCCGGCTTGATGTCCGTGCCGGTCCACAGGCCACTATCCCAGGCCCACACGCGACCGTCCACATCGCGGCCCACGCTCTCGTTCGTCCGCACGTTCCAGACTGCGCCGACCAACTTGGCGTTGGCGGTGACCAGCGTCATCGTGACGTTCGCCGGGGTATTTGAGCTGACTGTAGCGACTTGCGCCTGGTTATCCCACAGGTACATTTGCCCGCTGGGCAGATGCAAGGCGACGGTGTACGTCCCCGCCGGGACCAGGATGTCGAACTCGCCCTCCTGAACGGGCGCGCCGTTGCGAATACCGCTGTTACTTTGAGCGGAAGCCCAGCCGCGCACCTCCGTCACTGGCGCGTCGTTCTCATCCACCAGAACGCCGTGAATCCTGGCGTTGGCAGGAGTCAGCTCGAAATCCTGACGAGCGATCTGGTAGGCATGCGCGTTCACGCTGGCGGCTCCGCCCGTATAGACGTAGGCCTGGCTGGGCAGTGGAGCCGGACGCACCCACCAGGTACCGCTGTAGACCGCCAGGGCGTACACGCCGTTCTCGCCCGAGTGAGTGCCGAAGGTAGCGTGTGTATCGGGATTCCACGCGATGACCGGCACGTCGGCTATCGGATTGCCTGTGCCTTGCTCGGTCAGTGTGCCGGTGATGAGCGCGTTGCGCGGCCACAGCGTGATCGTCGGCACGTAGGTCGGCGAGATCGGTCGAGCCATGACGGTTTGGGGCGGCGGCGCAGCGTACAGCGAGCTTGCCACACGCAGGCTGAGCTTGTACAGGCCGTGCGGCACGTTGAAGGTATAGTAGCCGTTCGCGTCAATGAGTTGCGCAAGCCCGATGCCTTCGTCGTTGTTGAGCGACACGGTCACGGTAAAGTTGGGCGGATTGCCGCTGCCATGCGGAGGCAACTCGACGGCGCCAATGACCGTCGCATCGGCGATCCAGACCCGAAAGTTCAACGGCTTGTGCTCGGGCGCGCGGTTGTACTGGAACGCGACCAGGCGCGCTTCGAACGGATATACCCAGTGATTCGGTAGCGTTGTGCTCACCGGGCTGATCTTGACCGCCCACAGACCCGGTGCAAGCGTCATGGTATAGTAGCCGTTTAGGTCGGTATAGTCTTGTTTGTAGCCGGGCGCGCCCACGCGAAAAGCTTGCACTAGCGCGTGCTGTACAGGCTGTGAGATCACCTCGTTGGTGCGCACCCATCCATAGACCGTCTTGTCCGGCGCGGTCAGCGTGATCGGTACGAACGCTGCCGGGCCAGGCGCGATCTCGGCTGTGATCGGTTCATCCGGCGGAACCAACCAGGCCAGTTCCGGCGGTGGCACGACGGTGAGCGTGACCACGCCGGTCGGCAATGAGCCAATGGCAAACACACCCTGCGGGCCGGTCGTGTCGGACCTGTGCGTGCCATTGGCAGCCATAGCGCGCACCAGGGCATCAGGTACGGGTGGAAGCTGGGCCCCGGAGGCGTATCTGACAATCCCTCGCACTTGGGGGGACGTGAGCGTAAGCGAGATGTATTGCGGCGAGGCCGGCTGCACCAGCACGGATTGAGGGTCGGACCACCAGTACAACGCATCTGCGATCGGCTCGGCCTGGAATTTGAACGTCCCGGTTGGCAGCCCGCCGACGACGAATACGCCATCGTTCTCCGGCCAGACCCGGCGGCGTTCAACTTCGATGGGGCCAAGCCAAGTGGTGGTGTACACGTGGACGATGCCTTCGGCCGGCGAAAGCCCCCCAGGCGCATACAGCGTGCCGGTGACACTGGGCTTGGTCAGCGTGATGATCAGGCTGACCGGGCTGGTGAACACGTCAACAAACACCGGCCTGGAGGGCGCGTAATTGAACGGCGGCACGTCGCGCGGGATCGCCCGAAGCACATAGCGGCCCGGCGCGACGTTGGCAAAACTGAACTCGCCTGTCGGCGTGATCACATTGCTCCTGCCGCGCGCTTCCAGATCATAGTCGAGATCGTGGATCGGGTCGGGTTCGCGCAGCCACACAAAGACCGAATCGGGCAGCGGCCCGCCGTCGGGCGTGGCGACCGTGCCTGTGATCGTTGTGCCGGGCAAGGGCGTATCCTCGACAGTCTTGGGCGTGGCGGCGGCCAATTGAACCAGCAAGACCGTTGCCAGCACTCCGGCGATCAGCGTCATCCCAAGTAAAACGTATCGCGTGGTTTTCATTCAATTTGCTCCTTCCAAGTTTTTATACAGGAAATCGTCAGGGTCGGTCTCAATATCTCTGGCGTCTCCTTTCTAGCCTGCTGGGCGCAAGGACCAACATGCCTGCCGAGGCAATTCACCGTTTGAAGGCGACTGTTGACTATTGAGATCATATCTTGGGCTTGCTGTGCGCTTGTTAGTTTGGTGTAAAACTATTGTAAAGTCACGCACTCGCGCGTGCAGCAGTGGGCATGAGGATGGGGGATGAGGCTGGAATCTCTGCTGATGTCCTTAGTTGGTGGGGATTATAGCATGGGTAGTGTGACCGTACCGGTCGTTTAGCCTGCGACCCGGCGATAAACCTCAAGGGTCTGCCGTGCCGTGTTTTCCCACGTAAAGCGCGCCGCTTGAGCCAATCCGCGCGCGCGCATCTGGGCGCGCAGTGCAGCATCGCTCCACACGCGCGCGATCGCTTCAGCCCAACCGTGCATGTCGTCGGGCGGCACCAGCAGCGCAGCCTCGCCCGCCACCTCAGGCAGCGACGAAGTGTTCGAGCAAACGACGGGCGTGCCGCACGCCATCGCTTCCAACACGGTCAGCCCAAAACCTTCGTAGCGCGAGGGCATGACGTGGAGCGTGGCCGCGCTGTACAGCACGGCCAAATCCTCGTCGTCCACAAAGCCGGTGCGATAAATCCAGTCTTGCAGGTTCAAGTCGGTGATGCGCCGCAAGATCGGCTCATACAGCCAGCCTGGTTTGCCCACGAGCGCCAGCGGCCACATTCCGGCTCCCTGTTGGCGTCGCAGGGCGAGTGCCTCGAACAGCACGGGGAGATTCTTGCGCGGCTCGATCGTGCTGACGAACAAGACGAATCGTTGGGGCAGCCGGTACTTTTCGCGGACCCGATCCAATCGAGCGGGATCGGCGACAGGTTTGAAGCGCGCGTCCACGCCTTCAGGGATGACGTGGATTTTCTCAGCAGGTGTGCCATAGAGTTGGATGACATCGCGTCGGGTGCACTCGGACACCGAGAGGACGGCATCGGCCGCGCGCAAAAATCGCGGCATCATCAGATTGAGATAGATGCGATTGAGCGGCAGATGCGAGCCGGGGTCAAAGCGGAAAATCAGATCGTGCAGCGTGAATACGGATCGGATGCGGCACAGCCTGGGCAGCAGGTGCTCGGTCGCGTGAAACACATCCACGCCGGGGAACATGGCATCTTGGGCGATGCCTGTCAAGTGCGCCAGCATCGTCGTCAGCCGCCATGGCTTGACCGAGAGCCGTGTGGTGATTTGCGGCAGCCGGTCAATCGGCGGAGCGAGATGCGCTTCACCACGCTGATGATAGAACGCTACGTACTCGTGTTCGCCTTGCGCGGCCAGAGCACGGGTCAACTCTTGCGCGTATCGGCCCAAGCCCGCGCGGCGATGAACGGCAGCGGAGACGTCAATGCAGACTTTCATAAAGGATGAAGGATGAAGGCGGAAGGATGAAAGGTGGTATCATCGAGATTTGCCTCTCGTCTTGACCTTGTTGACTATTGTCACGAAGATGGCGGTTAATTCTTCCGCTTCATCTTGCAGTGGCTTGAGTCGCTCGATGGCTACGATTTTTGAATCGGCCAGCAGCTCAAGCCAGTAGGCCGTTTCTTCCAATTCTTGCAGGCCGCCCTCGATTTTGCTGACGAAATCGGCGTTCGACTTGGCCCGCTGCGCCTCGCGGTAATGCGCCCCGACGGATGTGCCCGAGCGTAATACCTGTTTGCCTATGACCTGAGCCTCGGTCGTCCTGGGCAATGTCGTATACAACCGAATGATCTGTAGCGCAAAGGCTTTGGTCCGTTCCTTCAAATCCTGCGGCGCTGGTGATGTTCCTCTCATTGTTCCTCTCCGTTATTGAAAGGATGAAGGCAGAAGGATGAGGGCAGAAGGAATTTCCCCTTCATCCCTCATCCTTCATCCTTCACAAGAACACGGCAGGCGCGCAGCGTCACCCATTTGCTGGGGGCGCCCTGCGGCTCGATGTCGGCCCACAGCTTGCCAGAGTAAGCGTATTGATTCTTCCAGCGTCCCTGTGAGTCTTGCTTGGAAAGCAGCCACTCGATGGCAGGCCACAGACGCTTGTCGCGCCCGTGACCTGATTCGGTCAACACCTCCAGGTTTTGGAGCACGTCGGCCACGTAGCCGGAAGGGAAACCCAGCTTGAACCAGCTCGAGCTGGTGCGCCCATCGCCTGCGGGGTAATCCGCCTTGGCCGGGTCCCGGCTGAGCAGGAACTCGACGCCCGTTTTGATCGCTTTCTTGACCTGGGGCGTGCGCTTGTCTTGCGGGATGCGGGCCAGCGCGCGCAGCGCCTTGATCGCGCCCCAGGCGCATGGCTGACCGTAATTCATGGCGCACTTGAACCCGGGGCCGGTCGTGCCGGACTTGTAATACTCGGTGAATTTGTCGCCCGTGATCGCGCGAGCCTGCCACTCGATCGCGCGCTGGACGCGTTCGTCGTCGCCCAGGCCAAAGCCGAGCATTGCGCGCAGCAAGTTGCCGTTCAGGCAGTGCAGGACGAGGCTGTTGGGCGGGCGTGTGGCTTTGAAGCCGCCTTTGCAGCCAAAGCCGCCATTCGGGGCCTGTGTGTGCTCGAGCACGTATTCGCACGCCTTCCGAACACGCGGGTCGTTGCCCTCCGCGCCAAGTTGGTCAAGGAAAATCACGGACCAAACGGTCGAGCGGTACTTGGGGCTATAGCCGGGGCCGGGGTTGACCCAGTAGCCTTGCGGGTACATGGCGTCGAGAATGTTTTTGACCGGGAAGCTGGAATTGATCGCGGCTTTAGCCGCCTGGACTTGCGGGTCGTCTGCGGGCCGGTCGAGCAGATCGGTCAATGCAAAATAGCGCACCGAAGGATTGTCCGGCTCAAGCAGCCAGGGGAGCGGGTCGGCGTTGAGACGAGAACGCCAGTCCATGTGAACCTCCTCACAGACCTTTGAGGTCTCCCAGACCTCAAAGGTCTAGGCCAACCAGTTCATATCCCTTGCGAAGGTCAAAGGGCGGCCTTCGCAAGGGGCGCATCTGTTTTACGCTCACCGATCCACCGGGGCCTCCGGCGGGAGCGGCGGCAACGGCGTGAGCGCGTATCCAAAGTACGCCTCGATGATGTTGCGCGTAATCGGCGCGGCGACGGCGCTGCCTTGCCCGACGTTTTCCACGAGCACGATCACGACGATTTCGGGATTGTCGGAAGGCGCGTACGCCGCAAACCATGCGTCGGGTTTCTCGTTGGCCGTCTCGGCTGTGCCGGTCTTGCCCGACACCCGGATCGGCATCCCGACGAAAATGTGCCGCGCCGTGCCGACGGCTCCGGCGACCACGCCGCGCAATCCCCGTCGGATCGCGTCGAGCGTCTCCGGCTTGAGGTTCACCTGGCCGGTCACCTGAGGTTGGATGACTTCTTCCGGGCCTTGATCGGGCGAGCCGATCTTGGTGACGATCTGCGGCTTGTAGAGCGTGCCACCGTTGGCGATCGCGCTGTAAGCGACCGCCATCTGCAACGGCGTGACGAGCAAATCTCCCTGGCCGATGCTCATGTTCACGGCGTCGCCGTCGTACCAGATTTCGCCTTTAGCTTTCTTGTACGCTGGGTCAGGCACAAGACCGGGCTGCTCATCTAATTCGACGATGCCGGTCGGTTGTCCCAGCCCAAACGCACGCGCCATGTTCGGCAACAGGTTCACGTCCCTTTTGTTCTCTGCAAAGCCGACCTGATAAAAAGTCACGTTGCATGAAGCCGACAGCGCATCCACCAGGCTGATCGAGCCATGTCCCTCTTTTTTCCAGCAGAACTTGCGATAGGCTTCGCCCAGGCCATCCCAAGAGCCGGGGTCTTGGAATGTGGAGCTTGGCGTGAACAGCCCGGCTTCCAACGCGGCCGCCATCACGATTGGCTTAAAAGTCGAACCTGGGTGGTATTGCCCGACGACAGCGCGATGGACGTAGGATTTTTCAGACAGCGTGATGGGCTTGGTAGATTGGACCGACGAGGGCCGGATGATCTCGTTCGGGTCAAAGCCCGGATGACTGGAGAGGGCGAGGATGCGCCCGTTGTTCGGATTCATGACGACGACAGCCGCTTTGTGCGGGCCGTACACGATATCTGCCTTGTTGAGTATCTTTTCGACCTGTTCCTGGAACTTGCGGTTGATCGAAGTGGTCAGCGGACGGCTCAAAACAGGACGTGTGGCTGCAAGCGTTGTGACGACTTGACCTTGCGCATTGACGATGTCAAGCTGGCCGCCGTGCGTGCCGGCCAGATATTTTTCGCCCCATTTCTCCAGCCCGACCAGTCCCACCCATTCGTCGCCGCGATAGCCCATCTTGCGATACGTCTCCAATCCGGCGGGCGGGATGATGCCGATGTAGCCGATGGTGTGCGCGGCCACGCCATCGGGCCGATAGATCCGCACGGGTTTGGAGCGAGCCTGAAAGCCCGACAGTGTGTCGAGCCGTGGGCGGTTCTGGATATAGACCTCGCCGGTCACGTCGGCGATCGCCACGTACCAACTGGGCGCAGCGTTGGCGTAACGCGCTTTGATCGCATTGGCATCCAGCCCGGTCACCTGGCTGAGCGCGCCCAGCAGCGCTGCTTCGTCGGCGATCTGGCCCGGGATCACGCCGAGCGTGACGATGTTGCCTTCGTAGGCCAGCCCCAATCCCTCACTGTCATAGATGTTGGCGCGCGCAGGAATCGCCCACGTCATCCGCAACTGGTTGCCGCCTCCCAGGCCAGGCCAGATCAGGCTGGGGTCCCAATCAATGCCCCAGCGTTCCTCGGTCAGCGTGAGCGTCATGACGTTGTCGGCCTGAAGGGTGCCAAACAATGACGTGTCCCATTCCTGATGGTACGTCACAACGGTCTTGCCGCCTAATTTGGTTGCGCTGCGCATCTGCGCGCGGACATGGATGACGCTCGCTTCACTTTGCGATTTGCGATAGAGGTTCGTCAGGTCCACATCGCTCACCTGCAAGGTGGCGCCGGGCGAGAGCTGCTTGTACATCGTCGCATAATCGGCCTGCTGCCAGGCAGACAGGAACAGCTTGGCGGTGTCTTCCGGCGAAGGTGGGATGCGCGTGGGCGTGGGTTCGGGGGTCGGCGTGGGCGTGGGCGTGGGTGGGGGGCCCGAGCAGGCGACGAGTATGACAAGTGTCAGAACGAAAAAGAATCGTTGGGTCATCATGCGGACGATTATAACACAATTACGAGGACGAATGACGAATGACCAATGACCAATGACCAATGACGAAGGCGGCTTTGGCTTTCGTCATTGGTCTTGGGTCATTCGTCTTGATCAGCAAGTATCGCGGCAAACACAGGGCACACGTAGTGAAGGTGCGATTGGCAAACCGCTGGCACGTCCACCAGCGGTTCGATGCCCATCGCGCGGAGCGTCCGCGTCAGGTGACACAAGGGCAGGCCCATCACGTTGGCAAAGCAACCGCACAGATTGCTCACCGGATGAAAACCCGCGTGTTGGATCGCATATGCGCCAGCCTTATCCAACGGATCGCCAGATACGATGTAGGCTGTCAGTTCATCGTCGCTGTAATCACGCATGGGCACGTCGGTCGTCGCCAGGTCGGAAAGCGTCTGGCCGGTACGGGTGTTGACCAAGGTGATGGCTGTGTGAACCTGATGGGTTCTCCCGCGCAGCGCGCGCAACATGCGAGCGGCGTCTATGTCGTCGCGCGGCTTGCCCAGCGGGAGATGATCGAGCGAGACGATGGTGTCGGCAGCGACGATGATGACCTCATCGGGCGATGCGTTGGCAACGGCCTGAGCTTTGGCCTGCGCCAGTCGCAAGGCGGTTTGAGCGGGTGTCTCGTCGCCGCGCGGGGATTCGTCCACGTCGGCCGAGGTGACGTCAAACGGCCAGCCGAGTAGGGCGAATAACTCGCGTCGGCGCGGCGAGCCGGAGGCCAACAAGAAGCGCGGCATAGGGTGTCCTTGTGTGGAATCGAAAGTGAATCATACCGCGTTCCTGGTGTGGCGCAAGCCATCCTTCCCTGTCGTGTGCACGCAAAGGTTGTCATGCTGAGCGGCAAAGCCGCGAAGCATCTCTGAGATTCTTCGGCCCTTCGGGCCTCAGAATGACACTGTCTGACAACATTTGCTTGTACACCCCCGTCCATTCAGTGGGCAGGAGGACAGGATGGGGGCAAACAAAAAGAGGCGACGCAATTGCATCGCCTCTTGCGGTCTGCGGCCAATTACTTGGCTTGAACCTTGATGGCTTTGGGCTTGACGGCTTCGGCCTTGGGCAGGGTCAGGGTCAACACGCCGTGCTCGAGCTTGGCTTCGGCCTTGTCTGCGTTCACCTCGACCGGCAAGGTCAAGCAGCGCTCGATCTTGCCATAGTAGCGCTCCTGCCAGCGGACCTCGTTGCCGTCTTGGTTGTCCTCAGCTTTGCGCTCTGCGCGGATCGTCAGGACGTTGTTTTCGATGGTGATGTCCAGCTCGTCCGGCTTGATGCCCGGCACCGAAGTCTGGATGGTGTACCCCTCCGCGTTCTCGACCACATCCATCGGCATGGCCTGTGTCCCGTCCCAATACGGCGCGAACTCGAACGGGCGGAAGAACGCGCGGCTCAACATCCGATCCATCACATCCGCCAGTGAAATCATCTCACGATAAGGTTGCCAACGAACCAGAGCTGTCATTTCACACCTCCCATTTCCTTTCTAAGAATCTGGCCGTGATGATACCGCACTTGTATTGGAGAAACGTTAGAGATAGATCGGAGGTGTGTTAGCGTAGTGCAAAGCTTTTGTTAGAAGACGGCGTGCGAGCCAGGATTCTACTTGCCCTTGACCTCTGTCCTGGCAAGATCTTCCAGCAGCATCACCAGACTCGAGTTGTCCAGGTCGCCGTGTCCAGCGGCGATCAGGGCGTTCATCATTTCGTGCACCTGGGTGGTGATCAGCAAAGGCACACCATATTCTTTTCCGGCCGCCAACACAATGTCCAGGTCTTTGCGGTGCAGCTTGAGGCGAAAGCCCGGCTTGAAATTGCGCTCCAACATGCGCTGGCCGTGAACTTCAAGGCTGCGGCTATACGCCGAGCCGCCCAGCAGCGCTTGCCGCGCCCTGGCTGGGTCCACGCCAGCCTTGGCGGCAAACACCAGCGCCTCGCTGACGGCAGCGATGTTGATCGAGGTCACGATCTGGTTGGCCGCTTTGGTCACCTGCCCCGCGCCTGAGTCGCCCATGTGCAGGATCGTCTTGCCCATCGCCTGGAAAATGGGCAGCGCGCGATGGAACGCTTCTTCCCTGCCGCCGACCATGATCGAGAGCGTCGCATTGATCGCGCCGGCTTCGCCGCCGCTCACTGGCGCGTCGAGCAGATCGAGACCTCGCGCTTCGGCCTGGCGGGCCAGCTTGCGCGCGACGACAGGCGAGATCGTGCTCATGTCAATGATCAACAGGCCCGGCCGCGCGCCCTCAAACACGCCCGCCTGGCCTGCGATGACTTGCTCGACCTCGGGCGAATCCGGCAGCATCGTGATGACCACATCGCTTTGCTGCGCGACCTGGCGAGGCGTATCAGCCCAGCGGCCGCCTTCGCGGATCAAATCCTCCACTTTGGTGCGCGTCCGGGTCAGCAAGACGAGCGGGTAGCCTGCCTTCATCAAGTTGCGTGCCATAGGCTTGCCCATCGTGCCCAGCCCGATGAATCCGATCGTTTCCATGAGAAGCCTCCTGGTTAAAGGTCGAGGCAATCCTAGCATGGGAGGAAGCGCGAGTCAAACGACAACGCCCGACCTGGTGGGCCGGGCGTCGTCAGATCAAACACGTACTGGAAGAGACGACATACAGTAGGAGAGTGCTGAAAAACCCCTTCTTTCACCGCTGAGCGCGCAGAGAGCGCAGAGAAAACTAATAAAACTCGGCGTCCTCAGCGGCCTCTGCGGTAGAAAGATGACTTTTTCAGCGGTCTCGTAGTAACCTTCGCAAGGGTGGGCTGAGTAGCTACCCAGAACCGCTAGTTTGCTGATCAGCCTATTGTCCCTTTTTCGCTGGAACGGCTGGCACGATCACATTTTTGTTGGCTTCCAGCTCGTTGGGTTTGACTTTGTCTGCGGTGAGGAACAACTTGACGTTGCCGTGACAACTGTCGCACGTTGCGTTCTGCGGCGTCTGGCGCTGAATGTTATGCGGTGTGGTCAGCTGCCAGCTCGACGTTGCGTTTGCCTTGGTCAGGGTGATGCCATAGAACTTGAAAATGTCAGCATTGGTTGGCACGTGGCGCACGAGCACGTACTTGGACGGATTCTCTGTGGTCGGATTGGGATTGCGTCCGATCTTGAAATCCATCCATGACGGATCGAGATTGCGATAAGGCAGCCCTTTGTCGTCTTTGCCCACGTGGCAGTTGGCGCAGTTCTTGTATGCGCCGGCTGAGTGGCAGACCTGGCAAGCCACTGTATTGGCGTGCAGCGTGTGCTGGACGACCTTGCTATCCGTCTTGACGTTTGCGTGACAATCCGTGCAGAGCGTCATGGGCTTGTCGTACATATCTGTGCGCACCTGACCATTGCCGTGCAGGTCGGCCTGCGAGTGACATTTGACGCACGGCATTCCCAGCTTGACCCAGTGTACATCGCCGGGGATATTTTCGTAGTTACCCTGATATTCGTCGCCTACACGTGCGCCGTGGCAGGCCATACAGGTATCGCGCAGCGAAGCGACCTTTTTGATCGTATGACCGGCGAGCAATCCGCTGCCTGTATAGGCCGGCCGGCTGATGTGGCATTGCGCGCACGTCGTGTGGCAGTCAGCGCAGTGGTTGTTGAAAGCTTCCTTGAGCTTGGGATCGTCCACGTTCGCGCCAGCATTCTTGAGATAGGTCCAGTAACCGTTCTGGGTCGTGTGCAAACTGGTCGCTGCGGCCTGGACAATGTTGGCGTGGCATGCGCCGCAAACCTGGTCGGGTTTATGGGTGGGATCCCGCACGACGTTTTTGTGCGCGGTCTCTTTGTCAGTTGCAGCCTTGTCGCCGCCATGGCAGGCCACACAGCCCATTTTGCCATGCGTGGATTCAGCGAATTTCGCATCGCTGACAAATACCTTTTCCCATGCCTCCAACGGAGGCAATTCGCCTCCTCAGCCTTCGCCTTTGGTTTGTTCTGAGCGGACTGTCTTGTCCACGGCGATCTTTTGGAGAGTCGCCGGATCAGTGTGGCACTTGAGGCAATTGTCCGTGACCGGCATGGCCGTCGCCGTCGGCGCGGGAGTGGGCGATGCGGCAACTGTGGGCGAGGGCGGTATGGGCGTGGCCGAGGGGGGAATGGATGCGGGTGCTGGAGTGGCTGTGGGCGTGGCGGCCGGTGTTGAGCATGCTGCCAGCCCCATCAGCAGCCCGGCTCCCAGAATAAAAAGAGATAGATGGCGGAGCATCGTTTACCCCATAAAAATCGGCAAAGGGGCAGGACCGGATCTCCTGTCCCCTTTGCTACAGACAGTGGCTATTTGACGACCGGGTAATCTTTCTGTTGCGCCGGGAAGCGCTTGTTGCCGCCCATCAAGTCGTCGTTCTTGCTCCAGCCCATGATGCCCCACTTGAGGCTGATGGCATTGTAGCCAAGGACGTTCATGTAAAAGCTCGTCATCGAGCAAGTATGGCCGGTGTAGCAGTAGACGACGATTTGCTTGTCGGTCGGGTATCTGGCGAGGTTCTCGGCCTTGAAGACGTTGGCAAACACCACATTGACCGCGCCTTTGATGTGACCTTTGGCATAGTCTTCCGGCTTTCGGATGTCCAGGATGAAGGGATCGTTTTTGTCATCGCCGTCATTCAGAACTTCATAGACTTTGTCGGCTGTGATGAGGGTGGCTTTGCCGCTTGCCAGATATTTATCGGCCTGCGCGGCGATCATGTCTGCGACGGCGGTCTTGCCGGTAGAGACAGACGGCGTCTTGCCTGCCGCAGGCAGTGCGACGGGTTGAGTGTCCACCGGGTAATCTTTTTGCTCGGCCGGAAAGCGCTTGCCGCCGCCCAGCAACTCATCGTCCTGGCTCCAGGCCATCATGCTAAAGCCGAGTGCCACGGCGTTATAGCCCATCGCGTTGAGTGTCATGCTTGCCATGGAGCAGGTATGGCCGGTATAACAGTACGCGACGATCTGTTTGTCCTTGGGCAGCTTGGCGAGATTTTCCGGTTTAAAGACATTCGCCAGGGGGATATTGATGGCGCTCTTGATGTGGCCCTTGGCGTAATCTTCGGGCTTGCGGACGTCGAGGACGAACGGATCGTTCTTGTCGTCGCCGTCGTTGAGCACTTCATATAGCTTGTCAACGGTCATGAGGACCGACTTGCCGCTGGCGAGATACTTGTCGGCTGCTTCGGCCATGACGGCAAACTCGTTGACGGGCGGCTGAGTTGGCGAAGGCGGAACGGGAGTGTTGGTGGGCGCGGCTGTTGGCGCGGGCTTGGTCGGCGCGATGGTGGGGGCAGGTGTGGCCGCGGGACCGCACGCACTGAGCACAACCATTAGAACCACAGAAAATACGAGCAGGCGGGACTTCATGCTTACCTCCATACAGATTGTGAAATTCACTACATCCTAGCATGCCTGAACAGCCGCCGTCAATGGACGGATGTCACTAATTTCAATAAGATTTGCTAATCGCGGGTATAAGCTACACTTTGACAAGCCGGGCGAGATGTGCTATACGAGAGCTTGCGGAGGTGGCTCGATGCTTAGTCCATATGAACTCCAGGTCTTTCTGGCAGCGGCTGAGGAGCAAAACTTTTCCGCCGCTGCACGCAAACTGCATCTCAGCCAGTCAGCAGTGAGTCAGCAGATTCAGTCACTGGAAAAACGCTTGCAGCTCGAGTTGTTTCAACGCGATGGGGGACAGATCACGTTGACGGAGGATGGGCGCGCACTGGTGCCGATGGCCCGGCAGCTCGTGCATCTCTCGACGCAGATCGAAGAAAGCATGGCTGCACGGCGGGGTATGGTGGCGGGCCACCTGGTGATCGGCTGCACCAGCACACCGGGCAAGTACACCTTGCCTTGGCTGGCAGGCGCGTTCTGCGAGCAGTATCCCCAGGTGCAGGTCTCGGTCGAGGTGATCAAGCGGGCTGATCTCGTGCGCAAGCTCGAACAGCAAGAGATCAACTTTGGGATCATGAGTGGACAGATCGAGCATCCCGATCTGGTGTATCAGCCGTTCATGCAAGACGATCTCGTGCTGATCGTTCCGGCCAGGCATCCTCTAGCCGATCAAGAAGGTGTCTCGCCCGAGAGACTGCGCGGCCAAACGATCGTCTTGCGTGAAGAAGCTGCCGGCACACGGGTGACGATGCTGGAAGGCCTGGAGCGCGTTGGCTTGAGCCTGGATGCTTTTCACCTGGCCCCGATCGAGTTGGGGGCCGCCGAGGGGGTCATCTCTGCTGTGGAAGCCGGGTGGGGGATTTCGTGGGTTTCGATGGTGGCGGCTCAACGCGCGTTCGAGATGGGCAAGATTCGGATTGTCGAGGTGGAGGGTCTATCGCTGCAGCGGACGATTTATCTGGTGAGCCATCGCCGACGTGCCAGCAGCGATGCGCACCTCAAGTTTTACGAGTTCGTCTGCTCGCCTGCGGGCCAGGCCATTCTGCGACGGTTGGGGATCAAGGCGGCAGGTAGAAAAAACTCGAGCTGAGCGATGGCCCTGGACTCAAAACCAACCGGCCCGGTGTCCGACACCGGGCCGGTTGGTTTTGACAGCCTCCCGCTCAAAAGATCGCATACATGAACGGGCCGAGTGTTTCGACCAGCACAATGAATACGCCCAGCAGGATCAGCGAAAGCAGGATCGGCAACAGCCACCACCGCTTGCGGACGCGCATAAAGTCCCAGAACTCGACCAACAGGCCCAATCGCTGACGGTTCATCCAGATTACCGCCGCGATGACGATCAACAAGATCCAGGGGATGAGTCTCAGCAAGGTGTCTATCACTGTCATGTCCTCTCTGTGTGCCTCCCACGCTCGCCTGGCATGTTATGGCTTGGGCAGCACGCCTTGCGCGTCCAGTTGTTCGAGTATCTCGATCATCGCAATCGAGTGCCCGACCTCAGTCGGGTGATAGTCGTCCACAAACAATTCCTGGTCTCTGTTTTCTGTGAATGCCTTCAACAGGTCAACAGCCGGGATGCTCTTGGCGCGGGCGTACTCGGCGATGACTTGCTGGTAACGCGATTCGATGTTGGGATCGGGCGAAAGAGTCTGCGAGCGGATGGGGAACACGACCAATACGAGCCCAGCATCACTTTGGTGTGTAATCTCGACCATCTGATCGAGCAATTGTCTGGTCGTGCTCCAGCAGAAGGCAGGATCGGCCCCGGCGCATGGATCGCGCAGCGCTGCTTGAGCTTCCAGGGAGAGCACTTGTTCGCGCATAAAGCGGTAAAAGGCCGAATGTTCGCGCAAAAACCTGGCGGTGCTTTGCAGGTGCAGCGTGCTCAAATACCCCATCTGCCCGGCCTGGTTGTTGTCGTACAGGTCATTCATCACAAAGGCCAGTATCACCAGATCAGGGTCATAGACCAGTGCCTTGTCCTTGAGTAACGAGAGTTCTTGCCACGTCCCGTAGCCCGGCACGCCAAAATTGAGCACTTGATAACGGAGAGACGACGAGCGTGCATTCAAGGTCCACTCGAGCTGCGTGGCCAAGTCGTTTTTAGCCTCCACCCGCGCGCCGAACGCGACCGAATCGCCCAGAAGGGCAATGCGATACGTCCCGGCCGGCTTTTGAAGTGACACCTCGTTGTCCCGTCGCCCCTGTGCGTTGATAGTGATCGTCACCCAACTGCGCGATCCCCAGTCGGTGCGATGTCCGTTGAAGCCAGGGGTCAAATCCCAAATGCGCGATGGGCTGGGACTGAACAGGCCCATCTCGGCGCGTTTGCTCTGCTCAAACTCTTGGCGAAAGACATCCGCTTGCGCCGGGTAGGGAGCGTAACCGCTGAGCCGTGCCACCCCCTCAGCCAGGCCCAAAAAGACGATGAGGCTGACCACCATCACCAACAAATTGATCGCCAGGCCGCGCAGTCGTTCGCCGAGTGACGTGGTGTGCTCCATAAGTGCTGAGCCATCGAGGGCACAGAGGCCGTGCCACTACTGGAGGCCATCTTTGCTCACGAGGAAATGGCCCATGACCAAATAGTCCATCCCCGTCTTGGCAAAGCACTTGAACGCGTCTTCGGGCGTGCGGACGATGGCCTCGCCCTTGTCGTTGAACGACGTGTTGAAAATGACCGGCACGCCGGTCTGGCGATCAAATTCGGCGATCAGGTCATAGTAAAGGTCGTTCTCTTCGCGCGTCACGGTCTGCAATCGCGCCGTGCCGTCCACGTGCGTGATCGCCGGGACGAGCGCGCGCTTGTCCGGGTGGACATCGGCCACCAAGAGCATGAACGGGCTGGCGACCTTGCAGTCAAAGAATGCCTCGGTCTTGTCCAACAGGACGCTGGGCGCAAAGGGACGGAACGGCTCGCGGTGTTTGACGCGCTCGTTGACAATGTCCTTCATCTTGGGGTTGCGCGGATCGGCCAGGATGCTGCGATGCCCCAGCGCGCGGGGGCCAAATTCCAAGCGACCCTGGAACCAGCCGATGATCTTTTGATCCGTCAGCAATCGCACGGTGGTCTGGATCAACTCCTGGTCCGAGAGGCGTGTGTAGGGGATGTTCTTTTGTTTGAGATAGGCTTCGATCTCGGCGTCGGAATATTCGGGGCCAAGGTAGGCATCGCGCATCACATAATTGCGCGGATGGCCCAGCAGCATCGTGTTGATGTACGTTGCCACGCCCACCGATGTGCCGCCGTCGCCCGCCGCGGGCTGGATAAAGAGATCGTCATAGGGTACTTCGCGGAGGATGCGCCCGTTGCTGCAACTCGAAAGCCCCACGCCTCCACCGATGCAGAGATAGCGCGTGCCATAGGTCTTTTTCAAGTGACGCGCCATCGCCAGCATCGTGTCCTCCAGCACGGCCTCGACAGTTGCAGCCATGTTGTTATAGTGCTCGTTGAGCGGCTCGCCCTTTTTGCGGCGTGGGCCAAACACCTGCTCGAATTTTTCGCTAAACATCTCGGTGCCATAGTGATAGGCGAAATAGTCCAGGTTGAGCCGAAAGCTGCCGTCGGGCTTGACGTCAATGATGTCTTCGAATTGTTTGCGGTACACAGGCTGGCCGTAAGGCGCCAGGCCCATCACCTTGCCTTCGCCTTCGTTGATCTCAAAGCCCAGGTAAGCCGTAACGGCGCTGTAGAGCAATCCCAGCGAATGGGGAAAGCGAATCTCCTTGACCACCTCGATGTGGTTGCCGCGACCGATGCCATATGTGGTCGTCGCCCATTCGCCCACACCATCCACGGTCAGGATCGCTGCCTCCTCGAAGGGTGAGACGAAAAAAGTGCTGGCTGCATGGGCCAGGTGATGCTCGACAAACAGGATCTTGCCCCTGTATCCGGTCTCCTGGCGGATGATGACTGGGATCTGCAGCTTTTGCGTCAGCCATAACGGGATCGAGCGCACGAACGATGACCACGAGCGCGGCCAAGTCGCCAGCGCAGAATACAGGATGCGTTCGAACTTGAGCATCGGCTTTTCGTAAAAGCCGACGTAATCCACCTGGTCTATTGTGATGCCGCCTTGCTTGAGGCAATAGTCAATCGCGCCCTTGGGGAAATCGGTGCAGTGCTTTTTGCGGACAAAGCGCTCTTCTTCGACCGCGGCGACGAGCTGGCCGTCTTGCAGCAGCGCTGCCGAGGCGTCATGATAGAAACACGAGATGCCCAGAATGTTCATGAGGTTTTCCTGTCGAAACTCAGAATTGACGTGCGAAGGATTCCAGCGAGTGCTCCACCGGCTGGCGTGACAGCCAATAGGAGTCTGGATCGGGCTTGTCTGGATGAAGCAAGTCTTTGCCCAACAAGCGCGCCAGGATCGCGACGACGGCAAAGACGGTAAAGTAGAGGATGAACAACAACGCCACCGTGAGCGCAGAGGCTACCCGTTGCTGGATGGTTCTCAACACAGTCCACAGTCTGGTCAGTCCACCTTTAGCGCTTGTTGTCATCGTCACCTCAAACGTGTTGGTCTCTACACACACTTTTCGGGCACAAGCCAGTGCCCGAATGTGCCCGATTCTAATCTATCTGCCCGACTTGTCAAGCAAGTGTCTGTTACCCGGCCAATCCCGCCACCAGCAGATCGAGCGCGGCCACGTCTTCGATCTGGCCGGTCTTGATGCCCACGTCCATCTCTAGCAGATGATGATAGACCCGCTCCAGTTGCTCCATCGAGAACGCCTGCGCTTGCCGCCCGGTTTTCTCGGCCACGAAAGGATGCAGCGATAAACGTTCGGCGATGGCCGCGCTGGACAGGCCTTGTTCGGTCAGCTCTTTGATCTGGATCATCAACCGAAACTGTCGGACGATCATCCCGAACAGCTCGAGTGGCGACTTGCCCCGATCTATCAGCCGATGCAACTCGACGATCGCTTTTTTGCCGTTGCCCCCGGCGATCGCATCAATCATGCCGAACAGGTCGCCTTGCTGTGCATCGGCGACCATCACGTGGACATCTCTTGGCTCGACCGGGCGTGACCAGTTGACGTACGTCAGGAGCTTGCGGATTTCCTGATCGAGCTGGCGCAGTTTGACGCCCTGTTCGGGCGTGCGGTCGCGGTCCGAGGGGCGCGGGTCATAGCCCACGGCGGCGACCAGCGCGGTTGCGGCTTGCGAGGTGAACTCGCCGCCATGCAGCCTGGCGCGTTTCTGCACCCAGCTGACCATGCTCTCTTTGGAAGGCAGCGGCAGTTCTTTGACCGTGCGCCTGTCTGTTTGGAGCGCGAGCTTGAGGACAGGATGGGAAGCGGGCAGCGACCTCGGTTCGACAAAAACCAGCCGGGTAGACTCGGGCACTTGAGGCAAATAGTCCACAAGACCTTTGAGAAGCTCTCTGGCCGATCCGGCGGGTTCGGCTTCGTCGCCCTCTTGGCCTCGGCGCGAGGTCAGCCGCGTCAGCAGACCTTCGACGATGACAAGACGTTTGTCGGCCAGGAACGGGATCGCATCGGCGGCGTGACGCAGTTCGCCCAGTGTCACCTTGCGCCCGTCAAGGACGGTCACGTTGAGATCGCGTGTGGTCTCGTCGCCGATTTTGCTTTTGAACTCGGCCACCAGGTCGCTGCGGGCCAGTTCATCTTCGCCGTGAAGGATGTAAAACATGACCTTGACGGTCGCCCTTAGCTTCGAGTGTCCACGCGGTGGATGGGCACGCCAGAGGTGTTGACTCGATACACGCCGAGGATCTGCATCGCGCCCATATCGGCGCTGGTCGTGATGCGCTCTTGCAGCAGCGGGCCGAGAGGCTGAGAGAGCAGCAGGGCAAAAATGGAAGCGGCGATCGCGGTGGGCAGCAACTCCCATCGGCTGCGCCGCTTGCCGACGCTCGTCGCAGCGAATGCCGCCGCGCCGGCCATCATCCCCGACGCCACCAGGTTGGTCCCACAGCCGGGATGGATCGTCAGGTGGCTCTCGCCGGCGCGCAGCCGCGCCAGCGCCTCGTGAGCGGCGGATTCAATCTGCTCGGCGGTCAGGTCACCGTAGATGTAAAAACAGTTCGGCGTGGAGCGCCCCATGATGCCGATCCCGTGGTGGCGTTCGCCCAGCACATGAACCGTGGCGTGCTCCAACCCGTGATTGCGCCGCGTTCGCGCCACAATTGGCCAATCCAAAATGCTCATTCGATCCCCCTTCCTTCGCTGCGATGGTTCGGGCGCGCCACGATGATGACCCGGTGCGTGTTATTCGTGTACGGCCAGCACGTCACGAGCGTCAATCGTTCGTCGTCCGTCGGTTGAATCCATTTGGCGTTGGCAATACGCACTTCCATCGGCTGATCGCGATCCGGCAGGATATATTTTTCCGTCACGCGGTATCGAAAGACCTTGTCGCCAGCGTACAACAAGACCTCGTCTTGGGGTTTGAGATCTACCAGATACCTGAACACTTGGCCCGCAATGTTGTGGTGGCCGTCCAGCACGGTGTTGCCTTTTTGTCCGGCGGGCGCCGAGGTCTTGAGCCAGCCTGCCGCCCGCCAGTTGGGCACGTCCCATACGCTGACCGGTGCGCCGCCGATTTGCTCGACATGCCATCCTACAACAACCACCGGCGCATCGAGTCGAATCGCCGGGATGACAATCCGATCCGGCGCGCCGCCTGTGGCGACGGAAGCCGGTTGAGTTGTTGCTTTGACTGTGACGCTCACCGGGCCGACAGCGGCGCTATTGGGCAGGATGGCAGGCGTCGGCGCCAGCGTGGCTGTGGGCGTGACCATAGAAACTGTGGCAATGGGCGTAGCCGTGACCGCTGCAGCGGTGGGCGTCGGCATGATTTCTGTGACGATGGGTGTGGGAGTGGACGTGCTGGCAGGAACAAGCTGAGCGGGTTCGACCGGGGTCGGTTCTAGTGTGACGACAAACGATAGCGAGGACGCTGCAGATTGGGCTTGAAGTGCATCACGCACGAACGGATAGGCCATCGCCACGCTCAAGGCGATCAGAGCCAGGCCAAGACAGATGAACAGATTCGCGATCCCCCGATAGACCTTTTTAGACATCGGCCTGCATTATAGCAAATCAAATCTCAAATGCCAAATATCAAATCCCCAATCCCCAAAAACAAAGAGGCGCGTTCGCAAACCAGCGTCCGCGCCCATCATCGGGGATTGGATGTTTGGAGTTAGCCCTGCATTGGCTGAACGGCGGGTGCTTGAGCGGGTTGTTGGGACGTCGCCTGCAAGAAGCCGAGGAACATCAAGGTCGCGCCGAGCAATTCGCTCAGGTAGAGCCAGTCGGCCAGGCCCAGCTTGACGAATGTGCCTGCAGCGGCCGGCATCAGGGCGCCCGCGGCAATGAGCACATTGGCGAGGACCCGCTGTGCCAGCACGCGCTTGCGCCAGAAAAGAAAGGCGGAATAGAGCGCGCCGCCGACGAGCAAAACCGTGCCATAGAGGTTCAGCACGATCGTCAAGATGATCATCAGCGAATTGCGCGTCAGAATGTCCTTGTACTGCACGGAGGCGGGCAGATGGGTACGGTACACGACTGTCGTCATCGGGGCAAGGAGCACCGACAGGATCGCTACAATCGAGGCGACCATCAGCCCGATCGCAAAGCCGTTTGCCACGCCGGGCTTGCGCACCAACAGGTGCATCGTCCCCTGGCCCAGCCACGCGGCGGTGAGCATCGCCCCGCAGATGTACCACACGCGCAGCATGAACGGACTCCAGGCCAGCCCCAGGAACGCTTCGGAAAAAGTGCCCAGTCCGTATAGGATCAAGCCGATGCCCCAGAGCAGCAGGTGCGCGCCGCCGCGCCGGACGTAGCGTGAGAGCACAGCCGCTGCAAACGCAGTGGTCACCAACGTTGAACCGAATGGTAGCAAATGCAACATCTCTCCTCCCAGATCAGACGCCTTTTCTATTTGATCGGAACCATTCCCGCTAATGCGCCAATCACCAGCACGATGATCGTCACGAGAATGAGCGCCAGGACAACCAGCAGCGCCGGGACGACACGATCGTAAAAGAGTGAGTGCGGCACACGTGATGGGTGCTTTGCTGGCTTGGGCTGCTCCGGGGGCGAGGGCATCTCAGACCTCCCCGGTGTAAGCCCGGACCATAGCCAACAGGACATCGTTGACGAACTCGGTCACCAGGCGATGAGTCGCAGCCCAATCTGCTCCGCTGGCCGGGTTGAGCGAACTGGCCATTTGCACGATGCTGCTGGTGAGCGAGTTGTGAAAGAACAAGACGGCCTGCACCGAATCCGCCAGGCTCAAGCCGTGATCGCGCGCGATGAGCGCATATTCATGTCCCAGCTCACGCGCTTGCGTCAGTGCCTCGGCTTGCCCATCACGACTGCTGATGTAGCGCACCAACAGGCCGAGCAATTGGCGGCCTGTCTCACGGTAGTGTTGGCGCATTGGCTCGTCAAAATGCGCCATCCAGGCCGCGCTGCTCGTTTCGGCGCGATTCATCTCTGTTCTCATGCGGCCCAACGCATGGTGAACGAACTGCTCAGCTTCCGACTGACGCTGGCGCTGGCTCTCCGCCCAGGCCTCCAGGTCCGCCCGGTTAAAGCGACGATGACCGCCCGGCGTCCGCTGTGCGGCGATGCGGCCTCTATCCGACCATGCGCGCAGCGTGGCCGGATGGATCCCGAGCAGCCTCGAGGCCTGCTGCAACGAAAGCCATTTGGTTTTCGCCTGTTCTGCCATAAACCTTTCAAAGGCTCTAACACTTGCGACGCCAGAGATTCTAGGAGGATTCAAGAGTGTCGTCAACTCGCCATTTTGCTTATCCAGCCCCCGTAATTTAGCAGTTATACGGAGCGCACTTGGATTGTAATTACTCAGCCGTCATTGCGAGGAGGCCCGCGAAGCCGGCCGACGAAGCCATCTCAGCGATCGGAGCATAGAGATTGCTTCGCATGCCTTCGGCAGGCTGCTCAGAAACTTGCGCCTTTGTCGGCATGTGCCCGCCCGCCGACACCTGCACTTGCGCTGCGCGCCAGCGCAGGTGCAAGTGTGAACTCGGCGGGCTACGAAGCGGCGCTGGCTGAAGCCAGCTTAGCCCGATTCATCGGGCGCGGCTCCCTCCCCTGCGTGCGGGGGAGGGCTGGGGTGGGGGTAGCACGGGGATTCATCCCCGTGCGGGCATGCCAAGCACGAGTTTCTGCCATTACACATGCCTGCCAATGGGCAAGGGGTTCTTGCAATGACAGCATGTGCGGTAGACTGGGCTGAGTAGTTACGAGAGAACGGGTTTCCCTGACGGGCTGCTAGAGCAAGTTGAGCGGATCAATGTCCACGCGGCAGGCGGACGCGGGTGGGAGCGCAAGCCCACGCAAGATCGAAGCGGGATCGGGCGCGCGGAGGATGATGTGCCAGCGATAGTCGTCACGGATGCGCGTGAAAAAGCACGGCGCGGGCCCCATGACCTGGGCATCGGCCAGCTTTTTACTTGCCACGTACTCGCGCAGTTGTTCTCCGACTGATTCGGCGAGGCGCTGCGCCCGGCGCGCGTCGGCATCGCGAAAGAGCAAGCGAGCCAGCCGCGAGTAGGGCGGATAGTGCTGCTCGCGCCGAAAGGCCAGCTCCTTGGTGGCGAATGAGGCATAGTCATGGTACGCTGCGGCCTGGATCGCGTAATGCTCCGGCGTGTACGTCTGGATGATGACTCGCCCGCCCAATAACCCGCGCCCGGCCCGACCTGCCACTTGAGCCAAAAGCTGGAAGGTCCGCTCGGCGGATCGAAAATCGGGCAAGTGCAAGGCCGTGTCCGCGCTGATGACTCCGACGAGCGTCACCAGGGGCAGGTCCAGTCCTTTGGCGATCATTTGCGTTCCGATCAGCACGTCAGCCTGGTGATTGGCGAATTGAGCCAGCATCACCTCGTGCGATTCTTGCAGGGCCGCTGTGTCGCTATCCCAGCGCAGCGTATGCGCCTGGGGGAACAGCTCGCGCACGGCGGCCTCAACCTTTTGCGTGCCCGATCCAAAGTAGCGAATGCGTTTGCTCTTGCACTGTGGACATTCGGGGGGCGTGGGCTGGCGGTGGGCGCAGCGATGGCAGATGAGCTGAGGAGCCGGGACGCCGGTCAGTCCGGGGGCCGTATCATGATAGGTGAGGGGCGCATCGCAGCGAGGGCATCGGGCCACATAGCCGCAGTCGCGACACAGGACGAACGTCGCTGAGCCGCGCCGGTTGAGAAACAGGATCGCTTGCTCGCGGCGCGCCAGGACGTCGGTCAGCGCAGCCTGAAGCGCGCGGCTCAGGATGTGGCGGTTGCCTTCGCGCAGCTCGCGCCGCAAGTCCACAACCTGCACTGGCGGCAGGTCAATCGCTTGGGCATCGTGCGCTGCAGGCGCGTAGGCGATGCGTCGGACATCGTAGCGGGTCTGCTGATCGCGCAGTCGTCGCTCGTGACCAAAGATGCGCTGCGGGAGCGCCAGCCGCGTGAATTCGCCGCGCTGCGCGCGCAGGTGCGATTCCAGGCTCGGCGTGGCGCTGCCCAGGACGACAGTCGAGTGGGTCAACCTGCCCAGCTCAATAGCCACGTCGCGCGCGTGATATAGCGGCGTGCCCGGCGCCGAGTCCTCGCTGTCCTGCTTGTAGGTCGTCTCGTGCTCTTCGTCCAACACAATGAGGCCCAGGCGCGCAAGGGGCGCCAAGATCGCCGAGCGGGCGCCGACGATCACGTCCACCTTGCCCGCGCGTGTTTGCCGCCACACATCGTACCGCTCGCCATCGGAGAGCCTGCTGTGCATCACGCTGACACGGCCCGGAAAGCGCGCGGCAAAGCGATGGATCGTCTGCGGCGTCAGGCTGATCTCCGGCACGAGCACAATCGCTTGCTTGCCCTGCGCCAAAACCTCTTCGGTGGCACGAAGATAGATTTCGGTCTTGCCGCTGCCCGTGACGCCGTGCAGCAAATAGACCCGTGAGCCGGGCGACTGGATGCCCTGCTCAATGGCTTGCCACACTGCCGCTTGATCGGGCGTGAGGGGCGGCGCTTGAGTCGGCACGAAATCGTGGTCGGCCAACGGGTCGCGCAGCATCTCGTCTTCTGCCAGCTCGACCAGGCCGAGCGCTTCGAGAGCCTTGAGGTCGCCGAGTGTACAGCCGGTCTCGGCATAGACCCAACTGACCCAGATCGGCTCAGTTTGCGCCGCAAGGTAATTCATAACCGCAGCCCGTCGGGCGGCGGTGGTTTCGCTTTTGCTCAGCGGCCCGGCGATCGGCGCGCCTGTTGCGTGGACATACTGCACGCGGCGAGGGCGCACGCTGGGCGGCGGCAAGACTTGCGTAGCCTGGACCATGCCCCGCCTGACCAGTGAATCGAGTGCGTTGCGCCAGGCCTTGCGACCAAACGCGCGTTGGAGCTGTCCCCGGCTCAACTCGCCGCGCTGTTTGAGCAGAGCGAGGAGGTCGGCCTGCAAAGTGTCCACGCGCGGCAACGGCTCATCTTTCTCAGGCGCGAGCGAGTAAATCGTATCGGAGTGAACCGTAATGCCGGGCGGCAGGAACAGATGCAGGCACTCGGAGAGCGGCGCAAGGTATTCATGTGCCATCCAGTGTGCTAACTCGATTCGTGACGGGTCAATGGCTGGTTCAGGGTCGAGCAGCGATTCGATGGGTTTGATGTCGGGCAGACGCGAGGTCTTGGAAAGCGCAGCGACGATGCCCGAAAGCTTTCGACCATGAAAGGGAACGGTCACCAGCACGCCAGGGACGATGTGGTCGGCCAGTGCGTCGGGGATGGCGTAGGTGTACGTCGGCGGCGCGCCCGGCGCGCGGACCGGGGCAAGGACGGCGACTTGCGCGTAACCCATGATAACGAAATCTCGGACGAATGACGAATGACGCCGGGCGAAAGATAAACACCTTTCGTCTTTCGTCATTCGTCATTATGGCAGCCCGATGGCTCTTTTGACCTCGGCCAGTACCGGCTCGGCAATTGCCCGCGCGCGCCCAGCGCCCTCGGCCAGCACGTCCCAGACGAGATCGGGTTGAGCGGCGAGCTGCGCACGTTTCTCTCGGAACGGGACCAGGTGCGCGTTGAGGTTATTGGCGAACAGCTTTTTGCAGTCCACGCAGCCGATGGCGGCGCTGCGGCAGTCCACCTCGATCTGTGCAACCTCGCTGGGTGAAAAGTAGTTGTGGAGCGCGAAGACATTGCAGACTTCCGGATGGCCGGGGTCGTTGCGACGGATGCGCGCCGGGTCGGTGACCATCGTCATCACGCGGGTCAGCGTTTCCTCCGGCGTGGCCGCCAGCTCGATGTGGTTGTTGAGCGACTTGGACATCTTGTTCACGCCGTCGGTGCCCAGTACGCGGCGGAATTGGGTGTGAACCGCCTGTGGCTCGACCAGCACCGGGCCAAAGTGATAATTGAACGAGCGCACACACTCGCGCGTGAACTCGATGTGCGGGGCCTGGTCTTCGCCCACCGGCACGTGCGTGGCTTTGTAGAGCGTGATGTCGGCCGCCATCAGCACGGGGTAACCCAGCAGTCCATAGTTGACATTGTCCGGCTGCTGGCGGACTTTTTCCTTGAACGTGGGCAGGTCTTCGAGCTTGCCGAATGGCGTGACCATCGAAAGCGCCAGGTGCAGCTCGACCACCTGTGGGACGTGGCTCTGGACGAAGATGATCGTCCCGCGCGCTGGGTCCATGCCCGCGGCGAGCCAGTCCAACACCATCTCGGCGGTCCATTCTTTCAGATGCTCTGTGTCGCGCAACGTGGTGAGCGCGTGCCAGTCTACCACACAGTAGATGCAGTCGTACTCGTCTTGGAGCGCGACATAGTTTTGGATCGCGCCGAGATAGTTGCCCAGGTGTTGCCGCCCGGTCGGGCGCGCGCCGGAAAAGACTCGACCTTTCATCATGGCTGTTGTTATTCCCTCCATTGCCCTCTTGCTCTTTCAAATATCTCGTCTATTGTCTGTCCCTCATAAAGCCGCCGAGAAATCTCTACATAGTCGGTCGGTTCACGGTGGAGCAGAGTAAGGAATCTGAGAGCAGCCGTGGGCCCCAGTGTCTTGTTTAAGGTTTCTATACCGAGAATCCTGACCTCTGTGTCATCCATTATTTTGGCTTTGTCCATCAGTCTGCCTCCTCTCTTATATAATCTACTGGATTGGTGACCACCATCTTCAGGTTCAACTGTTTAACCTGCCTGATGAGACTGTCATCGCAAGTCAGGAAAGCATCGGCGCCCACATAAGAAGCACAGGCCAGATGCAGGGCGTCTTTGGCTGAAAGCCTTGCCTGTTCCTCAAGTGATTGGGCAACACGCCGAATCTCCTCGTGTGGCCCCACCCGCACTTTGCAAAGAACGGCCAAGCGCAGAGCTTCGTATTTTCGCTCAGGGAAAGGGCAGAGAATCGTTTCATCTTCGTGCATAAAAGACCAGACCAACCGAACTTGACCTCTTTCGGCCTTCAGGAATATCTCCTGACACGCTAAAGCCTCAATCTGGATTCTTACCTGTCGTGGGTTGTCAAACCCTCGTTGAAAGCAGTTGTAGTCCAGATAGATCAAGTCCATACATCTCTCCCGCTCTGCGAATCAAGTCAATAGCGGCTTGGCTGGTAACTGGGCTATAATACTCGGACCGCGGCGGCGTACTCGCAAGTGTACCACGTAAGGCGCAAAACGTGAAACTATTCTTCCTCCACACCCTTGCCCAACTTTCTCGACTTTTGGTACGCCGCCCAGATGGCGCGCGAGAGCACAGTCCGCAGCCCTCCCTTTTCGATGTGATATAACGCTTCGGCGCTCGTCCCGCCTGGCGATGTGACCTGGTTGCGCAGCGTCGCCAGGTGCCGGCCAGCGTGCCGCGCGTACTCGACACTTCCACGTACTGTCTGATAGACCAGTTGCTCGGACACGCGACGCGAGAATCCCAGGTGCACTCCCGCGTCCACCATCGCTTCCATGAAGATGAACACATACGCTGGGCCGGTGCCGCTGAGCGCGGTCGCCATGTCCAAATATCGCTCGTCGTCCACGTACACCTGTTCGCCGAACGAGCCGAACACGGCTTCGGCTTGCCCACGCTGCGATGGATTCAGGCTCGGCACACACGTCCACACCGTCATCCCCATGCCGATCTGCGCGGGCGTGTTGGGCATCGAGCGAGCCAGTGCGCCGTGGCGCAGCTTGCTCGTGATCGTCTCCATGCGCGCTCCGGCGACAATGGACAGCAACAACGCATCAGGCGGGATGCTCCCGGCCAGTTGGTCCAACACCATCGGGAGGATCTGCGGCTTGACTGAGAGGACGACGATCTGCGCACCATCCAGCGCGGCTAGATTATCCGTGGTCGCGCGAATGTCATATCGTGTTTTCAACTCGTTGCCGCGTTCCGGTCGAGGGCCGCTCCCGATGATGTTGTGCGGCGGGACATTTGCGCGTTGAATCAAGCCCTTGATCATCGCTTCGGCCATCACGCCAGAGCCGATAAAAGCAAAGCGAGTGTCAGTGAGCATCTTGACCTCTCCCAACCGTTTTGGTTAAAATGCAAGTATACCATCAAATATGGCCTTTCGGCCTGCGAGACCGTGAAATCCTAGTTTTCTGTAAAGGCGCAGTGTGCTATAATTTACATTATGGCAATGCAAGACCCGATCACTATCAAAGGCATTCGTGAGGGGTTGCTCGTCACGCTGCCGGAGGCGCTGGGCACGTGGCCGGAAACACTTGTGCGGCTCGAAGCGCGGCTGAGTGCCAGCCCAGCCTTTTTCAAAGGTGCGCGCGTAGGATTGATCATCGGCGCACGCGAGTTGAGCGAAAGCCACATTCGTGCGGTACGTGACGTGCTCTTGCGCCATGATGTGACGCTGTGGGCGCTCATCTCGGAAAACGTCGCCACGCAAAAGGCCGCTGCGCACCTGGGCCTGGACACCAAGCTGCCGTCGCGTGAGGTGCGTCACGGGCACGCCGAGCCAGCGCACATCGAGGCTCTACACTCGGCGCCAGTGACGCCCACAGCCCAGGAGCCGGCAGGGGCCACTCCTGTGATCGAAGACCCGGACGCCGGGATGGTGGTGCGCCGGACACTTCGTTCGGGTGTGCGCTTGCATCATCCTGGCTCTATTGTTGTTATCGGCGATGTGCATCCGGGCGCTGAGGTTGTTGCCGGAGGAGACATTGTTGTGTGGGGCAAGCTGCATGGCACCGTTCACGCGGGGGCCTTTGGCGACGATGAGGCAGTCGTATGCGCGCTCGATCTGGCCCCGACGCAGCTTCGCATCGGTCGTTATATCACCCGCTCACCGGACGATCGCCGCCGGAAGGCCCAGCCGGAGACGGGCCGGGTGAGGAACGGGCGTATCGAAGTCATGGCATGGAGTCTGAAAGCCAGTGATCGGTGATCCGTAGTCAGTGGTCAGTTGCTAGGTCAGCCTGCGATCGGCCCCCCATCCGACCGAGTGACTGATTGACCGATCGCCGAACTAGTGAGGGGGCAAACTATGAGCAGACAAGTCATTACGATCACGTCTGGCAAAGGCGGCGTCGGCAAGACGACGGTGACGGCCAACATCGGCGTGGCGCTGGCGATGCTGGGCAAGCGCGTCGTCTGCCTGGATGCGGACATCGGCTTGCGGAATCTGGACGTGGTGATGGGGCTGGAGAATCGCATTGTCTACGATGTCGTGGACGTTGTCGAGGGGCGCTGCAAGCTGCGCCAGGCGCTCATCAAGGACAAGCGACTGCCGGAGTTGCATCTGATGCCGGCCGCGCAGACGCGCGACAAGTCGGCGGTCAAGCCGGACGATCTGATCCGGGTCTGCGACCAGTTGCGGCCCGATCACGATTTCGTATTGATTGATTCGGCGGCGGGCATCGAGGAAGGCTTTCGCACCGCGATGGCTCCGGCGGATCTGGTCGTCATTGTAACCAATCCCGAGGTCAGCGCGGTGCGCGATGCGGATCGGGTGATCGGTCTGCTGGAAGCGGCCGAAAAGCCTTCGCCCAAGCTCATCGTCAACCGGCTCAAGCCGGATGCCGTGGCTCGCGGCGACATGCTCGACACAGCCGACGTGCTCGAGATCCTGGCCGTGGATCTGATCGGCATTATCCCGGAAGATGAGACGGTGCTGGTTTCGACCAACCGAGGCTACCCGGTGGCACTGGAGGACAAGTCGCGCGCCGGGCAGGCCTTTCGCAACATCGCCCGCAGGCTCATGGGCGAAGACGTTCCGTTCATGACGTTCCGTGGGCAGTCCAATATCTTGCAGCGGTTCCTAAGCTTCATCGGGCCGGACGGGAGGCGGGGATGAGCGGCTTGTTTGATTTCCTACGAGGTCGGCGCGAGCCAACCAGCCGCGAGGTGGCCAAGCAGCGGCTGCAGCTTGTGCTGGTTCACGATCGGGCCAACGTCTCGCCCGGCCTGCTCGAGACGCTGAAAGACGAGATCATTGCCGTGATCTCTCAACATCTAGAGATTGATCGCGCGGGCGTCCAGATCACGTTCACCCAAAACCGCACTGAAAGCAAGTTGGTAGCAGACATTCCGCTGTTGGACGGCCGGCGCAAAAAGGCCAACAGTCGGGCCGGATAAAGCCCCAGCCCCATTCCCTTCAGGCCGCTATCCCCATAGCGGCCAAATTTTGAAATGACCGATTCGCGTGTATGGCGTCACTTTGATTGGCTCCTGTTGCTCGTCGTCGTGTTGCTTGTCGGCTATGGCGTGACGATGATTTACAGCGCGACGCGCAACGCCGAGGACCCGCACCTGATCGGCGCCGTGACCCGACAGGTGCTTTACGTCGTCGCCGGGCTGGGGCTCATGATCGGCGTGGCGGCGATTGACTATCGCATCTATAGCGGGGTCCACCGCCTCGTCTACATCGTCGCGCTGATTTTGCTCGCGATTGCGCTGGCGTTGGGAGAGAGCCAGGTGGGCGATGTGAAGCGATGGATCTCGTTGCCGCTTTTCGACGTGCAGCCGTCCGAGCTGGCCAAGATCCTGGTTGTGTTGGCGCTGGCGCAGTACCTGGCCGATCATGAAGAAGAGATGGGGCGTTGGCGTGCGCTGCTGGGGGCGCTGGCGCTCTTGGGTGCGCCGACCCTGTTAGTCTTTATGCAGCCTAATCTCAGCACGGCGGTGTTGTTGCTGGTCGTTGGCATGACGATGATCTATGCGGCAGGCCTGCGCTGGCAACAGGCGGCGGTCTTGGGGGTGGCGGGCCTGGCGGCGCTGCCGGTGTTGTGGTTCTCGCTCCAGGAGTACATGCAAAAACGGCTGATCGTTTTCCTTGACCCGTCGCATGACCCGGGCGCGCGGTATAATATCAATCAGGCGCTCATCGCCATCGGCAGCGGCGGCTTTTTGGGCAAGGGCTTTCTCAACCCCAGCAGCCTCAGCCAGTTGCACTTTTTGCGCGTGCGCCACACTGATTTTATCTTTTCCGTGATCGCAGAAGAATTGGGCATGTTGGGCGTGCTTGTCTTGTTTGCGTTGTTCATCCTGTTGCTGTTCCGATTGTTGCGCATTGCGGCGATCTCGCGCGATGCATTCGGACGCTACATCGCCATCGGCTTTACGATGATGATCTTTTTCCAGGCGACGGTGAACATTGCGATGAATCTGAGTTTGATGCCGGTCGCCGGGTTACCCTTGCCGTTCATCAGCTATGGCGGCAGCTCGCTAGTCACGCTGTTGATCGCGCTTGGCGTCGCCGAAAGTGTCGCCATGCGGCACAAGAAGCTCGAATTTTAGACTTCGGATTGCTGATTGCGGATTGAGGATGTACATGACGGTTCGCGTTCGCTTTGCGCCCAGCCCTACGGGCGAGCCGCACATTGGCAGTGTGCGCACGGCGGTCTTTGATTATCTATTCGCCCGGCATTTCAATGGCCGGATGATTTTGCGCGTCGAAGACACGGATCAGAAACGCTATGTGCCCGGCTCGGTGCGCGCGCTGCTGGAAAGCCTCCAGTGGTTGGGCATTGAGTTTGACGAAGGTCCCAGTCGCCAGGAATTGGCTCAGATCGGCCAGGATTGGGAAGGCGCGCCCGAGATCGGCGGGCCGTATGGACCGTACATCCAATCGCTGCGGCGGGACATTTACAGACGGGCGGCTGATGAGCTTGTCGCGCGCGGCGCGGCCTATCGCTGCGATTGCGCGCCAGAGCGATTGGCCGCTTTGCGCCAGGAGCAAGCGGCCAGAAAGCAGCCGATCGGCTATGACCGCCGCTGCCGCGACAAAAAGCCCGGCAATGTGGACCCGGACCGGCCGCACGTGGTCCGGCTCAAGGTGCCGCTCGAAGGCGCGATCGCGTTTCACGATCTCATCAAGGGCGAGGTGACGTTCGACCTGCGCCAGGTGGACGATGCGGTGCTGCTCAAGAGCGACGGCCTGCCCACCTATCACTTGGCCGTCGTCGTAGACGATCACGGGATGCACATCAGTCACGCGATTCGCGCCGAAGAGTGGCTGTCCAGCACACCTAAACATCTCCTGTTATATCAGGCGTTCGGTTGGGAGATGCCCCAGTTCGCGCACGTGCCGGATGTACTGGCGGCGGATGGCAAAAAGCTCTCCAAGCGTCACGGCGCGACCTCAATCAGCGAGTTTCGCAAGATGGGCTATTTGCCCGATGCGCTGCTAAATTTCCTGGCTTTCTTGGGCTGGGCGCCGGGCGAAGGCGAAGAGCAAGAGATTTTTACGCGCGAGGAGCTGGCGCAGCGATTCAGTTTGGATCACGTCAACCGGGCCGGGGCGATTTTTTCCTACGACAAGCTCGATTGGATGAATGGCGAGTATATCCGTATGATGCCGCAGGACAGGCTAGCCGAATTGCTCGTGCCGTATCTTGCCGCCGGGCTGGGCCTCCCAGAGGAGGACATCCGCGCGAGCGGCAAGATGCTTGCGCTCATTCCGCTCATCCGAGAGCGTTTAAAGCGCCTGAGCGATGCGCCGGGATGGTGCGACCTGTTCTTTCAAGATTTCCCGACGCCGCCTGGGACTGCGCTCATTGGTAAAAAGATGGACGCTGCCTCCAGCCTGGCGGCGCTGCGGCGCGTCATCGCTACGTTGGAGAACGTGCCCGAGTGGACCGAGCACGCGATGGAGCCGCCGATGCGCGCGTTGACCCAAGAGCTGGGCCTCAAGACGGGCCAGTTGTTTGGCATCGTCCGCGTGGCCGTGACGGGCAAAGAGGTCGCCCCGCCGCTGTTTGGGACGATGGCGGTGTTGGGGCGCGAGAAGGTGATGCAGCGCCTGCGGGCGGCGGAAGTGCAGTTGGCGAGCATGGTTTATGCAAAACCTGCTACTGGCAAGTAACGAAGGTTATGGTGCTGGCACTCCCCAAAGCCTGACGGTGCCGTCGCCAGCGCCTGTTGCCAACGCACGACCATCAGGGCTAAAGGCAATATCTACTGGCCCTAATGTGTGACCCTTGAGTATCTGCAGCATTGGTGTAAACTTTGGCCCCGGAATGCGGCCTTCAGGCCGCGTTTTATGCAGGCTGAAGCCTGCACTCCAACCTCAAGTTGTACTTGTTTACCACCTTTGGCGGTCATGGCCTAAAGAGGGAGATAGGCCTGCCCCTACGAGGGTCACCAACTGATTTCGGTCACACCCAATTCATTTCACGGCTATAGACGGTAAACAAGTACCTCAACCTTTTTTCTCAATCCTGGCCCATGTGTCCTTCAGGCCGACCGTCCGATTGAACACGAGCTTGCCCTCGGTTGAATCCGGGTCAACGCAGAAATAGCCTTGCCGCTCGAACTGGAACTTGTCGCCCACCTTTGCGCTCGCCAGGCTCGGCTCCAGCTTGCAGCCGGTGAGCACCTCCAGCGAGTCCTGCTTGACGGTCGAGGTGAAATCGTCGGCGGCGTCCGGGTCAGGCCGGGTAAAGAGATAATCGTACAGCCGCGCTTCGGCTTCAATCGCGTGCGCTGCCGAGACCCAGTGCAGCGTGGCCTTGACTTTGCGCCCATCCGGCGCGTCGCCGCCGCGCGTGGCCGGATCATACGTGCAGCGCAGCTCGATCACCTCGCCGCGCTCGTTCTTGACGGCGCGCTCGCATTGGATGAAATAAGCATACCGCAAGCGGACCTCGCGCCCTGGCGCGAGCCGAAAGAACTGCTTGGGCGGGTCCTCGCGGAAATCCTCCTGCTCGATGTACAGCACCCTGGAGAACGGGACCTTGCGTGTGCCGGCGCTGGGGTCTTCGGGGTTGTTGATGGCGTCCATCTCTTCGACCTGGCTTTCCGGGTAATTGTCAATCACCACGCGCAGCGGTCGCAGGATGGCCATACGGCGCAGCGCGCGCTTGTTCAATTCCTCGCGCAGGCAATGTTCCAGGAGTTGGATATCCACCACGCTATCGGCCTTGGCCACGCCGATGCGCTCCGCAAAGGTGCGGATGGACTCGGGCGTATAACCGCGCCGCCGCAGCCCGGCCAGCGTCGGCATGCGCGGGTCGTCCCAGCCGCGCACGTGCCCTTCCTTCACCAGCCGCAGCAGCTTGCGCTTGCTCATCACTGTATAGGTGAGATTGAGCCGCGCAAACTCGATCTGGCGTGGGTGATAGATTTCCAGTTCGTCGAGGAACCAATCGTACAGCGGGCGGTGCTCTTGGTATTCGAGCGAGCACAGCGAGTGGGTGATGCCTTCAATCGAGTCGCACTGGCCGTGCGCAAAGTCGTACATCGGATAGATGCACCACTTGGTTCCCGTGCGGTGATGCGGCGGCTCGTGGATGATGCGGTACATCACCGGGTCGCGCAGGTTCATGTTGCCCGAGGCCATGTCAATCTTGGCGCGCAGCACGCGCGCGCCATCGGGAAACTCACCCTTTCTCATGCGCTCGAACAGGTCGAGGTTTTCTTCGACCGAGCGGTTGCGATAGGGGCTTTCCTTGCCGGGTCGGGTGAGCGTGCCGCGATACTCGCGGATCTCGTCCGCGCTCAGGTCATCCACGTAGGCTTTGCCCTTTTGGATCAGCTTGATGGCGAATTCGTACAACTGCTCAAAATAGTCCGAGGCGTAAAACTCGCGGTCTTCCCAGTCAAAGCCCAGCCAGTGAATATCTTCTTTGATGGACTCGACGTATTCAACATCCTCTTTGGTAGGATTGGTGTCGTCGAAGCGCAAATTGCACTTGCCGCCAAACTCGAGCGCCAGGCCAAAGTCAATGCACATAGCTTTGGCATGTCCAATATGCAGGTAGCCGTTTGGCTCCGGCGGCCAGCGGGTGTGAACCCGTCCGCCAAACCGGCCCGATTGGATGTCCTCGATGATAGCGTCCCGAATAAAGTTGGATGAAGGAGTGGTATTCGTCTCAGCCATGGTCGTAACTCCAGATTTCGGTTCACATCACATTCTAACACATTCTCATGTTTTTGCGCCACACAGGCCTTTCTGTGCTATAATTCCGGCAGGCATCACGGCTAGTTTGAAGGAAGTCGGAGGTGGCTCTATGCAAGTGACGACTGCATCCCTTGAGACTGAAACAAAACTCATCACTGGCGAAGAACTGCTGGCCATGGGCGACATTGGCCCCTGTGAGTTGATTGACGGGAGGATTGTGCCTATGAGTCCCACCGGCTTTGAGCACGGCAACATTGAATTCACGTTGGGACTGGCGCTCAGGACATTTGTTCAGCAGCGCAGGTTAGGTTGGGTGGTAGGTGGCGAGGTGGGAATCTACACCCGCCGCCATCCTGACCGCGTTCGGGGAGCCGACATTGTCTTTATATCGAAGGAGCGCCTGCCTCAGCTCCCAGAAGGCTTTCTCCAAATCGCGCCGGAACTGGTGGTAGAAATCATTTCGCCCACTGACCGCTGGAGCGACATGCGGCGCAAGATTGACGAGTATTTTACCATCGGCGTACAGCACGTGTGGGTGGTCGAGCCAGAGAATCGCGCGGTCTTGGTGTATCATTCTCGCCATGACGTGCGCGAATTGACCGAGAATGACACGCTGGTCGGAGAAGGTACGTTGGAAGGGTTCAGCCTGCCAGTCGCTAGCTTGTTTGCGGATTAAAGTGAGCAGTATAGGGGCGATTTGAATTGATGATGATCTTGCGTTCGATTTTGAGCCCGCCCGAAAATTCGTCCAAGCGGCGACGCTTGCCGCTTACCGACGCATAGGGATGCGTCGGTTACGGAGTCGTGAGTAGCTGATCCCGGCGTTGGGCGGCTGACACACGGCCTGACTACTCTGTTACGGAAGGAGTAACGCCAGAATGAAGCTGAACATTGTCCTCAAGTGGCTTCGGCTTAATTTTGTATTCTTTGCTCCTTTCTTCTTGCTAACGTGGATGCTCATCATTTTCTTTCCAGATGTCATGTTGCGTGTATTTGGACAATGGGCAGTGTTGATGCAAGCAGTGGGTGCCAAGAGCCTCAGGGACTTCACCTCGCTATCGGATATGTTCACTCACATTCTGACCATGAATGGGATATCAGTGATGGTCTATTTTGTCATCGGTTTATTTCTTCAATCGCCGCTGGTTATGTTGTTTACGGGCGCGTTTTACTCCTCCATCGCGTTCTTAGCCCCATTCACCATTGGCAGACCCTTTGATCTGAACGACTGGTTGCTGATTTCAGTGGAGTTGTTCACGCTGATACTAGGCATATCATTGTCTTCTGCACTGGCAGGTGATTTATTTGGCGTGAAGCCTGATGTCAGAAGTCTGTTGAATTATTGGTAACTGCTCACGACTTTTGCCAAAGTAAATATTCGGACAGAGGCTGCGGCTTGGCAAGTGTCAAATGACCTTGAAGACCAGGCAGGATGACAATAGCCGTAAAGCCCAAAGTGTTGTATGCTGTGGCATAG
>DAOTXX010000157.1:0-1560 GCA_034434835.1 Thermoflexales bacterium | reverse complement strand
TGTAGTGACCCCATGATCTTGGACACCAAAATCACGAAGTTTAGGGGATAACGGACAAGCCAGCCTGCGAAGCGCCCCATTGCGCCTCAAATTCAACCGGCGTCAGATAACCCAACGATGAATGCACGCGTTTGTGCATGTAGACGTCATCAAGGAACTTACCGATCTGCCTCAGAGCATCATGATAGTCGTCATAGTCCGACAGGTCAACCTCCTCTTCTTTGATGGTGCGCATCAAGCGTTCCGCATAGCCATTCTGCGTCGGTTCACCGACTTCGGCCATGCTGATCTGAATGCCACGCGCCAGCAGTTCAGCGGTGTAGGCCGTGGCGGCATATTGCACGCCCTGATCGGAGTGATGAATCTCCGGCTGATGCGTTTTCAAAGCCGTTTGCAACGCGCCCAGCGTCAAGGTGTGCTCCAAGCTGCGGCCCAGCTGCCAGCCGCGAATGCAGCGGGTGTAGACATCCATGATCACGGCCAGGTAGACACATTCCGAGCGCAGGACGATATACGTGATGTCACAGACCCAGACTTGATCCGGGTGCGTGATCGCCAACGCTTGCACCAAATTCGGATAGCGCGGAAAGGCATGCGCGCTATTGGTCGTGCGCCGCTTTTTCGCCTTGGTTTTCCGCTGCAAATCCAGCAACCGCATCAAGCGTTGAATGCGCTTGCGATTCACCGTCCAGCCCCGCCGCTGCAATTCCGCGGTGACGCGCCGGTAGCCATAGCGCGGCCACTGCCCCGCCACGGTGCGAATGGCGTCCCGAAGCGCCTCATCCGAGCGCGGCGGCGCAGTGTGATAGTACGTGCTGCGCGGATAGTCCAGCACGGCGCACACGACGATCACGGCGTAGCCCTGCTGCACCAACTGGTCGATCACTGGTCGCCGTTGTTCGCGGGTGGGCGCAACAAGGTCGAGGCTTTTTTTGCCACGTCCAGTTCCAGTGTCAGGCGACCCACCAAGCGTTCTAACTCGGCAATGCGCGCCTGTTGCGGATCAATCGCACTCTCACGTTCGAATACTTTGGCGGCATTGTCGAGAAAGGCCGCTTTCCATTTCGAGAACAAGTCCGGCTTGATCTGATGCTCACGACAAATCTCGGCAGCGGTCTTATTGCCGCTGATCACCGCCAAGACAGCCTGAGCCTTGAATTCAGGATTGAACGTGCGATGTTTCTTGGTCATGCAGGAACCCCTTTCTTGAACCGTATAGTTGTTTTACTACACTGTCCAAGATTTGGGGGTCATTACAGGCCGCGCATTCTTGAGATGTTGTTTGACGTTGCCATGACAGTATTCTTCCGGATTAAGTTCAGGCGCATAGGCTGGTATTTCTTCCACCATGATCTCGGGATGGGCCGTCAGAAAAGGGCGTGTGAGCCGACTGCGATGTGGTCGAGCCCGATCCCAGATCAAAATCAGAGGCCCGGGCACGTGCCGGTGTCCATGTTGCAGCGCGTCAATGACTTGCACGCTTTTGATGGACCCTGTGAAATGGCGTTTGATAATCTTGCCTGAGAGCGTCGACGCCGCGGCCGTCGATAAGGCTCGCCG
>DAOTXX010000156.1:0-9927 GCA_034434835.1 Thermoflexales bacterium | reverse complement strand
GTTGCGCACTCTCCCGCCGCCTCCGCCAACGGCGGCCTCGCTCCCGGCCGATCCACCCGCTCCCTGACCGCCAAACCCGTGGGCACGCTCCCCGCACCCTCGCCCGCCCCTCGACCGGTGGCCCGGGCCACTTGCTGCCCGCTCCCCCCACGGCCCACCGACCGGCGCGGCCACGCCACGACCCGCTTGCCAATGCCCGGCCTCCCACCGACGGCCAATGGGCGGCCTGCCCATTCATCTCCCGGTTAGCGGAGGGCCTAACGATCTGCGCATCAGCCGCACGCGGAGCGAGCGCAGCGAGCGGAGCGTGTCGGCTGGATGCGCTTGTTATGCGGCGTATGCATTCCTGTCATCATTGCCGTTTAGGGGTAATTCCTCATTGTGCAGGGCAAATAGATACGGAAGCCGTATTCATACGCACCAATGTCGCAGCGCAAACCTATCGGACGGGCAACGCCGCGTTGGTCGGTCGCCGGGCAACCGTTTGGTGCGTTATAAGTTACACCGTCAATCGCGGGACTGCCGGTAAGCAGTGCCATCGTTTGCGTGGCCCCGCCATTGTCTGCAAGCGCGCCAAGTTGCGGATCTGTGTTGCTCATCGAGCCATTGGCGGCCCCCCAACCGCAGGTGGAACCATCGTCAATGTTGTTGCCGCCATTGGCGACCGTACCACTGCAATTCCCTCCTGCCGTGCTGTTGGCGACAATGGTGTTACTGACGGTTAGCGTGCCGTAATTTCTAACGCCGCCGCCGCTGTCGGTCGCGCTGTTGTCGGAAAAGGTGCTGTTGACAACGTTCACCGTGCCAGTACTATTGTTAACGATACCACCGCCGTAGGTCGCGCTGTTGCCGGCAAAAGTGCTGTTGGTGACGGTCAGCGTTCCGTCATAGTTGTTGATGCCGCCGCCAGAGATCGCGTTGTTGCTGGAGAAGGTGCTGCCGGTGATAGCCATTGCGCCAAAGTTTCTGATGCCGCCGCCGCTGCCGTTGGTAGTGCCAGCCGTGTTGTTGGAGAACGTGCAGTCGGCGACGGTTGCTGTCCCATCGCTCAAGATACCGCCGCCGTTGCCGTTGACGTCAGTCGCGCCGTTGCCAGAAAAAGCGCTGTCGGTGATGGTGACTGTGCCGGAGCTGCGGATGCCTCCACCGCCATTCGTCGCGGTGTTATTGGAGAAAGTGCTGCCGCTGACACTCAGCGCACCAGTGAGGTTATAGATGCCGCCGCCATCGTTGGTTGCCGTGTTATTGGAGAAGGTGCTATGGATAACGGTGAGTGTGTCGCCGCCGCTCTGATTGTAGACGGCGCCCCCCACGCTGCTCGCACTGTTGCCGGAGAAGGCGCCGTCGGTGATGGTCAGCAGGCCGAAATTGGCGACGCCGCCTCCCATGCTCGCGCTATTGTTGGAAAAGGTGCTGTTGATGATGGTCGCCGTGCCGCTCGAAGTGTTCTGGAGCGCGCCGCCGCTGCTGCCAGGCGCGCTATTGCCGGAGAAGACACAGTTCGTGACGTTCAGCGTGCCGCCGTTGTTAATGCCGCCACCGGTGGGAGCGTTGCCGTTTGTCACCGTTAGGTTTTGCAGGTTGAGCGTCGCGTAGGGGTTCACCTGGAACACGCGTGCGGCATCGTTGCCGCTGATGGTCACGCTCTGCCCGGCGCCATCAATCGTCAGCGTCCCCGCGTTCTGAACGTTCGGCAGTTGGGAGCCGAGCGTGATTGTTCCGCTGACGCTAAAGGTGATGGTGTCGTCGCCGCTGCCAGCTACACAGTCGGTTGAGCCGCTTTGGTCGTCGTTGTTGGCGTTGATGATGGCTTCTCGGATTGAGCATTGACTGTTGTTGTTTTGTTCATCGGCGGTAGTGGTGACGACGATACCTGCGGCATGCGTACCAGGCACGGACACCAACATCAGCAACATCCCGACCATCAGCGCGATAAACAGAAATCGCCGCGGACTTTTGGACAGTCTCCACTTGGCGTTCATTGCAAGTTCTCCTTTGATTATGTTTTCCTTTCTTGTCTCTCTGCTTCGATGGAGTTGGCCGCATAACGGTGGAGTTCAGTTGCGGCGCGGTCATGGGCGAAGTGCCCCGGCCGACTTGGGCGATACAATGGCAAACAGCAAAACAGTTCGGTGTGCCCAGCGCCGTCAACTGCAACGACTTGTTGGGCGCGTTCCATGTGTGTACTCTGATGTTGACCTTATCACCCTGTTAGCAGGTGCTGGATACCTGACCGCAAAAGCTTACCATGACGCGGCTTGGGTATCCAGTCACCCGCTCGATCCGATTTCAGTCGTTCCTCAAGACGATGGGAATATAGGTCGGCCACGGCACTCGAAAACGTACAGCGTCTACGCCGATTCGACAATAGTACTGACCATTCACTACATCATCGCATAGGTTTGCTTGATTGCCGTGAGCGTTCCCGCTTTCATTGGTTGCATCGCTGATCCACACAGAATACGTGCCAGCAGACCACAACGGAGTGAACCATCTATAGCCCAGACTAATCCATTGATTGGATACGCCCCATTGGTCAATCACCGTATACGTACCAGGCATGCCGTTTGAGGCTGAGACCCACCAGTAACGCGCCCACCATGAGGTAGCGTGGTCTGGCGGAATCCATACCTGTACTTCATAGAAACCAGCTTGCGGCGGTTTCCACCATGCCCAATAATCTGTCACGCTGCCATTCACGTTGGTGTACAACATATCGCCGTCGTTGCCAATGAGAACGCGATACCAGTAATCACACTGTCCAGGTGGGCAATACTCCCATACGTAATTGACAGTATGGCCCTTCGCAAAGTTGGGGTCGTCCGGTGTGCCGCCCTCTGGGTAGTCATCGTCTACAACGAAGGTCGCGCCGTAACGTGGTATAGGCTGACCAACCCATCGGCCTTGCGCATCCCATGAGCCGTCGCGCCACAGCCAGTTTGCACCCGCGCCGCCGAACGGATCGGTCACTTGACCATTCAGACGCACCTCGAAGTGAAGATGATGACCACCTGCAGGAGCGCCAAAAGCATACCCCGTATTGCCGCTGGTGCCAATGATCTGTCCACGATAGACGGTGGCATTGGTCAGGGCGGTCAATGCGCTCAAGTGACCGTAGCGCGTTTCGTAACCGTTGGCATGCGAGATGAACAGGTGCAGTCCATATCCTGCATAACGGTTGTTCCAGTCTTGCCAACCCGCCCGAATAACAGTCCCATCGGTGGTGGCAAGCACCGGCTCGTAGTACAAGCCGAAGTCATGACCGTGATGGGCATCGTACCACAAGCAGGCTCCATTGCAATTTGGGGGATTGGGACTGAATTGGGTGCAGAATGCAATATGCGGATTAAAGTTTGCGCCATCGCACCAGCCATTAGCTGCATTGGCGGTCCGCCCATCAAAGATCAAGATGCTGTTATTGGCACCGCCGCCTAGCGGGTCATGATCCACATTGGCCGTAACCCATTCCGGGCCATAGAATGGCACACTCAAGAATGGTTCAGGTACTTGGAGGGGTGACAAGAATGTTGTTGCAATGGCGTGGTTCTTTGTGCTCAGTGCGCTGAACAGCAACCAAAGCAGTCCGCCGATTGCTGTGATGAGATGTGTGTGCTTGCGAAGCAAGTTGTACATGGCTCCTCCCTCGTTACTTTTGAAGCCAGATTGGATAACGATCCACATCCGGTGTGTTGGTCATACAACGGAGGTTATGTCCTTGCGTGTCTGATAGCCAGATATCTACCTGTTGCTTCTCGTCCATCCGCGACATGGCCAACAGTGAGCCATCTGGAGACCAAACGGGATCAATGGCATTGCGCGCAACCAGTTGCAGATCGCCTGTATCAATGTCTTCTATATATACGCCGGTGCCTTTGAACCAACAGAGCGGATCGGCTTGGAAAGCATCGCCTTTCTTCCAACAAGGAGCAACCTCGTCAGTTCCGCCTACACCGGCTACGTGACGACCTGTGGGAGACCACACAGGCTTGAAACCAAAGCCGAGAATGAGAGGTACCCTCAGGGGTCTGCGATTCTTGCCATCAGGATTCATAACCCATAGTGGGCCGCCAGTGTTAGGGGAAGGTGTGCCTTTGCCAACTGCCGGTGTCGGTTCACCTGTGTACAACAAATAGCGTCCATCGGGTGACCATGAGAAGACATACACGACAGTGTTGCTTTCCAACAACAAACGCGGCGCACTACCATCTGCATTAGCCAACCAGATTTGGTGAACGTCAAAGGTGTTGGTTGCATATATCAGCCTTTGTCCATCAGGGGAGATAGCTGCGCCAGATATGTCGAGCGTCGGTAATTGAGCGATCAAACGATGTTGCCCAGTGCGAGCGTTTACCATCCATAAGCCTCGATCTGGTGCGTTTTCTTCGCGGAACAGAAACTCGTAGCCATTAGGATGCCAACCGTAAAAGAAGCCGCTAGCACTCTGAGGATTACCGTTAGAACCAATCCAGTTGAGCCAACCATCTCCTGGCATGGTGGGTTTTGAGGTGAACACGTCGATAACCGAAACAACTTCGCCTGTTTCGGTCTCACGAATACCAGCCAAGTATTGACCGCTAGGTGATGGTACGAGGCGGCTGAACCACATGGAAAAGTCATAACCTGTTGGTAGAGCCATTCCGGCTGGTGGTTGAAAATACATTCGCAGGGGAGGTTGGCTCGCAAGTCCTCTGTCATCTACTTGACTTGCGTGAAGTATAGAGGCCAATGATCCATCACTAAGCCGTGTGCTAGTTCGATAGAGTAGTCGTCCCGCTGCATTTTTAGCTGGCTGTGGCAAGGGCAAGGGGGTTGGCGTTCTCGGCAATGCTGTTGGTGGTTTCCATGGCGTCATGGTCGGGAAAGGCGAAGTCGGCTGTGGGGTTGGTGTGGGCAGCCACGGGCAAGCCAAGGCGGGTGGTGTTGGCCAGGGTGGATTGCAAGTAGGAGTAGCCAATGGGGACTGAGCCGCTGGCAACGGTGTATTCAATGGCGAGAAACCTGTAGCCTCTGGCAATGGTATACAGCCGGCTAAAAGTATTCCTACGATCAGCAGGCCAAAGAGGTAACAACCAGTGTTTGATAGGCGTTGCATTTTTGCACCTCCATGCGATTTGTGCTGCAGATTTTTGACTACGCTTGCTTGGTCTGTAAGTCTATGCTTTCAGAGTGTAGGGTGGACTTCGTGTGTTGTTCATCGCCGCGCCCAACGGCCTGGGGATAAGCCGCCGCGCGGTCACGGGCGAGTTACCCCACGTTAACTATTACGATTGTGAGCAGTCAACCCCGCGTTAACCCGCGCGAAGCGCGGTCGGCTTGATCCCCTGGTTAGGCGCGGTAAGCCTTCTTGTTCCAAACAACCGCACGAAAACTGTAGCCTTGACCTTTTTCAAAGATGGTGTTTACGATTCGAGGCGGTCTTTGCCTCACACTTTCAGTCGGTGAAACAGTTCCGGCGCGGCGCTCTTTGCCGCGCCGGAATTGCGGTCAATTGAGAAATTGCTGGATGCCTCTACAAGCGCGCGCTGCGCGAAGCGCAGGGCGCGCGGCATGCAATCGTGCCAGCCTGGTTCTGCGCGACTTGCCACATGGTGGTTTTATTGATCTCGCACGATCTGCGTAGTGTAAACACGCACCTCTTTGTCTATGCTCGTCTGCCAGACTAACCGTCCACCTGATATCAAGGGATGCGTTGATGATGTCCATTTGCCGGGGTTCTGACGCGGCGAAATAGCAGGTATTGAGAAGGTGGTATCCTGAACCAGGTCATAACCTGTCCATTCCCCTTGCTCAAAAACCAAGAAATCTCCGTCCAACTCAAGGAACATGGGCATGCGATTAACCATCTCTGATGTAGTCGGGATAGGCAAAACGCGATCTGTACGTAAGCTCAGGTTGTAGTGATGCAGTTTGTTATCTTGAGCAGAAACCCAGACAACGTTATTGCCACTGATGACCGGATACCACTCAACCGTGCCGATGCGTTGCCCTAACATTGGCATTGTACCGATCTTGAAATCCTCGCGAGTGGAAAGATTGCGCGCGTAGACATCTGCTGTGTCATCACCAAAGGTGTCCAAATAGACTATCCATTGACCAGAAATCCGAGGATAGGACTGTACTCCTAGCCGAGTAATGATGGGAATTTCTTTTTTGGATGTAAGGTCATACCCGTAAATATCTAGCGAGTTGGGCTGATGCACATTTCGCCAGTCTGTCCATACCACGATATTGTCCGAAATATCTGGATAGCGCGCACCTGTAGCAATTACAGTTTCTTTATCTGCTTGTAGATCGTATACTAGGACATCATTCTCGGAGCGATTCCACACGACGTAGCGATTCGATGCATGGATGTTACTCACGCCATCATTGAATGTTCCAAACTGTCGTACATAGTTTGTGTTCAAGTCAACCGCGAAAAGTGCCACTTTGCCTGAAGCTAACTGCCCCGCGCCAAACAGTTTATTGCCAGCCAACGCTGTCTGAAAAAACATATCCTTGGGTAATTGGGTATTGCCGGCTGCAACCATTGTCATGATAGCAGGTGAATTCGTCCGTACTTTGCCAGACGGAGTTGCTACAGGCGATTGTCCAACCAATGGTGCAGCGTTGGAGACTGAGGGAGTTGCTATAGGCGACTGTGTCATGACCACGGGTGCTGCGTTGGAGATAGGTGCACATCCAACGAGTAGCACAATAAGCAAAGAGGCAAGGATGGTATTTAGTTGCGTGTTCATCATATTCTCCTTATTGCTCAGGTCTCGGCCACCAGTCGGTAAACCAGGGCCGGATACCCACAGTAGGCGTGTAGGCTTGATGCCAGTTAATCTCGGCATTTTCGTTGTGTCCAGGTGGATCGGTATAGTTGTTGTTTAGCAACCACATCACCGGTCGCACTAAATATGGCTCGACTCGGAAAAAGTATTGGATTGAGCCACTTGTGGCTGAGACATCAGCATCTTTGGCAGTCAGGGTGTTGCCCATTTGTTGGCTTGGCGAAGCCAAATCAGCCTCAGTTATAAAAGACAGATTTGTGCCATAGTTGACCTTGTTGTACATCCAGGAAGGGAACACGGAAGACACGTGCTCTCCATCACCGCCACCGCAGTAAGGCAAGATAGATTCGTGGCGATATGTCCAATAATTGTGCCAACTTATCCCGTCATTCTTGGTCATGTAAGTTGTCTGCATTACATTATATCCGATCGAACCGTCCACAAGACGTTGGGGATCGCAAGTGCGGCTTTGCAACCATACGCCTTCAGCATAACGGGTTTGAGCCATTGGTGGTGTCAGCAATCTGATGCTGGTGCCAGCGGGCAACGCTTTGACAGTATCATACAGGGCGACAAAGTAACTATCCATTTCTTGCCAGGCGGTTCGAGTTTGAATGGTGGGGGTGAGCGTTTGTACATTTGGCGGATACCATTCCAAGTTGGGCTCGTTGGCTGGCTCAAAGGCATATTCTTGCCAACCGTTGTTTGTGTTCATGTTGTGGATTTGCTCAATCTCTTTGGCAATGTCATTCACAGCTCGATAGTGCATAAAGCCCCAATCTCCACTGCCTGGTGAAAGTTCGCAATATGTTCCACCCGCCGGTGTGTTGTCTGCGCGCAAGTGATGGTTAGTTCGGGCAGGAATATTCCAATCCACAAAGTTGCCTGGCGACGGGTTGATACGGATGATCACCTTTGTTCCAGCCGCCGAAGCGCGTCGTAGGTAGGCAAACAAGGTTGGCGCGCGAGGTTGCGGATCAATGCTGCCCACTTCGCAAATACTACCACCACGCCAGATGTTATACAACTGGTCGCTTTTCACGACAACCGCCGCTGGGAAGATGCCGCCGTTTTCTCCGTCAATCGGTTGCAACATCTCATTTGTCCAGTCCGCGTTGCGGTTACCCAGATGCATCCCATTTTTGCCTTTGATCTGGATTGGATAGTTCCTCAACACCACCGGCAAATATACCTTGGCTGGCACAAAGGCCATCGCGTCAAAGCCGATGAGCTTTTGCAAATTCGCTTCACCGGTCACATCGCCCAATCGGACATAGTTGTTGGCCGGGTCGGTTCCAAATCCGTATGTCCCCAGGCTGACCCACTCGGCATAGTACGGCTGTTGGCTCAGAGTATACACCGTCGTCTGGCCGTCGTGAATGATTCGGTAACGTGCACTTTGCGTCGTCGAGTTCCAGCGGGGAATGAACGCAAACACCTGGTACGCCGTGCGAGCCAACGCGGGCGTCCACGTAGCCCAGTTGTCCTCGACGCTGAAAGTATTGGAAGTCCAATACATGTGACCCAGGTAGTAGTCGTTGCTGGAACCGCTGACGCCATGCCAGCCGCCCGCCGATCCATGCCGGACAAAACCGGAATCCAAGTCGTCTACGATCACGGCATCGGCGGGCAGAGATTGAACTGCCAGCGCCATCACTAGCGCAAAACTGCCTGACTGATCAGTGGTTGCTGTTGCGACGTGTTGAGCGGTGTCCACCGTGGTCGGCACTGGCAACCACTTATCGGCCATGGTGTCATAATACACCAGCGTCAACTCTTTTTCGTTGACGCCAGCAGGCGGAGCATAGCGGACTGTGATTGTCTTGGATGTGTTGCGCGAGTGCGATGGTTGAGCGTCAATGGCAAATACTGAGCCGATCAACTCCAATCGGGCCGGAACGATCTACGGTACATTGAAAGACAGTGTGGCGGTCATTGGCTCTTTGATTACGCCGGAAGGAAACGCCACAGCCACTTGTCCATCGGTCGAGGCTAAGCTTCCGCCAGATTTGGCAATCACCACCGAGATGTCAGGCAAGGTTGCTTTGCGTGGTTGTGGCGGCGGAGTTGGAAGTGGCGATGCAAATGAAGCGGCTGCGCTTGAGTGAGGCGTGGTCATCACCAAGATGACCAGCGCGATCAACACGGCGGGTGCTGCTCCTGCCAGCACAGCACGCCCAATCGGATGGATGAGACTTCGTTTCATTGTTTGCTCCTTTTCCTGTTGTATTGTTGGTTGAATGGCGCAAACTTCCGCGCCTAACGGCAGACGCTTCAGCCGCCGCTGGTCACAGGCCAGGCGCGTTACGCCGCGAACGGCGACACAACAGCCAAGTACCTCTGTTCGCGGCGCGTGTAAGCGGTCGGCTGCAAGCGTGAGTTAGGCCATTTTCCCTGTTTAGACAGAGTAGACCGGCACAAGCACTTCGCGTTGTGCCTTTCGGCGCCCACGAATGCTGGCTTCGACTGTCTTGAGTACATTAGCAGCATAATAGCGCGTACCGCACTCCATGCACACTCCCGCTGGAACGTCTTCGATGATAATGTACTTGTTCTTTAGTTTGCGGTGAAGTGTCACGCGCTTTTCCACTATCTTCCCGCCGCAGTATTCACAGGTCTCGCCTTCCCAAAAACCCATCTTGACCTCTCTCTTCACCTCTTCGGTTTGTCTTCGTACACTGTAATCACGCGCACCTTGTTCGTTGAAGTAATTCGGCAGACAGCCCCAATCGGTCGCCCGTCCAAGGCAACGCCGACGATTTCATATTTGCCTTCATGCGGTCACGTTCGCCGCACTCGGCCTGTGAGGATACCGTGTTCCACGTCATAGATGTCAAAGCCATCGTCTGCGGCTTCGTCGTAAGCATGTTCGGTCAGGTAATACAAGCCATTGCGAACCAACGCTTGAATCTGTTTGAGGCTCAATGGAATTCTCCAGATGGGCTGACCGTTCGATATTGTCTTTCGGGCTTATGTTGTCTTTGCAGACTGAAACTTGTTTCTACACTTCGGTGTGTTGGGCCATCGCGGTAGGACAGCCAGTTACCCAACTGCCCCCGCACGGATCCGGGCGTGCGGTTTTCTCGCACCCGGCTCTTCAAGTCTACTCGCTTCCGCACTCAGGCGCAAGCCCCCCTCGACGCCCCTCTCT
>DAOTXX010000155.1:0-11326 GCA_034434835.1 Thermoflexales bacterium | reverse complement strand
GAACCCTGCCTCCAGCAGGGATGGGTTTGGTGCGCCTTGCGCCCAGCGGACTAGGGAGTAAAACGCTAATCAAATTTTTAAGGTTCAACTACTTGACACGACTTAGAACATCTTCGCCTGCCTTCGGCAGGCTGCTCAGAAACTTGCGTCTATGTCGGCGCTTGCCCGCCCGCCGACACCTGCACTTGCGCTGCGCGCCAGCGCAGGTGCAAGTGTGAACTCGGCGGGCTACACAGCGACGCTGGCTGAAGCCAGCTTCAAGACCCGTTCACGGGTCGCCGCTCCCTCCCCTGCGTGCGGGGAAGGGCCGGGGTGGGGGTATAGCGCGGCGAATTCATCGCCGCGCGAGCATGCCCAGTACAAGTTTCTGTCGTTCAACATGCCCGCCAACGGGCATGAGGTTCTCGCAATGACAGCCTGTGCGGTAGACTGGGCTGAGTAGTTACAGTAATTGACTCAGATTATAGCAGATCGGCGCGTGGAGCGCACTCGCCGCCCACTGAGGTGATTGCGGGATGGTTTCTTGAATGTGGCAAGTCAATCTGATAAGTCACAACTGGACAGGAAAGCCAGGCGATCGAGATAAAGCTGCAAAGCTGGGAACAGAGGACGATACACCTCTTCAAACAAACGGTTGTAAAAATCATGACGAGAAGAATCCGGCTCAAATGGCTGGGGGAGAATGTGGGTCATGGCCTGAGCAGCCTGACGAACATCCGCATAGCATCCAGCCGCGGTGGCCGCAAGAATGCCGGCTCCCAGCGCAGTGGCTTCTGAGGTGGTGGCGCGAAAAACCGGCTTGTTGGTCACATCAGCAATAATTTGGCACCACACATCGCTTTGCGCTCCGCCGCCAATCGCAATGTATCGCTTCACAAATTGCCCCAATGCTTTTTCCACGCCCAGCATGTACAGTCGCTGTTCAAAAGCTATCCCCTCCAAAATCGCCCGGTAAAGGTGCGGTAGTTGATGAATCCCGCGCCAGCCCACGACAATCCCGCTGGCCGCCGGATCCCAATAAGGACCAAGCACACTATTCCAGTATGGAACCACCATCAGGCCAGCGCTCCCGGGCGGCACGGCGCTGGCGGCCCGATCATAGTAATCTTGGAGCGGCGCACCATCCTGACCAGGCTGACCTGCCATCTTTTCCATGAACCAAGAGACAGTGTATCCACCGCCTAACAACACTGTCTCCAGCAAATAGGTTCCCGGGATCCCCCCAGTCATGGTCCGAAAGGCCGAGTCAACGACGTACTGATCGCTCCAAGTCCCCGAGATGACCGAAGTCCCCAAAGACAAGTAGGCGTCACCAGGACAAGTGATGTTGACTCCCACACCGCTCGCCTGCCCATCGCCAATTCCCGCCACCACAGGCAACCCGGCCGGCAAGCCGCAGGCTTCTGCAGCAGATGGGACGACAGTTCCCACGATTGTTCCCGGCGGATAAACTTCAGGAAGCTGATCCGGCCGGATGCCGACCTGACTCAATACAGTTTCGGCCCAACAATTCCTTTGCATGTCGAACATTCCCGTCGGGTCGGCGCATCCCCAACCGGTGCGATACAACCCGGTCAAACGATGAACCAAAAAGCTGTGTACGTCCAGGTATTTAAAAGTTCGGGCGAAAACATCCGGTTGATGTTCTTTGAGCCAGGCGATCTTGGCAATCGTCAGATTCACCGATAATCGCTTGCCCGTTTGGCGATGAAAGTCTTGTTGGCCGAAGGAGCGCTCCAGACCCGGCAAGAGATCACGCGCCCGTTCATCCATCCAAAGGATGCCGTTGGTCAACGGCTGACCCTGCTCATCCACCGGGACAAATGTCTCGCGCTGGTGTGCGATGCACAAGGCTCTCAACCACTTGCTGTCCACCTGACTCACTGCCTGGCGTAACGCCTGGACCGTTGCAGTCCACCAAGACTCGGCGGACTGCTCATGCCAGGTCGGTTGAGGCGTAATCAGCGACAGAGAACAGGCCCCCTTGGCTATGGCATTTCCGTGACAGTCCCACACCACCGCCTTGCAAGCGGAGGTGCTGCAATCCAGGCCTATAACGAGAGAGGCAAGATCTGGCATTGTTACCGCTCATCTAGGCCGCCCAGCGGCAAGCACATCGGCCGCGCGCAGTGTGGACGGACGACACTCGGTGAACCAGAACGACGAACGGGCAGGTACCACCGAATTCGGCTCAAACGATGTGGTGCGATCCGTTCGCTCGAAATTGTACCATCAAACTGCAAAAGGATAAGCAGCAAGCCGAGGGGCACAGCTCAAACGCACAGTTCGGGAGGAGCAAGGTTACAGGGCGGATTGAACAACAGAAAAGATCAGCGGCAGCCGCGGCTGCCGCTGTCTGCTGGAGCGAGATGTCAGGCTACACGCGCCTTCCACATGCATGTCAACTTAAGGTTGGAGTGCAGGCTTCAGCCTGCATAAAACGCGGCCTGAAGGCCGCACTCCGGGGCCAAAGTTTACACCAATGCCTTCCGATACCCATCAGGGTCATCTGCCCGGCGGACCAAGCCATGACCGGGGCCGTGCACAGCGCGCAAAACGCGGGCCGAACCGACGGCTTTGACAGTGAGACGCCGTTCGCCTTCAGCCGGGGGCAACAGGATGGTGGCGCCCTGGCTGATTTCACGATCGTCCAGTTTTACTCGGCCCTCCTGGACGGACATCAGACCGCCCTCTCCGTCGCCGAGCGTCACCGTCAGGGCGCTGCCGTCTTTCAGGATGCTGTCGGTGAACAGGCGGAGGTCGCCGTTCACCTGAAGGGGCGAGCGGGGGCCAACGAGTTCTTTGGTTCGTACGCCGTCACCCTCTTCATATCGGGGGGCATCCCCATCGTGCAGCACGGTGAAACTCGTTCGCTCAGGGATTGGGTCGGTCGTGTATACGAGAATGTAGGCGCGCGTGGGCACATGGCCGTTGTTCCACTCGGAGTGAAGCATGCCACGCCGTCCCTCAGTGAACAGGCCGACATCGCCAGGCCCCATGTGGCCCTTGATATGGTTGAGCGCGTCGTCGTGGTCCAGCTCGCCCGCCATGATGTAAAAGAGTCGCTCGTTGTATCGGTGCGGATGATGTCCAATGCCCAACTGCGCCTCGACGGTGGAATCGTGAATCGTGATGAGCGGCCCCGAAGCCTGAATATCCACGTATGGGCCGAGCACTTCGATCGCTTCCAGCCCAGGCGCGCCGAAATCTTGCGGACCGAGGACACGATAGTCTTGGTCGGTCAGAATGACATAGGGCGCGGGTTGTCTCGCGTTCGCAGATACCATGTGCACCTCCTCTGGCGAGTCACATTTTGATTGCGAGTATAGTCAACCCGCGTTACACAAGCGTGAACGTAAGCGTAAGCAGGGCAAAAGCAACCTGGCGGTCAGACATCAACTGCGCGCGGGGTTGGCAGTTGGCGCTGACCAAACTACCTATGAAGCAACCCGACGTCTCCCCGCACGGTTCCCAGCGTGTGGCGCGGAGCGCACTGCACCTGCACGGTGACGTTGCAATAGAGCGCTGCCAAATAGCCGAGCCGGCTACGCTCGTAGATACAATATTCGATCCCCCGATCCATTTGCGCGACGACATCCCCGAGAGGCCGTAAAGTATCAGCTAGAATAGTCCTCTCGTTAGGCAATCGCAGCCGACTGCTCCTATTTCATTGTTTGAGCCTGGGCATACAATCGTCCTAAAGAGTCTATCGAAGCTTGTGTGGTGGCCAAGATAAGCCGATCGGTTTCCTCAGGAATAGTCCCGCCGCGCCTGAGGCATATTTCGGAAATCGGCCATGTGGCAGTACGAACGTTGTCCAGAGCCAGCCGGTACTGGTAGTATAGCGGATACCAGTTTACCGGCACATCCGTGAAGCCTGGCTGAAGTTCCCATTGGCTATAAAACTTCCAGAAGTAAATACTGCAATCGCCCATTTTGCCGGCCGCAATTTCAACAAAGTCTGCACGAAAGGCAGCAACGGCATCTTTGCTGGCTATTAATGCCTTGATAAACTCCTCTCGATTCCAGGGGCGAATCGGAGACTTGGGATAGAGCGGCGCAACCGGTTGGCCCGGAGGCGCTGCAGGGGTGGGCTTCACGGTCCCAGGAGCAGGAGTTGCTGCTACAAAGTTTCGGACTCGGCAGATACCAGCGCCTTCGTCCCCCGAGCTTACTCCGCGCCCCCCGACCACAACTTGCTGTTGCGCGCAGCCGGGGCAGCTCACATACAGTGTCCGCATAACAGATTGATTCATCTCCGCGCCATAACGGCAGACGAATTTCTGTTCGGTAAAATCCCAGTGGCAATGGTCCGGATCGCTGATGGTATAGTTACCCGGCCCACCGCGCACGGCAATGTAAAAATCGCCCACCCATTCCAATTGCCATTGCCGCTCAGGGATAATACCAATGCAATTCCATGGGCCGCTGGCATTTGCGTCCACGCTAAACGGCCCTGACCCTACAGGCAGAATAGAACCTCTCGGCGTGGCCGCCTTTGGCTTAACTGTGGGCGCGACTGCTGCGACGCTCAGCGTAGAGGTTGGAACGATGACGCTGATGCCCACCGTGGTCGTGATGAGTACTTGGCCAGCAGGCCGTCGCAATGCCCACTCGCCTACGTAGGCGCCAGCCCGTTGCGGCGCTTTGAGCGTCAGACTGATCTCCACGGTCTTACCCATGTCAACTGTGCCAACAGGGATCGAATCGGGAGCGCCAAACTTTTCTCCACTCTGGAAAGCCAGAACGGTGTCTTTCTCCCAAGCACAGTTGCCTGCATTGGTGAATCGCCAAGTCTGGGTAAACACCGCGCCGGACTTGAGGGACGAGCCTTGCTTCACTGCCGCATCCGTCACTTGCGCGACTGGTTTGCAGGCTGCCGCGGTTGCCGTCAGATCAGGCGTCGGGGTCAGTGTGGCAGGAATCGCTGTGGGCGTCGGGGTGTCTGGTGGTGTTGGCGTCGGCAATGAGGTCGGCGTGAGCGTGGCTATCATCGTGGGAGTAGTGCTTGCCACAGGAGGAGTGCTCTGAGAACAGCCTGTCACCGCCATGACGATGACCAGCACACCCGTGAACACAAAACTGTGCAGCCAGGGCTTGAAGTTACACATTTGGTCCTCCAGGCAACTCAAGATTCTTGGTAACGATACTTGCGGTACCGCCAAGTCACTCGGCTATCATTCTGAGCCTGCCGAAGGCAAGCGAAAAATCTCGATCTTGCAAGGCGGAGCCCCCCTGCCGCTTCGCGGTTCAGGGTGACAAAAAGAGTTTTGCGCTACTGCGCTTCTCTATCAGGCTCTTGGACAAGCGTCATCTCGAGTCTATCATAACCTTCACCAGATGACAAACTTGGGCCATCGGCCTCGGCCCCCACCATTTCCATTGCTCCCTTTGCCCGAACGTGGTAAAATGGCGTCGAACAATTTATCATGAGCCGGAGCTTGGTGAAGCCAGGCTGAGAGGTCGGTTGTGAGCCGGAAAGCTCGCTATGCCGACGACGGCAAGACCTGATCCGGATAATGCCGGCGGAGGGAATTGATCTATGCGTTTTAGCCACCCCGGCAAACTCCCGGGGTGGTTTTATTTCCGTGATGTAAAGACCTTTGTGCGTCACGCATCACGAGACTAGACAGGAGGCCAAGAGATGAAAACTCGATTTTGCCAGGTGTTGATTCTCGTTTCCCTTGCAAGCATCTTGCTTGCCAGTTGTGGCGGCCCGGCAGCCATGCCCACGCCGACGCCCGTCCCGCCGACGGTCGCCCCCACCAGCCCGCCCAAGCCGACGCCGCTGCCGCCCACCCCAACGGCGACCTCGACGCCCTTGCCCCCCACACCGACCGCGACGCCCTCCGGCCCGCGCACGCTGACAGTCATGTCGCACGACAGCTTTGCCGCAAGCGAGGACGTGCTCAAGGCGTTCGAGCAGGCCAACAACGTCAAGCTCAACATCCTCAAGAGCGGCGACGCCGGCTCCGCGCTCAACAAGGCCATCCTGGCCAAAGGCAATCCACTCGCCGATGTGTTTTACGGCGTAGACAACACCTTCCTCAGCCGCGCGCTCGAAGCCGACATCTTGGAGCCGTACACGCCCAAGGACGTGACGATCCCGGCTGAGTTCATGATTGATAAATCCGGGCGAGCCACGCCCGTGGACTATGGCGACGTGTGCCTCAACTATGACAAGGCCTACCTGGCCAACAAGAAACTCGCCGTGCCGCAAACGCTCGAGGACCTGACCAGGCCAGCGTACAAGAACCTGCTCGTCGTCGAAAACCCAGCCACGTCTTCACCGGGGCTGGCGTTCATGCTGGCGACCGTCGCGCACTTTGGGCCCAAGTTCCTGGATTACTGGAAGCAGCTCAAGGCCAACGGCGTCAAGGTCGTGGACGGTTGGGAGACGGCGTACTATACCGAGTTCAGCGGATCGTCGGGCAAAGGGCCGAGGCCGCTTGTGGTGAGCTATGCGTCGTCGCCGCCGGCTGAGGTCGTGTTCGCCAAGACGCCGCTGCAAGATGCGCCCACCGGCTCGGTCATCGGCGACGATATGTGCTTCCGGCAGATCGAGTTTGTGGGTATACTCAAGGGCACCAAGCAGCTCGATCTCGCGCGCAAGTTTGTGGATTTCATGCTCAGCGTCCAGTTCCAGGAAGACATGCCGCTGCAAATGTTCGTCTTTCCGGTCAACCCTCAGGCCAGACTGCCCGAGGCGTTTGTCAAGTACGCGCAGGTGCCCAAGCAGCCTGCCAGACTTCCGCCGGAAGACATTGCCAGGAACCGCGACAAGTGGATTCAGCAGTGGACCGAGACCGTTCTGCGTTGAGAGTAGACAAGGATACAAGCAGGCAGGTAGACAAGGGGAATCGCGCCCCCTTGTCTACTCTGTCCTTGTCTACTGGTCTACTTTTTATTCCGCTTGCTTTCCTCGCCGTCTTTTACTTTTACCCGCTCCTGGCGATCATGCGCCTGAGCCTGGCTCCGCGTGGGACGCTGGATGTGCAGGCACTCACGGCCTTGATCCGCTCGTCCTACTACTTGCGGACGCTGTGGTTCACCACATGGCAGGCGGCAGCCTCGACGGCGCTCACACTGACCGTCGGGCTGCCGGCCGCGTATGTCTTTGCCCGCTACGAATTCCCCGGCAAGACGCTCCTGCGCGCGCTGACGACGATCCCGTTCATCTTGCCGACCGTCGTCGTCGCGGCAGCGTTCACCGCGCTGCTGGGGCCAGGCGGCTATCTCAACCTCGCGCTGATGCGGCTGTTCCATCTCGATCAACCGCCCATCCAGCTCCTCGGCACGATCTGGATGATCCTGTTGGCGCACGTGTTCTACAACTACACAGTCGTCTTGCGTATCGTTGGATCGTTTTGGGCCAACCTCGATCCGGCGCTCGAACATGCAGCGGCAGTGCTGGGCGCGAACCGCTTTCATCGCCTGGCCCACATCACGCTGCCTCTGTTGACGCCTGCCGTTGCAGCGGCGGCCTTGCTCATCTTTATCTTTGACTTTACCAGCTTTGGCGTCGTGCTGATCTTGGGCGGCGCGCAGTTTGCCACGCTCGAAGTCGAAATCTATCGGCAGACAGTCAACCTGTTCAACCTGCCCATCGCAGCAGCACTGTCGCTCATCCAGATTCTCTGCACGCTGGCGATGACAGTCGCCTATACGCGCCTGCAAGCGCGCACCGCTCGCCCGCTGAACCTGCGCCCGCAATCCATCACGCAACGCAAACCGGTCACGCTGCGTGCGCGGATGCTGGTGGGATTCAACGTGACCCTGATGGCCGCGCTGCTGATCACGCCGCTGCTGGCTTTGGTGTTGCGTTCCCTTACCGAAGGCACACAGCCTCTGGCCGAGCTGTTCGTCAATCGGCGCGGCTCGTACTTTTACGTGCCACCCATCGTCGCCATTCGCAACTCGCTCCTGATCGCCACTGTCACGGTCATCGCTTCGCTATCGCTCGGATTCATGGCGGCCCATTCCCTCACGCGCCGCGCGGCCTGGTGGGCAGCGATCCTCGATCCCGTGTTCATGCTGCCGCTGGGCACGTCGGCAGTGACGCTGGGCCTGGGCTACCTCATCGCGTTGGGCGCGCCTCCGTTGGATTTGCGCGCGTCGCCCGCGCTGCTGCCGCTGGCGCACACGCTCGTCGCGTTTCCGTTCGTCGTGCGGTCGCTGCTGCCGGTCTTGCGCGGCATTCGCCCCTCGCTGCGCGAGGCTGCCGCCGTGATGGGCGCCTCGCCCTGGCAGACCTGGCGTCAGGTGGACTTGCCCATCGTCGGGCGCGCGATGCTGGTTGCGGCTGCGTTCGCGTTTGCCATCTCGATGGGCGAGTTTGGCGCGACGGCGCTCGTGGCCCGGCCCGAATTTCCCACGATGCCGGTCGTCATCTATCGCTTCCTGGGTCAGCCCGGCGCGCTGAATTACGCTCAGGCGCTGGCGATGAGCACGATGCTGATGCTCGTGTGCGCGGTGGGCATTGTGCTGATCGAGCGGGTGCGAGTGGGGGAAGTGGGAGAGTTTTGACAGAGGGCGTTAGGCGTGCGATAATGGTTTATGACGAGAGGCAATCATGATCATCCGTGATGTCGTTATTGATCAAGCCGTCGCAGTGGGCTAGCAGCCTGTCGGAGAAACCCGTTTTCTCCGAGAAAACGGGTTTCTGGCACCGCCATTTTTAGCGGAGACTATCGGCTCTCCGACAAACTGCTGTACTCGGCGCGGCCACCGAGTTTCATTTTGTCATTGCGAGCCGCCGGAGGCGGCGAAGCAATCTCCAGCGAGCGAAAGAGATTGCTTCGCGCCCTTCGGGCGCTCGCAATGACAGTGTGCGACGACCAAAGTAACATTCATTCACGGGCGAGCGGTGACGAGAATGGGATATTGCAACTTGCCATGTCCACTCCTCTATTGGCGGTTTCTCACCTCTACAAATCTTACGGCGGCGCGCCGCTGTTGCGCGACGTGAGCTTTGACGTGGCCCCCGGCGAGATCGTCTGCCTGCTTGGCCCTTCCGGCTGCGGCAAGACGACGCTGCTGCGCATCATCGCCGGACTGGAACAGCCCGAAAGCGGCCAGGTGCTCGTCGAAGGTCAAGACATTGCCGACGTGCCGGTTCACCAACGCGGCTTTGGCCTGATGTTCCAGGACCTCGCGCTCTTTCCCCACAAAAACGTCCGGGAGAATGTCGCCTTCGGATTAAAAATGGCAAATCTACTGCCGCGAGTGGTTGACGCGCGGGTGCGTGAGGTGCTAGAATTAGTGGGGCTGAGCGGGTTCGAGCAGCGCGACGTGAACCAGCTTTCCGGCGGCGAGCAGCAGCGTGTGGCGCTCGCGCGCAGCCTGGCCCCTCGCCCGCGGCTGCTCATGCTCGACGAACCGCTCAGCTCGCTCGACCGGACGCTGCGCGAGCGGCTGATGAATGAACTGCGCGACATCCTGACGCGTGTGGGGCAGACCGCCCTCTATGTCACGCACGATCAGCAGGAGGCGTTCGCGGTGGCCGACCGCGTGGTGATTCTGAACGATGGGCGCATCGCGCAGATCGGCGCCCCGCAAGAGGTGTATCGCCACCCGGCCGATGCGTTCGTCGCGCGCTTTTTAGGTCTGACGAATCTGCTCCGCGGCCAGTGGGCAATCGCCAATGGTCAAAAGAAACTGCAGACCGCGCTGGGTGCATGGACACTGCCCCACGACGTGTGCGGCGAGGGCGAGCTTACCGTGTTGATCCGGCCCGATGCAGCCAGCCTGGACCTGACACACTCGGGCTTGACTGTGGATGGCGTTCTGGTCGAGCGTTCCTTTCGGGGCACACAGACGCGCGTCGTCGTCCGTGCCAGCGGCGTGGACCTGGAATTCGAGATGGATTCGACCGCGCCTCTCCCCCCGGCCGGCGAGGCGATCCGCCTGACGTTGCGCCCCGATGCCATTGCGTGTCTGCCAGCCTGATAATCCCAGGCCTACGTAACGGTCGAAGGAGTCGTGCCATGAATGAGAGGATTCTGATCGTAGACGATGACGAAGACACCCTGGACATGATCGAGATGATCCTCGAGCGGCGCGGTTACAGGTCAATCCAGACCAAGAGTGGCCTGGAAGCGCTCGCTTTTCTGGCGCGTGACGTGCCCGACCTGATCATCCTGGACGTGATGATGCCCGATATGGATGGCAATAAGGTGTGTCAGCGGATCCGGGCGGACTCGCGCACGGCCAACGTCCCCGTGGTAATGCTCACGGCTCGCTCAGGCAAAGCCAATCAAGTCGAAGGACTGATGGCCGGGGCCGACGACTATCTGGTCAAGCCCATCCAGCCGGAAGAGTTGTTTGCCAGCATCGAGAATGCCCTGGCGCGCGCGGCCCGCGCGCCTGTCCAGGAAACCGCTCAGGTGGTTTCGGTCCTGGGCGCCAGGAGCGAAGTCGGCGCGACTACACTGGCGGTCCATCTGGCGCTGGCCCTTGCCTCGCGAGCGCGCACCATCTTGATCGATTTGGAGCCGGGTGGGACAGCGGCTCGCCACCTCGGCCTCAGCCCAGCGCACGGTCTGAACGATCTGCTGGCTCATGCGGTAGACGCGCTAGATGCGAGCGAGATCGAAGCCGCTGTGACCGCTCACCCCAGCGGCCTGAGCGTACTGGCCTCTGCCATTGCCCGTGTGGGAGCTGCCCGTGCCGGAGCGATCCTAAACTATTTCCGGACGACCCATGATGTTTGCGTGCTCGATCTGGGGACGGAGCTAAGCGATACCGCGCTGGCATTGGCTCCTCGTTGTCACGTGCTGCTTTTGGTACTCGATCTGGATCGCGCGACACTGGCGCAGGCCAAACACATTGCCAGCAGCCTCGGCGAGATCGGAGCGCCCTGGCCGGAGCTGAAGCTGGTCTGCAACAACCGGGCCGGTGTGCTTGACGAGGCTGCTCAGGCGGCTGTCCGCGCCGCATTAGGAAAGGAAGCGACGATCATCCGCCTGGGGTTGCCGGAGATGACAGACACCATCCGCGCCCTGGTCACAACCCTGTTGAGCGTCGCCTGAGTATCTTTTCAATATTTCGGGGACAGCCGCGATAGCGCCTATCAGACCGCCGGCCACCATCCACATTTTTGAGGGGTGCTTTGACCCTCTCCCCCCTGCTCCCTCTCGCCTCTCTCAAACGTATTTGTTTGCCGTGTCCAGGCTATTCGGCCCCCTGCGCCGTGAAATGAATTTCGCGGCTGTCATATCAAGCCTGCTGAAGCAGGCTCGGGCCAGGGCTAACCGGCTTCAGCCGGTTTCCCATACCAGCAGGATGATTCATCATCCTGCGAGGCGCGGGCTGAGCAGTGACTGCC
>DAOTXX010000154.1:0-48066 GCA_034434835.1 Thermoflexales bacterium | reverse complement strand
GTAGTACGACCAAGTGAATGCTCATAAGGCAGCCTCCAAGAGAATTTCTCTGCCTTATAGCACAGTTTGGAAACCCGCGATTTTCGGGCGAAATCAACCGGTTCTCAAGTCGTTATTTTGGTTGGAAAGGTGCTATTTTCGGGCGAAAGTTAGGTGAGAAGATACATCTGGACCAAGGCACGACTCCCCTGGTCTCAAAGACAAGCATCCGACGCTCTAATAATATCTAGAAAATTGAATGTATTCTAGCGTCAAGTTGGACCAATGGGTAGTGACATCTGTCACGTCTTGCGCATGACACGACAACCGCGAGAGGGAGATGCAACCTTCAAGGGGTTTTACTCGTGGCCGTGCTTGTGGAGCAGCGCTGGCACTTGAACCGCAATATCGTCGCGCACCTTGCGAAAGACGGCCATGATTTGGTCGTCCGTTCCACTGGCCCTGGCCGGGTCGGGAAAGCCGAGGTGGACGCGCTTGCCTTGCCCCAACCACACGGGGCAGTTTTCAGCCGCGTCATCGCATACGGTCACCACAACATCGAACGACACATCACGGAATTCGTCGGCGGATTTGGAACGCCCCGCGTGATGTATCCCGATTTCGGCCAGGGCGCGGATGGCGTTGGGATGAACATAGCCGGTGGGCTGGGTCCCCGCGGAAAAGGCCTCCCATCCACTGCCCATCCGCGCGTTGACGATCGCCTCGGCCATTTGCGAGCGGACCGAATTGCCAGTGCATAAAAATAAAACTCGGCGCCTTCTAGTCTCCTTGCCCAATCTCTATTGTCCTTGGGTGTTCTCAACAACCGCATACCCTCGACCTGTTGAAACATCGCGTCCTGGGATACGGTGCGGATCACAGCGGCCTCGTCTATCACACGCGCACCGGAAATGATCGTCGCGCCATGCTCGAACATCACGGGCGAAAGTGGCGTGCTCGGCCCCAGCACCATGACGAGCGAGCCTCGTTTGCACGAGGAGAGTATCGCAAAATGACAGGATGCGGATCGGGTGGCCGATCCACATCCTGTGTATCCTCGCGCAAACTCAGGCGTAAGGGGCTATCGCACTCCAGGCCAGCGTGCCCTGACCAAAGCTCAGGTCGAGCAGATGGTCCTTGAGCGGGCGGATGTCTTGCCCCTGGAGCATCAACGTCCGCAAGACGCCGGCCGCATTGATGTCGCCGACCAATTGAAAGCCCACCAGCCGATTGTCCTTTAGATAGATCGTCCGCAGCGCACCGTTCCGCCGGAATTGCAAGACCTCGTCGCCTTCCTTCAAGCCGACGGCCATGATGGGCAGCCCGAGGTGCTTGAGGCTGTTCATGCGCTCGGCGCCCTCATAGACGGTATCGTAGCCGATCAGGTTCAGCCCCACAACCCGTCCCTGCTCCACTGCGTTGGGAAAGATGGCATGGACGTAGGTCTCGCCGGTCAGGCGGTCGCGCGTCTCGGCCACGTCGCCGGCGGCGTAAACATCGGGGGCATTGGTACGCAGGTGATCGTCCACCGTGATTCCCCATTGGTGAGCGATACCGCTGCCCTCAAGGAAATCCAGGTTGGGCCTGACGCCTGTGGCGGCGATCAGGATGTCGGCCTTGAGCGCCTTGCCCGATTCGAGTTTCACACCGGTCGCCCGCTCCCTGCCGGTGAAGGCAGTCACTTTGGTCTTTAGGCGGACATCCACGCCGCGTTCGCGCATCAAGTTCAGGGTGATGGCTGCGGTATCCGTATCCAGCATCCCGGCCATGACCTGGTCGAGCATCTCGATCTGCGTGACCTCGACGCCCAGTTCACGCAGGAGCAAAGCGATCTCCACGCCGATAAAGCCCGCGCCAACGATCAGCGCCGTGCGCGCCTTGCCCTTCTTGACCTCTTTGACCAAAGCCTCGGCGGCGCTGAGCGATTTGAAGTTGTAAACGCCGGGTTTGTCCACTCCTTTCAAAGGAGCATATAGGCGGCTGCCGGTGGCGATGACAAGACGGTCGTACTTGAGCGTCTTGCCGTTCGCCAGGCGCAGGCGATGGGCCTCGGGATCAATGGCGACGACCTGAACGCGCTTGCGATACGCCACGCCGGTCTGTTTCGGCCAGTCCACGCCGCGCCATAGATGCGTGTCCGAGCCGGTGATAAAGTGATCCGCCATGGCCGGCGGCGAATAGGGTGGGAACGGCTCGGCGCTGAGCATCACCAGTTCAGCCTGGCGATCATAAGAGCGCACTGTCTCGGCCACGCTCACGCCGGCCGGCCCTGCGCCGATGATGACGATTTTCATACGCGCCTCCTTCCCTCACCCCTGCCCCTCTCCCACTGGGAAAGGGGAGAAAAGGGTGGGGGGGCTACACCAGCGCCAGTTCGCGCTCCGGCATGAGGATGCGGTCGGGGTCAAGGGCGGGCAACTTGAGTCCGGCGCGTTTCTTTTCGATGTGGCGGCGGATCAGAACAGCGGCGCGGTTCGGGTCCGGCTCGACGGCAAAGGTCGCACCAAAGACGCTCTCCAGCCCCTCGGTCAGCAGTTTGACGACGTTCGGGCTGCCAAAGACCGGCGGGGTGGTGCCTAGCACCGTGTAGATGCCCGAGGCGACCACGTACGCGCCGATCGAGACCGCCTTCTCCGAGTACCATTCGGGAGCCGCGCCGGCCAGCGGCAGGGCGCTGATGTCCACGCCCAGGGTGTTTGCCAGCGCGGCCGCCAGCACCAGGATGCGGGTGTTGTCCACGCATGAACCCAGGTGCAGCACCGGCGGGATGCCCAGCGCCTTGCAAACCGCGCTCAGGCCAGGGCCGGCTTGATCGGCGGCGGCCGGGACCATCAGCCCGGCCTTGCCATCGGCCACGGCAGCACAGCCGGTGACGACCACCAAGATGTCGTTTTCGATCAGGCGTTTGGTCAGTTCGGTGTGACCCAGGTCTTGCTTGATCTTGGGGTTGTTGCAGCCCACCACGCCGACTGCGCCGCGGACCTGGCCCTTGACGATAGCGTCAATCAATGGCTGCGGCGTCCCGCCCAGGGCCTGCAGGATGGCCTCCACGGAAAAGCCGGCCATCACCGGCGTAGATTCCACTGGGATCGTGATGCGCTCTTTGACGCGCCGGCTAAAGTTCTCCACGGCCGTGCGGACGATCCGTTTGCCGATCTCGATGCCATGCTCCGGATCGAAGGTGATGTGTTCCGCGCCGGGAAACTTGGCCTTGTCAAAGGTGCTGATAACTTTGGTGTGGTAGCATCTGGCCGTCTGGGTCACAGCGGGCATGATGCACTGGTAATCCACGATCATGACCTCCACCGCGCCGGTCATGATCGCCAGTTCTTGCATCAGGTGGTTGCCGGCCATGGGGATGCCCTTGCGCATCAGCACCTCGTTGCCGGTGCAGCACAGCCCGGCCAGGTTGATGCCGTTCGCCCCATTCTCTTTGGCCAGCGCCAACAACTCCGGATCCTGCGCAGCGGCGACGATGACTTCCGAGAGCATCGGGTTGTGGCCGTGCAGGATGATGTTGACGTGATCGGCCTTGAGCACGCCCAGGTTCATCCTAGAGGTCTTGGGTGTGGGCAGGCCGAAGAGGGTGTCCGAAAGTTCAGTCGCGATCATCGAGCCGCCCCAGCCGTCGCTCAGGCTGGTGCGGACAGCGTGCAGCAGGATGTTGACCCAATCGTTATCCACGCCCATGTGCGTGCGGTGCAACGCTTCAACGTTCTCGCGGTCCACGCCGCGCGGATAGACGCCGGTCTTTTTCCAGATTACCTGGCGAGCCTGTGGAGCGCGCGCCGCCAGAGGCAGTTTCTCGCGGCGCATGCCATAATCCTCCATGATCTCCCAGGCCAATTCTTTGGCGATCTGCTGCTCACTCTTGCCATCGGCCGGGATGCCGTACTCGGCAGCCAGCCGCTTCAGTTTCGCGGGTTCACTGATCTTGTACGTATCAGTCTTGCCCTCGCCGACCAGGTACAAGGTCTCCAAGATGTCGCGGCCATGATCGGAGTGGGCCGAGGCGCCGGCGGCGATCATGCGCGCCAGGTTGCGGGCGACAATGATGTCGGCATCCGCGCCACACACACCCTTCTGCGGGCCATCGCCGAACGGATCCACGCGGCACGGCCCCATGGCGCAGATGCGGCAGGAGGTGCCCAGGTTGCAATAGCCGCACTGAGGCTCCTGCTTGGCGAGCCGGTCCCAAACTGTCTCGATCCCTTCCCGTCGGGCCACCTCGAGCATAGCCCAGGTATCCGCATGGATGCTGTGTTTCTTGAATCCATTGCTGCTAAAGACCGTCATGGCTCACACTCCTTTCTTGTCTCAGCTTTCAAATGGGAGATAGCCGCGCCCTGAGCGCGCCAGGCATCCACGTTGGCGGGCAGGGCGATGATCTCGCGGCTGACCTGGACGACCGCGACTGACACGGCCTCCGAATAGCGCGTGCGGGCGGCTTTGACCAGCTCGTTGATCTCGCCGAATTGCAATGCGCCCACCTTGCAGGCCTCGACGCAGGCGGGGATTTGCCCCTGACGCTGGCGTCCAATGCAGTGGTTGCACTTGGTCGCCACGGCCATCTTTTCAGGCGCCTCCGCCGAGGCATGGTAGGTGATGACGTCGAACGGGCAGACCATAGCGCACATGCCGCAGGCGATGCACCTTTTAGCATTGATCTCGACGATCTCGGGCAAATCTGCGGGGCGATAGATGGCAGCCGTCGGGCAAACGACCATGCACGGGGCGGGATTACAATGTCGGCACTTGTTGGGGAAAGCAGTGTTGAGAACGAGACCAGGCTCGGCGTGGATGCGGGGCTTGGGCGCGGGCGTCTCCAAGACCGACAAAAAGAGGTTCTGGGCCTGTGAGTGAGCCACTGCGCAGGCAACCTCGCACTGTTTACATCCGATGCAACGCTCCGGGTGCACAAAAACTGTTTTCATATTGCCTGCTCCTTTCTCCAAGCCAGTTGCAAAAGAAGAGTGGATTATGGTTTAGACGCTTTTTTTCAGAGTTGGCCTCCTTTCCGTGAAACAAAACAGACGCTTGCCCGATGCTGTTCCCTCGTAACTACCCAGCCCAGTCTACCGCACAGGCTGTCATTGCGAGAACCTCATGCTCGTACCCCCCTCCAACTCCCCCCGCTTCGCAGGGGGAGGGCATGTGGAATGACAGAAACTTGTGCTTGGCGTGCCCGCACGGGGATGAATCCCCGTGCTACAGAGCCGCGCCCGATGAATAGGGCTGAAAGCTGGCTTTAGCCAGCGCCGCTTCGTAGCCCGCCGAGTTCATCGGCGGGCGGGCACACGCCGACAAAGGCGCAAGTTTCTGAGCAGCCTGCCGAAGGCAGGCGAAGCAATCTCTGCTCCGATCGCTGAGATTGCTTCGTCGGCCCGCTTCGCGGGCCTCCTCGCAATGACGGCCGAGTAGATACGTTCCCTCGTTGAATATCATACTCCAATTGTCTGTGAAATTCAATAGGGTGTGACCAAATCCGGTTGATGCGTAGGGGCGACCACCTGCCCCCGCATGGGGGTTGCGGTCGCCCACCTCTGGGCAGGCGCGAGGCTTGCTCCTACGGGGTGACCAACTGATTTTGGTCACGCCCAATTCAATGGCCTTTTTTGAAGGTCAGCAGCCGCACGCCCTCGACCTGTTGAAACGTCGCGCCCTGGGATACGGTGCGGATCACAGCGGCCTCGTCTATCACGCGCGCGCCGGAGATGATCGTCGCGCCGTGCTCGAACATCACGGGGGAAAGCGGCGTGCTCGGCCCAAGGATCATCACCAAGGCGTTGGGACGACACAAGGCCAGCAATCCATCCAGGGTATGATTGATGAGCGCCGTGCCCGTGATCGCCACCACGTCGGCCTGCGGGATCAGGTCGGCGGCAGATTCGGCAGGGTATTCGCCTTCCGAGGGGCGCTGCTCGATCACCCACAACTGGCTGACTTGAGTTCGCAGCTTGGGGATGAAGGGGAAATGCCCAACGAGCGCGACGTTCTTGCCGCGCCCGTGCTCGGCCAACACCTCGGCGGCGTTGATCTCGACGGCATTGCGTTCGTCTACATCCAGCAGCGAATTGATCGCCGCCACGCCGAGGCTGGCTTCGAGGGGATTGTTGGAGCGCGCGTACTCGGCCAGCTCGCGCGCGCTCTTGAGGTGCAAACGGCCCACATCGCGCACGCGCTCGTGCCCGTGCGGCTTATCACCTGTGATCGTCGAGGCCAGCCCGCAATTTCGACTGCACACGACCGTCCAGTGCGCGCCGACCAGCACTGTGCGCACAGGAACATCGTCAGGCAGGTGGGCTAATAAATCGTCCAAAAGGTTCATGCGGACTCCTCTTTTAGACTTCGACTCCCAGAACTGTCCGAGCCACATAACCAACCAGGAAGCTCAACCCGGCCACGCCCAGACTCACGCCCGCCATTTCCAGAAATCGCTTTTTGAACGGCTCGCCTTTGACGACCGAAATGTAATAGTTGAACATGGCAATAATCAACACCGCCGCTGTCAATGCCCAGGCCAAACAGATGTAAAAATTGTTCAGGAACAGGTAGGGCCAGATCAAGATCAAGACCGTCGCGATATACGTCACGCCCGTGTAAACGGAAGCCTTGAGAGGCTCTTTGACTGTCTCCTCGGACTTGGTGGAAAGATACTCGGAGGCGCCCATGGAGAGTGCCGCAGCGATCCCCGTGATGGATCCGCTCAACGCGATCAGCCGGGTATCCTGCAAAGCCAGTGTCAATCCCGCCAACGCTCCAGTCAGCTCGACCAGCGCGTCATTCAGTCCCAACACGATCGAGCCGACGTAGCGCAGCCGTTCCTCGTCCAATAGCCCGATCAGGGCTGCTTCGTGCTTATCCTCGTCCCGGAGAAACGCTTCAGCTTCCTCGATGCGCTGGAGGAGATGCGCATAGTTGCTTTCTGCCTGCTCTTCGCCCTTCTCCATCAATTTGATACCGAACGTGATCCCCAAGACTCGACTGATCACATAGTAGCTCCATACCTTGAACCGGTCCGGTCGGACGTCTTGGTGCGTATACTTTTTCCATTCATGATAATGCCGCAGCTCGTCGGCGGCGATCTGTTCCAGGACTGGGCGGTTCTCAGGGCTGACCGCGCCCGCCAGCCTGGTGTAGATATGATGCTCAGTGATTTCGTTCCGCTGAAAAAGGGTCAGTTGTTGTCGCAGTTGTTCGTCGAGTTCCATGGTTCAGTTCCTCTTGCTGTCAACCTCATTCTATACCCAACGCGGGCACAAGTTGTGCTTTTCTCCTGTCAACGAATATTGAACGAATAAACGAATAGGTCCGCTGGCCGCGCTCATTCGTTTATTCGTTGCGCCGAAGGCGATTCGTTGACAGGGATGAGAACAAATACAAAAGCGCGAAACTTGACCGCGCTCAGTATACCACACGCCCGACCACAAGCAATCACGCACGTGCCGAGCATCCTCACGATAGCCATCCAGCTCAACTTGGAGAGCGCAATGCGCACGGTTTCAGGGGACTGGGATCGTCATCCGTTTACCGAGGCGACGACGATGCAATGGGTTCCATTAACGCGCCCATGCAGCATCCCATCTTCCGCAGTCAGATAAAGCTTTTCCAATTCGGGCGGCGTGTAATGAGCGACAATCGCAAAACCCCGCTCTGCCAAGAATGACCCAATGGCTCCCTCTTCCAGCCCAAACGTCCAGCCCTCGCCGGCCTTGGAGACCATCTCGAAAATTGCCAGTTCCCCGTAATAGCGATTCTCCCGCCGCAGCACCGAGGCGTAAATGTAATCAAAGGCCACTCTGCTTCCGGGGGCGGCGCGGCTGCGGATAAAATACAGTGTGCCGTCCACCGCCTGGGCCGAAAGGTACATGGTGACGCCTTCCCAGAGGAACAAGCTTTTTTGCCCTGCCTGATACCCCGCTTTGGACAGCACCTCGAATACATCTTCTCTGTCAAAGTCAATGGAGGCAAAAATCAATTCTGGGGGCAACCTGACCTTTTTCCGGCGCAGGACTTTAATTTTGGACTGTTGGGTGGTCGCCACGTCCAGCTCGATCACTTTTGTCCCTCGGTTCTGGTCAGCAAAGCGCAGAGCACGTGTATCGAAGCCCGCGCCCAAAAGGACAATCTGGGCGAAACGCGCCTCCAGCGCCTCCACAAAGATCGCGTCCATCACCTTCGTCCGGGCCAGGACATACTCGTATATTCCAGGGGGAAACATCTGGCGCATGAGGAATTTGCGCAAAGGGGCAAAGTTGAGTGCGAGCCTGGCCAAGGGCGGAAACATGATCTCGGCCATATAGTCCGGCCCCCGAAACCGAGGATCTTTTTCCCGCGTGGCGCAGCCGCGCGAAAAACAGGTATATGCCGCTGTTTGCGAGGACTTGGTGTCAATTCTTCGTTTCGACATTGCCTCTTCTCCTGGCGCTCATTTTCTGAACCGGAGTAGCACGAGGCGCAAGCTTAAAGTTGAGCGTGTAGAGCCAGAGATTGCCCATTCGCCGGGTCAGGCGGAAACCTGCCGCTTCAACCAGTCGAACGGTCTCAAAAGCAAACAAATAGTCCGGATCGAGAAACTCTTCAGTGATGGAAAGCACGCCGCCCGGCTTTCCTTCAGCAGGCTCGGGACTGCGGAGCACGCGGCGCAACTCGGCCAGCGCGCGCGCCCGGTCAGGGATTTCAGGCAGAACCGTGATCAGGAAGGCGCGATCCACGCTGGCATCGTCCAGCGGCAGGTGGTAGGCGTCGGCCACATGAGTCTCGACGTTGGACAGCCCGGCTGCCCGGACTCGCCGCTCCACCTGGGCGATCATTTCCGGCTGGATGTCCACAACGACGAGTCGGCCTTCTGGCCCTACGCGCTGTGCCGCATCCACCGTAAAGGCGCCTGGCCCCGGGCCAAGTTCCAACACGCGCTCGCCTGGGTGGATGCCGACCCGGTCGAGGATCGGGCGCGTGTAGCGGCGGCGAATGGGATTGTTTACCAGCCAAGAAAATGACGCCGGGCAAGGCGTCGAGTGGCCCAGGCGCGCCGCCAGCCGAGCCATCAGCTTGAGCACCACCAGCCAGAAAAAGGCCAGCCCGCCCACCAGAACCAGCGCAATCCACAATGCTTTGAGAATTGTGCTCGATTGTTTGCGCCATTGCTTCACGGCTTGCTCCTCAGCTTCAGGCGCGGCCTTTGTTCTCACGCAAACGGCGATAGTAAGAATGACTGGTGTACAGCGCCGCCACCGGGTTGTGGCCGGTCACGCGATCCTTGGCCACCAGCACCGTGACTGGCGCAACCGAATGTTTGAAAAAGAGGCTGTCGTGCCCCACGCAAAGCCCCACTGCGATGTTGAGTTCCGTTCCCGCTTCGTTCAGCAGCCTGGCCTGCCCGATCGGGTTGCATAGCGCCTCGAATTGCCCTGGGTGGATCTTTTCGTCGTCAGCCAACCCGATTTCCTCTTTTGGAATCGAGCCGACCTTGCAGCAGACGCTGCTGACCTGAAAACCATTCGCTTCCAAAATCTCTTGCAGCAAGTTGGCCTCACGAATCAAGCCAATGCAGGTCGCAATGCCCAACCGAGAGGCGCCGATCCGCCACGCAAATTCCATCACCTCCTGCACGCGGGGCCAGCGGCAGTAGCCGGTCGCCTCCACCCGGGCCGCAGACTGGGCCAATCTTTGCATCTCGGGCTCCGAATCATAGATTTGTCGCGCGCCGGTCAGAGCATCAAGTTCTTGCAAAGCCGGACAGAAAGCCGGAGGGGCTTTGGCGCCGGGTTCCTCACGACACGCCTGTACCCGGCAAATCGAACACTTGAGTTCCATTTTGTCTCCTATATCCAGCGCCGCACTCGCGCTTTGTATTCCGACCATGCCTGGCCGAACCTGGCTTGCAACATGCGCTCTTCAACCGTGATGAAAACCCGGTCCATCAGGACGGCAAAGATCGGGACGATGAGCCACGGCGTCACTGATCCCAGCAGCACGGCGATCCCCATGAGAGCCAACACAAATCCGAGATACATCGGGTGGCGGCTGAGGCGAAAGACCCCATCGGTGACCAGGGCCGTTGATTCTTGGAACGGCTTGACCGTGGTCCCGGCCTTGTGAAAGGCGCTGTCAGCCATCAAGTTGATGACGATCCCACCCGCCAATGGAGCAAGGCCCAAAAGATTCCATGGCATTGGAACAAGGATCGTCCCTGGAAACAGAAAATGGAGCGCCAGCATCAGCAAGATGGCGAACAGCAGGTAATGTGTAGGCAACAACTTTAGACTGTTCAAGCGAAAACCTCAAGCTCAGGATGTTTGAGCGCCTCTTCATAGATCGGCCCCTGGGCGAGAAATCCCAACGCGAGGCCGCTGCCCCGCGCAGCCAACAGCCGATCGCCGATCTGCGCCTTCACCTCCGGCGGCAAGACCACCTGACTTCTCTTGCCCATCCGTCCCTGGGCCAACACGCGCTTTTTCAGCAGAGGCGGTATCTTGTCTGCGCGACCGATGCCGAATCCGCCCGAGCGCCGGCTGCCGCGCGTAAACACGATCTCGTCCCCTGCCTGGAAGCCATACTCACGATATGCTTCTGGCGGAATAGTGAGCTTTTTTCCGGGCTGGACGACGACCCATCCAAAGACCCATTTGCCGCCTTTGGCTAATTGAGGCATACGTCATCTCCGCAAGTTGCAGCTTTGTTTATCGCTCGATCCCATCCCGCGCAATGACTCCTTGTTGGTAATAGTGCTTGACCTCTCGCATCTCGGTCACCAGGTCAGCTCTCTCGATCAATTGCGATGGAGCGCGGCGGCCCGTGAGGATCACTTCAATGTGCTCGGGCCGCTCATCCAGAAATGCCAGCACCTCATTCACTTCGAGCAGCCCGAACCAGATCGCCACGTTGATCTCGTCCAACACGATGACGTCATACTGGCCAGAGCGCATCGCCTCCTGCGCTCGTTCCAATCCTTGATGAGCCTGGGCCACATGCTCGGGCGTGACCTCTTCGCGGCGAAGGCAGCGTGCGTCTCCGTATTGCTCAATGGTGATGCTGGGATGTCCACGTATCGCGTCCAGTTCTCCATAGGGCTGACCTTTCATGAACTGACCCACATAGGTACGCAGCCCGTGACCTGCCGCACGCAGCGCCAGGCCCAGAGCCGCAGTGGTTTTGCCTTTGCCATCTCCCGTGTAGACCTGCACGTAGCCTCTCGTTAACCCGGGCATTGGTATCCCCCTCATCACACTCAAGCTCATGCCTTGGATCGAGGCCGGAAGGCGAACGCCCGCGGCGGGGCTGATATAGGGGATTGGCAAAGGCCTTGCGCGGGACAGGTAGCGCATGGCGTAGAGCAGTCCCCCAGCCGGATCAGATAACCGCGCTGGGCGAGGCTCTCGATCATCGGCTCCACCAGCGCTTCGCTCGTGTCGAGTGCGGCGGCCAGGTCCGCGACGGTGTGAATACCGCCCTGCTCCAAGAGTTGCAATACCTTGCGTAACATTGTCAGTTATCAGTTGTCAGTTATCAGTTATCAGTTATCAGCTTCGGCCATCGGCCATCCGTCATCCGCCATCGGCAGAGAAGCCAGCCATCACTGTCAACGAATATCAAACGAATAAACGAATCGGCCCGCCAGATGCGTTCATTCGTTTATTCGTTGCGCCGAAGGCGATTCGTTGACAGGGTTTCCCGCTCTCTTCTAAAGGCTGTGTGATGGCCGCTAAACAAATACCCTTTTTCATCAGCCGAATTGATCAGTATTGCCTTGCATGACTGCGATTCTTGGCCTGCCTTCGACCCGATCAGAATGACCGGCGAATTGGGTCTATCCGTGTAATCCGTGGGAAATCCATGCCTCTACAGGCTGCCCAATTGATAGGTGAGGATGCCCGCGCCCAGCGAGACGACCAGTAGCAAGATCACGCTAAAGGCCGTCCATTTCCAAGAGCCGGTTTCTTGCTTGATGACCGCCATCGTCGCCGCGCAGGGGATGAACAACATCTGCATCACCAGAAAAGCGAGCGCCGCCGCCGGGGTCAGCATCGCCGCGACTTGTTCCGCCAGCCCGGCGCCTGGATCGCCCATCCCATACAGGATGCCCAGCGTGGCAATCGTGTTCTCTTTGGCGACAAAGCTCGCCAACAGCGCCACCATCAATCGCCAGTCACCCAGGCCCATCAGTTGACCGACCGGCCCAAGCGCGCGTCCCAATCTGGCCAGGAGACTGTTCTCCACATCGCCGCCCGGCAGCGCCGAGAGCGCCCAGACGATAGCAGAAACCACCAGGATAATCGTGCCAGCCTTGCGGACAAAGGCCAGCGTATTGTGCCAGACGAACAGGCCGATGGTGCGCGCGTTGGGCCAATGGTACAGCGGCATCTCCATGATGAACGCGGCGTGCGCGCCCTTAAAGACCAGCCGGTTGATGACCACACCGACGATCGCCAGGATCACCAGATTGCCTGCCACCAATCCCCATGAAGCAAACGCCGCCGCGCTGCCGAAAAAGGCCGGCGCCAGGAACGCGACGACTGCCAGGCGCGCCGTGCATGGCACCAGTGGCGCCAGCAAGATCGTCAACAGCCGGGCGCGGCGCTCTTCCATGATGCGCGCGCCCATGACGGCCGGCACGTTACAGCCAAAGCCCAAAAACAACGGCAAGAACGACTTGCCGTGCAGCCCCATCCAGTGCATAAAGCGATCCATCACATAGGCGGCTCGCGCCAGGTAGCCCACATCTTCCAACACGCCCAGCGCCGCAAAGAAAATCACCAGGATCGGCAAAAAGGTCAACACCGTCCCCGCGCCGCCGAGGATGCCATCCGCCAGCAAGCCAGAAAGCCAGGGCGACACAGGCTCTAGCGCCGCGCGCATTCCCTCAGCCAGCGGCACGACCACAACTGTATCCAGCCAGTCCACGATCGGCGTCGCCACCGTGTACGTTAGCCAAAACACCAAACCGAACATGCCCAACAGCAGCGCCAATCCCCACAGCGGATGCGTGGCGATTTTGTCCACACGGTCGGTCAGGCAGACCACACCGACCCTGGGCCGGGTGACCGCCGCGCGCACCATACGCCCGATCCACTCGTAGCGCCCGCCCGCAATGTCCAGGTAAGCATCTTCGTGTTGCATCAGCAGCGCGTGGACGCGGCTCCAAACTTCTGGCGCGGCCTGGCGCATCATGTCCGTGATCTCGGCGTCGCCCTCCAGCAACTTGAGCGCGACCCACTCTTCGTGATAGGGCAGCGGGATATGGCCGGCCAGCAGGGCGCGGAGCTGCTCCAATATGGGTTGATGTTCAGGGCGAATGGTTGGGCGATTGGGCGCAAAAGCAGCTGGGTCTTGCGCCAGGCGCTGCGCCGCATCCACCAGTTCGTCCAGACCTTGATTCTTGGACGCGACCAGTGGCACGACCGGCGCGCCCAGGGCCGCCTCCAGAACGCGCGGCTCGACATGGACGCCGTGCCGCTCGGCCACGTCGGTCATGTTCAGCCCGACCACAACCCGCACGGGCAGGGCGAGCAATTCCGCTACCAGGTACAGATTGCGCTCCAACGCGGCGGCGTTGACAATCACCACCACCACATCCGGCTGCTCACGGATGATATAGTCGCGTGCGATGCGCTCCTCTTCTGAGTTGGCCGTCAGGCTGTACGTGCCTGGCAGGTCTACCAAGTGGATCACTCTCCCGTTATGCGTGAACTCGCCAGTTTTCTGCTCGACGGTCTTGCCCGGCCAGTTGCCCACATGCTGGCTCAGACCGGTGAGCATATTGAACACGGTGGACTTGCCGACGTTGGGCTGGCCAGCCAGCGCGACGGTGATCTGATTTTCGATTTTTGATTGCGGATTGCGGATTTGATGATTCATCAGTTACCTTTCGCACATCACGTCTCACGCATCACTTCCACCTGTATCTTGGCAGATTCGCCGCGCCCCAACGCCACGCGCGTGTCGCGGACTGCCACAATAATCGGCCCCTGACCGTAATTTTCGACCACTGTGATTTCAGCGCCGATCGTAAAACCAAGCGTAGCGACACGCCCGGCAAACTCTCTGCCGCCGCGCAGTTGGCGCACGACGCCGCGCGTCCCGGTCGGCAGATCGCCGAGCGATTCAAGTGTCGTGGTTTGGGTTTCGGATGTTGGATCTGGCATGAATTGTTTCCTCCCTGGCTCATTCTGATGACTCGTCTAGACGACAATCGGCGCAATAGCCGCTGAGAAACAGGTGCGCGCTTGTGATGCGCAGCCCTTCGCGCTTGCTCAGTTGGCGCGCTGCCTGCATCACCTGGGGCGCCTCAAACTCGAGCACCCGTCCGCACTTGAGGCAGGTGAAATGGTAATGGGGAGCATCATGGGCTATCTCAAAGTGTGAGTGATCCTCCCCGAATTGATGCTCTTCAACCAGCTTCATCTCTTTCAGCACGGCGAGTGTCCGGTAAACCGTTGCCAGGCTGATGTTAGGCGCGCGGGCCTTGACTTGCCTATAGAGGCTATCCACATTCGGGTGCTCGTGGCTTTTCTCCAGTGTGTCTAGCACCAACTGCCGCTGGCGGGTCATCCGACGGTTGGCAGTGTGGAGCTTTTCACGCAACTGTTCTTTATCGGTCATTTCGCACCTATTTGATAATGTTTCTCATTATCACATTATAGACCTATTCCAGTCCCAGGAGAAGTGACGAATGTCACAGAGGCAAATGACAGATGTAGCGTTGTGCCTGCTACATCCGCAGCGTGGCGATCAGTCGGCGTGGAAAGAGCAGCAAATCGAGCGCGGTCACGAGGTCGGGCGCGATCACGTCGGCAGCAGTGAGGCAGGCCCTCGCCAGGCCTTCGCCGCCCAGCACGGCGATCCCTAACGCGGCGTGCTGCAACATGTCAACATCGTTCGCGCCGTTACCGATCGCGATCACTCGCTCTGCGCCCAATTCCTCGACCAGCGTGGCCTTTTGCGAGGCTTCATTCCCTGGCTGCAACAGCCGCATTTTGACCTTGAGGCGGGCAGCAAGTGTCGTCAGCGTGCCCTGCGTGTCTGCGCTCACCAGCCAGATTTCCAACACGGGTCTCAAATTGTCCAGGCGTTCGCGCACGCCAGGAACGAGCTGACCGTCCAGCGCGATGGTCCCGTTCACGTCGAGCACGAGATATTCAAGGCGCAGCAACCCGCGAGATGGAATGTCAATTTCGAGCATAATGCGTGCACCTACGTTTCGCGTATCTCATAGCCAGGATATACCTACCCGATAGTTTTCGCATTCAGGTAGCTGTATGTGGACAAGCCGAGCAGCCCGACCTGCGAAATGAGAATCGGAATTACCTGACCCAATGAGGTCAGGCCGGTCATGATGGCATACACGTTGAGGATGATATAGCCTGTCACAACAGGGTAAGCCGTGACGAGCAAAATGTCCTTGCGCTCTACAGGCTTGCGATCCGCCCAGAACAACAAAACGGTCCAGCCTATCATCAGCGGAGCGCCAAATCGCAAGGCATACTCCAGGCCAGCCTCAGGCTCCAGGTTGATATTCATGAAACGCAGAAACAGTTTCGGCGACAGCATCAACAAGGCCATCAGCGCATCCGCAAGGATGCCCCACCAATAGTACCTAACCAATCAAATCGTTGCGAAAAAAGCAAAGATTTTGGCGGATCGCTTAAACGAAAACCGCCGTACGCTTCTCCATTTTCAAAAAACGAGCGTCGGCGACTTTGGTATTTCGGCCAACTCACCGTGAAAAAAGGGATAGCTTCTCATTGAGAAGATAAGGACTCGCCTCTTATGCGGCCCGCACGTTGAGTTGCGCCTTTGTCGAACACCAGGCTGGCAGGTTCCTTGCATCAAGGGTCCCTTCGATAGAAGGGCTGACCAAACGGTCAGAATCAACACTCCACGCGAAGTGGAACAAGATAGAGCAGGTGTGCCATGCACAGCCAAGTTGAGTCTAATGATAACGGATTGATTCGAGTAGTGCAAATCAACACCTGTTTGGTTGCGGCTTGTCCGCGCTAGGCTATAGATCAAAAACCGGTCATGCCTCGCGTTCCATTGCCTTGACGATACGTTCCAATTCCGCATACAGCTTTGGCTCAAGCGGTGTGGGCTGGTGATTTCTTAGAATCCATTGCGCCTTCTCGCGCGCCCAGTCGCGTGGACCGTCACGCTTGCTCTCCCACTCGCTGTACGGACGCCGATCCAGCAATGTCGGCACCCACAGCTCGCGCATGTGCTTCTTGGTGTGCTTTTGCGCCAGGAAATTCCCGCCTGGGCCGACGGCGCGGATCGCATCCAGCGCGAGCGTCTCCGCGTTCACCTCGATCCCACGTGCCATCGAGCATAGGATGCTCCAGATCTCGCTGTCCATCAGCAGTTGCTCATACGACCAGATGCGGCTGCCGTGCAACAATCCTGCGCCGAGCAGCATGTCCGAGACGGTGGAAACCGCCATGAAGGCCGAGAGACTGTTTTCCACGCCGGCGTGCCAGTTGGGTTCTTTGGCGCCCGTGGCGAACGCACCCATCGAAAGTGGAATGTTGTAGAAATCGGCCAGCCGGTTCGTGGCTGCGCCAAACAGAAAATCTTCTGGCCCGCCGCCGGTATAGCCGCCTGTGCGCAAGTCCATTGCCGTCTGCGCGGCGGCATAGTACACGGGCGCGCCGGGATAGGCCATCTCGATGAGCGCGAGCGCGCTGAGGACCTCGGCGTTGCCGACGACCAGGTTGCCTGCGAGCGTCGCCGGGCCGGTGCTGACCATGCTCGCCATCGTCATAAAGCCAACCGGGATGCCTGCTTCCGCGCTGACCAGTGCAGCTTCGAGGCTGCCCTCATCCTGGCCGAGCGGGCAGGTCGTGCACTGCATGTTAGAAAGCACGGGCCGTTTGCGGAGCTGTTCGCGCCCACCCGCGATCAACGCGGCCATTTCGACGGACGCTTGGGCCGCGCGCCCGCTGACGATGGATTCGGTCTGCACGTGCTTAGTCGAATTGTTCCAGATAGCAAGGATCTCGTGCAGGCTGCGCGTTTCGGGCGGTTTGTCTTGCGCCGAGACCGGCGTCCAATGAAAAGCAATCGCATCCAAATAGTCCGCGACCCGGGCGATGTCCGCCACATCCTGCCAGGTGGAGCGTCGCCGCTCGCCGGTGAACGCATCCAGCACCTCGACGCCGCAGCCGTCGGTGCCCAGATACGAGTGTTGGCCGTCCAACGGCAAATCGAGCGCGGGGTCGCGCGCGGCCAGAGTATAGGTTGGCGGCGCGAGCTTGAGGGCTGCTTCGACGAGATGGCCGGGGATCTTGACGATGCTCGTATGGCGGTCAACGTGCGCGCCGTGCGCCTCGAAAATATCCAGTGCCGTGGGGCTGGGGAAGCGCACGCCGACGGACTCGAGCACGTCGAGCGTGGCGGTGTGGATTTTCCGCACGTCCTCGTCGCTGAGAATGTCGAGGCGGAAGCGAGGGGTGGCATAGGAAGAGATTTTCCCTGACATGGTTCCTCTGTGAAACGTAAAACGTGAAACGTGAGAGCGAAATCACGTTTCACGTCTCACGCCTTACGCAATTCCCATCAGCTTTTTGGCAACCGCCACCGCGCCGATGGCATCTTCGCTGTATCCATCCGCGCCGATTTCGTCGGCCCAACTGCGGGTGACGGGCGCACCGCCCACCATGACCTTGACCTTGCCCTTCAGGCCAGCGTCTTCCAGCGCCTCGATCACGTCGCGCTGAGCGGTCATGGTCGTGGTGAGGAGCGCGCTCAAACCGACCAGGTCGGCGTTCACCTCGCGGGCTTTTTCGACGAACCTGGGCGTCGGCACATCCACACCGAGGTCAAACACCTGAAAGCCGTTGGCGGTGAGCATGGTGCCGACGAGCGTCTTGCCGATCTCGTGAATGTCGCCTTTGACTGTGCCCAGCACCACCTTGCCGAGCATCTGGCGCTGCGTGCCGCTCTTTTGCATCTCTGGTTCGAGCACGGCAACAGCAGCCTTCATCGCTTCGCCTGCCATGACGAGATCGGGCAGGAACATGTCGCCTGCGCCATACTGGCGGCCCACTTGGTTGACGCCAACCACAAAGCCCCGGTTGATCGCATCGAGCGGTGGGATGCCTTGCGCCAACGCCTGGCGGGCAAGTTCAGCAGCTTGATCGGCATCGCCTTCGATGACGCTTTGAGCCATTGCTTTGAACAATTCTTCTGACATCTCTTCTCCTGCCTCGATTCGACAAAGCGATAGTGATGACGGCCATTATTGTATCCCATTTCAGCGCGCAGAATGACCACGCGGTCTTGCCTCTTTCGTTCGAACAGGGATGCTCGCTCCCGCGTGGCTAGGAGCTTGTCGGAGAAACCCGTTTTCTCCGAGAAAACGGGTTTCTGGGCCACCATTTTCAGCGGAAACTATCAGCTCTCCGACAGACTGCTAGCGTGCTCCCATCACCTGGCCGAGCGTGGCGCAGGCCGGGCAACTGCCGCCGGGCCGGATGATGGCGTAGCCCGCCTGCGGGTCCGAGCCATAGTAGGTAAAGTCCACGTTCCAGATGATCATCAAGCGCACCTTGCCGCTGTTGGCCGCCAGCGAAGCCGCCTCCGCCAGCCATGCGGCCTGCTGTGCCACTGTCACGTTGCTGGCCCAGGCAAAGGCCGGGGCGGTGGTTTGCAGCGACGGATAGCCTTCGCCCGAAAGATAGCCGAACTCGGTAAAGCAGACCTTGCGCCCGCCGCCCGAGTTATAGTACAAATTCAGCGTCGGCCAAAAGTACCAACTGTAGTGATGATTCCCGTCGTCGGCCGGGTGGCCGGAGGCGGCCGAAGGCGACGTGGCGCCCGCGTTATGATGCGCGCCGACGCAGTCCATGTAGCGCGATGCGCCGGCCTGCGCCATTTGCGACAGAAAGACATCATCGTTGCAGCCGTTCGCCTGACAGCCGCCCGCAAAAAAGCCGGTGGGTGCCAGCGCCGCGCTGATGACGAGCGTGTTGGGATTGGCGTTCTTGATCGCCGGATAGGCTTTGGCGAGCAAGGCTGCATAGTTTGCGCCGTTGATCTGGCCGACTGGCCATTCGTGGTCAATGTTCGGTTCATTCCAGACCTCGATCGCGTCCGCGCCCGCCGAGGCCAGCGCCGCCAGCCACTGGGCAAACTCGCTCTGGTAAGCGGGAGACATGACCCGGTTCTTGTCGCCCACGGTGCCCAACAATATTTTGAAGCCGCTGTTGTGTGCGCCCGAGATCGAGCCGACAGGAATATCGCCGTGGTGAATCTGCACCTTGATCCATTTCATGCCGGCCTGCTTCATCGAGCTGACCGGGAGACCCTGAACGTGTCCCCCCAACTCAAAGCTTCCCCCCACGACTGGCGCAACCGCCGGCAGGGCCGCCGCCAGGGCACCTTGCGGCTGACCAGAGACGATGAGGACGGTCAATTTTTCGCCAAAGATATTGCCGCGCTCATCCATCAGTCGCCACATGGCTTCAAAGTTGCCATCGTTGTCCGGCGACTTCATGGGCACGCTGATCTCTTTGGTCTCACCCACCCTGACTGCGCCGACCTTGACCGTGTCCGGCGCGCCCATCTTTTCACCGCCCGCATAAGCCAGCACTGTGCCTTCCGGCCAATCGCATGAACCGACGTTGCGCACCTTCCATGTCTTGGTGAACTCTTTGCCTTTGTCGAATTGCGTGCCGTCCGGCACGGTCACATCGGCGATGTATTTTGCATCGGGACATTTGTCGGTCCCACCCGCGATGGGCGTCAAGGTGACTTGCGGTGTGGGGGTGGGCGAGGGGGTGGGCGTAGGCTGCACGACGTTGACTATCGTTTCACCGCGTGTGGCGCTGTTGAGCAGCGCGGCGGCAATGGTAAATCGGCCCGCGTTTTGCGGGGCGGTCCAGACAAAGGTCGTGTCGGTGAGCGCGGATGTGCCGCCAGACAAGTGCGTGCCGTCCGGCCCACGCACCGTCCACTTGACTTGCAGTTGCGCCGGGAGGGCTGCGAGCGCCTGAGTTTGATATTGCTCGATGGCGGTCCACATGCCTGGCTCATACAAATCGGTGAGGCCCTTGATCGTCACCCCACGCAGGCCAAGGCGAAGCGGCAAGCTCAGTTTTTGCGTCAGCGCCGCGCCAGTGTTGATCCAGATCGTGCTGGTTGTGCCGGTGCTGGCAGTGACAACGTAGCGATACATGCGAGCGCTTGCGTCATATTGAAGATACAAGGCGTCGCCTAGCGAGAGTTGAACCGGCGTGCCTGCAACGACCTCGTCCAGATTGACGGATGAGGAGATCGCCTTGAACGGTTTGAGCGCTTCTTCGTACAAAATCGGTTGAAACGAACGGCCGGTTTGCTTGACGCTGGAGGTCGAGAAGGCAAGTTGCAGCCTGGCCCGATGGACCTCGCCGATGGCCCAACGCAGCATCTTTTCGGCGTAGCGGCCGGGGCCATAGGCGGCCGGGTCGGCGGGCGCATCGAGTTGCACCACGTCCGCCGCTGCGCCGATGGCTCTCCAGTCATAACCGCCGGTATCCCATTCACTGCCACGCAGGGTCGGCGGCGGGACGACGACGACGAGTTGCTTGTGATGCTTGTGGAGCGAGGCGGCCAGCTCAGTGACCAGGCGGGTCATGTCAGTGCGCAACTCGGGCGTAATGTCCTGGTAATCTACGACGATGCCCGCGTAATTGCTCATGACCGCAAGGTCAGTGACAGCTTGGATGTGCGCCGCGCGCCGTTGGGCATCGGCCAGAATGTCTTCGACGACCGCCGGGTCGAGCGTCCCGTTGCGGATAATAGCCAGCATGGTGTGCGAGTCGTCGAATGGCGCGGGCAATTCAGCCAGATCACCTTGCAGCGAACCGTCTTCGGCGATGACAAAATGATTCACGGCGAGTTCATGGGTGTCTGCCAGGAGGCGATCCAAGATGAGGGCGTCTGCCGAAATCTCGGCGTTGATCACGGGCGCGAGCGGCTCGGTCTGCACGACCATCACGTTGGGTGGCAGTGTGTCGAGTTGAGCCACGACGATGGCGTTGGGAACGTCGGCATGGCTGCTCACCCATTGCCACTTTTTCCCATCCCAAGAGAGCAAATCTGTTGTATCGGCAGAGGTAGCGTCAATTGAGGCCGGGACATTGAGCACCAGGGGCACTTGGTTCGAGCCACATGCGTGAAGCTCGTACAGCGGCCCGAGCGGCGTCACATGGGCCGGCAAGGCTTTGAGTGCGGCAGCCGGCAATTTCTCTTGCGGGATGCTGCTCATCCTCAGCCGAAGGGTCGAGTTGCTTCCCTCATCCAGCGAAACATAGAGACCGTCCGGGCCGAACACTGTTGGCGAGCCGGGTGAAGCTTGTTCGCAGCCTAACCATGAGATGCGAGCGAACAACTGGATGGGTGGCAGCATCAGGATGATGACCACGATCAGCGCCGCCGCCAACAGGATGATGCTCAGCTTGTTCCAGCGTTGGGATGTTTGATCGAGCCGCCTGGCTTTGCGCAGCGGTGGGGAGGGCGGAGAGGGAGTGGACACAGATGTGCTCGCTGACTGTTCCATAGGTGGAGATAGACTCCTCTCAAACAAATGGCGGCAATCCGCCGCCTTTTATACTGATCGCCTTTCAGATTTGTGAATTTCAGCGGCTCGTAGTAGCGACTTGAGTCGCTTGCCAACCTGGACGACTAAAGTCGTCACTACGGACCAATTCACAAAATCCAAGTGCGCTCCGTATATCGCGTGAAATTTTATCGCAAGTGTCCGATTCTGGCAAATGCTCTGTCAGGTGAGAAAATGGTCAGTGCGTCCACACGTAACCTGGCTGTAACTCGACCGATACACAGGATACAACACGGTCAACGTCTTGGCGAGTAACTTGACTGTAACCTAATCGGCATGCAGATCAGATAGGATTCAGCCTATAATCAGGTTGTAATGAGCTTCATGGAAAGTTTCAGGAGGTCTCTATGACAACGAGGACATTGACTGCCCTGGCCGCTCTTGGGCTGGCCCTGGCGATTTTCTCTGCCGAACCCGTTTTGGCGCAGAGCCCGGTCCCGACGCCGACTCCCGAGCCACCGACGGCAACACCTGTTCCGCCGACGGCGACTCCGATTCCACCGACATCTACTCCTGTGCCGCCAACCGCGACTCCGATTCCACTGACACCTACTCCTGTGCCGCCAACGGCGACTCCGATTCCACCGACGGCGACTCCAGTTCCACCGACATCTACTCTTGTGCCACCAACTGCGACACCGGTTCCACCGACGGCGACTGTTGTGCCGCCGACAGCCACGCCGGTTGGGCCGACCTCTACGCCGATACCTCCGACCGCCACTGTGGTTCCACCCACGGCTACATCCGTTCCGCCTACGGCCACCATGGTGCCGCCGACCGCAACGCCTGTGCTTCCTACACCAACGCCTTACTATACACCGGTCCCTCCGCCTCCGTACGTCATCCTGGGGTATCACACCGTGCGCTATGGTGAGACGCTGTTCTGCATCGGGCGGGCGTATGCGGTTTCACCGTGGGCGATTGCCTGGCAGAATAGAATCGGTTATCCGTATTGGGTGCGGATTGGGCAGCGGTTGGCGATTCCGAATGTCCCGTGGCGTTACATTCCGGCTGGCCCGGTCTGCGCGCGCCAGTTTGGGGGGGGCACGCCTCTGCCTCCACCTCCCACCTGTCGCGTGACGTACACGGTGCGGTGGGGCGACACGTTGTATTCCATTGCCTGGCGCTATCAGTCGAGCGTGTGGGCGATCGTGACCGCCAACAACATTGCCAACCCGAACCTGATCTTTCCGGGGCAGGTGTTGTGCATCCCATAACTTGGGTTGATGGGTCTGAACCCCGGCTCAAAGTGAGGCCGGGGTTTTGTTATCGAGTTGACTTGCTGTTCTGGTAAATCTGGCGTTTAATTACCGTCGGATGCCACCAACGACCCGCACAGTGATGGGTGACACGTTTCACGTCACTGGTCGCATTTTCAAAGGAGCTGACACAATGGAAGAGGAAGGACTGTCGCGCAGCACCAAAATCGTGATCGCAGCGATCCTCGCTGTGGCAGTCGTGATAGTCATCGCGCTTGGGCTTTGGTGGCTTCAGCTTCGTCGGGCGGCTACAGCGCGGTCTCTGGCGTTGCCGACGCCGGCGTCGGGCGCAGTCGTCGTCGCAACGGTCCTGCCGACCGCGACAGCAGAACCTCCGGTTCCCACACCAGTTCCGCCCACCCCAGCGCCTGTAAATCCTACGCCGACACCTTCTCCCACACCTGTTCCGCCTCCGTCCTCTCTTTTGGGGTATCACGCAGTGCGCTATGGCGAGACGTTGTTCTGCATCGGGCGAGCTTATGCGGTTCCACCGCAGGCGATCGCCCTCCAGAATGGGCTAGGCTATCCCTATTGGGTGCGGATTGGGCAGCGGCTAGCGATCCCGAATGTTCCCTGGCGTTACGTTCCGACTGGCCTGGTCTGCGCGCGCCAGTTTGATGGAGGCACGCCTCTGCCTCCGCCCACCTGTCGTGTGACGCACATGGTGCTGCTAGGCGATACGCTGTATTCCATTGCCGGGCGTTACCAGTCGAGTGTGTGGGCGATTGTGTCCGCCAACAACATTGCCAACCCGAACCTGATCTTTCCGGGGCAGGTGTTGTGCATCCCATAGGCGTTTGACCTTCCAAGGAGGAGCAGACATGGCTGTAGACGCAGACATGAGGGAAGATGAAGGAGTGTCGCGCAATACCAAGATCATGATCGGGGTGATCGCCGCCGTTGTCATCGTGGGCGTGATCGCGCTTGCCGTTTGGTGGTTCCAGCCTACCCCATCCATCACTGTGCGGGCTGAGCCAATGCCGGAGGGCCGGACAGGCGTACTCATCACTGTGAGCGGCGAGCACTTTCCCCCCAGGCGAGAGCTGTATGTCGGGTTGACGGCCTCTGGCTTTCCCCCCAGCGCCGGCACGTCGTTTGTGACCACGTCGAGTGACAAAGATGGCAAGATCGCTGCGGCGTTTCCCTATCCCGCCGATCCTAACTGGGTCAGGTTCGACAAGGTGACGGTGTATGCAGGGACGCCCGAAGGCGATGCGGTGGCGACCTATCCGCTCGCGCTGAACAGTTTTGCGTGGATGTTGGTGCCCTCATCCACTCCGCCGCCTCCGCCGACCGTGACGCCGCTGCCGACGCCTTCTGCGACGGCATCGCTGACACCGGTGCCGGTGCCAGTGATCAGCTTGCAACCGGCCAGCGGGCGGGTCGGCACCATGGTGACGGTGACCGGACGGGGTTGGCGTCCCAGTGAACTGGTGAATTTGAGCGTGTCGAGTTATGGGGCGATCGTCGGAGCGGTCAATGTAGACGCGCAGGGCAACTTTACTGGCTACTTTCCGTTCCCGAGAGATTACGTCGGCCCGGCGGTGACGACTGTCATCGCGCGAAACCAGGATGGCAGTTTGCAGGCTTCGGCGGTCTTTCAGGTCGTGGGATTGGCCACGCCGACCGTGCCCAGCCCGACACCGCTGATCGTGACGGGGTGGCTGGGGCAATACTATGCCAACCCCTCTTTGCTTGGCGATCCCACCATCACACGCGATGACGCCAGCATCAACTTTGACTGGGGGTCGGCTCCGCCAGCGCCCGGTCTCCCGAACGAGCACTGGTCTGCGCGCTGGACGCGGACGATCTATTTTGCGCCGGGCAACTATCGCTTCTACGCCGATGTAGATGACGGTGTGCGCATCTGGTTCGACGGACAGCGGATCATGGACGAGTGGCATCCCGCTAGCGGCCGGGCGTACATGAGTGATGTCTACAACGTGGGCGAAGGTCTGCATGCCATCAAAGTCGAGTACTATCAAGATTTCGGCCCCGCGCGCGCGCGCGTCTGGTGGCAGCAGATTGTGCCGCCCACCGTGACACCGACGCCTACGCCGACGACCCCGGCGTCGCCCACGCCCACACAGACACCCACGCCAACGGTCACGGCGACGACAACGCCTTCGCCCACACCTGGTCCCTAAATCGCCGAGGTGTGTTTCACTTTCGTTGGACCTCGTAGGGCGCCAAGACCTGCGGGGTCTTTTATATCGGGGATGATAAGAGGTGCCTTTAGAGGTGGGTGTGACTAGATCTGGTTGATGTGTAGGGGCGACCACTAGCCCATGCGGGCCACAAGCTGCCCCCGCATGGGGGTTGCGGTCGCCCGCACTTGGGCAGGCGCACCCCCTAAAGAGGGAGATAGGCCTGCCCCTACGGTGGTGACCAACTGATTTTGGTCACATCCTATTCATTTTTGTTGACAAGATGCTGGGAATCTGATCTCGATCAAGAGAGGAGGAAAAATGTGCCCTTGGGAGCAGTTGTCGTCCAGTCTTGGCAGAATCGTATCCGATTTGGCCGAGTCACTTCGCGGCGGCCCGCGTCCTACGCCTGTGCGCCCCGACGAGCCGCTTCAGGCCATGACGCCGCGCGCGTACGTGATCAATTTCGATCCGGTGGTGGACCTTTCCACGGGCGAGCGGCTGACTCAGCGCATGGGCTGGAACAAAGTGGACGATCTCATCGCCGGATACATTGCCGACATTGACGAGTGCAGCGGCGGCCTAGTCAAGTACAGCGTGATTGAGCGGGTGGATGTGGACGAGTTCCCCACCAAGATTGATGGCTTTCAATACACGCCTGATACTTTTCTGGCCGTGATGAACGGAGAGACTCCAGCGCATGACCCCGATTGGGTGGACTATCACCGCATTGTGGACAATTTCCACCTGATCGAGCGCGTGACCGGGGGCGATTTCGACGAAGTTTGGATGTTCGGTTATCCCTATGGCGGCTTTTACGAATCGCGCATGGTGGGCGAATATGCGTTTTGGTGCAACGCGCCGCCGCTCGAAAATACCGATCACTGCCACAAGCTATTTGTGATCATGGGCTTTTCGTATCAGCGCGGCGTGGGCGAGATGCTGGAAAATCTGGGCCATCGCGCCGAGTCCATCATGGGCAAGGTCTATGAACGCAGGCGCGGCGAAGCCAACTTGTGGAAGCGATTCAGCCGCTATGATAAAGTCGCGCCCGGCCAGGCCGAAGTCGGCATGATGCACTTTGCCCCGAACAGCTTGCAGGACTATGACTGGGGCAATCCGACCCCGGTGATGAGCAAATGCGACGACTGGCTCAGCTTTCCGAACCTGACGGGCGCAGCGCGCGTGATGACGTGCGCCGATTGGGGCAATGGCGACATCCGCGAGCATCACAAGTGGTGGTTCAAGCGCGTGCCCAAGGTCGCCGGGGCGACGGACGGAATCGCCAACAACTGGTGGAAGTATATCATTGATCCGAATAACGTCATTGCATGACGAAAGACCAAAGACGAAATCTGATGGATCATTCGCCTTTCGTCCTTCGTCTGGGGTCGGAAGGTTTATAAGAGATGCTCACAGAAACCGCCTACCTCGACCGTTTCGATTCTCGCCGCTCGCCAGTGATGGCGCGCAACGGCATGGTAGCGACGAGCCAGCCGCTTGCAGCGATGGCGGGCCTGCGCATCTTGATGGCGGGGGGCAACGCCGCCGATGCGGCTATTGCCACGGCCGCTGCGCTCAACGTCACCGAGCCGACCTCGACTGGCCTGGGCGGCGATTGTTTTGCGTTGTTCTACGAGGCCAGAACCCGACAGGTCACTGCGCTCAACGGATCGGGCCGCGCGCCGGCCGCGCTCACGATCGATCTCGTCAGAGAGCAAGGATTGGTCAATCTCCAATCTCAATTTTCCGATCCCTATCACGCACACACAATCACGGTGCCCGGCGCGTGCGCAGGCTGGTGCGACCTGATCGCGCGTCATGGGATGATGCCGATGCGCGACGTTCTCGCTCCGGCGATCGAAATGGCTGAGCGTGGCTTTCCTGTCGCGCCGGTCACGGCGTACTTTTGGCAGCGCGGCGCGCAACGACAGCTTATCCATTCGCCGGGCGGGCGCGAATTGACGATTGACGGGCGCGGGCCGCGCGCAGGCGAGGTGTTCCGCAACCCGATGCTGGGGCGCACACTCCGCGCTGTAGCCGGAGGTGGCAAGGAGGCGTTCTATCGCGGCGAGATCGCGCGCAAGATCGCCGAGACGGTTCAGGCGCACGGTGGCGTGATGACGGTCGAGGACCTGGCCGCGCACGAGTCTACCTGGGAGATGCCCATCAGCACGACGTATCGCGGCGTTCGCGTGTGGGAGTGTCCACCCAACGGTCAGGGGCTGGCGGCGTTGATCGCGCTCAATGTGCTGGAAGGCTTTGAACTCAAGGACATGGACCCGCTCGGCGCAGAGCGTTTGCATTTGCTCATCGAGGCGATGCGCATCGCGTTTGCCGATACACAGTGGTATGTGGCTGATCCCGCGTTCAACCCTGCGCCGTTGGAAGGATTGTTGGACAAGGCCTATGCGGCTGAGCGTCGCAAGCTGATCGATCATAACAAGGCAACGCTCGACACACAGCGTGGCGCGCCTGTCGCCAGTTCGGACACGGTGTACCTGACCGTCGTGGACGGCCGGGGCAATGCGTGCTCGTTCATCAATAGCAATTACATGGGCTTTGGCACTGGGATCGTGCCAGAGGGGACCGGTTTTAGTCTGCAGAATCGCGGGCATGGCTTTAGCCTGGAGTCGGGACATCCGAACGCGCTCGCGCCGCGCAAGCGGCCCTATCACACGATCATTCCTGCGATGGCAACGCGCGAGGCCGATGGCTCGCTGTTCGCGTCGTTCGGTGTGATGGGCGGATTCATGCAGCCACAGGGACACGTGCAGGTCACTGTCGGAATGGTGGACGATGGTCTCGATCCGCAAGCCGCGCTCGACCGCCCGCGTTTTTGCCTGACCCAAGCGCGGCCTTCCAGCCGCGTCGAGTTGGAAGAAGGCATCCCCGTTTCCATGATGTCGCACCTGGCGCAGATGGGACACGAGGTCGTTCCGCTTGCGGGCTACGGCAGAGCGGCTTTTGGCCGGGGACAGATCATCCTGCGCGATCCCGAGACGGGCGTGCTCGTCGGTGGAAGCGATCCGCGTGCAGATGGGCAGGCGGTGGGTTGGTAGTGATCAGCCAATTGCCTTTCCCTTGACATTTTCCGACCTGCTTGGTATCTTCATGCTCAGCTTGTGCACGCTCTTTTGTACTGGGTGGCTTGGTGGTTCAAAAGATGACTTGTCACCTGCTCTCTCAGGTAGGAAGGCATCGGGTCGAGCATGGTCCAAGCAACAAAAGTCTCGCTGGGTGAGCTGGTGCGCCTGGCCTTTCCGCCCGGCACGCCGCTGCCCGCCGCTTTTCGGGAGCGACCCGTCAAGTGGGTGATCATGGTCGGCGCTGGTGTGACACCGGAAGCGGACGATCTCGTGCTGTGCGGCGATCGGAATCCCTCTGCGCAAGACTGGGCAGACTGGAAGCACCGAGGGATCGCGGGAGTGGTGTTGACCGCGGAGACGGCTGTCCCGGCGAACGTTGGCCTGCCGGTGATCCTGCTGTCGGCCGATGCCTCGCTGCGCGACATTCAGCAAGCCGCTCTCCAGTTGATCGTCAACCGCCAGTCGTACCTGATCGAGCGCGGCACGCGCGTCTACCAGAGCCTGACGCGCTGCGCGGTGGAAGGCGGTGGGCTGGCCGAGATGGCGCAGGCGATGCTCGATCTGACCGGCAAGTCCATCATCGTGCAAGACAAGCGCCTCAAGCCCCTCGCTCGGGCTGTTGCGCCCAGCCTGGTTCAGGTTTGGCCGGATGTGATCGAGGTCCTGAGCCAATGGGGCCAGTTGCCGGAAGAGATGCGCGACCGGCGCCGTGCAGCGGTGGGCGGCTGGCGCGATCAACTCTTGCCGGGCGGACTGGCGCGTCTGGTTTGCCCGATTGTGGCCAAAGGCATGGCGCGCGGCTACCTTTCGATTGTGGGCCTGGCGGGTGAATTGGATGTGTTGGATCAATTGGTGGTCGAACACGGCGCGGCGGCTTGCGCGCTCGAGATGGCAAAAGCCAAGGCGGTCAGCGAGGCCGAAAAGCGCGCGCATGGCGATCTGCTCGATGCCGTGCTGGTCGGCAACGTGCCGCCGGAAGAACTGGTCCGGTGGGCGCAGCGCATCGGCTATGATATCGAGCCGCCTCACGTGGCGCTGATCTGGCGTTGGGCGTCGGCCGAACCGGGCAAGAGTGCGCCCAGCTTGCGGCGGCTAGAGACGCTGATCAACCAATCGGTCGTTCAGCAAGGTGTGAGCGCACTGGTGCGCCCACATGAATCCGAAGTCGTTGTGTTCTGCGCCGTGTCCAATGCGGTCCGCCCAGAGACCGCGCTAGCTCTGGCGCAGACCATTTGCGCTGCTGCGGCCAGTGAATATCCCCAGCAGCAGGTCTATGCGGGCATCGGTCGGGTGGCCGCCGATCTATCGGATTGGAAAGACTCGTACCGCGAAGCTGCGCAGGCGCTGGCGATGGCTATCCGTTTGAACGAGCGCACCCCGCTCTACTTTGGCGACCTCTCGGTATACCGGCTGTTGTTTCAGCTCGAAGGCAATCCCGAACTTGAGGCCTTTTGCCGCCAGACGCTAGGGCCGCTGCTGGATTACGAAGGCGGCGGCGATCTGCTCGAGACGCTCGAAGCGTTCTGCGATCACTTGGGCAATTTGAGCCAGACAGCAGAAAAGCTGTTCATCCATCGCAATTCATTGCTCTACCGGATGGAGCGGATCGCCCAATTGACCGGCCTGGATCTGAACAACCCCGATACGCGCTTGGCAGCGCATCTGGCGCTCAAGGTGCGCAAGATGCTCCGGCCTGCCCGCCCGCGTTGATTTGCTCGACAATTCAGCCTCCAGGCTTTCGGTCATTTTACCCAAAGACACCCCTTTATCCTTCTCGCAACTTGCACGATGACATTGGAGTAAGAATCTCGTATAATATTTCCAGGAAGTAAAACGATGCCTACTGTTTTTGCCAGCCTGTTCATCCTTATTATCGTCCTGATTGAGGTTCTCGTTGAGAACCTTGATGTGGTTGGGCTGGCAACGCACAGGTCGAGGCACACGTAAACCAGGCAGTACAGGCTAGAAACCAGGAGCCGCCCAACGAAACGGGGCGGCTCTTGTCGTTTATAAGGAGGAAGGTAACTATTCAGCCGTCATTGCGAGGAGGCCCCTTCGTTTCACTCAGGGCAGGCTCCGGCCGACGAAGCAATCTCTTGCCTGCGAGGAGATTGCTTCGCGCCCCTACGGGGCGCTCGCAATGACAGCATGTGTGGTAGATCGGGCTGAATAGTTACGGAGGAAGAATGAATCCCGATCATTTCGCCGATACCCAATGGGAGGACGTCATCCCGTATCCCGGTGCAGAGGAAGCAACTCTGCCGTCCACATGCTCCGAATCGGCTGACGAGCGATGGACTACTTGGGCGCTGTGTGACTCGTACAATGGCTGATTGGGCAGGCGCAAAAAAGAGGTGATGCATGAAACGTACAGGTGCACAGATCGTTTGGGAGGGCCTCGTCCGCGAGGGGGTCGAGGTCGTCTTTGGTTATCCGGGCGGCGCGAATCTGCCCATCTACGATGCGATGCTGGATTACCCTGTTCATCATGTCCTCGTTCGGCACGAACAAGGCGCGGCGCACGCCGCCGATGGTTACGCGCGCGCTTCGGGCAAGGTCGGCGTGGCGATGGCGACCTCTGGCCCCGGCGCGACGAACCTCGTCACCGGCATCGCCACGGCTTCTATGGATTCTTCGCCCATTGTCTGCATCACAGGCCAGGTCGCCAGCAGGTTCATCGGTTACGATGCCTTTCAAGAGACGGACGTGACTGGCATCACATTGCCGATCACCAAGCACAATTATCTGGTCACCGATGTCCACGACATCTACCACGTGATCCGCGAGGCGTTTTACATCGCGCGGACTGGCCGGCCCGGCCCGGTGTTGGTTGACATTGCCAAAGATGCGCAGCAGGCCGTCGTGGAGGGAGACGCCTGGCGCGACGACAGTCCGATCCGATTGCCGGGCTATCGTCCTGACCCGCGTCCCTTGTCCAGGGACATGGAACGCGCCCTGGAGATGATCCACTCCGCCCGGCGGCCGGTGATCCTGGCCGGACGTGGCGTGCTCTTGAGCGGTGCGATGGACGTGGTGCGCGAGTTTGCTGAACGGACGCAGACCCCTGTGGCAATGACGCTGTTGGGCATCGGTGGCTTTCCCGCCTCGCACCCGCTCAACCTGGGCATGATGGGCATGCACGGCGAGGCATGGGTCAACCACGCGATCCAGGAATCCGACTTGCTGCTGGCGTTTGGGATGCGCTTTGACGATCGCGTGACCGGCAACCTCAAGACGTACGCGCCGGATGCGAACAAGATTCACATCGAGATCGATCCGTCCGAGATCAACAAGAATGTCAAAGTGGACGTGGCTTTGGTGGGCGACTTGCGCGAGACGCTAGAACGGCTCTTGCCGCATGTGAGCGCCTGCGATCACACGGAATGGTTGGCGCACATTGAGGAGATCAAGGGCGATAGCGCGGTGCGCGACATCAAGAACCTGCCCGATAACGGCCATCTCCACGCGGCGCACGTGATCCACGATCTCTGGCAGTACACGGGGGGCGATGCGATTGTGGTTTCGGATGTGGGGCAGAACCAGATGTGGGCGGCGCAGTACTACCGACACGACCGCCCGCGCACGTATATCACGTCGGGGGGGCTGGGCACGATGGGCTTTGCGCTGCCCGCGTCCATCGGCGTCAAGTTCGCCCGGCCGGAAGAAGAAGTGTGGGTCATCGCAGGCGATGGTGGCTTTCAGATGACGCAGGCGGAGCTGGCGACGGCGGCCCAGGAAGGCATCAAGGTGAACATCGCCATCATCAATAACGGTTACCTGGGCATGGTGCGCCAGTGGCAAGAGTTTTTCTACGAGCGCCGCTATGCGGCCACGCCGCTGCGCAATCCCGATTTCGTCAAAATCGCCGAGGCGCATGGCCTGACGGGCTTGCGGGTCGTGCGCCGTTCCGAGGTGCGAGACGCCATCCGCCGGGCGCGTGAGACGGATGGCACGGTGGTGATTGACTTTCGGGTGGAGCAGGAAGACAGCGTGTACCCGATGGTGCCAGCCGGGGCCGACCTGCACGCGATGATCCGGCGGCCTCTGCCGGCCGATGTGTTGGCCGAAACGGCAGAGGCGGCAGTTGGCTGATAGCCGATGGCGGACATTCCGCTTTCATCCTTCATCTTTCTGCCTTCATCCTTGACTAGCAAGGGGGACGATATGGAACATACACTCGTGGCTCTGGTGGAGGACAAACCGGGTGTGCTCAACCGGGTCGCCTCGTTGTTCCGGCGCCGCGCGTTCAACATCGAGTCGCTGACGGTGGGTCACACTGAGCAGCCGGGTGTTTCGCGGATGACGATTGTGGTGGACAGCGACCAGACCAGCGCGGAGCGCGTGACCGCGAACCTGTACAAGTTGGTGAATGTGATCCAGGTGGCCGATCTGGCGACGATGCCTGTGGTGAGCCGGGATCTCGCGCTGATCAAAGTGAGCGTCAATGCTGTCAGTCGCTCCCAGGTGATGCAGTTGGTGGACGTGTACCGCGCCCGCATCGTGGACGTGACGAACGAATCGCTCATTATCGAGATCACCGGCACGGAGGACAAGATTGACAGCTTTATCCAGGTGTTGCGTCCGTTTGGCATTGTCGAGATGGTGCGCACGGGCATTGTGGCGATGGCGCGCGGCGTTGCGGCCTTGCCGCAAGTCAGCGGCAACGGCAACGGTCACAAGCCTGCTGCCGCCCTGGAGGCCACTCAGCCCAGTTTGTAGAGTCTCTTCCAGTTGGGTCGTGATGGACCTTCGCCTTCACCAAGGTTTGCTTTTGGAAATTTCCTGTCAACGAATAGGTAACGAATAAACGAATCACGCGTGTGCCTTGCCATTCGTTGATTCGTTTGAAATTCGTTGACGTAGTTTCTAGATCGTTTTCTTAACCTCTATAGTCTACTTTCGTCTTTGGTCTTTCGTCTCTTGTCTATTCTGAAGGAGATAACATGACACAGATCAACTTTGGCGGCGTCGTCGAAAACATTGTGACGCGCGACGAGTTTCCCCTCGAAAAAGCGCGTGAGGTTCTCAAGCATGAGGTGGTGGCCGTGCTGGGCTATGGCGTGCAAGGCCCGGCGCAGGCGCTCAACATGCGCGATAACGGCATCCACGTCATCGTCGGGCAGAGAGCTGGCAGCCCCAGTTGGGATAAGGCCGTCCAAGACGGCTGGGTCTCCGGCCAGACGTTGTTCTCGTTGGAAGAAGCCGCCGAGCGCGGCACAGTGATCCAGTATTTGGTCTCGGATGCTGCACAGATGATGATGTGGCCGCGCATCAAGCCATGCCTCAAGCCGGGTGATGCGCTTTACTTTTCGCACGGTTTTGGGGTGGTGTATGGCGATCAGACCGGCATTGTCCCCCCGGATTTTGTGGACGTGATCCTGGTGGCGCCCAAAGGGTCGGGTCGAAGCGTGCGCGCCAATTTCTTGAATGGCAGCGGCATCAACGCGAGCTATGCGGTGCATCGAGACGCGACCGGGCGCGCGATGGAGCGGACGCTGGCGCTGGGGATCGCGATCGGCGCGGGTTATCTGTTCCCCACCACGTTTCAGCACGAAGTCTATAGCGACCTCACGGGTGAGCGCGGCATGTTGATGGGCGCGCTCGCGGGCGTCATGGAAGCACAGTACAACGAGCTGCGGCGGCATGGACACACGCCCAGCGAAGCGTTCAACGAGACGGTCGAAGAGCTGACGCAAAGCCTCATCCGCCTGGTGGCGGAAAACGGCATGGACTGGATGTACGCCAATTGCAGCACGACGGCGCAGCGCGGCGCGCTGGATTGGCGGCACGAGTTCCGCCGGGCGGTCGAACCCATTTTTGAGCGTCTCTATCAAAGTGTGGTCTCCGGCCACGAGACCCGCATCGTGCTGGCGGCCAACAGCGCGCCGGATTACAAGCAAAAGCTGGATGCTGAACTGCGCGAAATGCGTGAATCGGAAATGTGGCAAGCAGGAGCGGTCGTCCGTTCCTTGCGCCCGGAGAATTGGAAAAAGCAAACGGGGTGAATCTGCCTGCAGCAGGCAGGTGACCAAGGACGGATGACAAAGGAAGAAGGCAGATCGTCTTTGGTCATTCGTCGTTCGGCTGTCGAGTGAGGAGTTATCGAATGGAGAACTATGTTCGCATCTTTGATACGACGCTGCGCGATGGCGAGCAGTCGCCCGGCGCGACCATGACATCTCCCGAAAAATTGGAGGTGGCGCGCGCATTAGCCCGGCTCGGCGTGGACGTGATCGAGGCGGGTTTCCCGGCCGCTTCGCCCGACGACCTGGAAGCCGTGCGTCGCATTGCCGCCGAAGTAGGCCGGGCGAACCGTTCGACCGGGGATGGGCAGCCGCCTATCATTTGCGCCCTGGCGCGCGCGAACAAGAGCGACATTGACAAAGCCTGGGAAGCTGTTCGGCCAGCGGCCCGCCCGCGCATTCACACCTTTCTCGCCACGTCCGAAATCCACATGAAGTACAAGCTCAAGATGGACCCCGAGCAGGTGGTCGAGCGTGTGATCGAGATGGTGCGCTACGCGCGCAGCCTGTGCCAGGATGTCGAGTTCAGCCCGGAGGACGCCGGGCGCAGCCAGCCCGAATTCCTCTACCTGGTGTTGAGCGAAGCGATCAAGGCGGGCGCGACCACACTCAATATCCCGGACACGGTGGGCTATACCACGCCCGCCGAGTTCGGCGCGCTGATCGCGGGCATTGTCCAGAACACGTCTGGCATCGAACGCTGCATCGTCTCGGTTCACTGCCACAACGATCTGGGGTTGGCGACGGCCAACACGCTGGCCGGGATTGGCGCGGGCGCGCGCCAGGCCGAAGTCACCGTCAATGGCATCGGCGAGCGGGCAGGCAACACGTCGCTCGAAGAAGTGGTGATGGCGCTGCACACGCGCCGCCCGCTGTTCAACCTCATCACCGGCATTGACACTACGCAGATCATGCACACGAGCAAGCTGGTGAGCAACTATACCGGCATCGTCGTCCAGCCTAACAAGGCCATCGTCGGCGCCAACGCCTTTGCGCACGAGGCGGGTATCCACCAGGATGGGATGCTCAAGCATCAGCAGACCTACGAGATCATGCGGCCCGAAATGGTCGGCGTGACGCAGTCGCGGCTGGTGCTGGGCAAACATTCGGGGCGGCACGCGCTCAAGGCGCGGCTGAGCGAGCTGGGCTATGCGTTGAGCGAGGCTGAGCTGGACCAGGCCTTTGAGCGTTTCAAGAGCCTGGCGGACAAGAAAAAGACGATCACCGATGCCGACCTGGAAGCGATGATCACGGACGAGTTCTATCAGCCGCGCGAAGTGTTTTCGCTCGATGGCTTGCAGGTGGCGTGTGGGACGATGGGCATGCCGACCGCGACGGTGCGCCTGCGCGGCCCAGACGGCGCACTGCACATGCACGCGGCGATCGGCACCGGCCCGGTGGATGCGACGTACAAGGCGATTGATGCGATCGTGTGCGCGCCCAATACCTTGCTCGAGTTTGCCGTTCACGCCGTGACTGAAGGCATTGACGCACTCGGCGAAGTGACGGTGCGGATCGAAGGCAGCAACGGTCATTGCGCGCTCGACGCGCAGAAAGAGGTCGAATACAGCCGCACGTTCGGCGGTCACGGCGCGGACACCGACATCATCGTCGCCAGCGCCAAGGCGTACCTGGCGGCGCTGAACAAGCTGCTGGTGGCCCGAGGTGGACAGGTGCCAGCAGAAAAACAGGTTCGCCGTTCATGCGTGTCAACTTGAGGTTAGAGTGCACGCTTCAGCCTGCATAAAACAGAAACTTGCGCGTCCTTCCGCAGGGACGACCGGCTATGAATCGCCGGTCTACCCAGCGGCGCTGGCTGAAGCCACCTTTAGCCTGATTCATCAGGCGTCGTCCTGTAGCGCGGGGAATTCATCCCCGCGCGGGCACGCCAAGCACAAGTTTCTGCCGCTAAACATGCCCTCCCCCTGCGAAGCGGGGGGAGTTGGAGGGGGCAGGCCCGCTGGCCGCGCTCATTCGTTGATTCGTGGCGCCGAAGGCGATTCGTTGACAGGGATGAGGATAAACACAAAAGCGCAAAACAGGACCGCGCAAGGAGCTGATATGACACCCGTATTCAACCCGCAAATTGACACTGGCCCGAATTGGCGTGAGGCCTTTCCCAGGCTCAGGACGCTTCCCGGCGGCTGGGATCTCACGGCGCTGGCGGACCATGCCGAGGCGGACCGCCAGGACGGATACGATCTCGCTGTCCGTTCCAGCAACCGGATGAACCTGCCGGTTGAATCGTTCTTTGACCGGTGGGCGCGCACTCGTGGACTGGCGGCCTGAAAAGTTTATGACTCAACCTCTGACGCTGTTTGAGAAAATCTGGAATCGGCACGTCGTGGCGCAAGAGCCGGATGCGCCCGCCGTGCTCTATATTGACTTGCACCTCGTCCACGAGGTCACGTCGCCGCAGGCGTTCGCCGGGCTGCGCGCACGCGGGCTGCGAGTGCGTCGCCCGGACAAGACAGCCGCAACGGTAGATCACGGCGTGCCCACCTTGCCCGCGCGCCCCGGCGACCCCGATGGGCGATTGGCGTTTGCCGACGACTTGTGTCGCAAGCAGATTCGGCAGCTCGAAGACAACTGCCGCGAGTTTGGTATCCCGCTGTACGGATTGGATAGCCCCCATCAGGGCATTGTCCACGTCATCGGCCCGGAGTTGGGCCTCACGCAGCCGGGGATGACGATCGTCTGCGGCGACAGCCACACTTCGACGCATGGCGCGTTTGGGGCGCTGGCGTTTGGCATCGGGACCAGCGAGGTCGAGCACGTCCTGGCGACCCAGTGCCTGCTCCAGCGCCGGCCCAAAACATGCCAGGTGCGCGTCGAGGGGAAACTTGGGCCGGGCGTTTCGGCCAAAGACATCATCCTCGCGCTCATTGCCCAGATCGGCGTAGGGGGCGGCACCGGTTACGTGTTCGAATACGCCGGCCCGGCCATCCGCGCGCTCGACATGGAGCAGCGCATGACCATCTGCAACATGTCCATCGAAGGCGGCGCGCGCGCGGGACTGATCGCGCCGGACGATACGACCTTCGAGTACCTGGCCGGGCGCGAATGTGCGCCCCAGGGCGAAGCGTGGGATCGCGCTGTGGCCCGGTGGCGACAATTACCAACGGACGAAGGCGCCGTCTATGACAAGATGGTGACGCTCGATGCTTCGACGCTTGAGCCGATGATCACTTATGGGACGAATCCCGGCCTGGGGATGCCGATCACGGCTCGCATCCCCGATCCGGACGATGTGACAGATGCCAGCCAAAAGGCCGCGCTCGAAAAGGCGCTGCGCTACATGGACTTGAGGCCGGGGCAATCGCTGCTCGATCATCCAGTGGACGTGGTATTCATCGGCAGTTGCACCAACGGACGGTTGGCCGACCTGCGGGCGGTGGCGCAGGTCTTGCGAGGCCGCCAGGTCGCGCCGAACGTGCGGACGCTCATTGTCCCCGGCTCGCAGGCGATCAAGCGGCAGGCCGAAGCCGAAGGGTTGGATCGCATCTTTTCAGAGGCGGGCGCCGAGTGGCGCGAGCCGGGCTGCTCGATGTGCATTGCGATGAATGGCGATCAGCTCGAACCCGGTCAGTACGCCGTCAGCACGAGCAACCGCAACTTTGAGGGGCGGCAGGGCAAAGGCGGGCGGACGTTCCTGGCCAGCCCGCTCACGGCAGCGGCCGCGGCGGTGACCGGGAAAATTGCTGATTGTAGATTGCTGATTGTATACTGAGCAGAAATCGAACGGGTGCATTGGAATCGAGGCTTCAGCCGGTTCTTGCGGCTAATTCCGGCTAAAGCCTTGACTCCGATTGCATTGAAATCATTTCCGACCAGTATAGATTGCTGATTTTTGATTCAGGCTCAATCCACAATCCAAAATCCTATGGCTCAATTTACGACTCTTGTTTCTCGCGTGGTCCCGCTGCCAGTGGACAACATTGACACGGATCAGATCATCCCGGCGCGATTCCTCAAGGCGACCGATAAAAGCGGCATGGGGGATCATCTGTTTGCGGATTGGCGTTACGATGCCGATGGTACGCCCAGGCCCGACTTTGTCCTGAATCAGCCGGAATATCAAGGGGCGCAGATTTTGTTGGCCGGCGATAACTTTGGCTGCGGCTCGTCGCGCGAACATGCGCCGTGGGCGCTCACTGGCTTTGGCTTTCGCGCCGTCATCTCGACCTCGTTTGCCGACATCTTTCGCAGCAACGCGCTCAAAAATGGTTTGCTGCCGGTGGTGGTAGATGTGCAAGCTCACCGGATGCTTTTGGAGGTGCTGGCCGAGATCCCCTTGGCTCAAGTGACGATTGACCTGGCGACTCAAACGCTGACGCTGCCCACCGGCCATAGCGTCTCTTTTCCGATTGACGGTTTTTCCAAAACCTGCCTGCTCAAAGGCGTGGACGAGTTGGGTTACCTGATGGGATTTGAAAAGCAGATCGAAAAGTACGAAGCTTTGAGATTGCTGATTGCCGATTGCTGATTGCTGATTGGCCCCCCGGAATCAACAATCAGAAATCTACAATCAGCAATCTAAAATCAGAAATCCTATGAAGATCCAGATTTATGATACGACATTGCGAGATGGCGCACAGCGCGAGGGCATTTCGTTTTCGTGCGCGGACAAGCTGCGTATCGCTCGCAAGCTAGATGAACTGGGCGTGGCGTTCATCGAGGGCGGCTGGCCCGGCTCGAATCCCAAAGACGCCGAGTTCTTTGAGCGCGCGCGGGATATGCAGTGGGCGCACGCGGCGATCACGGCGTTCGGCTCGACCTGCCGTGCGCAGGGCAGGCCCGAAGATGACGCCAACCTCCGGGCGCTGCTCGACGCGGGCACGTCGGTTTGCACGGTCGTCGGCAAGTCGTGGACGCTGCACGTGACGGACGTGCTGCGGACGACGCTCGACGACAATTTGCGCATCATCGAGCAGAGCGTGGCGTTTTTGCGGTCGCAGGGGCGGCGCGTGATCTATGACGGCGAGCATTTTTTCGACGGTTACAAAGCGGACCCGGCCTACGCGCTCGAAACTTTACGGGCGGCGGCGCGCGGCGGTGCAGAGGTGTTGGTGTTGTGCGATACCAACGGCGGGACGATGCCGTGGGAAATCACGCAAGCGACGCGGGCGGTCAAGGCTGCGCTCGCTGCGCTGGGGACACCGCTGGGCATTCACGCGCACAACGATGGCGAGTGCGCGGTGTCCAATTCGCTCGCGGCGGTGCGCGAAGGCGCGCTTCACGTGCAGGGCACGATCAACGGTTATGGCGAGCGATGCGGCAATGCCAATCTGTGTTCCGTCATCGCCGATCTCGAGTTAAAAATGGGCCTGCGCTGTCTGCCGGAAGGTCACCTCGAGCGGCTGTACGAGCTGGCGCATTTCATCGCGGAGGTGGCTAACCTTGCGCCTGATGAGCATCTGGCTTATGTGGGCCGTTCGGCTTTTGCGCACAAGGGCGGCCTGCACGGTGCGGCGATGCGGCGCAATGGACATTCGTATCAACACATTGACCCGACGCTCGTGGGCAATCGTCCGCGCGTGGTGGTGAGCGAGCTGGCCGGGCGCGGCAATTTGCTGAGCAAGGCCGAAGAGTATGGCCTGGCGATCACCGATGCGGCGCAGGTCACGGGCGTGCTCGACGAGATCAAGCTGCTGGAAGCGCGGGGCTTTTCGTTCGAGGCGGCCGAGGCTTCGGTGGCGATGATGCTCAAGCGTCAGGAGCCGGGTTACACGCCGCCCTTTGAGCTGATCGATTTTTCCGCGACGGTCGAGCATCGGCTGGGGCGTGGCATTTTCGCTGAAGCGACGGTCAAGGTGCGAGTCAACGGCGCGGTGTTGCACACGGCGGCAGAAGGCAATGGCCCGGTGAACGCGCTCGATGCGGCGCTGCGCAAGGCGCTCATCACACACTATCCCTCGGTCGCCAATTTTCGTCTGGTAGATTACAAAGTCCGCATCCTCGACGGCGAAAACGGCACGGCGGCTACGACGCGCGTGTTGATTGACACGCAAGACGGGACCCGGCGCTGGAGCACGGTCGGCGCGAGCACGAATATCATCGAGGCAAGCTGGCGCGCGCTGGCCGATGCTGTAGAATATGGGTTGACGATGACGGGGTGAAGGGGTGATGGGGTGACAGGGTGACAGGGTGACAAGGTGACAAGGTGACGGGGTGATGGGGTGACAAGGTGACGGGGTGACAGGGTGACAAGGTGACAGGGTGAACTTGTCAGGGGCATAGGAACGTTATGAAAGCCAAACTAGTCCTGCTTCCCGGCGATGGGATTGGCCCCGAAGTGGTGCGCGAGGCCGTGCGCGTGTTGGAGGCGGTTGCGGGGCGGTATGGGCATGTGTTCGAGTATGTCGAGCGATTGATCGGCGGCGGCGCGATCGATCGTTACGGCACGGCGCTGACGGATGAGACGCTGGCCGATTGCCGGGCGGCCGATGCGGTGTTGTTGGGCGCGGTGGGCGGTCCCAAGTGGGATGACCCGGCGGCTCCGGTGAGGCCTGAGCAGGGGCTGCTCGCGCTGCGCAAAGGGCTGGGCGTGTTTGCCAACCTGCGCCCGGTGCGTGTGCATCCCAGCCTGGCAGACGCTTCGCCGCTCAAACCGGACCGGCTGGCGGGCGTGGATGTGTTGGTTGTGCGCGAGTTGACGGGCGGGTTGTACTTTGGTCAGCCCAAGGGGCGAGAGTGGCGTGACGGCCACGAATGTGCAGTGGATACGCTAGAGTATTACGATGACGAGATACGCCGCGTCGTCGAGCTGGCGTTCCGACTGGCGCAGGGTCGCCGCAAAAAGGTCGCTTCGGTGGACAAGGCCAATGTGTTGGAATCTTCGCGGCTCTGGCGGCAGATCGCCACGAGGATTGGCGCAGAACACCCAGACGTTACGCTTGAGCACGTGCTGGTGGATACGGCTGCGATGCGACTGGTCGCCCGACCTGCCAGCTTTGACGTGCTGGTGACCGAGAACATGTTCGGCGACATTTTGACCGACGAGGCGGCCGTGCTGGTGGGTTCGATGGGACTGCTGCCTTCGGCGTCGTTGGGCGAAACTGGCCCCGGGCTGTATGAGCCGATTCACGGCTCGGCCCCGGACATTGCAGGCCAGGGCATCGCCAACCCGGTCGGGACGATCCTGAGCGCGGCGCTTTTGCTGCGGCACTCGCTCAAGTTGGAACGCGAAGCGGCAGCGATCGAGTTTGCGGTGGACCGCGCGCTGGCCTCGGGCTGTCGCACGGCCGATTTGGGCGGCGGCCTGACGACGAGGCAGATGACGGATGAGATCATGGCGCGGATGCCGCGTTTTTGACCTTTCCTAACCCCTCCCTTACCCTCCCCTTCCCTCTTCGCTGCGGAGAGGGAAGGGGAGGGCGACCGCGAGGGTTGCCCCTACACATCAATCAGATTGGGTCACACCGTAGGTTCATATGACGATGCGAGTGGCATTTCAAGGTGAGCCGGGCGCGTATTCGGAAGCGGCCGCGCTGGAACATTGGGGCGCAAGCACGGTCACCGTTCCCTGCGAAACGTTCGATGCGGTCTTTGCCGCCGTCGAATCCGGCGCGTGTGACGTTGGGATGGTGCCGATCGAAAACTCGCTGGCCGGCAGTATCCATCGCAATTATGATTTGCTGCTGCAACACTCGCTGACGATCGTGGGCGAGCATTATCTCCGCGTGCAGCACTGCCTGATCGCGCATCCCGGCGTGGGATTGGGTGAGATTCGCAAGATCATCAGCCATCCGCAGGCGCTGGCTCAATGTGAAGGGTACGTGCGCAAGCTGCCCGGCGTCGAGTCCGAGGCGGCGTACGATACGGCCGGCAGTGTGCGGTTGATCCGCGAGCGAGGCGATCCGACGGTCGCGGCGATTGCTTCGCGGCGGGCGGCCGAGGTGTACGGTATGGCGGTCCTGGCCGAAGGCATCGAAGATGACCCGGCGAATTTCACTCGCTTTTTGGCGATGGCGCGGGAGCCGGTCGAGCCAGGCCCCGATGCCAAGACCTCGATCGTTTTTACGCTGCGCAACGTGCCGGGTTCGCTGTTCAAGGCGTTGAGCGTCTTTGCGCTGCGCGATTTGGACCTGACCAAGATCGAATCGCGCCCGCTGGTGGGCAAGCCGTGGGAGTATCTTTTTTACATTGATTTCGTCGGCTCGACTCGTGACCTGGTCTCGAGCCGCGCGCTCGATCATCTGGCGGAATACGCGCTCATGCTGCGAGTCTTGGGGTCGTATCCTCGACATCGGGTGTGAGAGGGGGTGTGTTCTAACGGTATTCTGACCGTTTGGCGCGACCAGGCTGTTTTGACCGATTGTACGACACGTAAGCCAACATAAAAACCTCGCATAACTCTCGAAAAGTAGATGACCATAATGAGAAAATGTGAATTCGGCGTGTGGTTGGGTGAATGTTGGGTGCATGGTTGGGTGAATGGCCTATGGTAGAATGAGAGGCGCTTGCGCCCATAAGGTAGCGTGTAGCAGACTCCTATACCTCATCGCGGAGGCATTGTCATGTTCACGCAGCGTCATGCCATGGTGTCCTTGGTCCGCTGGTTGGTGGCGATCAGCCTGGTGCTGTCCAGCATGCCGACTTTGGATTTTCGATTTGCGATTGCCGATTTTGGATTGCGGGGGTCAGAGGCCAGAGTGTCTGCTGCTCCACTCGACTCTCCACCCTCCGCTCTCCACACTTTACCCTCTACTCTTGACACCTCGCTTGCCACGTTTGCCAGTCCGCTGGCGACGCCTGCGCCGGAGGTGGAGGCGACCGTATTGCCCTCGCTCCAGCCCACGCCTGAGCCAAGGCCGATGGAGGCTCTGGGCAGGGTTGGCTCGAAGGGAGGGCAGGTGCTCTCAGCGGACGGCCGGGTGAAATTGGATTTTCCCGAGGGCGCACTGCGCCAGGATGTGGAAGTGCACTATCGGCCAAAGAAGGCCGTGCAGATCGCCACGCCGCGCGCACGCGAGAGCCGGGTCGCCATCGAGTTCGACCTGGAAGCGCCCGAATCCCAGTTTGCCCGGCCGGTGACGGTGACGGTGAGCCTGAAGGAGTTGGTGGACCTGGAGAATCTGCCGGAAGGCTTGCGACCGTTTTTGGCTTTCAAAACGCCGGAGGGCCTGTGGAGCGAAGTGCCCCTTGTCCAGGTGGATCGCAAAGCTGGGACGATCGCGGCGCGATTGGAGCATTTTAGCGGCTATGGAGGTGGTATTACCGGCAATCCGCCCGGCGTATGGTCTTTTGTGTACAATCCGCCCACGGCCAATCTGTTCAGCGGCTCGGCCGCCATCCAGATACCTCTGCAAGCGCCGGCCGGACGGAACGGGCTGCAGCCGCAACTGACGCTTTCGTACAACAGCGCGCGCATGAATGGACGCAACGGGGACGAGTGGTCATGGGTAGATACTGGCCCAATTGCCGATGGTTGGTCCATAGACGTGATGGACATTTCGCGCGAGCGGTGGTACGAAACTTGGTGGTGGGACGATCCCTATACCAAGAACGAGCAGCTATTCGGCAAAGGTTTTGGGGACGATTTTTCGCTGTTAGTGAACGGCACAGCGTATGAACTGGTCAGTTCTGGCCAGGGAGATGGGCGATATTATGCCAAAGATGCGCCGTGGCTCTATGTGGAGCGGCGCAACGATACTCGAAACAATGGCAGCCCAGTCAACGTGACTGGCGAATACTGGATCGTGCGGCTGCCTGATGGCACCGAGGCGCGACTGGGCTACACTACCAACTCGGAGCAAGTCGCAGACCATATCTGCGTTCCACACCCGGCAGGGCACTGCCACCCTGCAGTGGCAGGCTACCGGGGGCGTGTCCCCGACAAGGCCGCGCGGCGCTGGCGCGTGGATACCCTCACTGATTCGTTCGGCAATACGATGAACTTTACGTACGAGGAGTGGGAAGAGGTTCGCAGCACGCTGCGAAACATCACGTATAACTCGGGCCTTTCGGAGATTAAATTGCCGGGCACGAGTGGTCAATGGCCGACCATAGACCGGATCGAGATGTGGAACACTGATCACGTTGGCGTCAAAGCTAAGGTGCGCGAATACGAGTTGCTGCGCGGCTCAGTGACCAAGATATTTAGCGGCCACTGTCACCGAGACCCGGTGACCTTCACCACGTTGAGCGGAATTCGCGAGAAGAACGGAGATGGCAACGCCAGCTTGCCGATCCAGACATTCGCCTATAGCATCGAGGGGTTTGGCACTGGGCCAAGCTGCACCGCTCCCTTGCCACGATTGGTTCGCGTGGACAATGGCTATGGCGGCGTCACCGACATTGCTTACGAATGGGATGGCGACCCGGACACAAGTGTGGATCGCAGCTTTCGCGTGCGCGGGATACTGTCTTGGGGCGGGATCGCTGGCAGCCCGGCCATCAGCACGACCTATGCCTATGGCGCGGCCTGCTACGACCGGTGGGTGTCGTATGATGGAGGATACACCTGGGTCGTCGGGCCGTGCACGTCGCGGGGGGTGATCCTGGCCGGGAGGGACGTGAAGGGGCCGCTGGTCGGACACAGTGTGGTCACACAGACGCAGTGGGGCGCGTCGGGCGAGGCGCTGGCCCAGAGCGTACACAAGTTTCACATTGACCAAAATTGGCGCGTGGGGCGAGAATACGAGTCCCGGCAGCTCAATCCCGCGACCGGCGTGGTGATGCAGCAACAGAACACGCTGTGGACGAATGTAGGCTTTGGGGCGACCACGTTTACGTACGCCCAGGCCGTCACGACGACGCAGGACGGCCAGGTGAGTTGGACGGCGTTCGAGTACGACCCGGCCAGGCAAGGCGGCGCGCAATACGGCAACATGACGGCCAAGATCGAATATGCCGACGGCAGCAATACGCCGTACCGCAAAACCCAGTGGAGCTATTATCCCAATACTGCCAAATGGATCATCAACAAGTCCGCTGAAGAAAGTGTGTATCGCTGGGAGCTGATCCCGTATGCATGGATCTATGATTGGGTCTTGGATGCCTCGACCCGGTACAGCTACTCGAACAATCCAGCCTACAACGCGCCACCCGACCACCTGGGCCAGCTGACGGCAGTTCGGCGCTGGACCGGCGTCACGCCCAACCAATTCATTGACACGCGCTACACGTATGATGCCTGGGGGAATCGCGTGACGGAAATGACATACGATGGTTACGGGACCGATAGCGCGTTTGCCACTGCCGGTCCGCGCACGACGACGATAGCTTACGATGGCGTGTACCATCTCTACCCGGTGCAGGTCACGAACCCCAAAGGCCAATCTGTCCAGACGGGCTACGACCTGGCGCTGGGCCTGCCCTTGACGGTGACCGACGCCAACGGCGCGAGCACTTTGTATCGCTACGATACGTTCGGGCGGCTGAAAAAAGTCGTCCGACCCGACGACAGCCTGGATTATCCCACCGAAGAATACAACTATTACGATGGAGGCGACAAGCCACTCACGGATCGTTGGCCGTTGATGATCACCAAGCTGGTGCGCGGCACGGCCGGGCTGGCCTGGTGCTCAGGCGGATTGGGCAACTGGGAGCGCCTGTACTATGATGGGCTGGGCCGCCTGGTCGAGCGACAGGGGCCGGGGCCGAACTGGACCTGCTCGGGGGGTGGACAAGAAGTCCATCAATACACCACTTATGATGCCCGCGGGCAGGTAGCCCAACAGAGCGCGCCTTACTATTTGCCCCAGTACACCTATGCCACCACGCCGGATGGCAAGGTGGTGACCGCCTACAAGGACTCGACCCTGTTGGCCGATTTTGAAAATGGAGTGGACGCGCGGGGTTCGGTGGGCGCCCAGGCAGGAGTGCGCGTCGAGGGGCCATGGTACGCCTGGGAGAACCCCCCGGGTATTGTCCGCGACGACATCAACTACTGGGACGTCTATAGCGATGGCGATGGCCAGGACGAGTACGCGGATTACCGGTTGAGTTTTGCCCCGCAAGACTGGCGAGGGTTCGACGTACTGCGGGTCAAGTTCTACACCTGGTGTGATGGGGGCTGCAATGGGAATCGCAAGATCCGTGTGTACATCCACGATGCGGACGGTACCGGCAACAGCGATGGGAACGGCTATCACTATCTGGGCGACTGGACGGATGGAACCGTGGATCTGAACTTTGCTGGCGCGAATAATCGCGACCAGATCAACCAGGTGCTCGTCCGCGTTTACGAGGGCTTTTTCGGGGGCGTCTCGGTGGCTAACGCGCGTCAGCGTACGCACCTGTACAGCCTTGAACTGGGTAATAGCAGCACCGGGGTCGGCACGGTCTGGACCAAGACTGCTTACGACGCGCTGGGACGGCCGGTGCTCACGGTCAACCCGGATGGCACCCGCAGCGCTTCAATCTATGGAGCAGGATTGCAAGTAGCCGAGGACGCCAACCGGCACGTCAAGCTCTCGTTCAGCGATGCCTTTGGCCGGTTGACAGCAGTGGATGAGACGCTGGTGGATTGGACCGACGACTTTGGGGATGGCGCACTGACAGGCTGGAACACTGGAGGCGCGGTCAGCGAAACGGGTGGAGTGGTGCGGCTCACGGGTGATGGAGCCGGGTGGGGCACCAACGTCCATCGTCCGTCTTACAACCTGAGTGATGGCAAGGGAGTTGCCTTTGCCTTTAAACATGAGCCTGACACAGCCGCCTCGACGCTGTTCCTGGACAGCGGAACTTGGGCGCAGTCCAACTACCGACGTTGGGGCCTCCATATCGAGAACGGGACCATTCATCGGGTCACCTATGAGGGTACGGTGGGCAACTTGGTCACTTTGATGGCATTGCGCACAGGCGTATGGTATCGCGGCTTGCTTAAGCTCGGCGGCAATGGCGAGTTCATTGTGGAAATATGGGAGCAAGATAACCCGGCGGCGCGCGCTGAGCGGCGCGAGGTGAAAGGCAGTGCCTGGGCCGGGCTAAGTTGGCATTTTATGACACAGGTCAAGGCAGGCGTTTTGAGCCTGGACAACTATGACGAAATGACCTTCAACACCACGCGCTACGCCTACGACGTGATGAACAACCTGACCCAGGTGACGGACGCGGCGGGCAACGTGACGACCATCACCTATGACGCGCTGGGTCGCAAGACCGGGATGCAGGACCCGGACATGGGCCAGTGGTCTTACACATATGACCTGGCGGGCAACCTCAAGACGCAGACCGATGCCAAAGGCCAGACCTTGTGGTTCAAGTACGATGAACTCAATCGCCTGGTCGAAAAGCGGCGCGACAACTCGACGGGCACATGGCTGGCCAGTTACGGCTACGACGCCTACGATGGCGTGAGCCAATTCGGCAAGGGCCGCCGCACGGTGATGACCGATACAACGGGAATCACGAGTTGGATCTATGATAAACGCGGGCGCGTGACGAGCGAAAGCAAGACCATCACCGGCGCGGGGACGTTCAACACCTCCTACGCCTACGACGCGATGGACCGCGTCATCACCATGACCTATCCCAGCGGCGAAGTCGTCACGCAGACTTATAACAACGCCGCACAATTGACGCAGGTGCGCAGCGCGACGTACAACCTGAACTATGCCAACAACATGACCTACAACGCGATGGGCCAGTTGACGCAGATGACGTATGGCAATGGCGTGCAGACGCGCTATGGTTATTTCGGTCTGGGCGGCGCGTGGGACGCGCGACCTGGACTGGGCGTTGGATCGTATGGCCGCTTGTGGCGCCTTCGCACCGAAAAGAGCGGCCAGCCGCTGATGGACTTGCGTTACGCCTACGACAACGTGGGGAATGTGGCCTGGCTGGTGGACGCGCCGCGCTCGATCGGCGGCGCGCCCAATTACACGCTGACCGATCCATTCGACAGCAAGAACACGACCCTCTGGACGTATGATACCTACCAAACGGTGCCATACAATGACGGCGGCAACAACGTCGTCAAGAACACGGGCAGCGGGAGCAGTTGGGACGCCGACTTTTATCGGAATCAGT